>CAZXFX010000114.1:0-2150 GCA_964640295.1 uncultured Dehalococcoidia bacterium | reverse complement strand
TAAGAGAGTGAAAGTCTGGTATGACCCTGTCGGAGACCTGCTGGAAGTTTGCTGGGGAACGGCGCCTGGTTACTATACCGCGACCGTGCACGACCAGGTGGAAACTAATGTGAATTTGGCCGGGGATATACAGGGATTTCTAGTCTTTGGGGTATCCAAGCTCGATACGGCTGCAACTGTGGATTTGATTCCCGCCAACCCCGTCCAAGCCGCGATGAAAGACTGAAATTTGAGATATGTGTGAACATATCCGGCGACTGGACGAAATCAGACGGGAGTTGCTCGGCTAGACAGCCGTTGTCTGACTTGGATCCAGTGACCAACTTCGCGCCATCTCCGGCATGAAATTTCACCGTATGTTCATCCATCCGACGGCGGAAACATCTCAGTCAGGAAATCTATGATCAGCCTGGAAGCGTTCATCGCGGTCAAGTCGGCGTGGTCATAGGGTGGCGCGACCTCCACCATGTCGAACGCGACCACCTTGTGATTGCGCGCCAGCCACACCAGCGAATCGCGCAGTTCCTCGTAATACAGTCCGCCCACCTCCGGCGTCCCCGTGCCGGGCGCGTGACTGGGGTCCAGAACGTCTATGTCTATGGTGACGTAGAGGTTCTCAGATTCTGGAACTCGCGCCATCGCCGCCTCCGCCCCCAGTTCCTTGAACCTTCGCGTCGTCATAACCAGGTTGCCGTCCGCTATCGCTTCGTCATAGACTTTGCGGCTCTCCTTGCGTATGCCGATGGAGCTAATGTTGCGGACGAATGACAGTTCCCGGCAGCGACGTATCGGGCTGCCGTGCGT
Organism: uncultured Dehalococcoidia bacterium; assembly: GCA_964640295.1. GTDB lineage: Bacteria > Chloroflexota > Dehalococcoidia > Lucifugimonadales > UBA1123 > VXRN01. The sequence continues at coordinate 1,346 of CAZXFX010000114.1, read as the reverse complement.
GTACAAGACGCCCTGCGTCTCATGGGAATAGTCCATGTGCGCGTCGAAGTGAACTATGTCGAGCGGCTCATGCGCGCCCAGTCCGCGCACGACCGGGAACGTGATCGCGTGGTCGCCGCCGACCACTATCGGCGTCGAACCTTTGGACACTATCTTCTCCACCACGTTGGTCAGCTTTTGAAAATTGTCGAGCACGTCCGACGGCACGACCGTAATGTTGCCGCAGTCCGCCATTGTCACTCCGGCCAGCAGTTCTACGCCCCTGTCCGAATCGAAGTAGCCCGCCGCCTCGCGGTCGAACTGCATTCCTCCATACCCGACGTATGAATATCCCCTCGCGTCCCGCACCGCGTCCGGACCGTATCTCGCGCCCGGTCTCCCGAAAGTCCCCTGGTCGAATGGCATTCCGACGAACGCCACCTGCGCGTCCAGCTCATCCATGTCTGCCAGCAGCGGGCAGCCATAGAATGTCCTGGGATTGGGGCGAATGTCCGGCCAGCGCTCTTCGGTCATTTCGTCGCCTCCTCGCTACACCAGTATGGGAAAGCCCGACTTGGTGCATATCTCGATGCGGTTGCCCTCCGTGTCTTCGATGAAGAATACGCGCTGGCCATCGTGTCGAGTGGTGATGTCGGTCGTTTCGACATCGTGTGAATGCATATACTTCTGCGCTTCTTCGATGTCCTCCACCTCGAACGCTCCGTGGTGCGACGGCACGGAAGGCGCTTCGTCGCTCTCTATCAGGTGGACCATCGTGCCGCTTGGAAGTTGCAGCCAGACGATGTGGTCGGAGTCCACCTGGCTCGGTATTTGCTCGACGCCAAGCACGTCCACCCAGAAGCGGGTGGCGCGTTCTTTGTCCTTGACACAGTAGGTAAGGTGATTGACTCGTCTCAGTCTGATCGTTCCTGTCATGCCTGCCATGATTGAACCCTCCCTTGTTCAAATCGTTGAGTCGCGCGGCTATGATAACAGGATTCGGAATGTATCGAAATCCGAGCCTATAGCAGTTTGGTCGGAGGATGGGGGTGATTGTCCCCCATCCTAGCCTTTCCGTATCGAGGGGCTCACAAGGGTAGGTAAATCAAAAACCCGTTCGTCCTGAGCCTGTCGAAGGGTGCGCCGACCTGCTACGCGCCTACCCCTCTCAGACCTCGACGGGCAGAGCTCAACCCCAATCAGCCACCAGACAATTCCAAATTCACTATTCCACATCCCCCCACCCTGTGCTACAATACTCACAATCTAAGAACAAATATGCGTAAATTGCGTAATCCAATCCAACTACTAACCACTAATGACTAACAACTCATATACCAGAACTTATCAACCAGTCCGAGCGAGCG
>CAZXFX010000113.1:0-2344 GCA_964640295.1 uncultured Dehalococcoidia bacterium | reverse complement strand
GGTTGGGATTGGGCACCTCCACGACCACCGTGTCTATCATCGGCAGGTCGAGCGAGGTGGGCATCCTGTAATCGAGCAGGCTGGAATTCATCATCTGCCCATCGTCGTTCATGTAGTATTCTTCGTTGAGAGCCCAGCCGATGCCCTGCACGACACCGCCCTGTATCTGGCCCTCGACGTAGCTAGGATGTATGGATGTGCCGGTGTCCTGGGACGCGGTGTATCTGAGTATCTCGACCTTGCCTGTTTCCGGATCTACCTCGACATCCACGATATGGGTGGCGAACGCGCTGCCCGCTCCGCTTGGATCCATGTTGGCGCTGCCCACGATTGGGCCGCCGGTCTCGGCGGCGCGGCCCGCCAGTTCCCTGAACTCCATGCTCAATTCAGGGTCGGACTTGTGCCTGAACACGCCGTCCACAAGCTCTATCTCCGAGGCGTCCGTCTCCCACAGAAGAGCGGCGCGCTCGAGCATCTGTCGCTTCACGTCTTGCGCCGCCTCATAGCTTGCCCATCCAGTCTTGAACGCGGCTCCGGAGCCGCCCGTCATGGACGTGTAGCCTATCTGCTCGGTGTCGCCAACCTGCGGGTTTACATCCTCGACGGGTATGCCCAGAACCTCGGCGAACTGCTGCGCGGCGGCGGGACGGGTGCCGCCGATGTCCATCGAGCCTATCGTCAGGCTGACCGTGCCGTCGTAATTCAGGTTGGCGGTGGCGCAGGCGGCTCCGGCGCCATTGATCCAGAAACCGGACGCCACTCCCCTGCCGCGCCACTTGCCGTCGAGCTTCTGCGCGTAGTGATCATGATCCTTGGCGGCCTGGGCTGTCTCGATTGCGCCGATTGGCGGATTGATGATGCCGGTCGCGCGACGGGTCCCTTCTTTGGCGCCGTTCAGAATTCTGAAGTCTATCGGGTCCATGCCCAGCTTTTCGCAGAATTCGTCAATGATAGTCTCGGCGGCGAATGAGCCAATCGGAGCGCCGGGCGCGCGATACGCCGTCGTCTTGGGCTTATTGTCCACCACGTCGTAGGCGTCTATGCGGATATTCTCGATGTCATAAGGCGAGAATATGCAATTGGCGGCGGCGCCGACAGGCGAGCCCGGATACGCGCCCGCCTCAAACTTGAGGTCGGCGTAGGCGGCTGTCATCCTGCCCTCGTTGGTTATGCCCATCTTCACTTTCATATAGGAACCGGAGGTGGGACCAGACGCCTCCATCACTTCAGTTCTGGTCATAGTGACCTTGACTGGCGCGCCCGACTTCTTGGAAAGCGCGACTGCGAGCGGCTCCTGGTAAATAGTCGTCTTGCCGCCAAATCCGCCGCCAATCTCCATCGGCACTACCTTGACGGAAGAGAAGGGAACGCCCACGACCGCAGCCGTCAGATCGCGTATCTGAAAATGTCCCTGCGAGCTTCCCCAGACAGTGATACGATCCTGCGGCGTCCACCACGCCGTCGCCGAGTGAGGCTCGATATATCCCTGGTGGACGGTCTTGGTGCGAAACTCGCGCTCAATGATGACGTCCGCCGCCTCGAAACCCTTGTCAATGTCGCCAATCTCCAGGCGGGAGTGGCTGGCAACATTATTCTCGAACTCCGGATGGAGAAGCGGCGCGCCGTCGGCTATCGCGTCCTCTACGGTCGTCACGACGGGCAATACTTCATAGTCCACCTCGATGAGGTCTAGCGCTTCTTCGGCGTCGTGAACGCTGTCCGCGGCGACGGCGGCCACAGGATGGCCCTTGTACAATACTTTGTCGCGCGCGAGTATCTTGCTGCTGATATGCAGCATATTCTGCGGCGGGGCGCCAGCCATGACATTGGTGGTTTTATTCTCATATTCTGGGAAGTCCGCGGAAGTAATCACAGCCCTGACGCCTGGGGCGGCTTCAGCCTTGGATGTGTCAATGGATTTGACGATCGCGTGCGCGTGAGGGCTTCTCAGAACTCTGGCGTGCAACATTCCGGGAAGGTTTACATCCGCGCCATACGCCGCCTTGCCGGTAACCTTGTCGTAACCGTCATGGCGTATAGGGCGCGTTCCCACAGCAGTATATTTAGCGGATTCGGTAGCGGTAGTCATAAGGTCGAACGCCTCCTGAAATTTATCATAGGGGTCCAATTGGAACTCAAACGCATTGTAACACAGGCCATATTCCAAGACTATTATGAAGTATCATATATGAACCTGTAACAACTTAGTCGGCGCTCAATCTCGCGCAAAAATCCCTTCCCCCTCGATACGCTGAGAGGGGTAGGTATTGAGGTAATCACCCCCATCCCAGCCTTCCACCATCGAGGGGCTGAGAGGGGTTGGCGCGCCCTTCGACAAGCTCAG
>CAZXFX010000112.1:0-2887 GCA_964640295.1 uncultured Dehalococcoidia bacterium | reverse complement strand
CGCGGGGCAGGGTCTTTCGGTTATTCTACATGATGACTGCGAACTGACTGACAACATTCTTCAGCAGGCGTCCTTCGACAAGATCAGGACGAACGATTTTTGGATAATCGAATGGATCTGGGTTGCGGGCGACAAGGTAAGAAACCCGTTGAATCCGGTATCCACGATGGCCTCTATGCGCCGCTCTTGACCAGACGGCGATTGCATAACGAGGGTTATCGTTGGTTCATAAGCGGAGTTAACCGCGCCTTGGATCAACTAACTCACCGTGGATTTCGCCCTCCGAAATACCGCAGAGCCGGATGGCCAACTCGCTCGCTCAATACGTTGACGGCGTTCGGGCGCTTTTCCCGCAAACGGTCCGTTGCGTCTAATACGCTGCTTCCAGTAGCCCACTCCCCGGTATCTACGTCTATTGCGACTATGTGGCCCTGATGGCTTGTTTTCACCTGCGCTCGGATATCTCGGTCATATATCTGTTTACCCGGAAGAGCGATCTCCCATGTGGGGCGGGTTGGCGAATTCACTGAAATGACTCCCCGTGACATCATTTTCACTTTTATGGTGATTTTACACTGCCCTGTTATCGTTTCGCTCGCCTGAAGACGTGGCTGCGCGCGGCCCTCGCCTCAGCCGCTTCTTTGACTACGGCGAGATGCTTTCGTATCACTCGGTGATACATTGGCCTGGTATATATCACTCCGCCCAGCCATCCAAAGAAGGGAACGCTCTTCCAGATGAAACTGCCGCTGTGAGTCATTACAGTTTGGCCGTCGGCGGTTTCATCGAACGCAAACTCTTCCTCGGAGAAATCGAGCGGGCCTTCAAGATGCTTGAACGTAATTCTTTCGGGCGGATACAGTCTGACTTCTTCGAGCGTGGTGTAGGTAAACGCGCCCGCCTTCGTGATGAACTCGACTATCTTCGTGTCGCCTTCTTCCGAGACGAGCCTCGACGACTCTGCGTCGTCTCCCGCGATGCGTCCGCGCCGAAATGAAGAAAGCATCTGGAATACCAGTTCGCGCGGCGCGCCTATTGTTACGCTCTGTGGGTTCAAGGGGAGCGGTTTCTGCATCTTCTCCCTACCCGGCCGGACCTGACGGCGTCCGCGAACGCCCTTATCTTATCGGCGTCCTTTACGCCGTCGGTCTCCACACCGCTCGAAACGTCAACGCCCCAAGGTCGCGCAGTCCATATAGCATTGGCGACATTCTGCGGATTCAGTCCGCCTGCTATCATCGTGGGCCTGTCGCGCGACACTTCTCGGGCGATATTCCAGTCGAACGTCATGCCCGTTCCTCCAAGCGCGCCCGGCTTATGCTTATCCAGCAGAGCCAGATGTCCTGCGTCCAGCGCCTCTTCAACCTGAGCGGTTGCGACAGCTACCGCGTCTTCGCGGGTCATGTCCTCGCGCACCTTGACCTGCCTGATTACCGGCGCCGCCAGTTCAGGCCAAAAACCGGGCGGCTCGTCTCCGCATAGCTGAGCCAGGTCCAAGCCGCATTGGTGGATGACGTTGTTCACGAATTCAGCGTCCTGGTTGGCAAACAGACCGACAATTTGGGGCATCTCGTCGCCATCGAACGCCATTCGGAAGTCGTAGATGATTTGGCTGCCCTCGGCGGGTTGCAGTTGACGTCGGACGCCTTCCACAAAGTTGAAGCCAAGAAAACCCGCGCCCGATTCGGCGGCAACCAGGGCGGCGCCTACATCGCGCAGGCCGCAGATTTTGAAGCGCGTCATGTCAACTCCCTCAATTTGGCTCCGGGGTCTGGCGCGGACACCAGCGCGTCTCCTACCAGAACGGCGGACGCGCCCGCCCGCCTGACTCGCTCAAGGTCGTCTCGCGTCCTGATTCCGCTCTCGCTTACCAGTATGCGGTCTGGCGGGACCATGTCGCCAAGCCTGTCTGTGACTTCGAGCGTCGTATGGAAGGTTCTCAGGTCTCGGTTGTTGACGCCGATGAGCTTTGCGCCAATGTCTATCGCAACGTCCATTTCATCTTCGTCGTGCACTTCGACGAGGCACTGCATTCCATGGCTATGCGCGAGTTCTTGCAGTTCGATCATCGTCTCGACATTCAGCATGGAGACGATGAGAAGTATCGCGTCGGCGCCATAGGCGCGAGCCTCGCTCACCTGATAGGGGTCGAAGAGGAATTCCTTGCGGAGCGTCGGAATCAGATGGGTATGCGCCACGGCTCCGGCGGCCTCGAGGTCTTCCAGGCTGCCCTGAAAATGGTCTTTGTTGGTAAGGACGGATATGGCGGCGGCGGCATTGCGAACGTACTTGTCGGCGAGCCAAGCGGGATTTAGATTCTCTCTCAACACGCCCCTGGAAGGAGAGGCGCGCTTCACTTCGGCTATGACCTTGATCTTGTCGCCGACCAGTCTGGACGCGAAGTCCAAGGGTTCGGCTTGCCATTCTATCCTTTCGAGCAAAGCCTCAACAGGAACGTCGCGCTTGAGGCGTTCGACTTCCTGGCTTTTGACCTCGACTATCTTCTTGAGTATATCGGGAGAGTCTGTTTTAACGAGCATCTGGGCATACTTCTCTTGGGGATGGCTGTCCAATTATAGCATTCTCAGCCGCCATAATACGCGGGTTCTTTGGGGCGGGAGTCTATATCAGTTTGGTGGGAGGCTTGGATCACCCCCGTCCATTAAATTGTGAATGGTGAATTATCTGACGACTGGTTGGGGTTGAGCCTTCCCCCATCGAGGGCTGAGAGGGGGAAGGGATTTTGCAAAGCTGTTGGGGCGTTTGCCTGCCCTTGTGATCCCGCCGATGTGCATATATTTTGGTTTATAATCTTCTGGTTGGGCTGCAGGCGTTTTACAGGTGGCCTGCTGATGCGCTGCACGTGGTTCTGGTGTCTTTTTTCACC
>CAZXFX010000111.1:0-3530 GCA_964640295.1 uncultured Dehalococcoidia bacterium | reverse complement strand
ACCACTTACGCACGGTTATCACCTCGATTAGTTCAATCGCCGCCAGGCGCGACTGAGTGACACGCTCTGCCCCACAGCTTAGTGAAGATTATCCAGTAGCTACAACTAGAGTAACGCATTGGCGCTAACGCCGCAATTCCCTTGGCGCTTCTTATATAGGCTTAGGCTTGGGCGGTTCGCGCAATTGCCTGCCCCTGCGAATCATTGAGAGGGATGGGATTTTTACGCTATGTGGAGCGCAATACAGGCTCGGCTCGTTACGCAATATATGGAACAGGGCGTTTGTCTGATACAATCGAAACGCCCTTTCCAGAAATTCAGTCGCAGGCGGGTAATATATGACTCACGATATACGGATACGCAGTTTCGATTGGAAAGACATCGAATTGGTTGCAGACCTGTTCAACCGCGTCAGCGGCGCGGTCGGAACCGAAAAGGAGTTGGACAGCGAAGCGATATGCCAGAACCTGTCTGTCCCGGGCGTCTCCCCTGAATCGAATCTGCGACTGGCGGTCAAAGACGACGAAATTATCGGCTACCACCTGCTGTCGCCGGAGCCGCCCATAGGCAGAGCGGTAATCGAGGGAGGAGTCCTGCCCGAATTCAGAGACGCTGGCATACTCCGACTCCTGCTGCGCGACTCTATCGGACGCGCCCAAAAGATCGGAGCGCGCCTGGCGCACTTCCAGACAGCGCTGGACGCTGACGACGACCGCCGCCTTCTGGAATCCGAGGGCTTTCAGAAGATAAAGGAGTTCTGGCAGATGCGCTGGGAGGGGCAGCCGCTTTCCCCATTGCGCCTGCGACCCGGATTTCGTGTCAAATCGTTCGAGTTGGACAAGGATGAGGCCACGCTCACCGAATTGCAGAATACCGCCTTCGGCGAAAATTGGGGCTTCAGTCCAAACACCGTCGAGCAGATAGCCGCCCGCGTAAGAACGAAGACCAGCCCGCCGGAAGGAATAGTCTTCATAATGGACGGCGACAGAGCCGCCGCGTATAACTGGACTCAGCGAATCCAAAACGAGTATGGACATATCGGTTTCGTGGCGATGACCGGCGTCCACCCGTCCTATCGAGGGCGCGGACTCGGAACCGCCATCGTAGTCAGCGGCATGGAGCATCTGCTGTCCATGGGCGTAACCGCTGTGGAACTGGAGGTTGACGCCGAGAATACACCCGCCAGAGAGCTGTATCTGAAACTTGGATACCGCAAAGTTCACCACAGCGTCTGGTACGAACTGAAACTCGACCGGCGCCCCGCCTAGCGCCTCCAGACAGGTATGGAGTTCTACGATGACATTCAGTTTCGTTCAAATGTCCGATCCACAGTTCGGCATGTACGCCTCTATCAGCAAATACACCGCTGAGGAGATAGAAGAGCGCAGACGGCGCGGCGTACTGATGCGCTATGCCCATGAGCGGATAACGGGATTCGCGGACGAAACGCGCCTATACACCAGAGCCATCGAAAAGGCGAACAGCCTGGCGCCGGACTTCGTTGTAGTATGCGGAGACATGATTCACAACACGGGCGACCAGACCGAAATGGCCGAACTGTTCCGCATCAGCGCCACGCTGGATGACGGCATACCGATACACTGGGTCTCCGGCAACCACGACGTCGGTGAGTCGCCCACTTCCGAGTCCATCGAGTTGTACCGCGAGAATTTCGGTCCCGACAACTACTCGTTCGATCACGACGATTGCCACTTCACAGTAATAAACAGCTCGGTGGCGTCGGACCCGTCCAACGTTCCGCGCGAATGGGACAGGATGGTTCAGTTTCTGGGCGACGACATGGGCGCGGCCAGGCGCGCCGGCTCTCAGCGTTTGGTCCTTTTCGTACACCACCCGCTGTTCCTGGAGCGAGCGGACGAGGGCGCGGACTACTTCACTATTCCACCCGAACGACGGGATATAATAGTGAAGATACTCAAAGACAATGACGCCTCAGCCGTATTCGCGGGCCACATACACAGGAACAACTACGCGCGAGACGGCGATCTGCTCATGATTGCCACCGGCGCGGTCGGGTATCCGCTTGGAAAAGACCCGTCCGGCGTCAGGCTGGTCACCGTGGACGAGTCGTCTATCGCGCACCGCTATTACCCTCTTGCCGAATCGCCCGCATAGAATCCAAGCTTGCGCGCGTCGGGACTTCTTGCCAGCCACATCGAACGCCAAAACCAGTATCAGCGAATGAAAGGCATATATGAACAGCGAAAACAAAGTCCAATGGGTTTACGCGTCGGAAAACAACCAGCAACTTGAAGACCGCTACGATGAGTGGGCGAAAGATTATGATGAGGACTTGGAGTCGGATTTCGGCTACGTCATTCCGAGAATAGCGGCGGAGACGTTCGAGCGTTTCGTTCCCAAAGACGCCAGAACGCTGGACGCTGGCGCGGGAACGGGGCTTGTCGGAGTCGAGTTGGATCGGCTCGGCTACGCAGACATCGAGGCGATGGATCTGTCGAGCGGAATGCTGGAAGAGGCGCGACGCAAGGGAGTATATAGCGGCTTTCATCAGATGGTGATGGGCGAATCGCTAGGATTCGACACAGGCAATTTCGACGCCGCCATCTGCGTTGGCGTTCTAACCTTGGGACACGCTCCCGCGAGTTCCCTCGACGAACTTGCCAGGGTGGTCAAACCCGGCGGCTTCGTCGCTTTCACTCTGCGTCCCGACGTTTACGAGCGAAACGGCTTCAAAGAAAAACAGCGGCAGCTTGAGTCTGACGGAACCTGGGAATTCGTCCATGTTACCGAAGAATTCCTGGGAATGCCCAAAGGCGAACCGGACGCGCTGTTCCAAGTGTGGATATACCGGGTTGGAGAACGATGAGAGGCGACCCTATGCCTGCGGCGATAGTCCAGTCCCTGAATGGGAAGGGAAGAATATCCGTAGCTGTATGACTTACACTGAACTAAGCGGCGAAGCGGGAGAGAAAAATGAATCACGAGGAGTTCATGAGATCGGCTTTGGAAGAGGCGAAAGTGGCCGAGGATGAAGGAAATGTAGGCGTAGGATCGGTGATAGTCCGAGACGGCAAGGTGGTGGCGCGAGGGCGCAACTTGGTCCCTACAACCCACGACCCCACGGCGCACGCCGAGACGGTCGCGCTGAGAGTCGCAGCCGAGGTTCTGGGCGACGACGATATGACCGGATACAGTCTCTACACCACGTTCGAACCGTGCCCAATGTGTTGCGGCGCGCTTATGAACGCGAACATCAGCGCGGTAATCCTCGGCGGCAGGCCAAGTCCCGACCAGACGCGCTGGGACAGCTATACGATGGAGAGGCTTCTGGAAATGTGCGGCTGGACAGACAGGATGGAAGTGGTTACTGGCATCCTGTTCGAGGAGTGCATGAACGTACGCCAGCCGTAGATGGGGAGCGGAACCTGTAACGATATAGTCGGCGCCCCACCTCGGGCAAAAGTCCCTTCCACCTCGAAGGGCTCACAGGGGTAGGCAAACGCCCAAACCAACCCAAAAAATCCCTACACCCCGGCCGGATTGCCCGC
>CAZXFX010000110.1:0-3574 GCA_964640295.1 uncultured Dehalococcoidia bacterium | reverse complement strand
AAGGTGGAAGGGATTTTTGCGCGAGATGGAGCGCCGACTAAATCGTTACAGGTTCCAGTAGTGTGTTCTTGGCGCGTATAGGCATTCAAATCTTCATAAATCATCGCGCGCTATGAATGCCGTTAGCAAAGATGGACATCGCTAAAACGCGGGATTGCGTAAAGTAGAATTGTGTCAGGCCAGGTCGGCGGCTTGCAGGATGGCGGGTATGCGCGACTCCCATCCGATTGCCATGATGTGCGCGCCGTCGCACAGGTCGCGTGATTCCCGTATGAGACGCGCTGTGATTTCGACCGACGTGGCCGCCCTGTTCCGCGCGTTTTCCATTTCGGCGATGACGCTGTCCGGTACTGTGACGCCCGGCAAATTCTCGTCGAGGAAGCGCGCCATTCGCGCCGACTTGAGGACTATCATGCCAACCAGCACGGGAACGCCGAAGCCGCGCGCGGACTCCATGAACGCCTCGAAAGCGGCGACGTCATATACCGCCTGTGTCTGGAAGAACGCCGCTCCCCTCTTCACCTTATCTTCCATGCGAGCGAGTTCAGTGTCCAAGTCGTCCGCGCCCGGATTCACGACGGCGCCTGGGAACAGCGTCGGCGCGCCGTCCAGTTCGTTGCCGTACATGTCGGTTCCGGATTTCATCGCGGTCACGGCGTCCAAGAGGGTCTCAGCCCTGAGGTCGAAGACGCCCACCGCGTCCGGATGATCGCCGCGCCCGGGCGGGTCGCCGCTCATGCAGAGTACGTTCGTCACGCCGAGGGCGGCAGCGGCGAGCAGTTCACCCTCCAGCGCGATGCGATTGCGGTCTCGTCCCGTCACCTGCAGAATCGGCTCGACGCCCCTGTCCAGCATCAGATGCGCCGCGGCTATGGGCGCCATGGACATATTGGCGCCCGCCGAGTCGGTCAGGTTGAAGGCGTCCACCATCCCACTGAGCGCCCGCGCGTCCTCAAACAGAGAGGCCAGATTGATCCCTTTCGGCGGATTCAATTCGGCGGTAACAACGAACTTCCCTAACTTGAGCGATTCAGAAAAAGTAGGCAACTCCGCCTCCAATATCTCTATCTCCGGCCTGCGACTCAGTCGAGCTTTTACATGAATTTTCAGATATGTCCGTTGTTCGAGCCATGACAGTTGCAGCTATCCGATCCAGCGGCGCAACAGGCTCCGCCATGACTTGCGGACGGCGGCACGTCCAGGGCCGGGTTCATATCGAAGAAGCCTACCGGTTTCATAGTGAAACCCGTGTACGATACGGGCATGACGGGCCAGTCCTCTGGCCTGGTGATGTGAGTCATGCCAAAACTGTACCAGACAACGATGTCGGTATCCTGAACGCTGCGGTCGGCCTGAGTCCATGCGGGAAGCCCGTCGCCTCCGGGATGCTGATTCACATAGTCGCCGGAAGCGGCCCTTTCGTCGGGAGAGTATGGCGTAACCCATAGATGCCTCGTCATGAAGGCGGCTCTGCGAGATACGCTGGCGTCGGGGAGCGGCATGGCGCGAGTGTTGTCGCCGGGCGTCAGCTTGTAACTGGTGGGCTGTCCAAGCGCGTTTTCCTCGATGGAACTGGACACAAGCCAGTACCTGCCGCTGTCCTGGTTCACCATGCGCTGGGCCTCTAATTCGGTGGACAGCGGCGTCTTCTCGGCGAAGAAGGCGTTTCCCTGCGGATTATCGGGGCCGCGCGGCTCGGCTACCGCATTGACTTCATAGACGGAATTCTTCTCGCCGTCCACGCTCATGTCGAGACGGACGTTGAAGAAGTGCTGGTGGATTCCGCCTACCAGTTGCGGAGCGACGAGCGTTCCGTACTTGGGGACTTCGCCGGGCGCGGCGGTAGATGTGTGAATTATGCCGGTCAGCTTTACTTCATACTCGATGGAGCCGTCCTGGTAGAAGTACCAGTAGAAGCCGTACTCGTAATTGCCGACCGTAGTGATGAAAGAGATGACAAGGCGGCGCGACCTTCTGACCTCGACTTGTCCCGTGCGCCAGTCGGTATGCTTCCAGAGTATGCCGTAGTCTTCTTCGTGCATACAGACGGCGTTGGGTATCTTTACAGGGTTGCCGCGCGTGTCGTGCACGTCGGCGTCGAAGTAGTATATCTCGCCGAGGCAATCGCACCCCAGCGTGAGAGAATTGGCCAGCATCCCTATGCCGAACTCCCCCACGTCGAAGGCGTTGCGCCTGAAATTGCGGGGGCGAGGGTCGCCGTATGGCACAACCATCTCGGACAGCGACGCGCGTTGCATCACGGGGCGCGTTCTGCCCTTATCCTCATATCCTACGGAGTGCAGCGTCAACCCTTCGCGGGGGTTGAAACCGATTCTGAGGCTCCACTTCTGCCACGAGACCTTATTGCCTTCGACCGTAAAGCTGGGGCCTTCGGGCTGGATTATCTCGAGCGGCTTGAGGTCCTGGCGGAAGTCCTTCACGAACTCGGCGGCGTAATTGCCGTCGTTGGGCGGAAGCGGGACGATGCCGTGATCTTCCACTCGCAGAACCTCCATGCGGTTCAGGTCAACCACTGGGATGAGTCCCTCTATCGGCCTCGCGTACCCATTATCCGTTGGGCCCACCTTCAGCCAGCAGCGCCCCAGAGCCAGGCGAAGCCCTTCCTCCTCCCGAATGCCGAAATTGCCGGCGGACCAAGCGTCCACCATTACCATGTCCAGGTCGGTTATGCCTCTCTTGGCAAGAAGCTGTATGAATTCCGGGTTCGTCTTGACCGCGGCGTCGCACTCCGCAAGCTCATCCATCGTGATCCTGGGCTGCACGCCGGGGACGCGCTTCCATGAGGTCACCTCTCCTGCGGTCAGCGAGACCACGGCCTCATGCGTCTCGCTGGTGGCGTTGTCGAATACGATAAAGAACGCTTCCCTGTCGAACGGGTCGCCTTCCCTGTAGCGCAGCGCGACCTCTTTGGGCGGTTCGTTCAGCGTAACAGTCTCGAACCGCGTCCCCTCGCCCAGGCCACGCTCCTCCTTGAGGATTGCCACCGCTCGCGTTATCTCATCGGTTGTAAGCGGATCCAGAGGGTGGCTGAACTCCGTTCGGATTTGTGTATGCGCCAGTCTTGTAGCCGTGGTAGTCAAGATACTGCCTCCCGCGTCATTGGACGCCCAAACTTTACCGCAATGTACGAATGAACGATGGCGGCTGTCAAGGTTGCCTCGGGACTTTGAGTCTGTATCAGTTTGGTCGGAGGATTGGAACACCCCCATCCTGGCCTTCCCCCGTCGCGCGGATGATGCACATTAAAATCTAAAGAAAGAAGAAAGCGTCAAGGAATGGTGTACGCTAGCCGTATCCGAGCGAAGGAGGCCGGCGTTGACCTTAGACCTTGACACTTTCCTGACCGCATTATACACCATAGTTGACGATCTCTATAAACAGCATTGCGCCCATCACAAACCGATTCGTCCAGGCAGACAACCCAAACTGTCCGACAGCGAAGTCCTGACCCTGATGATTTACAGAAGGACTCATATAATGTGCACCACCCGTTCGATAGGGGAAGGCTAGGATGGGGGTGATTGTCCTCAATACCTACCCCTCTCAGCCCTCG
>CAZXFX010000109.1:0-4800 GCA_964640295.1 uncultured Dehalococcoidia bacterium | reverse complement strand
CCCCGACCGTAGCGCCCGCGGCGGCCGCCGCTCAGGCTCCAGCCGGCACGCAGTCTCAGGCCCCTTCAGTCGCATCTATGAGACCCGAGCCGAGACCCATCATGATGGAGGGCGAGGGCAAGTTCGGCGGAACGCTCAAGTACGTGCCGCAGGGATCCATCAAGTTCATTGACACGATGGCTACCGGCGCAATCGTAACCGGAACAGTTGGACGTCACGCGTATGACCAGCTTTTCTGGAGAAACGCGAACTATGAGATATTCCCGCAGATGCTCGAAAGCTGGAGTGTTAGCGAGGATGGCAAATCGTACACGTTCAAGGTGAGAGACGGACAGAAATTCCATAACGGCGACCCCCTGAGAATGGTGGATATAGCCGAGTCGCACAACCGCTTCGCGCGCGTTGACCCTCTTGGACGCCAGTTGCTCGGGATCTCCGCCGGAAATGAAGGCAAGGAACGTCCCGACCAGGTATTCAACCAGACCATTGACGAAGCCAATAACACCATCGTAATAACCTTTGAAGAACCTACCGCCATGGTGCTCGAGTTCCTGGCTCAGCTAGACCCGCGCCAGCCATCTATCATGCACGAGGATATCTGGTCCGTCGCGCCAGGACAGCCAGTTGACACCGCCGTTGGCACCGGCTCATATATGCTGGTGGAATGGCTGCAGGGAGAGGTGCTCAAGTTCGAGAAGTTCCCCGACTATGTTCCGAACACGGGCGAGCCGTGGGACTTTACCAAGGGTGAGATAACGCAGTATCTGGACGGATTCGACGCGCTGGACATACCGGACCACGCTACCCGCGTAGCCGCGATTCAGACCGGCGAGGTCGACGTGCTGGACGACTTCAGGATTGACCTGGCGCAGACGCTTACAGGCGCGTCCGGAGTCGAGTGGTCGCCAATTCGAGACGGCAACTACGGCGGAACCGCCTTCAACCTCAACCACCCCCCGTTTGATACGAGCGAAGCCGGCAGGCTGTCCAGGCAGGCTGTCTCGGCAATCGCGCCGAACGACAAGATAATGCAGGCCGCTGTCGGCGACGAGAGCATGTGGACTGAGTGCTATCTGGTCATTCACTGCGGCACGCCGTGGAGTTCTGTGGTCTCCGACGAAATCCAGTCCCAAGGGATCAAGACGAAGTCTGGCGACATCGAGACCGCCAAGCGACTGCTGGCCGAAGCGGAAGCGCTTCGCCCCGGAAATAGCGACCTCGAAGTCAGAATCATAGCCGCCTCTGATATGCCATTTATGCCCGAGGCGGGACTGGTGCTGCATGAAGCTATGAAGGAAGCGGGCTTTACCAACGTCGAGTTGGTATCGCTGGACTGGGCTTCCCGCGTAGCGCTCACCGGCTCCGAAGGCCCGTGGGAAATCGCTACAACCTGGTCTAACTTCGCCAATGGCTTGAATCCGCTCGCCCCTCACATGCCTGGGCCCACCAACGCTTCCGGCTATGACGAGCCAAGGATGGCTGACCTGCGCGGACAGTTCCTCGTAGAGACGGATCCTGAGACGCTTCAGAATCTCTACGATGAGATGAATCGCACGATCTACAACAACCCCCATGCAATAAATCACTTCATGTTCTCTCCGCCTCGCGCGATTCGAGAGGATGTGGAAGGTTTCTGCCTGGACTGTCTGTTCCCCATACTCCACAACGTGTGGCTCGACAGATAGATATACAGCTCTGAAAACGGCGCGGCTGGGAAATTGTATCCGGTTTCTTGGCCGCGCCACATTCAGCGCACTGGATAAGACGAGCAGAGGTTTTGGCGTATGTTGCCCTACATCATTAGAAGAATCGTTATGGCGATACCCGTCTTCATTGGGGTATCCATCATAACCTTCTCTATAATGCAGCTTGCGCCCGGAGACCCCGCCGCCATACTGCTGGGAGGCGACTTCCTGCAGATAGCCACTCCGGAAGACATCGCCGCGGCAAGGGCCGCGCTCGGGGTTGACAGACCCGCGATAGTCCAGTACCTGGACTGGATGTTCGGGTTTTTCACCGGCGACCTCGGAACCTCGCTCTTCACAGGCAAGTCCGTCTCTGAGCTTATATCGCCCAGGATAGAACCAACCGTCGCCATCATACTGACAGGTATATTCATAGCCATCGTCTTTGGCATTCCGATGGGGATTCTGTCCGCATGGAAGGCGAATAGCTGGATAGACCGGTCAGTCATGATCTTCGCGGTCATCGGCTTTTCGATGCCTGGCTTCTGGCTCGCCTTCAACCTGATCTGGCTGTTCAGCGTAACCCTTGGCTGGACGCCCGTGTTCGGCTACGCCGAGATATCCGACGGAGCGCCACAGTTCTTCAGACACTTGGTACTGCCCGCGATTTCTATCGGCGTCGCCTTTATGGCTCTAAACGCGCGCATGACGCGCTCCAGCATGTTGGAAGTGCTCAGGGACGACTATATTCGCACCGCGCGCGCAAAAGGGCTCGTCGAAAGCGTCGTTCTGTTCAGACACGCGCTTCGAGCCGCCTCAATGCCAATCGTTACCATTATCGGCCTCAGCTTCGCGGGCGCGGTAACCGGAGCGGTGCTCACCGAAACGGTCTTCGCCATTCCCGGCATGGGCAGGCTGTTCGTGGGCGCGGTTGGAGACCGCGATTTCCCCGTTATACAGGGCCTGATGATGATATTCGCCGGGGCGTATGTGTTCGTGAATCTGGCGGTGGACATACTCTACGCGTACCTTGACCCGAGAGTGAGGTACTAATGGCTACTGAAGCGATTCAGCCTCGTTCCAGATGGGCGACAGGTGTCAAAAACGCTCGCCGCGCCCTACTGAAGAACCCGAATATGCTGACAGGATTCGTGATCCTGATCGTCATTACGTTCTTCACTATATTCGCCGGATATGTAGATCGGTACGACCCGCTCAAACTCGAACCCCTCGACAGGCTGCAATCGCCATCGCTCGAACACTGGTTTGGGACAGACAACACCGGCAGGGACGTCTATTCCCGCACGATACACGGCGGTCGCGTCTCGCTTCTGGTCGGATTCACCGTCGCCATTCTCACGGTTTGCGCCGGGATGGTGGTAGGGCTGATTTCGGGCTACGACAGACGCGCTGACATGGTGATCCAACGCTTCATGGACGCGATAATGTCGTTTCCTACGCTGCTATTGGCGCTCGCGCTGATAGCCATGCTGGGCAGTTCCATAACAAATGTCATCATTGTCATAACGGTCGTGGACACCCCGCGCATGGTGCGCATAGTTCGCGCCCAAGTTCTCGCGCTGCGCGAATTCCAGTTCGTGGAAGCCGCGCGCGCCATCGGCGCCCCGACATGGCGCGTTCTTCTGTTGCACGTCGCGCCCAATACGTTCGCGCCCGTCATGGTGCAGGCGACTTTCATATTCGCCACCGCGATATTGGTAGAGGCGGGCCTCAGCTTCCTGGGCCTCGGCATCCCTCCCGATCTACCCAGTTGGGGAAATATACTCGCGCTTGGGCGAACGTACCTCCAAACAGCGGTATGGGTGTCGTTCTTCCCCGGCCTTATCCTCACTATCACCGTTCTTGCGATCAATCTAGTTGGAGACGGCCTGAGGGACGCGCTCGACCCCAAACTGGCAAGGCGCGAATAACGTTCTCGATGGCGAGGCTCGAATCCTGCCTCCAAGCCAAGTGACTTCGGATATGTACCTCGCAATCGCTCTCGGACTAAGAATATTCGCCGGATTCGGCATGTCCGCTCTGCTGGCGGTGTGCGCCATCCTCGCCACCTGGGCCATGTACTACTTCATGGACTATCTCTGGCCGCGATGGGTGTTCATAACGCTCTGGTTCTCGCTGCCGGGAGTAGCGGCCGGACTCGGCGCGGCGTTTGCCTGGTGGGACTCTGAAGAATCCAAAGCGATGAAGGCTCTGAAAGTCAGTTCGTGGGTATTGCTCGGCTTGATCGGAGCGTGGACCGCTTACTACTACGAGACCGTCATAGACCCGAATCCCGCCCTGTTCACGTCTCGCGAGATTTCATCCTCCGCCATACTTTGGGCGGTAATCGCTCCCAATGTAATAGCTTCATCCATCGGCGCGTACAGACAGATACGCACAGGCTGGATATAAGGGCGACATTTCGCCGCATAGAACCTGTAACGATTTAGTCCGCGCTCCATCTCGCGCAAAAATCCCTTCCACCATCGGAACGGGTGATGCGCATTAAAATCTAAAGAAAGAAGAAAGCGTCAAGGAATGGTGTACGCCAGCCATATCCGAGCTATTGGGAATTTTCAATTCCACCCGTGCTATAAATATGCTGCAATAGACTTCATCTGTTATAATTGAGGCTGCTAGACGCTAATATAGACATGGAGCGAGTAGATGGACGCTGAAATTTTGTCGGTGGGCTCGATTATGGTGGGGATACTCATTGCCATTGGCGTATTTATCTGGCAGGTGAATTTTCAGAGCAGCCGGCTGGAATCCAAAACGGAAACGCAGGGCAAAGAGCTCAGGATCGAAATAGAGACGCAAGGCAGTGAACTCAGGGCGGCGATAGAAGCGCAGGGCAAGGAGTTCAGGGCGGCGATAGAGGCGCAGAACAATCGCATAGAGGCGCAGGGCAGTGAACTCAGAGCGGCGATAGAGGCGCAAGGCAAGGAGTTCAGGGCGGCGATAGAGGCGCAGGGCAAGGAGTTCAGGGCCGCGATAGAGGCGCAGAACAATCGCATAGAAGCGCAAGGCAGTGAACTCAGAGCCGCGATAGAGGCGCAGGGCAGTGAACTCAGAGCCGCGATAGAAGCGCAGGGTCGGGAGTTCAGAGCGGAAA
>CAZXFX010000108.1:0-5089 GCA_964640295.1 uncultured Dehalococcoidia bacterium | reverse complement strand
GCGCAAAAGTCCCTTCCACCTTGATGGGGGAAGGCCAGGATGGGGGTGATCCAATCCACCGACCAAACTGATACAGTCTCTATTGTCGGTCAGAATCGATGTGTCTCCATGAGACGTTCACGGTGGACCTGCCCCGTGCTGAAAGCGCTATGATAGTGGACGGCGCGGGGCCGGCCACCGCCATAGACGATGTCCGGAGGCGGGCGCGACCTCCCGCGACGCCTGCCTGTGAAAGCCAGTAAAAGTAGCTGTCTCCGACCCGTCGGGGTCGCTCGGCAAATGGAAGGATCCAAATTGGCGTCAGACCATAGTTACTGCCATAGATGCGGAAATCGAATGGGAGAGCGCGAGGTGGCCGGAGCGATTCGGCCGGCGTGCGACTCGTGCGGAGCGGTGGTGTTCCTGGACCCAAAGCTGGCGGTAGTGGTCTTGGTGTCGAGCGGGGAGGGTATCCTCATGGTGAAACGCGACATCGAGCCGCGCATGGGATGCTGGAGCTTTCCGTCGGGTTATGTTGACAGGGGGGAAGTGGTGGAGAATGCCGCCGTCCGGGAGGTTATGGAGGAGACGAACGTGGAGGTGGAACTGGAAAGGCTTCTGGGCGTGTATTCAGGCATCGGGGAGCCGGTCGCGCTTGTGGCGTATGCCGCGCGAGCGGTGGGCGGACGCGCGGACGCGGGCGATGAGACGCAGGCCGTGGGATGGTTTTCGGAGGACGAACTGCCGCCGCTGCCGTTTCCTCATGACGACGCCATATTGCGCGACTGGCGCTCGCTGCGCTCCTAGCGGCCACCAATCGCCTTTATAGAAAATCTTCGGGCAGCCACGCTCGCTTGAATATGCCGAACCGAGTGGAGTTGAAGTCCGACGACGCCTCCACAGAGACGAGTTCCCACCCCGCGTCGCCCATCCTGTTCAGCAGTTCGGCGTTGTACTTGGCCGCGTCCGACTTGGCGTTGAGCTTGATGACCTCGTATTCCCATAAGGGCAGGCCCGGCTCATATTCCAGGTCGTCAATGTAGTCTAGCTGGACGAGATCCTCTTCTGAGATATCCGCCCAGCCGTCCTCTGGCAGGGACGAATCGCAAACATCGCACTTGGTAGCGGGATCAATCGAATACTCGCCGCACTCGGAACAGAAGATAATACGCATTTCGCACCCGCTGGATGTTTTGTTCAGGTTGCCCGCGCAAACTTTCACATTACATTCTACATGGGAGATGGCGTTTCAGATAGGCGAGTATCGTCTGAATCCAGGGTCATTCGATTATCCGAGAATCATTTGTCCTGAGATTGTCGAAGGACGTCTGTTGCAGGATGTTGTCAGTCAGTTCGCAGTTATCTTGCGATTATCCGAGGATCGTTCGTTCTGAGCTTGTCGAAGGACGTCTGTTGCAGGATGTTGTCAGTCAGTTCGCAGTTATCTTGTAGAATAACCGGAAGGCCCTGCGTCTAAATCGGATTTCAGTCGTCGCCTGTCGCAAGAAACCAGACGGCGACGAGCGACAGAAGCGCGACTCCGCTGAATCCGACTCCCCACGCCAGCCTGCCTTCGAACAAATCCAGTATGCCGCCGATCATTATGGGACCGAGCGTTCCGCCCATGAAGCCGAGAAACGCCTGAACGGCCATGGTGGAGCCGAGCCTTTCGGTCGGAGCCGTCTCGGTGACGGCGGTGGAGTAGATGGAAGAGTCCGCCGAGATCGCCCATCCCAGCGCGCAGGCGAGCGCGACTATCAGCGGCCAGGGCGCGGCAATGCTCCAGCCGATAGCCAGGCTGCACGCTCCGCTGAATAGGAATATGCCGCTCGCGCTTGCGGCCCTGCCGAATCGGTCGGAAATGGCGCCGCCCATCACAGGACCAACAGATCCCACCCCCAGCGCTATGCCCCCCACAGTGGCGGCTGTAATGGCCGCGCTTTCCACGTCCGTCTCTCTGTATATGAGCGCGGCGGATAGCAGCGCGGGCAGCCATACCCTCACAGCATACAGTTCCATTGCGTGGAGCGAGTATCCGATGATGTACTTGCGCGAACGCGAATCTGAAAGGACGGTGAGTTGTAGCCTCCCGCCGGAGCCGGATTGAGGATTGGCGGAGTTCTTGACAAGTATCAGAACTAGGGGGATGGTCGCGACCGAGGCGAGCGACAAGATGAGATACGCCGCGCGCCAGTCGAGGATATTCATCAGCGCGCCGGTGGCCAGCAGGGACACCGCGTTCGCGGTATAGAACGCGGTCACATACATTCCCATAGCGGTTCCCCTGCCTGAATCTGGGAATTCCTGCGATATTATCCGCAGGCCGGGCATATAGATGCCCACCAGTCCCACGCCTGTCAGAAATCTGAGAGCGGCTGCGACGTTCGGGCCGAAGGCGACCAGTGGAAACAGTATATTTCCCACGACTGTCACCAGCGCGGACGCGAGGAAGACGCGCCTGGTCGGGAGCCTGTCTGTCAGGGGCAGCACGAGCAGAGCCGCCAGCGCGTAGCCGGCCAGATACGCCGAAAAGATGACCCCTGCGCTGGCGTTGCCAATCCCCCATTCGCTCTGTATGAGCGGAAGCGCCGCCACGTAGCTGGAAAACGGCAGCAGCGCGGTCAGAAGCATGACGCACATGGCGACGAGCCAGACGACGCGGCCCGACCCATAGCCGCCAATGATCGAAGAGAGAGCCTTCAGCAATTGACCGATTCTCAACGAATCCGGGAGAGAAGCTGTCTTGCGAAAGCGAGAGTCCTTTCCTCGGTCGGCAGGGACAGGATATGTTCGAGGTCGGCCTCCGCATTGCTTATATCGCCAAGAATCAAGTGTATCTGGGCGCGAAGAACCAGGAATCCGGCGTTTTCCGGCTCCAGCGACAGCGCTGTGTCCAGGTCCGCCAGCGCGGACTCTCCGTCTGCCAGTTCCAGGTATATCCTGCCGCGATTGACGTATGCGTCCGCGAGGCCGGGCGCCAGTTCCACCGCGCGCGTAAACTCCAGTACCGCCTGGTCGTGAATATCGTTCATGGCGAACGCCAACCCCTTGTAGTTGTGCGCCAGCGCGGAATCGGGGTCGAGTTCCAGCGCCCTGTTGATGTCGGCGATCCCTCTCGTCACGTTGCCCAGCGCAAGCTGAATGAAGCCGCGCCTCGCGTAAGCCTCCACGTTGCGCGGGTTGCCCTGAATAACGGCGCCGAACGCATTGTACGCCTGATCGAGGTGCCCGTCTTCCAGGAGCCGGACGGCCCTGTCCATTTCCAGCGCCGATTCGGCGCGGTCGGGCGCGTCTCGCTCGCCGCCGCACCCGACCGCGCCGAGCAGAAGAGAGGCGACCAGCGCCAAGATGAGCTTGCTTAGCTGCGCTTTCATGCGACGCTTTTTCCCTGGTGGGCTAACCGACATCAATGTTTCCCCAAGACGAAATTCTTACGGGCGCGACGCGAATGACCGGCGCGTCCCGCGGCAGCAGACGGTCATACTGCGGATACTTGGACTTCAGGGCGCGGATCGCCGCCGCGCGCTCGGCGTCTTCGATGTCCAGAGTCGCGGTGGCTGAAATCATCACGTAGCCGAGCCTTTCCCAGTCTTCGTCATACCTGTCAACCAGAAACGATACGTTCGGGTTTTCGACTATATTCCTTACGCGCCGCAATTTTAGGCGCGCCACGGACTTGGGCTTGGAATCCAAGCCAATGTAAACGCGCCCGTCCAGCAGCGCGAAGCAGACAGGAACCACGTTTGGCTGCCCGTCGCCTGACGCCGTCCCGAGACGGGCAACGCGCGCGTTTCCTACGAACCGCGCCTCTTCCGGGGTCAGAGCGCTCCTCGGCATCCGACGCTACGCGGGACGCCAGACGCGCCGGTCGCCCGACCTCACGAATCGCCCGTATCCCGTATCCGGGAAATGTCCAGACGCCACCAGTGTTCCTTCCTCTTCCAGCCTGTTCAGAATCGTATGCCTGGTTTCGCGCGCCAGGTCCGGGTCGGTGTCGAACGCCGGACTCCAGTCAGTATATTGCGCCTGCGCGGGCGAGTGCGCCATGTCGCCCAGTATAAACGCTCTCTCCCCGGCTGACGAAATCGCTATCGAGATATGCCCGGGCGTATGGCCCGGCGTCGGCAGCGTGGTCAACTCGTCCGTAACGCTGTACTCGTCCTCGATGAGATCCAGAACGTTGAGTCCCTCCAACGGAATCATCTGCGCGTCCACGTGCGGCGCCTCAGCGCGCACCTCCGGCTGCGTCCAGTGATCCCAGTCAGTCTTGGTCACCAGGTAGCGCGCGTTAGGGAAGGTGAGGCTGCCGTCCGACAGGTTCCACCCCACGTGGTCCGGGTGTATGTGAGTGAGGACGACCAGATCAATCGCCTCGCGGTCCACGCCGCTAGTCTCCAACTCGCTCAACAGCGTGGCGTCCGGCCCGCCGAGCCCGGTGTCCACCAGAATCAGCTTGCCGCCCGACCTCACCGCGAAAGAGCCGAACCGCGGATGAATCATCCCCGCGTCGTCCAGCAGGTCCGCGTACTCCGACCGCCAGACTTCTGCGTCACTGTCCACGAACACCTCCGTCGGATCCATCGCTCCCTGTCCGTCCGATACCGATACTATCTCCACGTTGCCAACCGTCAGTCTTGCGCCTGCCATATTCTACCTCCTGAATGTCGCAGATTGACCGCATTCTACCACGCTTGCTTCGAAAATCAGCTAGGACGAACGCCCTTCGACACGTTCGTTCTAGAACCTGTAACGATTTAGTCGGCGCTCCACTTCGGTCAAAAAACCCCTTCCCCCTCGACGGGCTCACAGGAGTAGGCAAACGCTCTAACCGACCGAAAAACCCCTTCCACCTCGATGGGGGAAGGCTCAATCCCAATCAGTCGCCAAATAATTCTAAATTCACAATTCCCCGGATGGGGGTGATCAGCCTCAATTGTCAGCCTGACCGCTACACCCCGGCCGGATTGCCCGCCTGAAAAATTCCCCATCATGCAAATCCCCAGAATCACAAAAATCACAGTTCACACATTCCCCCACCCTGTGCTACAATACTCACAACCTAAGAACAAATATACGTAAATCGCGCAAGCCAATCTAACCACTAATAACT
>CAZXFX010000107.1:0-5100 GCA_964640295.1 uncultured Dehalococcoidia bacterium | reverse complement strand
CAGCGCATCAGCAGGCCACCTGCAAAACGCCTGCAGCCCAACCAGCAGATTATAAGCCAAAATATATGCACATCGGCGGTATCACAAGGGCAGGCAAACGCCCCAACAGCTTTGCAAAATCCCTTCCCCCTCTCAGCCCTCGATGGGGGAAGGCTCAACCCCAACCAGTCGCCAGATAATTCACCATTCACTATTCACCATTCACAATTTAATGGATGGGGGTGATCCAATCCTCCGACCAAACTGATACCGGCTCCGCTTAGAGACGAGCGTTGCCCTCTCATCCTCTCTCTCATAGAATAGAGGTCAACCGAAATCAGAGCATAGTGGGAGGTTGAATCTGATGACGCAATCGGAATACAGGAAGATCATACCGGAGCCGACGCCCGAAACGGCCTTCTTCTGGAGGAAGTGCAAGGAGCGCGAACTGTGGATACAGCGCTGCGTCGAATGTGTTAAGCCATTCTTCTACCCGCGCCTGCACTGCCCTGACCCTGAATGCCTCACCGACAAAGTAGAGTGGTTTCAGGCGTCTGGCAGAGGAACGCTCTACAGCTACATGATAAATCACAGGCCCGCGCCCGGATTCGAAGACGAGGCGCCTTATGCCATCGCTGTAATCCAACTCGAAGAAGGCCCCCGAATGATGGGCAATATCCACGGCATAGAGAACACTCCGGATAATCTGGTCCTCGATATGCCGCTGAAAGTCGTGTTCGTGGACGCCAACGGCGAGACCGCGATTCCCAACTGGGAACCGGCTTAGTTCCCGTTCGGCAGCGCTTTCACAATGAATTCTCAGGAGTAACGCAACGATGTCACTGCGATACAAGACGGCCATCGTCGGAGCGTCCGAGACGACCCAGTTGGGCGTCATTCCCGATATGTCCGAAACTCAACTGCATATAGACGCGGCCATGAACGCTATGGCCGACGCTGGCATAGACGCCGGCCAGATAGACGGCGTCTCAGCCACCATGAATCCCGCCACGCTCGCCCACTATCTGGGCATCGTTCCCCAATGGGTGGACAATACGCAGGTAGGCGGAACTTCGTTCCTCATTCACATGAGACACGCCGCCGCCGCGATAGCCTCCGGCCTCGCCACGACGATACTCTGTACGATGGGGCAGAGCGGACGCAGCCGCGTCGGAGTTGGCGGAACGCGAATCGGAACCGCGGGCGCGCCCTCCGGCCCCAGATACGACAACTCGTACCCCGGCCAGTTCGAGTCCATATACGGAGTTCTCGGACCCACCACCATGTTCGGACTTGGCGTCCTGAGATACATGAAAGAGACAGGTACCACCATAGAACAACTCGCGTCTGTCGCGGTCGCCCAGCGCAAGTGGTCCAACAAAGTGCCTCGCGCCATGTTCAAAGACCTCGTTACAGTCGAGGATGTACTGAACAGCCGCATGATCTGCTACCCCTATCGCCTTTTCATGTGCTGCCCTGTTACGGACGGCGGCGGCGCTTTCATCCTCACCAGCGCGGACAGAGTGGACGACTATCCCACCAAGCCAGTCTATATTCTGGGAACGGGTGAGTCCGTCGAGACACCCGTCGTCAGCCAGATGTATGACATGACCTCTTCAGCCGCTTTCAAGACCTCCAGCGCCAAGGCGTTCGACGAAGCGCAGGTATCCCACGACGATATTGACCACATACAGATATACGACGCTTTCGCCCATCTACCCATCTACGGACTCGAAGACCTCGGATTCGTAGGGCGAGGCGAAGCGGGCGCGTTCATCGAAGAGGGCAATACCTCGCCGGGCGGCAAGCTCCCGCTGAACACCAACGGTGGCGGCCTGTCGTACACGCACACCGGAATGTACGGAATGTTCGCCATGCAGGAGTCGGTGCGACAAGTGAGGGGAGAGGCGGCGCACCAGGTAGAGGGCGTCAAGACATCGTTCTGCCAGGGCGTAGGCGGAATGTTCATGGCGGCGGGCAGCCTGATTTTCACGAACGAGCCGCCGCACAGCTAGTATCATGCTTATAGGGGCGGCTCATAGGCAAAAAGTCGCCCCTTAACCGCCCCCGACTTCACGGATCCCTCTTATAGTGGTCCAGCAGTGATCTATTAGATCTATTATATGTATTTTGATGATTTGGGAAGATGGGTTAAAGTTGTCGTAGCGATGGGTGTGAGCGACGCTTTCGTGTTGACTGTTTATACGCAGAGGAATAACAGAGGGGAACATGAAATCCAAAGACAAGGTTTACGTTTAGTTTGACCCAGAGGGGGACTTTCTGGAAGTTACTCTCGACGCCTCGAGAGACGGCGATATGGAACAGACGGCAGACCGTAGAATAGCGGTGAAGGTTGATGAGGACAGGAACGTCGTTGGATTTCACATCCTGCGTGTCAGCAGTCTCATGGACGAGAAGGGACTGCCTTTTGAGGTTGACCTGAGTTCCAGACTCCCTCTTAAAGCGGCTGTTACAAGCTAGGGCGTCAAGACATCGTTCTGCCAGGGCGTAGGCGGAATGTTCATGGCGCCACAGCAGCCTGAAAGGAGAGAATAGGCGATGGTACAGGAGAGAATTACCTACAGGATATTAACAATGTCATGGTCTTCCGATATGACAACATTCCCCACTACCCGGACTTAGAAGCTTTCCCGGATCATAAACACTTGCTGGATGCCAATACCGCATCCAGCAAGCCCGTAATCCAGCAGGTCATACAAGAAGCTATGACCGCAATGAGCCAAGAGTTACCAGGACATCTCAATTGACTGACATAATCTGCTACCGAGACAGCTACATCCAGAGGTTCAACGCCACGGTGACCGCCGTCGCCGCCAAGGGGGTCGCGCTCGACCGCACCGCGTTCTACCCCGGAGGCGGCGGACAGCCGCCCGACAGCGGCGCGCTTCAGACAGGCGACACCGAATATCGCGTCAAGCGCGTTTCGCGCGACAAGGGCGCCTACATCCATGAGATAGACGGCCAGCACACACTCGAAGTCGGAACCCCCGTTCACGGCATCCTCGACTGGGACCGCCGCTACCAGCTTATGCGAACGCACACGGCGCTCCACATACTCTGCGGCGTCGTCTGGCGAGACTACGGAGCGCAGGTAACCGGCGGCAACATGACCCCCCTCAAAGCGCGCATGGACTTCGAGCTGGAGAGTATGTCCGCCGACTTTGCCGAGCGCGTCGAAGAACTCATCAACGCGGAGGTGGGCGCCGGCCGGGACGTCCACGTATCAGAACTGCCACGCGAAGAGGCGTTCCAGATACCCGACTTGATACGCACCAAGATAAATCTGCTCCCGCCGCAAATAAAGGTAGTCCGAATCGTGGATATAGAAGGCCTCGACCTTCAGGCGGACGGCGGCACCCATGTCGCCAATACCAGCGAGGTGGGGGGCATCCGCGTAACGGGACACGAATCCAAGGGGCGCGTCAACAAGCGCCTGCGAATAGAGGTTAGCCCATGAATAACCAAGAAACGCCGATAGAATACTCCTACTGGGTAGTCCCCGGAAAGCTGATGGCTGGCGAATATCCCAGAAACCTTGACGACAGGACTTCCGCGGCCAAGGTCAAGAGCGTCATAGACGCCGGAATCGTCTCTTTCATAGACCTTACCGAATACAAGGAACTGAAATCTTACGAAGAGTTTCTGCCCAATGACGTCTCTCACCAGAGGTTCCCGATTCAAGATATGTCCATACCCAGATCGCGCGAACTAACCAAGTCCATACTCGACGCGATTGACAGCAATCTCGACAACGACCGCCCCACCTATATTCACTGCTGGGGCGGAGTTGGCCGAACAGGAACCATCGTCGGCTGCTGGCTGGCCAGACACGGAGATACGGGACAAGACGCTCTCGATAAACTCAAGCGCCTCTGGTCGAAAAACCCCAAGTCCGGATGGAGGAGGTCCCCTGAACGATGCCAACAGGAACGGTACGTTAGAGAATGGAACGAGATGGCCTGACACTCTCTATTATTGGGACGAGTAGGGTAGGGATTAAGGCTAGGATGGGGTTGGTTTGGACGTTTACCACCTTTGTGGGAATTATTAGCGCAGGAGATACACAATGACCAAAGTTCTGATGACGGGCGCCGCTGGGTATATAGCGGACCAGCTACTGCCCACCTTCAAAGAGAGCTACGAGATGGTTCTCGTTGACGTGACCGACACCAATCGCAGGGGCGAGAAGGTCGAAGGCGTCGTCATACAAGACCTGATCGACCCGAACCGCGCCGCCTACTCGAGGCTGTTCGAGGACGTGGACGCCGTTGTCCATCTCGGCTACAAACGACGCTCTGGCAATCCGCTCGACCACTTCTTCGACGAAAAGCAGAACGTTGAGATGGCGTACAACGTCTTTCGCTCCGCGTATGACGCCGGCGCCTCGCGCGTGGTCATGGCCAGTTCCAATCACGCCGCCGACTGGTACGAGCACAACCTGATACACGCCCGCAAGATGGAATCGCTCGACCCATATCTCCTGCCGCTTTCGGACAACTTCTACGGATGGGCGAAAGCCACGTATGAGCACATGGGCTTCCTGTTCGCCTGCGGAGCGATGGACTTCCAGACCGCTAGCGGCGGCCAGGACCATACCGGCTCGTCCCAGGCACAGCGGCGAAAGCTCGAAGTGGTAATGGTTCGCATAGGCGCCCCCCGCGACCTCGACCTGGCCGCTTATGAAGGCGACCCCGCCAACTACAAGCGCGACCTCGGCGCGTATATAAGCCCGCGAGACCTCACCCAGCTATTCACCAAGGCGATAGACGCCCCCAACATCGAAAACGAACATGGCGTCCCCTGGCAGGTGGTGTACGGAATCAGCGACAACGCCCGCTCCTTCTGGTCGCTCGCCAGCGCCAGAGAGTCGCTCGGCTACGCGCCTCAGGACGACTCCGAAGTCAAGTACGCCGACGACATTCGCGGCTTCCTGAGCGCGCCCGGACGGGTAGGGCTGGACTGAATCGCAAGCCAAATATGTGGATTTTATCAACTTGGCGCAAAATCCCTTGACAACCACAACCAGCGTACTATAGTATCTACATCTGCACCTTAACAACTGGATAGTGGAAAGAACCAAAACCCAAAACAAATCCGTAG
>CAZXFX010000106.1:0-5106 GCA_964640295.1 uncultured Dehalococcoidia bacterium | reverse complement strand
GGGGGAGAGGGTTGGGGTGAGGGCGAAAACCTCGAATACCTACCCTGGCAGCTCCTTCAGTAAAGAAAGTAAGGGGAATTATATCGCAAACTCCCTGAGCGTGCGGCACAGATGTTCGTATTCTGATAGTATGCTCGTAGCTTAGCTACGGAGACTATCTGTTGAGGCCGCCCGAACACTCCAAACGACCTGTACAAGCCCCCGGACGCTCTGAGCGCAAAGGCTACACCCTCATTCAGAGGCCGTCCGCAAGTTCGGCAACGACCGCGATGCTGAGGCTTGGTTCGTACGGAATCGCTGGCCGAACGGCGTCGCCTGTCCTGTATGCGGCAGTCTGGAAGTCAGCGAGCGCAAGAACCGCAAGCCCATGCCCTATCGTTGTCGCGCCTGCTGCAAAGACTTCTCGGTTCGCACCGGAACGGTCATGCAGTCCACGAAACTCGGACTAGGCAAGTGGGCTATCGCCCTGTTCCTCATGGCTACGAACCCCAAGGGAGTATCGTCCATGAAGTTGCCCCGCGACCTCGGCATCACCCAGAAGTCGGCGTGGCACCTTGCCCACAGGATCAGAGAGGCGTGGGACGACTTGGTGGAGACCTTCAGTGGCGCGGTGGAAGTTGACGAGACCTACGTGGGCGGTTTGTAGAAGAACAAGCATGAAGCCAAGAAGTTGCGCGCCGGTCGGGGCGCTGTGGGCAAGAAGCCGGTGGTATGGGTCAAAGAGCGCGAGTCCAACCATGTCGCGCTTGAAGTGGCTGAACGCGCTGACAAGAAGACGCTCCAAGGCATAGTGCATCGCCAGACAGAGCCGGACGCGACGGTCTACACTGACGAGGCGCGGGCATACGTCGGCATCCGCCGCCGTCACGAGACCGTCGACCATAGCGCAAAGGAGTACGTGCGTGGCGCGGCGCACACGAATGGGATGGAATCCGTGTGGGCGATGCTCCAGCGCGGCATCGTGGGCATCTATCATCATGCGAACCATAAGCACCTGTCTCGGTTCGCGGCGGAGTTCGGCGGGCGGCACAACCACCGCCCACTCGATACGGAGGACCACATGGCGGCGCTGGTTCAGGGCGGGGTTGGCAAGCGGCTGAGGTACGAAGACCTGATAGGTCCGCCGCACACGCGGTTGAACGGACAGGCACGGCTGAATGTAGCGTAACATGCCCAGACAGACCGAACCCAGCGCGAACAATGCCTTGGGAGTCATCCTGACGCGGATGCTCCCTACCTGCGTCGTCCGCTCGGAGTGGACAGGTCAGATAGTCGGACAGCCCGGTCTCCGTCCCGAACTAGGTGGCGAAATTTGGCGACTTTGGCGCGAGGGTATATATGCCGATAGAGCGTATTCGGCAAACGCGCGGGGCGGTTGGGCGAGGAGGTGGGCGCTGAGGGGGGGCACTATAATACCTGCGAGGGAGGTATGGCGAGTATGATGACGCCCATTGCGCCCACTATGACGGCGCACCAGTTCATGGACAAGTGGCGAGGCGCGGGGTTCGGCGAGAGCCAAGCGGCACAGACGTGGTTTCTGGACGTGTTGCGTCTGGTAGGCCATGCCGACCCGGTCGAGGCGGGCGATCCGGACAGCTTCACGTTCGAGAAGGCGGTGCCGGGCGGGTTCGCAGACGCATACCTGGCCGGACGCTTCGGATGGGAGTTCAAGGGCAGCGAGGCGCAACTGCCAAGCGCGTTCAACCAACTCCTCCGATACCAAGTCCACCTGCAAACCCCTCCCCTGCTTGTCGTGTCCTCTTTCCAACTGATACGGGTGCAGACCAACTTTCCGGGCAGGGAGACCGAGGTTCACGAAATCCCGATTGCGGAGCTCGATCAGCCGGAGCAGTTCGCCAAGTTGCGAAACATCTTCTTCGCGCCGCGCGAGTTCGAGCCGGGCCGCACGGTGGAGGAGGTTACGCGAGAGACGGCGCGGCTATTCGACGCTATCGTCGAGGATATGGAGAACCACAGCGACGACGGCGAACAACTTGCGCGATTCCTGAATCAGATCGTGTTTTGCCTCTACGCCGAGGATACGGGGCTGCTGCCGGAGAAGCTGTTCACCGGAATCACGCGGCGGCACTTCAAGAATCCCGCCTACTTCAACGCGGCGGTGAAGGACCTGTTCGCCAAGATGCGCGACGGCGGGCTGTTCGGCGCGGACGTCATCCCGCGTTTCAACGGGGACCTGTTCGACGAATCAGACACGGTGGAGCTTAGCGAGGTGGCGCTGTTCCGGCTGGTCCAGGCGGTTGATAAGAACTGGCGCGACGTCGAACCGTCCATATTCGGCACGCTGTTCGAGGGCGCGCTGGACGCGACCAAGCGTGCGCAGCTGGGCGCGCACTACACCGGCGCGGACGACATCATGCTGGTAGTAGAGCCGGTCGTCATGGCGCCGCTGCGACGCGAGTGGGACGAATCCCGTGCCCGCGCCGACGCGCTGTTCGCGGACGGCAACGCGGACGAGGCGGTCTCCGCGCTGGAAGCGTTTAGAGAGCGTCTGCGCGGAGTTGAGGTTCTTGACCCCGCCTGCGGCAGCGGTAACTTCCTATACGTGGCGTTGCGGTCGCTGCTCGATCTGGAAAAGGAGGTCATAGACCACGCCGAAAGGCTGGGACGGCATGGGCTGTCGCCAACGGTGAATCCGTCGCAGATGCGCGGCATCGAGATTAACTACTACGCCGCCGAGCTTGCGCGGACGGCACTATGGATCGGTTATATCCAGTGGCACCAGACCAACGGCTTCCTGTACACCCACAACCCGATTCTGATGCCGCTCGACACCATCCGGCAGACGGATGCGCTTCTCGACCTGTCGGATACGGACGAACCGAGCGAGGCGCGATGGCCGGACGCGGAGTTCATCATCGGCAACCCGCCGTTTCTGGGGCATAATCCGTTCCGTCAGCAACTGGGCGACGAGTACGTTGACGCTCTTTATTCCACATTCGACGGGCGCGTCCCCAACTCAAGCGATCTGTGCTGCTACTGGCTGGAAAAGGCGCGGGCGCAGATAGCGGATGGCAAATCGAAACGCGCGGGATTGCTGGCGACTCAGGCGATTCGGTTCCAGTCGAACCGACCCACGCTGACGCGAATCAAGGAGACGGGCGATATATTCAACGCGGTGTCCGACCATGACTGGATACTGGAAGGCGCGAACGTCCACATATCCATAGTCTGCTTCGACGACGGCAGCGAGAATGTCCGCGCTCTGGATGGCGCGGCGGTAGCCAACATCAACGTTGACTTGACCTCCGGAGCCGACTTGACGCAAGCCAAGCGTTTGGCGGAGAACCGCAACTTGGCGTTTCAGGGAATCAGCAAGGTGGGCGCGTTTGACATTTCGGGAACCTTAGCCACTAAATTGCTACCCCAGCCCAACCCACACGGCAAACCGAACAGCGACGTAATCAAGCGCTGGGTCAATGGAAACGACATCACGGGGCGGTATCGCGATACGTGGATCATAGACTTCGGAACTGAAATGTCTGAGGACGAATCCGCGTTGTATGAGGCACCGTTCGAGTACATAAAAGAGAATGTGCGCCCGGGTCGGATCGAGAACAAGGCTAAGTGGCTGCCTAAGAATTGGTGGTTTCACGGACATCTCCGCGTCAATATGCGTCAAGCCTTATCTCCTCTGCCAAGATTCATTGGCACTTCCATCACTGGGAAGCATCGGATATTCACTTGGATACCACGCGACGCTTTGCTATCTAGCTCCGCCATAGCAATCGCCAAGGATGATGAATACCACTTTGGCATCCTGCATAGTCGCATCCACGAGATATGGGCGCGTTCTACCGGAACGCAACTAAGGGAGGTGCAAAGTGGTTTCCGATACCTGGTAAACCCCTGCTTCGAAACCTTCCCCTTCCCACGTTCTACGGATGGGCATCGGGACGCTATCGCCGACGCCGCGCAGGAACTAAACCGACTGCGCGAGAACTGGCTGAATCCGAAAGACGCGGACGGCGAACCGACGCTGAGCGCGGACCAGTTGCGCCTACGGACGCTGACGAACCTCTACAATCAGCGTCCGACGTGGCTAGACAACGCCCACGCCGCACTCGACTGTGCGGTAGCCGCCGCCTACGGCTGGGAGGACGGGATGGCGGACACGCTGATACTCGAACGTCTGCTGGCCCTGAATCTGGAGCGGCACGCGGCGGAAAGCGCAGACCGGAAGGAATGAAACTGCCAATCGCCTGAACCATCACCGCGCCTCCGCTTGCGTCCGACAGAAGCAGCGTATAGGCCATGCGATCCATAGACCGCCGCGTCGCCAAGGAGAGGTGATGGACTATCCGGAGATCGACCAACGGATATACGACCTGCATGAAACCTAGCACGACGCGGCGGTGGTGGACTGTCGACAGTGTCGCATTGTCATTGGGATAGCGGACGATGCAGTGGAACTGGCGCGGTCAACAGCGCCTTCGACCGATACCCTATTGTCTGATGATTCAACCACGCTCGATGCCCTTGCTTGGGCCGTACTCAATCCACCACCAGAGAAGAAGCGACGATACCTCGGATAAAAACACGCTCAGGGAGTTTGCGATGTAATCCCCAAAGTAAGAGCCTGCCCCGTACTTGATACAGGATGTGAGGACGGAATGTTCGCCTACCAGCCACTCGCCTTGTGCGATCCTGAAGTGGCCTTGGTCTGGGCGGCTTGGCCACTCTTCACAGACGGCGCTGCCCTTGCAAATGTAGAACGACGTAGCAGTCTGGGTTATGGTGAAACGCTGAGTACCACTCAGAGGGGTACGATGTCTCCTTTGTCATTCTGAGGAATCGTACAAACCTGTGAAGTGTATCCGTGTTCGAGAAATAGACGGCGACCAGTCCAGCAATTGTGTGCAGGGCGGTCCGCCAAAAGAAGGTCTAGATCAATAGAAGTACCTGGGCGCCCTCAATCGGAGCGCGGGCATCTTGCCCGCATCTCGTTCGTCCTGTTGAAAATCCGCCGTGGCGGGAGCTTGCCGAAGGACACCCCACCCCTGGCACAATCCCGTTGAAAATCAACCTACCAACCCCCTCTCCCAGGGGGAGCTTACAGGGGTCGGTATTCTCACACCGTCGTTCCGG
>CAZXFX010000105.1:0-5273 GCA_964640295.1 uncultured Dehalococcoidia bacterium | reverse complement strand
TACATCAGGAACGAAGAGGATGTCCGGGGGCTTCTCAACGCAGCTATGGATGAGGACCCAGGCGACGGGGCTGTGATCCGCGCTGCTCTTAGACACGTCGCTCGGACGCAGAACATGAGCGCCCTAGCCCGCGACACTGGTCTAAACCGCGGCAACCTCTACGAGGCACTGTCTGACGATGGCAATCCCACCTTGGCAACACTGCTTAAGGTCACAACCGCCTTGGGGCTGAGGCTGCGCCTTGAGCCCGTGGGGGACAGTGCGCGAAGTGTACAGCCGACCACCGCCGGAAGCTCTCGGCAGGGGTAGATCATGGACTCCTCTCCCGCTCTTCGAACTGCCTCGATTCGCTACTGCCTGTCTCTGCAGATATCACCATATGGCAGCCGTGAGAGTTGGTATGCACCGCGTATGACGCACCTGCGAGGTCGAAAAACAGAATCGGCGAGAAGTACGGAGATGGAGCAACAGTAGAGAAACGCTGAGGAGACCACCGCCTGATGTTGTTTACACACCGCTTAACGTGACCTCGTTAGTCGATACTGATCTTCTTAGGTTCACTCTCAAAGTTGTAAGGCCAATGAACCCGCTCCAGGGTCTTGTGCAATATCTCCATGGTCTCTGCAAAGATTAGAACAGGCTCAGGATGTGCTTCACAGTTGCATCTGACCATCCATACTTCCATATTGTCATTCCTTTCATCTGAGGTTAGGTAGCCCGATGCGCAAGCTTTTAGGCAAAGGATAGAAAAAGTTGAAAGTCCAGGTCATACATGCAGACATCGGAGTGAAACGGCATGATTTGGTTACGAGCCTTGATCAGGAGCGGATCAGCCCTTCCTGAGGCTGTGTCCAGGACAGATGATACACAAAGGCGTACTGATGAGCGCGCGGCAGCGGCATCTCTCCGAATGGCACGTCAACGACAACTGACGCTTCCCGTTCCAACGCCATCGGAATGAGCCGTTCCAGATCCAGCGGGCCTTTCGCCCTCATGCCCACCGCTCCGAACGACTCTGCGAACTTGACGAAATCCGGATTGTGCAGATCGGTCTCGTAAGTCCCTCCAAACCCATCGTTCAGGTCGGACGCTACGTTGCCGTAGGAGTCGTTTCTGAGGACGACGGTGACCACGTTTATACCGTAGCGCACCGCCGTTGATAGTTCGGATGCGTTAAACATGAAACCGCCGTCTCCCGCCACGCATACCACCGGACGTTCAGGCTGAGCGACTTTGGCGCCAAGCGCTGTAGGGAATGCATAGCCGAGATTGAACGAATATCCTGAGTCTATGTATGCCTTCGGGCGATTAACGCTGAGGTGAGTTCGCGCGTAGAATCCCAATTGCGTTACATCCCAAACCACGAAGCCGTCCTCCGGGATGCCGCTCTGGATTGCCTCCAGCGCCGGGTACTGCGGCTCTTCTCCCCTTATGCCGAAGTAGGCGATCAGCCTCCGCGCCGCCACAACTCCTTCGGCGGCCGATCCACGTCCTCCAGCTCCGGCCTCGAGGAGCAGTGGAATCAGCGCCTCAATCGTTGCCCTGGCGTCGCCGTGCAGGGGAATAGTGTTGGATTGGATCCTCGTGAGTTCGGAGTCATCAATGTTGATGTTCACCAGCGTGGACGACTCTCCCGCCGGATTGCCCAAGGAAAAGCGGGTGCCGATTCCAATAACCACATCCGCCGACTGCATCACGTCGAACAGCTCGTTCATCTCCTGTCTCTCACCCCTGGGACTGAAACAAGAGCCATAGGACAGCGGGTGGGTGTCCGGTATGGGTTCCCTTCCCGCCGCTGGATGTGATCACGGGTATATTCGTCGCCTCGACCAGTCTGACAAGGGCTTCCTCCGCATTCGACCTCGCCACGCCGCCACCAGCAAAATAAGCGGCATACGCGCGTTGGCGATTACGCTGGCGGCCTCCGCAAGAACATCGCCGCTCGCACAATTCTCACTGTTCGTGCAGGACTACGCAACTGGACTTCCTCCCGCTCAACGCCGGCCTCGGGAGGCACCTCTATGAGAACCGGTCTCGGACGACCCGTTCGCATCTGCCGGAACGCTTCGAAGACGGCTTCCGGGACTTCTCTGGGCCTGGATGCCTGCCCCCGCCACTTGGTCACCGGACGTACAACATCCGAGTCGGAAATAGGCGTGCCGTTCCCCTGGTCGCCAGGATGTTTCAGGGCTGAGAGCGGAACAAGGTAGAAGAGCCTAAACCGACGCCGCCACTCCGCAATAGGCAGACTCAGCGTCACAGCCCCAGGGTAGCCGGCGGCTTTTGTGGATTTCAGCGCTTTCAGGTGTCGTGGGTAGGGACAGTCTGAAATAATCGCTCCACGGGCCTCCTGTGGCGTCGGTTTTCATCGAATGCGGCCCAAAACTGGCGAAACCGGGCCATTTCGACCGAAACAGCCCGATTTACTCCCGGGCTGGCGGAGGCTGTTTCGACCGGCATGACGTGCTCCGGCCAGTTACCTCGAGCACCCTTTCATGTACCCGATGATTTCCCGAATCGGTAGCTTCTTTCATCTCGTCCAGACTGCCGCAGGCGCCCTCAGACACATCGTGATTGTCGATGGGATCCGAACAGCCCCTCGACGGCGATGAGTTCGGGATAGTATGGGGGAAGGTACGGCAAGGCTATCCCGGTCGTCTGCGATCTTCAGCCTGCCTCTTTGACCACCCTTGGGTGATAGAAGGAAAGCCGATCTGTACGCGATGCCCCGCCATAGCGCCCGAAACCGGCTAGAACTTCAGAAAGCATGGCATCAAAGCCGCTTGCAGAACGAATGTATAAACTTAATATAATTAGGTTTATAATAAGTTTATAAAATTACCACTCATTTCCGGAGGCCCCATGCCCGATCCAGCCACCAGCCAGGTCCAGCCCGTCATCGTCCAGGAAGACGGCGCGTCCGCGTCCGCTCTCACCCCGTCCGACCGGGCCCGGGTGTCGAACGCCAGGAGCAGCGCCCGCTCCGAAAGCACCCGCCGCAACTATCGCTCCCAGTGGCAGGCATGGTCCCAGTGGGCCGAGTACCGCGGGGTGAGCGCGCTTCCGGCACACCCCGATATGGTCGAGGCATACCTCTCCGAGCGCGCCGAGTTCGGCCACAAGCCCTCCACGCTCAGAATGGCGGTGTCAGCCATCGCGTTCGTACATGCTGTGCGCGAAGTCCCGAGCCCAGTCAATCACAATGTTCGAGAGACCCTCAAGGGTCTTGCGGAACAGTATGGCCGGGGACAGAAGCAGGCAGCTGCGCTGACGGCGGAGGGACTGGCGGCGATCAGGGCCACCGCCTGCCTTCCGAGGCGCGGACGCGGAGGCAGGATGGAGACTGCGGAGTTCGCCCGAAGACGCGGCCTGGTGGACATCGCGATGGTTTCGCTAATGCGAGACGCCTTGCTCAGGGTCGGCGAGGCGGCGGAACTCACCTGGGCCGACCTCGAAGGTGAGGCGGACGGCACGGGTCGCCTCACGGTCCGGAGATCCAAGACCGACCGTGAGGGCCGGGGAGCCGTTCTGTTCGTCTCCGGCCAGACCATGGCGGCGATGGACGCCATGCGAGACGGCGCAGGGCCGGAGAAATTCATCTTCGGGCTGTCCGTCGTGCAGATGACCGCGAGGATCAAGGCTGCCGCCAGAGCTGCCGGGCTTGGCGAGGGCTACAGCGGACACAGCGCGAGAGTGGGGATGGCCCGCGACCTTGCGCGCGCCGGAACCGAACTGACCGCCCTTATGAACGCCGGACGCTGGCAGAGCCACGACATGCCGGCACACTACACACGCGCGGAGGAAGCCGGAAGGGGCGCCGTCGCGAGATTCTACGGCGCGGCTTGATAATCTGATCTCAGCGAAACACCGACACTCCTGACCGGATCGCGACGAGGCGCCTGGTAGCTTGGTGCTGCGACGACTTCAATGTGCGTGTCTCCGCACCCCCCAACTTTCGAGAAGTTGCATGGTCTGCGGGAATGAACCTTTGAGTAAATGCAGCAATGTGTATTTGAAACTTCCTTCATCTGCCCATACCCACATCATCTCCCGGTTCTTCCGCAGTCCTCCCCAGGGATCCCTCGACCCTCGGACCGATCAGCGCCATTCCGTGAGGGACTTCCAATGCGAGTTGACTCTCCCGGACGGTCCAGCGACTGCGTGATCAGTCATATCAGGAAGCCTTGAACGAACACTCATATGAGCAGAACTTCATTTGATGTTATACTCATATGCAGTTTCCAATTCTTAAGGGATTGAAAAAATATTGGAAAATGCTAACCTACAAATGATGTTAACCTCATTTGCGCAAGTGATAAGATTTCCTCATATGAACTTCTCAGAGGTGATGAGAGATGGTCCGGGCCGGAATGAATCGAATGAACAGGAGACTTCGGGTAATCGCGGTTCTGAATCAGAAGGGTGGATCGGGAAAGACGACCATCGCGATCAACCTGGCTCACGCGCTCAGGCGCCAGGGGAAAGAGGTGTTGATTGTCGATGCGGACCCCCAGGGAAGCGCGCGCGACTGGAGCGAGAACAGCGCTGATGGAGTGTGCCCGGTGGTCGGTCTTGACAGGGAGACGCTGTCGAGAGACCTGCCGGCGGTGACAGAATCCTTCGACTGGGTGGTCATTGACGGTCCTCCGCAGCTGGCGGGCATAAGCGCCGCCGCGGTGAAGGTGGCGGACGCGGTTCTTATCCCCGTACAGCCGAGCCCCTACGATGTATGGTCATGCGCCGACCTGGTGGATATTCTGGAGGCGCGTCGGACGGTAACCGACGGTCTGCCGCATGCGGCATTTGTGGTGAGCAGGGCGATTACGAATACGAAACTCTCCAACGAGGTATCGAAGGCGCTCGTCGCTTACGGACTGCCCGTCCTTGACGCGCGCACCACTCAGAGAGTGGCATACCCGACCACCGCCGCCACTGGCGGCATGGTGTTCGACGATCCGACAGGACCGGCAGCCCGGGAAATTGAAGCGATTCGAGACGAAGTAGAGGCTATGCTAAATGGTACTGAGCGCTAGAACCAACCAGCGAACGTCCGAGGCCAAAGACGAGGCGATGGCGGAGGTTGTCGCAGAACCCACGAAGCGATTGAACGTGGAGATACCGGCCGCCTTGCATCGGCGCGTGAAGATGGCGGCGGTGGTCGGTGAAACCACCATTGTGGAACTGGTGACGCTGGCCCTCGAGGAATATCTCGACCAGACCGACTTGTATCTTGAGATTATGGTAGAACAGAGAGTCAGGAAGGGCGTGACAGA
>CAZXFX010000104.1:0-5738 GCA_964640295.1 uncultured Dehalococcoidia bacterium | reverse complement strand
TCGCGCTGTCGTTCTATCTTGCTGTAAAGATAGTGACGCGTCGCTCGCGCCATCACCATGATACCGCCTCCCAATATGAAATTGCCGACCGATACGATGAGTATAGAGTATATGACTATGAGAGGCACGCCGCTGGAAGCGACCGATCCAATGGCAATCGAGGTTTCCAGCAGGTTGTCTCGTTCGCCACTCGATACTTCACTCCAAGCTACAGCCGCCGTCCATGCCACAGTCAACAGGCAGATTACCCATAAGCACCAGGGCCAAAGTTCCTTGGTGATGCTCACGGGAGAATATAAGTCGCTCGACTCGGATTGTTCCACTTAACCTATTCCTATCGTGATTATAACAAAGGTCGGACTGGCGAGCTTTCGGTTGGCTAGGTGAATATCCCCTGGTTTATAGTTCTTCTGGCAAGAGCGCAGGCAGCGCGCAGGTGGCTGCTAATGGGCTGCATGTGAATTATTCCACCTGTTGCCACCTGAATTTCACCTGCAAAGACCTG
Source organism: uncultured Dehalococcoidia bacterium (assembly GCA_964640295.1). Taxonomy (GTDB): domain Bacteria; phylum Chloroflexota; class Dehalococcoidia; order Lucifugimonadales; family UBA1123; genus VXRN01. The sequence continues at coordinate 5,233 of CAZXFX010000104.1, read as the reverse complement.
TATTCACCAGTTCAGAGAGTTTTTCTCTGCGCTCGCGTATCTGACCGATAAATTGCGATATATCTATTTGGTGTTCTTGACACGTATGGGTATTCAAATCTTCATAAACCATCGCGTACTGAGAATACCACCTATTTCGTATATTTGTTCTTAAACTGCGAGTATTGTAGCATAGGGTGAAGAGGATGTGTAGCTGAATTAGTTATCAGTATTCAGTATTTAATTGTTAGTGAGGCGTGGGTATAAGGAGACACCTCATCGAAGGGGAAGGGATTTGGGGGACACAGTTGCTGAATTGATACAGGTTCTGAGTTTTCGCGCATTCGCAAATTGACAATGTATGGAAATATTCTATAATCCCAATATAAGGAGTGGATAGTGACCAGCTTTGAACAGGCATTCAGCGACACAGAGAGCGCGGCGGTATCCGCGATTGATTCGGTGAAGCGCTTGGGGAGATACGCCAGAGCGCTCTCTAAGGCGGCCAAGACGGGGAACATAGGAGCTATCAAGCTCGCCCAAGACAATTTGAACAACGAACTGGATACGCTTAGACAGATATCGCGCAACGCCTCATGGCCTTTAGATGATGATGAAGAGACGCGCTATCTGGCCGATGAATATCTTAAAGAGCTGCGCGCGGCGGCGGAAGAAAAAGGACTGCGTATATATGAGAGGGACGGCAACTTGATATCCTACCCGTCCATCGTGCGGGTTATGCCGGGCGACCGAGCGGTCAGGGTTGACAGGAAGAAGGTGTCCACAATCAGGCCGTCGCATTTGGCGGACGAACTGCTGAAGAATCAGAATAAGTCTAGCGGCTTCTCCCCCGCCCGCTTTCTCGAATCGCTGTACAACGTCTATACCGACATCGTAAGCGGCGACTCATCATCTTCCCGCATAGCCAAAGATACTGGCATTGGGCGCGTCGTTCCGCTGGCGCGGATATACAGACTGCAAACATCCCTGCCCAGCAGCAACCGCGAGTACGGACGCGACGATTTCGCCAGAGATATATACAGAATAGATTCCGAAGGGCCAAAGCGCACCCGAAGAGGCGCGGTCGTCTCGTTCCCGTCATCTACCGGAACCAGAAGACGCACCAGAGATCTGTTCTCGTTCATTGGACCGGACGGCATATCGGTCGAATACTACGGAATAAGGTTCGACGAGGAAGGATAGCTGATGCCGAATGCCATCCCAGTAAATGAGTGGCTGGAATTCATTGACAGTGAATACCTGTCCACTTTCATAAAGGCGGGTGGCGCGTCGGTCAAGTTCATCGTGCCGCCTGAGGAGTTGAAATCAGATCTGTATGAATCTGTGTGGGCGCGCTGCCAAGAACTCGACTACCTGTGTGTAGATTTGGACGCGGCGGATATGCGCGCGTATATGCCGCAGGACATCTTCTTTGGGATGGCTTCCCAGATAGATTGGCGGGCGCTGGCGTATAGGTTCATGTTGGGGCTTGCCCAAGAAAATGGGTATCGAGTTGATGGGCTTTCGCATAATGACGCGGGCGATGTGTTCGAGAATATAGCGAACGCCAACGGAATAGAACCACAAACTGCGCGGATACTCTTGCTGCCTTCCCTGCAAAACAAAGTCCTTAGAAATCCGCGTATGGCCAGAGACTTCAGAGTGGCTATGATCCAGCTATGCTCGAATAGCGGCAGTCTGGCGTCCGAGCGGATAGAGTGGAGCCACCCGATAGTGGAATGGCTGACGGGAAGAAACACCCGATTGGGGAATGTTCGCCCGTACTCGATCTACACCCCGATAAATCGGAACACGGCCAGGCATTTCATCGAATCGGCTTTGTACTGGGTTCAACGCGCCGGATATTCAGGGACAGTCGTGTTGCTTGATAACTCGCGGGCGATGCTGAGGCACAGACCCAAACCGCCGGACGACAAGCGTTACTACACCAAAGCGATGGTTGTAGAGCACTACGAGTTGTTGCGTGAGTTCATTGACAGCGTGGAGAGATTGCAGGGGATGTTGCTCTTGACGATAACGAACCAAGATTTTCTGGATGACAGCTCCGACCGCAATTCTCGAGGATACGGAATCTACCAAGCGCTGCGAACCAGGATAATGGATGACGTTCGAGACAGGAATCTGGTCAATCCCGCGGGGTCGCTGGTGCGTTTGTCGCAAATCGAGACGGAAAAGGTCAAAGGCATCAACCTGTGTACAGACGGTTATGGTCCGGCCCAATTGCAAACCGAGAAGAAAGAAACTGAAGACGCCGCGGACGAAGATTTGGATTTACCATGGTAACGACGCATACAGCTAACGACGGCGCGCTCGCCGGTAGAATTGCGCTGGAGGCGCTTCGGAGCGGCGTCCCGAACAGGGAGGCGGTCCGCATTCTGGGATGCAACCAGGAGCGAGCCGAGACGCGATTCGGCGAAATACTGGACTCGGCTTCGGATGCCGGCAACGCGCAGGGAATGCTGGTTTCAGGAGATTTCGGAACCGGCAAGTCGCACCTTTTGACGCACATGGAGCATCTGGCGCTTTCGCGCAACTTTGTTTGCAGCAAGGTGGTCATCAGCAAAGAGACTCCGCTCTACGATCTGGGCAAGACGTTCAAATCCGCGGTGGACAATGGGCGGATACCGGAAAGAAACGGGCAGATGATCCAGGAACTCATGCAGGCGATGAACCTGGTATCGCAGCCATACGCGGACTTCTACCAATGGGCGAATGAAGCGGCGTCGAGCGGTCTGATACATACTATCTTCCCGGCGAGCCTGATGGTGCACGAACGTTCCAACGATACAGAGTTGAACGACAAGATAGAGACGTTCTGGGGCGGCGACAGGATAAGGGTGTCGGACGTCAAAGCGGGACTGCGAGATATTGGCCAGGCGCGGACATTCCAGTTCCGAGCGCCCAAAATAGCGGACCTGCCGCCTCAGCGTCTTCGATTCGTTACAGAACTCATCAAGGCGGCGGGGTACCGCGGATGGGTCATCCTGATAGATGAGATAGAACTGATAGGCTCGTACTCTGTGCTGCAGCGCGGAAGGTCATACGCTGAAATCGCTCGCCTGATGGGTCAATCTATGGGTGACAGCTATCCGGGACTGGTGGTGGCGGGCACCGTAACCGACGACTTCGCGTCCGCCATAATTAGTCCTGACGGCGACAAGAAGGACAGGGATTACGCAAGCGCCAGACTGGAAGCCAACAACAGGTATTCCCACATCGCTCCATTGGCCGAAACGGGCATGAACCTGCTGGAGCGACAGTGCCTGCCTCTAAACTCTCCCACAGACGAAGACGTGAACGCGACCGTCGAAAAGCTGCGACAGTTATACAGCGACGCCTATGGATGGAACGCTCCTTCACTGGAAGGGAGCGCAGGCGGAGCGGGCTACGCGGGGCGGATGCGCTACAAGGTGCGCGAGGCAATCAATACGTGGGACCTGCTCAGGCTGCATCCTGACGCCAACCCTGACATAGTGGGAAGCGAGTATAGAATCAGCTACGAAGAAAACAAGGCGCTGGAACAAGCTCCGAGTCCGGATTGCTAAACACGCGCGCCATGCCTATACCATTCGATGACTTGACCCCGCCCAGTGGAATCGAATCGGTCGCTTGGCTGCGGTTCATCGAAGAAAGCGACCGCAGGGGCATTTGCGCGGCTCTATTCGAGACGACCATGCAAGGCGCTCCTCTGGGATTCTGCTTCACTCGCGCCAAAGTCTCAACTTTCGCCAGTCCCAACGAACGCCTCTCTGTTCTGTCGGCTCTCACCAAGTCGCTATTCAAATCATCGTCTCGCCCGCCCGCGCTCATATTGGCGCTTGCGGACGAGATTCCCCCCAGCGCCTTCACCAACGAAATGCGAATTCACATTCCCGTTTGCCGCGTTGGTTCGGCTGGACTCTATCCGGCGGCAGGCGACTACAACCTATCTGGGCATCAGATAGCGTGGGTCAACCGTCAAGGGCATCAAGCTCGTCTCATTCTGGACAGAATACTCGCGCTTGGGGATCCGTTCGAACCGTTCAAGCGCGCTGGGCTGGGAATCGAGGAGGCGTTCTCGGACCGGCATATTCGCAACGCGCTTTCGTTTGCGGGCATTGACGCTGCGTTCAGCCTTACTTCGCCGAGCGTGTCTGAGCGCGCAGGAAGCGTTCACTCGAACGGTTCAGTCGAGAAATCACGCCCAAGTTTGGCGAAACGCCTGTGGGCGACGCTGGCGGCTCCTCCGCATTATAGCCAAACCGACTACTTAGAGTTGGAATGGCCCAACGAGTTGATGCCCTTCCAGCAGGACGGCGTTCGCGCGCTGCTCGATATGAAGCGGCTGCTGCTCGCCGACGACATGGGACTGGGGAAGACCATTCAGGCTATCGCGGCGATGCGAATTCTGAAAGCGCGACGCGAGATAGAATCGTGCCTGATAGTCGCGCCCGCAAGCGTGCTGGATCAGTGGCGGCGCGAGATGACCAAATGGGCGCCCGAACTTTCAGCGATCATCGTCCGCGGGGCGGCCGCCGACCGCGCCTGGCAGTGGGCGACGCGGCGAGACGCCATCCTCGTCAGCTACGATACGCTGCGCTCGGACTTCGGAAAACGCGCGCGTTCCCCCGTGCGAGACAGGAACTGGGACCTGGTAATAGCAGACGAAGCGCAGCGCGTAAAGAATCGCAACCCGACCAGCAACGCCATGAAAGGATTGAGAAGAGCGCGCTCGTGGGCGCTGACCGGGACTCCCATAGAAAACAATGAAGAGGAACTCGCTTCGATAATGGAGTTCATTGACAACGACGGGATTCATGGGCCTACGCGCTATCGTCCGGGCGTGGAGTTGCTCGACCGACACCGCGCTTTGCAGATACGGCGCAAGAAGAGCGAGGTGCTGGACGACCTGCCGCCTAAGTTGGAGAGCAAGCTGACGCTGGAACTGCGTCCGAGTCAGCGCGAGAGTTACAGGAAGGCGGAAGAGGACGGGATAATATACCTGAAGTCGCTGGGGGCGGAAGTGGGCGTGACGCACATCCTGGAGCTTATCGCGCGGCTGAAGCAGATATGCAACGCGGACCCGAGGACGGGTGAGTCAGTCAAGCTAGATGACATCAGGAGCAGGATGGAGCGGCTGACCGCGCAGGGGCACAAGGCGCTTGTGTTCTCGCAGTACACGAACGACGTTTCGGGCGTGGCGGCGGCGGCCAGATATCTGCGCGAGTTCGAGCCGCTGTGCCTGACCGGCGAT
>CAZXFX010000103.1:0-5753 GCA_964640295.1 uncultured Dehalococcoidia bacterium | reverse complement strand
GTATTTACCAGTTCAGACAGTTTTTTTGCGCCCTCTTGGGACTGGTTGATAAGCTAGGATATATGAGTAGTTAGTTATTAGTGGTTAGATTGGCTTGCGCGATTTACGCATATTTGTTCTTAGATTGTGAGTATTGTAGCACAGGGTGGGGGGATGTGTGAACTGTGATTTTTGTGATTCTGGGGATTTGCATGATGGGAAATTTTTCAGGCGGGCAATCCGGCCGGGGTGTAGCGGTCAGGCTGACAATTGAGGCTGATCACCCCCATCCGGGGAATAGTGAATTTAGAATTATCTGGCGCCTGATTGGGGTTGAGCCTTCTCCGTCAAGGGCTGAGAGGGGTAGGTATTGAGGTGTTAATCACCCCCATCCTAGCCTTCCCCCATCGAGGTGGAAGGGGTTTTTTCGGTTGGTTAGAGCGTTTGCCTACCCCTGTGAGCCCATTGAGGTGGAAGGGATTTTTGCGCGAGATGGAGCGCCGACTAAATCGTTACAGGTTCTCTACCATTCTTCCACGCGAACCATGTTGCCGACCTCGGCGACCGTATCCAGGGCTTCGAGTTCGCGGATGGCGTTTTGAATATCGCTTTCGTTGGCGCGATGGGTCATGAGGACTATTTCGGCTCGCTGGGCGACCTCGTCAGTCTCTTTCTGTATGGCGGAGGCGATGGATATATTTCTGTTGGCGAAGACGCCGCCGATTTGGGCGAGCACGCCGGGCCTGTCCGTCGCGGTGAGCCTGATGTAGTAGCGGGTGCACAGTTCGGACATGGGCTGCACGCGAGTCTGTTCGGACGGCTGGACTACCGGATGCGGGGCCGCTTTCGCGGACACATTTCGGGCGATGTTCACTATGTCCGCGATTACCGCGCTCGCGGTGGGCATGGAGCCGGCGCCCGCGCCGTGGAACAGAAGCTTGCCGGCGAGGTCGGTCTGTATCTCGACAGCGTTCAGGACGCCGTCCACCTTGGCTATCATCGAGTCTTCTCGCACGAATGCGGGATGGACTCGCGCCTGCACGGAGCCATCGAGCGAGGTGGCTATCCCGAGCAGCTTGATGGCGTAGCCAAGTTCACGCGCGTACTGGAAATCGCGCGTCCGCAGTCGGGTTATGCCTTCGTGGAACACGTCTGTGTCTCTGACGCGGGCGCGGAAGCCGAGCGTGGCCAGAATCGCCAGTTTGTACGCCGCGTCAATCCCTTCAACGTCGTTGGTGGGATCGGACTCGGCGTATCCAAGCCGCTGCGCCTCGGCGAGGGTCTCGCCGAAATCGGCACCGTTCTGGCTCATGCTCGTCAGGATGAAGTTGGTCGTGCCGTTGATGATGCCGTGTATCGTCAGCGCTTCGTTGGCGACCAGGTCTCTGAGCAGGGGCGCGATGATGGGGGTGCCGCCCGCGACCGCCGCCTCGAAGAGGGTTTGCACGCCGTTCTCGCTAGACAGCGCAAGTATGTCCGGGCCATGCCTGGCCATGACCTCTTTGTTTGCCGTAACGACGTGCTTGCCAAGCGAGAGGCTTCTGAGTATGTAGTCGAAAGCGGGGTCCTGGCCGCCCATGACCTCCACTACGACGTCAACTTCGGGGTTGGACAGGATGTCCTCTACGTCTGTCGTCAACAGGCGGCGCGGAATTTCGACGGCGCGCGGCTTGTCGAGGTCTCTCACAAGCGCGCCCTTGAGTTCGATGGAACAGCCCGCCATATCCTTCAGGTGGGACCACTTGCGATCTATGATGTCGGCTACGCCGCCGCCCACTACTCCCACACCCAGCAACCCGACTCCGATTGTGTCTTTGCTCAATGCGCTGACCTTCCTGTTCATATTTCCATATTCAGGTTACTATTGTGGGACGGACGGGCGCAAAGGAAATTCTTGGGGGCTGCGCGGTCTCGGGCCAGAATGGAAGGCGCGGCCGGCGCTATCGTCCTCCGAGCAATCCTTGCAGCGGGTCGGCGGGAGCGGGCGTGGGTGTGGTACTGGCGCTCACGCGAAGCTGTTCGACGAACCATGCGTAGATTTCCGAGTTGAAGGTGGCGTAAACGTCGTGGTTCTGACGCTCCTCGTTCACCCAGTCCTGAAGCGCGTTCGTCTTCAGTTGGTCTCTGTTGATACGGCTTATCTCGAGCACTTCCTGTCGGTCCGACAGTACGAAGAAGAACGAAAGCTGGGGATTTTCGACATTTGGGGTCGCTTCGGACAGTTCGCCCAGTTCCAGCTCCCAGAAGCCGCGCTCATAGTCTTCGAGGATGCCGAGGGGCAACCAGCCCATATCGCTCTTGCTCCGGATAGTGTCCGGGTCTCTTGAGAACTCGCTCGAAACCTGCCTGATGGTGTTGCGGATGTGTTCGGGGCTTCTGTCGTCGCCAAGCAAGTCGGCGTACTTGGTCTGCATGATGTCTATTTCGTCCTGGTAGCCCATAGCTATGCGGTGCAGGTACACCTGCTCGCCGAAGACTGGAACCTGGTCGCCGACGAACTGGCGGAATTTCTCGCGCAGGATCGCCTTTCTCACCAGATCGCGGTGTTCGCTTTCGCTGACCTGCGCCGAATTTAGGAATTGGCGATAGCGCTCCTGGTATTCGCGCTCTATCTGCGCCGATGATTTGCCGAGCGACTCGGATTCGGACGGGGCCATGGATCTGCGTATGTTATTTTCCACTTCATCGCGGGAGACCGATATGCCATTGGACGGCGCGACCTGGGCGATGATTTCATTTTCGACGATTACCTGAAGCGCCTGGAGTATGTCGTCCGTCGTTCTGAGTCCCTGCTGGGAGTTATCGAGTTCAAGCGCTTTCTGTCGTATTCGCAGAAGCTTCACCATGTCTCCGCGGGTGTAAACCACGTCGTCCACGCGCACGATGAGTTGCTGCGGGGGCAGAACGAATATCATGACATATCCGGCGACGACGATCCCCGTTATGACAAGCAGGAGAACGCCGATAATGATGAGGGCCAGACGGCGGCGGCGGCGTTCTTCGGGCGAACGTTCCGCCGCGATTCTGCGTCTGTCCGCTCTTGCCGTTCGTCGCGTTGGCGTTTGGCGAGCTTCGTCAACCACTGTTCAACCCTGAAATGCGTTCGAATATCACAGTCTGCGTGGTGGGGTCGCGCCTATCTGGACCATCGCATCTGCGGGCCGGCGTGATCGGGACTGAACGGAATGAGCGCGAGGTGCCTGGCGCGCTTTATGGCAGTGGACATGGCGCGCTGGTGCTTGGCGCACACCCCGGTTTTGCGGCGAGACTCTATCTTCCATCTGTCGGTCATGTACCTGCGAAAGCGGTCGGTGTCCTTGTAGTCAATATATTCGATTTTGTCAACGCAGAAGCCGCATATCTTTCTGCGGCTATAGTAGCGTGGCCTGCCGCGCCGGAACGGTCTGCCGCCACCGCCGGGTCTGCCTCCGCCTCCGGGTCTGCCACCACCGCCTGGGCGATAGCCTCCGCCTCCGGGTCTGCCGCCACCGCCTGGGCGATAGCCTCCGCCACCGCCGGGCCTGTTCCCCTGCGATGGGGGGCGAGACCCCTGTGGCCGAGTTCCCTGTGAAGGGGGTCTTCCTGTCTGCTGCGTCGTCATATCAACTCACCTTGTATTACGCGCTATGAAGTGTCGTCAGTTTTCGCTGGGCCGGAAACGTCGGGCGTTTCCGGGGTGAGCGTAGTTCTCTATGCGTCATGCCCGTTTGGGATTACCAGGGCAGATCGTCTTCGTCGTCTGCTGGCGGGCCGTCGCCGGGGTATCCTGGGCCGCCGCCGGGAGCTTGTCCCGCTCTTGGGAGAAATTTGATCTCTTGAGCGAATACCTCATTTCCCGCCCGTAACTGGCCATCCTGTGTTTGCCATGGGCGGCTGCTAAGCCTGCCCTCTACGTACACAAGGCTACCTTTCTCCAGATACTGGTTAGTGGTTTCGGCGAGGCGTCCCCAAGCGTTTACCCTAAACCATTCGGTTTCGTCAACAGTTTCACCATTCCGGGTATATCGCCTGTTAGTAGCTACACTAAAGCTGGTTACCGCCGATCCACTGGGTGTATATCGCATTTCGGGCACACTACCCAGGTTGCCGATTATGGTTATCTTGTTGTACATGGTTATTATCCTATGGAACGTGTCTGAACACGCTTGGAGCGCTATTAGGGGCGGCTCGAAACAGGTTCGATGGGCGCTAACTGGGGGTTTGCGGCTCTTGCGCGGCTGGGGCAGGCTCTTCGGGAGACTCATCAGCATCATCCGAAGCGTCTGTTTCGGCTTCCTCTTCCGCCGACGCCTGAGGTTCCGGCTGCGCTTCGGCGCGTTCACGCGCTTCCCTTTCGGCTGCCATTCGGGCGGCGACCTCTTCCCGCTCTCTCGCTTCGCGCGCGGCGGTCGCTCGCGCTTCCGCTTCCTGCTTGGCAAGCTCCTGTCGCTGACGTTCCGCCTGCGCTTCCATTGCCGCTATCTCGGACTTTTCGAGCTTGAATACGAGATGACGCATAACGTCTTGAGCCGCGTTCAGCGTCTTATCCAGATCCGCCGCCGCCTGCGCCTCCATGCGGCAGCGCGTAACGAAGTAGTTGCCTTCGACAAAGCGCTGTATCGGGTAAGCCAGGCGCCTGATTCCCCAGTTTTCCTGCTGGGATATGCTTCCTCCGCCTCCGCTAATTATGTCGGATATGCGCTTCACTGTCTGCGCCGCTTCCGACTCGGTAGCCTCCGGGCTGAGTATCATCACCAGTTCATAGTCTCGTATCCGTTGCGAAGTCAAACGAGTTCTCCTGAATCTCATGGGGGATTTCTACGGGGGATTATAGCACGCCGCTAGAAGCCACTACAATGAAGGTTTGGCGGAAGGTTTGGCGCTTGAGCCTGTGTTAATTTGGTTGTAGGAACTGGATCGCCCCCATCCCAGCCTTCCCCGTATCAAGGTGGAAGGGACTTTTGCGCAAGGTGGCGCGCCGACTAACTTGATACAGGCTCAATCAATCACCAGCGACTGACAACTAACCCCTAAGCTGATACACTGCGCCAGAATCAGATACTACTCCAAGAGGAGGCCCCGCCATGTTCATAGGCCACTTCACCGAAAGACCGTACCAGGACCCTGAGTCCGGCTATTTCGGCGCGACCGGACTGCCCATCAAAGACCTCACGCTCAGCAACGAGATATACGACGCCCAGGTCGGCTCAGACCTCTACAACCGATACCTCGACGAGCGCGTCTATGCCGAAGAAATGGGCTTCGACGGCATCATGCTCAACGAACATCACAGCACTCCCTTCTGCATGGGCGGCGCCATGAACGTCGAAGCCTCCATACTCGCCAAGATAACCAACCGCGCCAAGATAGTTCTGCTCGGCAACATCCTGCCCATCTGGGACGACCCGCTCTGGCTTGTCGAGCAGCTCGCCATGATAGACATGATCTCGCGCGGCAGGCTCGTGTCCGGCTGGGTGCGCGGCACGGGACGCGAAAGCGTCGCCCACAACTCGCCCCCTCCCTACAATTGGGAGCGCTTCCAGGAAGCGCACGATTTCATAGTCAAGGCGTGGACGACGCCCGGCCCCTTCCGGTGGGAAGGCAAGCACTATAACTACCGTTACGTCAACCCATGGGTCAGCCCCTACCAGAAGCCGCACCCGCCCATCTGGCTGCCCGGTGTCGTAAGCCGCGACTCGCTCGTGTGGGCCGCCACCAACCGCATTCCCTACATCATGCTCGCCACCAGGCTCGGCCCAACTAAGGAAGCCTTCCAGATATACCACGACACCGCC
>CAZXFX010000102.1:0-5765 GCA_964640295.1 uncultured Dehalococcoidia bacterium | reverse complement strand
CAGCCCGCCCAGTCCTCATACTGTATAATGGTCGGACGAAATACGGGTCGGAACCGCGACTCGACGAACCCCGGAGGCTTTAGATGACAACGCAAGTGGCCGCCGATGTACAGACACTGCCCGACGCTTTCTATGAAGAACCGGAACCGATAGAGGACGGAATGCAACAAGAACCGACCATTACCCTGCTGCTGTTCATGCTGAGACGCTGGTTCAGAGGAAAGAACGTGTTCGTCGGAGCGGGAGGATTCATCTTCTGGAATCGGTTCGATGCGAAAGAGAAGCTCAGTCCGGACGGCATAGTCGCGCTGGATACGGACCCCGATTTCATCTATGAGTTCCCCAACTATTTCCTGTGGGAGGTGAACAAGCCGCCGGACGTGGTCATGGAAGTGGCGTCTCCGAGCACGGCGTCCAACGACCTTGGGCATAAGCGCGACGTGTACGCGAGGCTGGGAGCGCGTGAGTACTGGAAGTTCGATCCGACGGGAGGCGACCTGTACGGCGCCGCTCTGATGGGAGAGCGTCTGGTGGACGGCGAGTATGTTCCGTATGAACTGAACGTGGGACCGGACGGTTCGGTGTGGTCTCGCAGCGATGTTTTGGGCCTCGACTTCTACTGGGACGGAGAGCGCTTCGACATACGCGATCCGCTGACAGGTCAGACGATAGACCCCGATCTCGTAGCTGAGAGAGAGCGAACCCGCGCAGACGCCGCTGAAGAACGCGCTGACAGCGCTGAAGAACTTGCCGAGCTTGAGCGAACCCGTGCCGACAGCGCCGAAGGACGCGCAGACAGCGCCGAAGAACTTGCCGAGCTTGAGCGGACCCGCGCAGACAACGCCGAAGAACAAACTGAGCTTGAGCGAATCCGCGCCACCGCCGCCGAAGAACGCGCCAAGAGTGAAAGAGAAGCGCGACTCGAAGCGGAAGCCAAGCTCCGCAGGCTGGTGGAAGAGCGTCGGCGAGACGACCCAGAACAGTTCTCGGATAACTAAAAATCGCTGAGAGACGCGCTGTGATACAATCCACACCCGAACGCAACTGATAACCGATGACTATTTCGCCAGGAGTGTCATATGAGCGACCGAAACGCAGACTACATCATTCGGGGCGGACTGGTTGTCCGCGGCACAGGCATAGTCAGAAAGGACATCATAGTCAAGGACGGCAAGATTCGCGCCGACGACGGGCGATACGGGGACGCCGACGCGCGCCGCGTGATTGACGCCTCCGGACTGTATGTCATGCCCGGCATCGTGGACGCCCACAACCATCCCGTATATGCCGACAGGATAGAGACGTTCTCGCTCAGCGCGGCGTTCGGCGGCATAACCACGGTCATTCCGTTCATAGCGAACAGGCGACGCGAGGGCGTGGAGGGCACCGTCTCGGACATGATACGCGAGTTCAAGGAAGAGGCCGCCGAGACGTCATACCTGGACTACGCGATCCACGCCATCCTGCTCGGCGACGACGACGTGGAGGAGCAGGTGCCTGAGATGATGGACATGGGTGTCATCTCATTCAAGATGTACATGACGTATCCCCGCCGCGGCATGATGATGCCGGACGAGCGTATGCTCAAGGCGATGGAACTCGCCTCCGAGCGCGGCGGCATCGCCATGGTCCACGCCGAGAACGGCTACTGCATTGACTACCTGGTGGACAAGGCGATAGAGGAGGGCAATACCGGACGCGAGCATTACGCGCCGTCGCAGCCGCGCATACTGGAAATCGAGGCCGCCAACCGCGCCGCCACCTACGCCCAGGTCACCGACTGCCCGCTCTACATCGTTCACCTGTCCGCGCGAGAGATGATACCCGTGCTGGAGCGCTTCCGCGGCGAAGACATGAACCTGTTCGGCGAAACCTGCCCGCAGTACCTCGACCTCACCAACCAGAAGATGCTCGACTTCGGCGCGCTCGCCAAGATAGGGCCGCCCCTGCGCGAGCGCGAGGACAACGACGCCATGTGGCACGGGCTCTCATCTCACCTCATAGACACGATAGCGAGCGATTTCTGCGGACACAAGAAGTCCCAGAAGGCGTCTTATGACGCGGAGACCGACCCGGACGCCGAAACCTCGATATTCGACGCCACGTTCGGCGGCAACTGGGCGGAGCAGATGCTCTGCGTCGCCTATCACGAAGGCGTGAACATGGGTCGGATAACGCTTCCGCGCCTGGTCCAGGTAATGTGCGAGAACCCGGCCAAGATATTCGGCATCTACCCGCAGAAAGGCTCGCTGGACCCCGGTTCGGACGCCGACATCGTCCTGTTCGACCCCTCCATCGAACACACCCTGTCTGCCGCCGAGCAGCACTGCATAGCCGACTTCACCATGTTCGAGGGCAAGGAAGTGACCGGCAGGCCGATAATGACGATGCAGCGCGGCGAGATAATCGTCGAAAACGGGATGATGCGCCGACCGAAGGGCAGGGCGGAATTCCTCCCCGGAAACCCAAACCTCGCCGCCTACGCCCCATCCGGCCACAAGACAATGTAGCGCAGAGACATCAGCGCAGCCGAACGTTAGTTATACACCGCCGACACCGACTCCAAGTATTGACCGAGTGTCTGCGGATCGCGGCATACGTGGAATTCCCACTTGCCTAGCTGACCCCAGTTGTTGACGGCGGAAATCCACCGTCGCGCGGCCTCGTGCTTGGCGGAATCCTGGCTGTCCTGATAGCCTTTTATCTCGACTATCAGGGTGGTGTCGTTGGTGAGTTCGACCAGAAAATCAGGTTCGTAGTAGTGGCCGACACCCTCATACTCATAGGGAATGCTGAGACCTAGATGGTCGTTCTTGACGTAGCGTCTGACCACTGGCGACTGTTCCAGACGAAAGGCCGCGGCGCTTTCCCAAGTCTGGTTATCCAGAACAACCTGGTTGACGTGGCTCTTGGCGGTGGCGTGAACGCTCTTGACGGTCTTGAAATCCACTTCCGCGCTGGTTGCTATGGGCTTGTACCGATTGAGTATGGGCATGAGTGGCTGCTCGCCGCTTTCATCGTCAGGAACTATCGCGTCGAGCAATCGGTCTGAGACTCGTCTCATATATCGCTCCAGCCCAAGTTCGCACGGATTGACGCCCGCGAAGTCCACTTTCGTTTCTATGTACCGGTCCACGCAGCGATAAACCTGCGGGAACAGTTGGTGGCGCGAAGCGACTATCCTTGCGTGATCGTTTTGCCCTCCGCCGAGTCCTAACAGACCATCCACTACACGCCGCGTTATCTGGAACTTGATCTTCTGTATGTGCGAACTGGCGTAGAACTCCGCTCTGTCCTGATTCTCGAAATCTCCCGGGCCGAACAGGGTAGGTTCGCCGAACTCATATCCGACGCGCGGCTTGACGAACACTGCCGTCGGTTCATCGGACGGCTCTATTCGGAATTCTTCCATGCTCCCTATATCTGCCTTGATGATGTTCTTCTTGAGCGCGAATGCATAGCTTTCGACCACAGGGAAGCGAATTTCAAGCTGTTCTCTCTCTGGCAAAGCGCGGACATGGTTCTTGGGCCTGTCGTCTGGCTCCTTCTTCTTGGTTGGCCTCCCCTTGTAGGGAATTACCGAGAAGGGAATGCCGTAAATGTCAACGTACTCCTCGGTAAGCAGACCGGTTTCAGGGTCGGGAGTATAGTCTATGCGGCGAAGTCCGCGCCCAACCACCTGTTCGCAGAGCAGTTGGCTCTCGAAAGCGCGGAGTCCGAGGATATGAGTGACGTTGTTGGCGTCCCAACCCTCGTTGAGCATCTGAACGGATACAACGCACCTTAGTCGTTCACCCGGTTCGCCCGGCTTACCGACGGTATCAACAATACGGCGCAACTTCTGAGCGTCTCCGCCTGCTGCTTTGCCGGATTCGGCGTCGGCGAGCATCTTGGAATCTATGCGCAAGGTTCGCCTATCGTCTTCACTGTTGGAGAACAGTTCGGGGAAGACTTCCCCATCCTGATAGATGGCCACCACTCGCTTCTTTTTGGATCCCTTTCCTTGATTGGGAATTTCCTGGGTGGTTTCGCCCGAAATCTTCTCGAAGAACACCTTCGCTATATCGGTATTGTCGCACACGACTATCATCGCGGGCGGCGTCTTGTCCTGCCCTTCAGCGCTTTGCTCTATGTAGTCGAAGCGCTCTTTGTACTGGCCCGCCAGAGTGAGAAGCGCGCTCTGAGCCTTTTCGTATATGATTTCAGGCTTCGGTTTGCGCGCTCTTCCCGGAAGAAGTTCACCCGGCTGAAGTTCGTCCACAATGGTCTTCCACAATCTGAAATAGCGCGGCTCAGGCCTTCCCGTAGTGTCGTCAACCGGAAGTCTCGGTATCTTGACGATGCCGGACTCTATGGCGTCCACCAGGCTGAAGTCGCTCACCAGCCACGGAAACGGTGTGCTTTCCGGGTGTCCGCTGCCCCTGATGTAAAACGGAGTAGCGGACAGGTCAACGCAGAACTTGACGCCCGCGGACTGGTTCATCTTGTCCAGCCCCTGAACCCACACGGTTGCCTCATCGTTTCGGCTCTTCGCCTCCCTGCGTTCATCTGCCGACAGACCCTTCTGCGACGTACCCGCGCCGAGCGGCCTGTATGCGTGGTGTCCCTCGTCGTTGAGCGCCATGATGGGACCGCGTCCATAGAGGTCGCCCAGAACTCGACGGGCGAAGGCGTCGGGACTTTCGGGGCCTTTGTTGACCACTGAGTAGCTTTTGCCGCCCTCGGAGCGCTCGGATTCGGGCGCGAACTGATGCCAGTTGGTTATGAGTACCCTGCCGCTCTGAAGGAAAGAGCGTAGCTGTGTCGGAACGATGTCGAACTGTTCGTAGTAATTCTCCCGGTTATCGGGCCGCAGAACCTGGAGACGCTCCTTGATTGTGAGGTTGGGACAGACGGCGAGCGCGGCGGACGGAAAGCGTTCGTCGCTGGGCTGCTGGCCCCTGTTGCAGAACGCCCAGGCGATTAGCATGGCCATTACCACCGTCTTTCCAGACCCTGTCGCCATCTTGCAGCCGAGCCGCGTGAGCGCCGGAAGCGCCTCGTCGGGCGGCGCGTCAACCAGCATGGCGAGGTCGGCGTCCGTGAACCGCGGCCTGAACTGGGTTCGCTTGCCGCCCATGCGTATTTCCGCCAGGTATATGATCGTCTCGACCGCCTCCACCTGGCAGAAGAACAGGCGGCGAATCTTGTCTTCACGTCGCCAGTGGCGTAACAGTTGGCGAGTGACGTTGGTGGCGTTGCGGTAGTTCGAGTCGCGCCAGCGCCTCACGTCCTTGCGCAGGCGATTCACGTAGGGCAGTTCCTCCCAGTTCTCCTCAGTGAACAGCCGCCCCTGCTGGTCGGATATAGCGCGGTCGGTCTTGTACCAGTGTCCCGCCGGCCTGCGACCGGGTATGCGAGCCGCCTCTCCCGTCTCTTGATCGTAGCGCCAATACTCGGACGGCTCCTCATACGGGCTGCACAGGATGGGCTTTTCTACCGGCTGCATCGGAATTTGGCCGGTTTCCAGCGCGGAATTGGCTTTGCGTCGTCTGGTAGTTCTTCTAGCCATCAGTTAAACCTTGCAAAGATACAATGCCCCTAAGTTCTAAACGGATGTTGGCGCCAATAAAGCGCATAAGCGCCTTTAATGACTCTGCGTATGTATATGTTCGTTTTTTAATGTATCACCACCTAAACTGATACAGGTTCGGGAGTGACGCCTCTCTTGGTAACCGTCCCATAAACGGTGTGTAAGAAAAAGACAGGGAAACCTGTTAGGGTTT
>CAZXFX010000101.1:0-5959 GCA_964640295.1 uncultured Dehalococcoidia bacterium | reverse complement strand
GCGAAAGACGAGCGCGACTGGAGCTGGAGGCCAAACTTCGCGCGATGGAAGAGCGTGGAGATGATGACGAGGAATATCAACCCCATTCCTGACACGCGCTGTCAGAGCCTCCTTTACTCCCAGTAACTCGACTCCATTATCCATGCTCCAAATTCACCCACCGACTATGGGACGGTTACAAACCGACAACTACATTGACAAGATATTGATGTTGCGTTAATCTCACTTGACAGATTGGAATTCTATGTGGAAGTGCAAGACATATTATTAGGGAGGGAGAATATGGCTGACTCCAAAGTCTATTGGATGGACGCGCATTCGGAATCCACAGAGACCAGCCTGGTAGCGAAGATGCTAACCGTTTTCAACGCCGCCAAGTTGGGAGACATGATCAAACCCAATGACGTCGTCGCCATCAAGATACACTGCGGCGAATGGAACAATTCCGCGTATCTTCGCCCGGTCTACGCGCGGGCGCTGGCGGACCGAATCAAGGAACTGGGCGGCAGGCCCTTCGTGTGCGACACGACGACCTCCACCTACTCTCCTTACGGCTCCCGCTCCAGCCAGCTCGACATACTGCTGACCGCCGAACGCAACGGATACAGTTCCGCCACGCTCGGCTGCCCGTTCGTATGCGCCGACGGCTGGCTCGGCACGGCGGACTTCAGAGTTGACATACCGGAAGGATACCTGCTGAAGGAAGCCTACGTCGCCGAGGCGATAGCGGCCGCCGACGTGCTGATAGCCCTCACCCACTTCAAGGGACACTCCATGGGCGTCATCGGCGGCGCGCTCAAGAACCTGGGCATCGGCGCCCAGTCCAAGCGCGGCAAGCTCAACGTCCACATGGGCGGACACCCCAAGTACGGACTCGGAGCCGCCGCCGTCTTCCATCCGGAAGCCTTCAAGGGCAAGGCGAATACGCCCGATTGGGAGATTCTGGAAGACTGCTGCCCATATAACCTTTGGCACATCAATGAGAATGACGAAATCGAATGGGAGCGCGAGAAGTGCGCCACCTGCCTGGGATGCTTCGGCGTCATGGGCAGCAGGGGCATCCTAGAAATCCCGTCCGTCAACTTCGACGCCGTGGACATCGCCATAGCCGACGCCTGCCTGGGCGTGGAGAAGGCTGTGAAGGGCAAGGTGGGCTACATCAACATGGCGATAGACGTCTCGCCTCGCTGCGACTGCGCCAACCACGCCGACATACCCATCGTCCCGCACCTGGGAGTCTTCGCTTCCACCGACGCCGTGGCGATTGACATGGCCTGCGTGGACGCCGCCAAACGCTCCGCCGGAATGCCCGGCTCAGCAGCCGAACTCATGGAAGCGCACCATCCGGGCGACCGCAAGTTCGAAGCCGCCGCCGCCACGTTCCACTCGCAGAGCGAGGTGACATCCATCAACACCGGACACGAGATAGGACTCGGCAGCCGCAACTACGAACTGGTGGACGTGGAGCCGGAGCATGAAGACAATCACAAGTTCCCCTACGACCGCAGGCCCAGCCGCCAGCGCTTCATGGAGAACTTCGAGCGCTTCATGCCGTTCCCGTATGACCGCCACGACGGCAAGGGATTCGCCCGCAACGACGAGGTGGACATCGAAAAGGTCAAGCATCACTACGAAGATGATCTGAACGGCTACTCGATACTCGAGGAGATCGAAGAACTCGTCCCAGCCGACGACGACTAGAATCTCGAAAATAGAATCAGCTTACGACGATGAAACGGCGGCGGGATGAGCTATCAGAGACTCATCCCGTCGCCGTCTTCTACTCAGCGACGACGCGCCCGCTCGCGCAAAGCGCGACATCCGCGTGGGGAAGATGCGGTCAGACCGCGCGCAGTTCGTCCAGTTCGTGCATGATGATCGCGGCCAGGGCGATGGCGGCGGTTTCGGATCGCAAGATTCTAGCGCCCAATCCAAAGACATGAGCGCCGTGTTCACGCGCCAGTTCGATTTCGTCCGGCTCGAATCCGCCCTCGGGTCCGACGAATATGGAAGCCGCGCCCGAATCCATTGCGTCAGCTCGCCAAGTTTCGACGTCTGACTTGAGCGTCTTCTCCGATTCGCCTTCCCATGCGATCAAGATCGGTCTCGGCGCGTGTTCGAGCGCTTCCTGCAATGTTCGAGGGACATCTAGGATGGGGAGTCTGGAACGGCGCGACTGCTCCGCCGCTTCTCGGATGATGCGCCGCCACCGTTCACGCCTGTTTGCCGAAGTGTTCGCGTGTCGGCGAGCGGTTCTGCGAGTAAGCGTCGGAATATATCGGGCGACTCCAAGCTCCGCGCACTTCTGGAGCGCGAACTCGAATCGTTCCGCTCTTATCAGGGCTTGGCACAAAGTGAGTCGTATGGCGGGTTCTCCTCGCCCTTCGCGCTTGCCGATTATCCGCCCCTCGCTGTCGGTCGCGTTCACGGTGGAGAGGGCGACCGTATATTCCCAGCCGTCGCCGTCCAAGACGGCGACCTGGTCGCCGGGCGACATCCGCAAAACGCGGCTGACCTGTCGAGAGATGTCTTGGGGGAAAGCGACCGCGTCGCCGCGGATGTTGGTCGGGTCGAGAAAGAAGCGATGCATATCGCTCAGCCGTCAGGATCGACCGGGCGTCCAGAGAGCGGGTTGTTCGGCTTGTTCATCTTCGCGCTCTGGACCAGGCGACTGTCCGGGAACCCAGAGGCCGGATTGAGCGTCCACTCCCTGGCTCTGAAGATCGGGCGTCCATATCGAAGACTCTTCCGCTTCCTCCCCCATTCCCATCTTCTCCATCTCCGCCTCCATGAGTTCCACTACATCGGGCGGGATATTGCCGCCCGGCGGCACGTAGTAGAAGTTGCCGAGCCCGACCGAGTATATCAGTTTGCGAATGACGGCGGCCTGGTCGTCATCGGGAAATGGAGCGTATAGCGGGTCGCCAGCATGCCCAAACTCGATATTGCCATTGCGCGGAAGCGCGTCGGCGGGTTCCAGAATGAGGCTCGCGTCCTGGAAGCGGCGCGGCGGGTCGAATCCGAAACCCTCGGCGTACTCAACCGCTCCCCAAATGATCTCATGGGCTAAATTCGTCTCTAAATCGATCGGCGGCTCGCCTTGGTATAGATACGGTATCAGGCTGTTGTAGAAACTTTCCCTGTCTATATTGGAAGAGTAGCTTGCGTTCCTGATTCCCATGCAGCGGTAGTCAACGAGATACTCTCCGAAGATGATGTCGTCGTTGGGCTGAGTCCGCGCGAACAAGATATGCGCGATGCCGTGGCTTTGCCATTCGCGCTGCGCCCACGCGCCCTCGACGGAGAACTCGCGCGCCGTTCTGAGCAGTTTGCGCGGATTGACTCCCACACTATTCTGAGACTGCTTGCGAGCCAGTTTCCGCTTTCGCTTCGTCCGTTTCTGAAGGGCGCGCTGCTGTTTCTTGTGCTGGTTTCGATTTCGCTTAGCCAATCAATAATACTCTTCGTCCAGGCAATCTATGCCCAAGGAATCAGACCGATGCTATCAGCGCTATCCAATCACCGTCAATGATTCGGTCTTCTATCTTCATTCCTGTGGCTTCGAGCGCTTCAGTCACATCGGGGACGTGTTTCTCGATGATGCCGGACGCGATTACCCTGGCCCCGGGCGCGGCGCACTCGGCGATGCGCCCGGCCAGGTCAATGACCACCTTTGCGGATATGTTGGCGACTATGAGATCGAAATGTTCCGCGGGCGCCCTCGGACTCGGCAGAGTCCCTTTCACTATATCCACGCTGTCTCGCAGATCGTTCATCCCGACGTTGAAGTATCCCGCGCCTGCGGCAATTGGGTCTATTTCGAGTCCGACCACCCTCTCCGCGCCCAGTTTTCGAGCGGCTATTGACAGTATCGCCGAGCCACATCCCAGGTCCAGTACATTCGCCCCCCTGGGCATTATTCGCTCAATCGTCTCCAGGCACATTCGAGTAGTGGGATGGTGTCCCGTTCCGAAAGCCATGCCAGGATCGAGATTAACCACAACGTCGTCCGGTTTGGGGTCATGCTCGCGCCATGTGGGGCAGATCACTATCCGTTTTCCGACGCGCAGCGTGTAGAAGAACTCCTTCCAGTTATCCCGCCAATCGTCTTCGGAAACAAGCCGCTCTCGCAGTTCAGACACCGGCGCAAGGTGAGCGACCAGCCGAACGCTGACGTCTATCTGGGCGCGGCGGCTATCGGCGGAGGCGTCTCTCGGAAGATATGTCTTGACTGTCACGCGGTCGGGAGTTGGCGGCTCTTCGCCTTCGTCCGGGTTGAATCCGCCAGGCTGTTCGACGGCTACGCCGCCCTCCCCATATCGAAAGAAGATTTCAGTCAGCGGCTCTACATATTCGGGCGGAGTCTCAATGCTGAGTTCTATCCAGTCAGACGCCATCTACTCATTTCCGAATACGTCTTTGAACTTGCCAAAGAGTCCTTTGCCGCCGCCGCCAACATCCTTTTCTCCCATAGACTCCGCCAGTTCCGCGAAGAGGCGGCGCTGTTCGTCGTTGAGCGACGTGGGAATTTCGACCATGGCGGTCACTATCTGGTCGCCGCGTTTACTAGATTGGATGAATGGAACGCCCTTGCCTCTGATTGTGAATACATCGCCGGGCTGCGTGCCGGGCGGGATAGTAAGTTCCTCTTCCCCGTCCAGAGTTGGAACCTTCACATCCGCCCCCAAGGTAGCCTGCAAAACGGAAATAGAAAGAGGCAGATGAATGTCTGTATCGTGTCGCTCGAAGAGTTGGTGGTCTTGGACTCTGACGACTACATATAGGTCTCCGGGCTGTCCTCCGTTGGTTCCCGCTTCGCCTTCCCTGTTCAGTCTAATCTGTACGCCGTCGTCCACGCCCGCGGGTATCGTGACCGCAAGCTTTCTCTTCCGACGTTCTCGCCCCGCGCCTCGGCACTGGCCGCACGGGTCGTCTATGACGCTGCCCTCGCCTCTGCATGAGCCGCACGTAGTAACCTGTACGAACTGTCCGAAGAAACTCTGTTGGGAGCGGCGAACCTGCCCAGACCCGGAGCAGTTGGAACACATAGTGACGCTTGAGCCGCTTTCGGCGCGCGAGCCGTTGCAGCGAGAGCAGACATCTATGCGTTCGATCTCGATCTCTTTCTCGACGCCGAACACGGCTTCTTCGAATGTGGTCGAGACGAACGCGCGAAGGTCGTTTCCGCGCCGAGGCGCGTTCGGACGCGCCTGGGTCTGACCGCCAAAACCAGCGCCGAAGAACGCGTCGAATATGTCTCCAAATCCGCCCGCTCCCGCGTCGAATCCGTCAAAGCCTCTTCCACCGTTGCCACTGACGCCCGAGTGTCCGAACCTGTCGTAAGAGGCCCTCTTGCGCGTGTCAGAGAGCACCTGATACGCCTCATTGACCTCTTTGAAGCGGTCCTCCGCGCCCTCACTCCTGTTGCGGTCAGGATGAAACTCCAGCGCCAGCTTTCTGAACGCCTTCTTTATCTCCTCTTCCGTAGCGTTGCGAGATATGCCCAGCACATCGTAATAGTCACGCTTGCTCGTGGTCATTTACAGATAGGACTCTAACTTTCTGGTCTCTTTCCGTTCAGATCCAATGATGGCGCGCAAATCAGAGAACGGCGTCGCTCGTTAAGACTATGATGAAATTGAAAACGCGCGCGCCCAACATTATATGCTCAACGCGAAACTCCTACAAGTAAAACGAATGTGCCGCAAATCTGCATTGAGTTTGGCGGACGGACGCCTGATTCACGAACCGCAATCTTTGTGATTCGTGAATTCAGATATAGAATCGGATGCGCCGCGGCTGCGTCCAAGCTGTCCATGATTATGATGGAGTTGCGTTTGGGAACAGGGAGGCGCGGACAGCGCGTGTCAGGAATGGGGTTGATCTTCCTCGTCATCATCTCCGCGCTCTTCCATCGCGCGAAGTTTGGCCTCCAGCTCCAGTCGCGCTCGTCTTTCGC
>CAZXFX010000100.1:0-6331 GCA_964640295.1 uncultured Dehalococcoidia bacterium | reverse complement strand
GGGGGAATGATGAATGGACTGGGACTGACGCAGTGGGCGTGGAGCGGCGGAGAAGATCTGAACATGAGTGACCTTATCGCTGCTTAGTCAAACATTGTCTACCTTCCAATGGCTTGACTCCATTATCCATGCTCCAAATTCGCCCACCGACTATGGGACGGTTACATGACAACGATTCGCTTGAAAGTTCGAACCATACGGTCTAAGATAAGAGTGTTGAATCTCGTCGAATAGCCCAACTCGATACCTTGTAAACCAATTCAGGTGAATCCATTGAGCACCCTTACCACGAGTGGACACTTTCTGAGTCAATAGACGTGGCCTATGACGTTGGGTTACTGAAACTAGACACCAAGAAATTTAGCCACGAGTTGAGGGACTTTAGGAACTACATCCATCCCTATCAGCAGATGCAATCTGGATTCGCGCCAGACGAACATACTGCCAAGCTGTGCTTTCAAGCAATGAAGGCTGCGCTTGCCGATATCGCAGGGGAGCGTTGATGTTCTCTTATACCACTTCAGAGTGACGCAGTCGCATTTTATTGGCAGGAATCCATTAACATAACTAAAAGCGAAGAGTGCGCTGAGTACTTCACGTCATAGTCAAATGAAAATAATATAACCTCCGCTAGGCCTCTACTACTCCCGCATCGAAAGCCTTTGTTCCATACACTAGGTGTTCCTCTCCCATCAGGTATTAAGCAGCCTGTCGGCGCGCTTGGGCAAGACTATACTAAACACCCAGCTACGCTGGATATGACTCAGATTATCAGGGCAAGATGGTAGTTGCCATTCATGGAGACTGCTACTCCGGCTATCCAGCCGCCGAGCAGAATACGGAGTTGATACACGGCGATATTGGCTACAATAGGCTGGCACACCTCGTTAGTAGGAGAAGTTATGGGGTAATCCTGAGTCCAAAGGAGAATGGGGTTTGCGGGACGCTAAGACCTACCGTGCCTAGATACTGCGCCTCCATGAAATGGACGAACCTCACAATCAACAAACCCCATTTCAGCACTCTTAAGCGGGCCGGTCACTCCTCCCCAACCCTCACCGGCAGAATCCACATCGGTTCGCGCCCCACGTCATGGGTGGCGATGCGGTCTATGCCGCCCCAAGCCTCGTTCACTTTGTAGGCCGCTATCTTGCCCGAATCCAGACCAGCCACGTAAAGGAAATTGCCCGCCGGATCGAGGTTCAGCGCGCGCGGCACAGGCTCGGACGGAACTATCGCCGTCCGCGTCAACTTCCCGGACTGGCCGTCAATGCGGAAGCACGCCACGCTGTCATGCCCCCTGTTCGGCGCGAGCAGCATATTTCCGGACGGCGATACGCGAATCTGCGCGCACGAATTCCTGCCGCTCCAGAGCGACGGCAGCGTGGAAACCGTCTGGAACGCCGACAGCGTTCCGGCGTCGGCGTCGAAATTGTACGCGGTCACGCTGCATCCCTGTTCATTGGAAAAGTAGAGAACGTCCAACGACGGATGGAAGCAGTAGTGCCTGGGACCCAGATCGCCGTCTTGCGGAACGACAGCCGGCTCGTTCGGAGTGAGCGTCCCCGTCTCCTCATCGAACAGAAACTGGAATATGGAGTTCACGCCATTGCCGCCGCCAATATGAGGCACGAACGCGAACCGGTTCGACCCGTCCGTCTGCATCGAGTGCGCTCCCTGTCCGGTGGCGCGCCACTCCACGGGCGGCGACTGAGCTACCCCGATTTCGTCAATAGGATGAACGGCGCACTTGCCAGCCAGATAGTAGGCGGATAGAAGCCAGCGACCGGTCTTGTCGGTCGCCAGATAGTTGGGGTCTGATTCCAGATCCGCCACGCCCATCAGTTCCAGATCGCCGGTCTGCGGATCTATCGAGTAGCTCGACAGCTTATTGGCGTCTCGTCTCGCCACGTACAAAAAGCGGCTCTGCGGGTCGGTCGCCAGCGGCGCCGGACGCCCATCCGCCTGAACCTCTCCTTGCTTTTCCAGTTCGCCGGACTCCTCATCCTGGCTGAATATCACTATCTTGTCGTCGCCCGATGCGGTTACGTAAACGAATGTCGGCATTGTTGGCAAATCCTTTAGCGCGGTTAGTCATTGGTGGTTGGTAGGGCTTTCTGCGCCTCTCTATGTTCTCTCAGTATGGCGCGGCTAACCCAATACAGATTCTGGAACGGCATGCCATGGTAGATATTACCGCCCATGCTACAATATCCTACACTAAGCATATAAGACACTGATTGATCGACCGAGGTGAATCATGGCGCGGGCGCCCATAAACGGAATACAGATTGATTATCAGCAATATGGCGAAGGAGATGAAGCGATAGTGTTCTGCCACGGCGCGGGAGGCAATCTGCTCTCCTGGTGGCAGCAGATACCGTACTTCTCGAAGAACTATCGCTGCGTCACCTTTTCCCATCGAGGATTCGGGAACTCACTCGACTCGCCTAATGGACCTGGGATGGAATCCTTCGTCGATGACCTCGATGTGCTGCTCAGATACCTTGCCATTGAATCGGCGCATCTGGTGGCGCAGTCCATGGGAGGCAGGACCGCGCTTGGGTTCGCCGTCGAACACTCTGCGCGGACGCGAAGCTTGATGCTTGCCGACACGACGGGCGGCATGGGCGAGCCGGAAGTCGAGCAAGCGCTGTCCGACTGGCGAGCGAAGCAGACCTCGACGCGAGAGATAGGCTTTCGCGCCCTCGCGCCCGGATTTGGAGCGCGCGAGCCCGAAAAGGCGAACCTGTATCTTCAGATCTCGCGCACCAACCCTCCAAGACCCGACATTTCAGGCGTTATGAGCGGCGGCCCGACCGCCGCGGACCTGTCCAACCTCAGAGTCCCCACCCTGTTCATCGTCGGCGAGGAAGACGATCTAACGCCGCCTCACGTAATCGAGACGGCGTCAAAGTATATACCCGGGTCGGAGGTACTCCGAGTTCCCGGCTGTGGACACTCCGTTTACTTCGAAAACCCGGATGTATTCAACTTCGAGGTTTCGCGCTTCATCGCCCAGGCGAGCGCGCCGGGCGCTTAGCCCCGCTCGAAGCTCAAAGAAGCCTTCTCATCCGCATGGCGGCTATGTGATCCCAAGGCGCGATCCACTCCTCCGCGATCTCCATGCCGAATCCAGGCGCGTCGGACGGCTTCACGTAGCCGTTCTTCGGCATCGGCATACCCGGTATCGGGCATACCTCCTCTAGCGGTATGCCCGGATCGCTTCCCATCCAGAACTCGGCCATGGGCGATTCGGGCATGGAGATCGCGAAGTGCTGTCCCCATGGCGAAGCCGCCGCCGCGTGCGGAATGGTTATGATACCCGCCGCCTCTCCTATCGTGTATATCTTCAGCGCCTCCGACAGGCCGCCGCACCATTTCATATCCGGCTGAAGAACGTCAACCGCCCGACGCTCCACGAGTTGCCTGAATGTCCAGCGTCCGTGATGGTCTTCGCCCGTGGCGAGCGGCACCCAGTTGATCGCCTTCTTGAGTTCGATATGCCCTTCCAGATCGGTCGGAATAAGCGGCTCTTCCAGCCACCTCAATCCGTAGGGGCGAAGGCGCTCCGCAAGCCTGACGGCAAACTCCACGTTGAAGCTCATAACCGGGTTGTACATGAGTTCCGCGCTCGGCCCCACGATTTCTCGCGCGTTGGCTATCTTCTCTTCCACGATGTTTATGCCGTCTATGCCTTCGTCGTAGTGCGCCGGATTGGACACCTTGAAGTGTTTGAATCCAAGCTCCTTCGACCAATCCAAATCGTCCGACGTGCAGTAGAGCAGCGCCTTGTCGCGGCATGGCCCGCCTATCAGCGAATACACGGGCTGTCCCAACAACTTGCCCTTCAGGTCCCACAGCGCCAGGTCAACGCCGGACTGAGCGACGGTCGCCAGTCCGCCCGCGCCAAATCTCTGGGTGGAGCGCCACATCAGGTCGTTCAGGTACTCCAGCGCCATGCAGTCCCGTCCTTCCAGCAGCGGCCCAAAGTGGTAGTCAACCAGCGCGGCTGTCGGCTCGCCAAAGCTGCACTGCCCCAAGCCCCATGTGCCATCCTCGGCGATAACCTGCACCCAGACGTCGGCGGATGTGTTCGCGCCGGGCATCTGACCGTGAAGCCTGGAGAATTCGGGATATTTGTTGATGGGCAGCGCGCGCCTTGCATGCGTATTCCAGTTTGGCCGACGCGACGCCGATTTCGGCGGCGTCCTCGGAATGTTCAACTCTACGGCTCTGACTTGCTTGATCTTCATCTGTACAATCCTTGTGCCTCGCTATAGGCAATATCGCTTTGTTGCCTAAAATCTACGCGATTGTCTCACAATACTCCCCTTCTGTCTGTTGTAGAATAGTCTCCGGAATACAGATTTCAGGGAGGAATCTAATGGTTACAAGACTATACACTGGCGAAGATGGACAATCCCACTTTGAGGAATTGGACATGGACACGGGCGAATTTCCGTGGGGAGAGCTCAAGACGGCCACCGGCGTCATGTTCAGGTACGACGAGCCGGACAAGTTCATAGACTGGCACGTCGCGCCGCGCCGACAGTTCATCATAACGCTGTCCGGTCAGGTGGAAATCGGACTCGGCGACGGCACGCTGCGCTATTTCGGAGCGGGCGACGTCATGCTCGCCGACGACCTAACCGGTCAGGGACACACCACCCGCGCCTATGGCGACGAACCCAGAATATCAGTCGCCATACCACTAGACTAAAGCGTGGGCGTGGACACCGCGGACAACCTTGACGGAGGAAGGCCAGGCTGGGGGTGATCCAATCCTCCGACCAAATTCTAAAGAGTCTGTATCAGTTTAGCTGGTGACGCGCTGAACAAACATCGCCCCGCGCAGAAAACCCGACTAACCAGTAATTACTCACCTACCAAATTGATACAGGCTATTCCGTGACGCTCTGACTGTACTGGGTACGGTTATTACAGTATATATGAGTCATGGACTCATCCTGCCACCATTGGATAGACGTGCCTGCCGCGCGACAGTTGGACCGGCAGTTCCGATCCGTTCCATGTTTCGCCGCCGTCGGCGCTGGCGTAGAAGTGGCCGTATCCTGTGCAGCAATAGACGTTGGACGGCGCGGCTCCGTCTATCGCTATCTGGAACATACGGCTTGGGGGCGTGTCGCCAATTTCTACGCGCCGCCACGTCTCGCCGGTATCACGGCTGCGGAACAGGGCGCCCGCCTCCTGGGTCCCCGGAGGCGCGCCGCCTCCGCCCGCGCCCGCCGCCAGATAGAGTGTACTGGGATCGTCCGGCGCGACTATCAGGCCGCGGCAATATGAGCCGCCTGGGAACATCTCGCCGAACCGGATATGCTCCCAGCGACGTCCGCGGTCGCGGCTCCTGAACATCGCTACCTGCGCGATGATGAACACGGTCCCGGGCGCCGCCGAACTTACCTGAACGCCGTGCAAGTCAACGGTATGATTCTCAGTATAGAGGCCGTCAGTTATCGAGTCCCAACTTTCGCCGCCGTCGCGGGACGCAAGCAGTCCGCCCACTTCGATGGAGGCGTACATATCCAACGGATCCGACGGGTCGGCCACGATTCCTATCACGCGCTTGGCGAGCGGCGGCATATAGGTGGTCACGTTGGGGAAGGCGACTCTGTCCGTGTTCATCTCGGACCAGGACTCGCCGCCGTTTTCGGTGCGGTATATGGCGCAGGGTTCGTAGCCGGCGTAGATGATGTCGGGATCGGACGGATGGAAGGCGAGCGACCAGACATCCATTCCCGCGCGGGGCGATTCGAGCGCTTCCCAGTGGTCGCCTCGGTCGTCGCTGCGATAGACTCCCGACTGCGTTCCGGCGTATATGATCGAGGGGTCGTCGGGATGGACAAGCAGCGCCCTCACCTGTGGATGAGCGGGCAGGCCGTTCGTGGCGCTTTGCCATTCGCTCTCGCCCTCGGCGCGGCGCAGCAGTCCGCCCTCGGCGATGTTGTCGCCTTCTCCTGCGAGTCCGACGTAGATGTGGGTTCGATGTCCGTTGTTTGCCATGATGAACCTCCGGATGTGCGGGGTGTCAGTACTCAGTAGTTGTAAGGTGTGGGGTCTTTCGGTTGTTCTACAAGGCGCTTGCGAGTTGACTGGCAGCGCCCTTCAACGGGCATCCTTCGACATCATTCGACAAGCTCAGGATAAACGATCCTGGGATGATAGAAAGTACGCGTCTGCCAAATTGATGCAGATTCCGCGAATAATATACCCCGATTTATATCGTTCTGGTGAGCCTGCAGGTGTCTTGCAGGCGTCTTCTGGTGGGTTTCAGGTGGGATATGTCGCCTGTATCCACCTGCAGGCCACC
>CAZXFX010000099.1:0-6878 GCA_964640295.1 uncultured Dehalococcoidia bacterium | reverse complement strand
TCGGCGCGCGTTCGCTCACGTTCGGCGCGTTTGGCGCGCTCTTCAGCCCTGACCGCGGCGTCTATCGTCTGGCCTGTCAGCGGGTCGCGTATGTCGAAGCGCCATCCGTCCCAGTAGAAGTCGAGTCCCAGTACCTCGCTGCGCGACCATACCGAATCGTCCTCCTCCGCGTTCAGTTCATACGCCACATACTCTCCGTCCACCAGACGCTCCCCCATCAGCGCGACTCCGTACAACTCGCCCCCGGTCGGGTCGAACTTCCAGTACTCGGATATGCCCAGTCTGGCGTACCTGTCGCGCTTGCTGCCCAGATCGTTTTCCGCCGTGCTTGGAGACGCCACTTCCATGACCACGTCGGGCGGCTTTCTGATCTCCCACATCCAGTAGTTGGGGAACTGATAGACGAAGTCAGGGTCCATATCGAGCGTGACGAATCCGTCCGGACTGATCCTTTCATTGCCGTTGAGTTGGTTCCATGAGAGGAATCCTCCCGCTCCGACCATAACTCTTTGGCCTTTGAACCAGTCTCTCAGCATGTATATCAATAGATTGATGATTGGTTCCTGTTGCATACCGTCCTCTATCGGCTCTGGCTCTTCATAGAAGATGGCCGGCAAAGCCTGCACAGCGGTGGCCGTTTGCATTGTCATCTCAAGCCTCCGGGGTTCGTCGCGTCCCGACCCGTCTTTCGTTCGTCCATTATACCTCATTAAGACTCGCGGCCAGAAAACGGCGCGAGTCTGTATCAGCTTGGCGGGCGTATTGGATCAGCCCGAACCGGCTCCGCGCTGCACCATTGAGCGCGAAATCATAACCTTCGATGTTGACGATGTAGAACAGACTATCGCGACACTCGACGGTCACTCTGTCGTCGCGGAACGGCCATTCGTCCCCAAACTCTGCCTTGCTGACCGTAAGTGAGGGCCAGCCCGATGCCGCGACATCCTGGTCGGAACGCAAAATCCATTGGTCGGCGTCGCTCTTGAGGATCTCCACCGAACGGCGATAGTCAACAGTGCCGAATTGGTCTTCCCGGAGGTTCCTGAACCTCTGGTAAACGACTGATAGCCTTCGGAGTTCACCTCCGGGGTCAGCATGCTCGCCAAGGGTGAACTGCATGGCGATCATCCGGACCAGCCGCTCCATCTTAGCAATCAACACGCTGTTCACTCGCGGGTAGTAGTCGCGGTGTAATCGCTCCAGATTGCCTAGATACGGAATCGGGTCCTCTATACGGGACTCCAACGCCTTCCACTCGCCCCTGGGGTCAATTGGCCCATAGCCCGCCCCAGCCACAACGTCGAGGTTGTAATAGCGGCCCATTCTCCCGAACAATGATAGGATTCTCACGCAATCGTTTAGCATGGGATCTGTCCTGATGAACACGAGATCCTGTTGTATCAAAGGACGTTGCTTCCCGCCGTAGTACTCCGTACAGATCGTCTCTAGCAAGCTCTCTAGATCGTGCCCGAACGACTTCATAGCCGCCATGTCCGGGTAGGTCCCGTTACGGCCCTTGTGAACAGCGGCGATGTAGCACTTCATCAAGCGTTCTAAACCGCTCGCCAGTAGTTGATGCGGCAGGTTGTAGAACGTATTCCCCATGTCTATTTCCTGGAGGTGTCCAAATCCAGACTTAAGCAACTCTCTTGATGTCTCCAGCTCGTCAAGCAAGCACAGAAAGCGCATCGGATCACTTTTCGTTGTCATTGTTTCGGACTCCTCCCCTTGGGCGTTTGCCGTCATCAAGTGTCCGTGATCTCGCATGCTCCTAGGGTAGCGTTCGGTATTGCAACGGTTGTTCGTATTTCAGTAGGCGAGAGACTTGGCGCAGGCGTGGATGGTGGAGCCGCTATAGAGGCGTCGGTCGCAGCGATAGGCCCAGAATCTTCTGTTGGCGGCGCGGCAGTCCCGCCGCCATACGCCGAAAGGGCTACAGCGGCTAGCAAACCCACCATGGGCCAAAGCAATGCGCTCTGCCTAGAGGGTATGGCAGATTCCTAGGATACGACCGCTGCGTTATCTTGGTGGATCCATGCACCCACCGTATCGCCATCGTCGTCGGGGTCCTCAAACTCGTCCACGGTTTGTTCAATCCCTGCTGAGCTCAAGGCATGTAGAAATGTCTCCCTGCCACTAGCTAAGGGCTTACCCATTGCCTTACCAATAAGAGAGAGCATAGCTTCACCACGCTCCACAAAGCACTCGGCAAACTGGTCGGCGTACAGCGACTCCGGGTTTATCCAATGAGATAGGAGGATGCTATAGAGCTTTTCATTCCTGATGTAGTTCTGTAGTCGGGCAAGGTAAATTGATGGAGCACTCCCGCCCATAATTCGATTAGTTCTAGCGTCTATTGGCGTCTTGTTGATGATGGAGTTGTAAAGCCGGGGCGGTATCGCCGGGTTTGATCGGTTACTGCACCAAGCAACAGGAAAGATGTGATGGATGTCGACGTTACTCTGATACCATGTAGCAGCAGTAAGTTGCTGTTCAGTGCGCCAGTCTGCTGCCCCGCTCTTCATCTGCAATGCATACAAGCCCTTGTAGGCAGCACTATTCCTAGTGCGGAGGGACAGGAGGCGTTCAGGAATGAAACTGGCTTCACTGACTAGGGCCGGTTCAGTGCCTCCCCGGACCCACGCAGCAACCTGAGCTAGGTCGAGGGCGTACTGAGTCTCCACGGCTCCCCCGTAAGCCTCTCCAAATATCCCTGACCAGAACCATCTCTCCAGTTTCTCCTTTGCAATAGATGGCTCCAGGGCATCACCCAATTCCACATACAAAGCAGCCAGTGGGACGAGCTGTGTAGTGTAGGGGACGTCTTGCTTGGTAAATATGAATTGATCGTGGAGAAACTTCGCCGCCTCCACAAATCCACTTTCGACCCGGCCAGCCCAACTATGAAAGTCAGTGACCTCTAGGTTGAGAATGTCGTTCTTTCGACAATTGATGGCTGGTATCCGATTGGGTGGAAGTCCTTGCGAAATTGCTACCTTGCGTCGCTGCTGTGTAGCCAGCAAGGTCACAGCCTGGAGGAACTGGTCGCCCTCAATCCCCTGTAATGCTCCATAAGCGCCGTGCAATCGGTTTCTTCGGCTGATCCAGTCTTCTCGCAGGGAGAATTCCTCATCCTGAGCAGCAAACGATGCTGTAACCAACTCGAACATCGAGAGTGTCACACCGCCGGTGTTTACTTTCTCGAACACCGTGCAGACCGCCTCCTTCGGCGTCTCCTTGTCCAAGCTGATAACTGGCAAGTCGTAAGCAGCGAACTCGCTCATCACAGTCTTGTTGAAACGCTCAAAGAAGGCGAATCCTCCACCCTCTGGGTGTTCATCGTCACGGTCCTGCCAGTGATGGATGTATCCGAATAGCCAACTTAGGCTCTCGTCCAACAGGCGCTCAGTTGGCATCATGTGCTTTTCGTATTCCAACTCCCGGCTGGAAAGGTCGCGGACAATGTCCCTACCGAAGTTTCTTGTCTCCTGCTTATTCTCTGGAACACTAACAATTGCATCCTCTCGATCGACTGTGGGGTCCATAGAGGCCAGCATATCTATGTAGTACCAGCGTCGAATGCGTCGTCCGCGATTATCGTGAGTGTCTACAGCATCCCCGTGCCAAAGCGATTGATACAGGGACGTGAGGCGCTGTTGGCCGTCCAGTAGGAAGGAATCTGGAAGATTGCCCTCTCTACTTTTGGCCCCCTCAATCATCCTGCACTTGAGCCGGATGTCTCCGCCCGCCTCTAGTGTCATAATGGCGCCGACCGGAAAACCTCTCGATACGCTGGCGAGCAAACCGCGAATGCGGTCGTCGTCCCAAACCCAACCTCTCTGAAAGTCGGGGAGCTGCAGGGTGCCGTTATCCACAGCACCGAGTAGCTGTTTCAATGACACAGGATTCGTCTTGAACATCGCTGCCTCCTGAATCGTCGGCTGACCCCGGCAAGCATACGCCGAACGTCTCTAGACTTCTAGCTTGAAGCACAAGCTGAAGGTTCTTGATTTTGTCAAGTCTGGTGGGCCGGCTGGGATTCGAACCCAGGACACCCGGATTAAAAGTCCGGTGCTCTGACCAAACTGAGCTACCGGCCCACACTTTGCGACATCTTCGGCAAAACCGAAAGAAACTCTAGTCAATGATACATTTGTTGAGATTTGCGTTACAAGCGGAGCGGAGTGGATCTCGCATGGAAGATTCGAGGCGGGGTCCGTCCGGCGCCCCCGCCTCGGGTCGAGTTTTAGTATCTGAAACTGTCGAGCATCTCCAGTCGGTCTTCGCCCAGATCGTCCATCAGGAACAGGCACACGCCTGTGAACACGATGAAACCGGTCTGGTTGTCGGGATAGTAGGACGAGAGCGCAATCAGGTCTATGTATCCGGCCAGGCAATGCTGCGAACTCTTGCGAGCGGTGTACGCTGTGACATAAGCCTCTCGGTCTCCAACCTGTTTCATCATTCTGTTGACGAAGTGCGGCTCGAACTCATTCCATATCTCAGCCTCTCCGTACAGCCTGCCTTCCCGCCAACGGGCGAATTCCTCGAAAGTGGGCGAAGAGTCGGACAGGTCGTAGGCCTCGACCACGAAGGAGCCTCCGCCGTACCGCGGGGTAATAACCGACACGGCTCCGGCTTCGATTACGGTGTTGAGTGTCCAGGCGGGCGCGATGTTGACGCTGTACCCGAATGCGGAACTTGCGTACATATCCCATTCCAGGAAGGTATCCATCATCGCGGCCCTGTCGAATACGTGATCGTCCAGGCTGTCTTCGCAGACCGATACCGCCACCCCAAAGCCGTAGCGTTTGGCGGGGTGGGACGAAGACAGGTAAAGCCGCTCCTCGACGTCGCTGACGCAATCTTCCGAGGTGGGCTGGTACCGATACGAAATCTGGAAATACTCATCTTGAGTGTCGTCCACCCTCTTGAACTCGCTTATCTCCAGCAGGTTCGTGGACTCAGAGGCGGCGGCAAGTTCGAGAGCTCTCTTTCTGTCCTCGGCAAAGATTCTGAGCGAGAACCATTCGGGAACGTCGTAGGCGCGCGCTTCTGCCAGCGCCTGTCCATCGGATGATTGGAAGTGAGCGTACTTCTCGTCTTCGAACTCTGTTGTGAAGGACCATGCTGGGGGGACATCCAGGCTGTATCCGTACTCGCCGTTCTTGTATCGCATCCAGCCGCCTTCGACCTCTGGAACGGGGGTGGGCGCCAGGTCGAGTTCGTTCATGCCGGCGGTTAGGGCGTCAAGCCTCGCTTTCGCTTCGTTTATGGCGATAGCGAAGCCTATATTGTCCACGGGCCTGCCCGAGGCCGTCTCTTCGTATTTGAACGTGTTCACTCCTATGACATGTCCTGATATGTTTAGGAGGGGGCCGCCGCTGTTGCCCGGGTTTATGGCGGCGTCTGTCTGGATGTATTCCACATTGTCGAAGGCGCGTTTGTTGGAAACGACGCCCGCGCTGATAGTCTTCAGTCCGAGCGGATAGCCCATGGCGATGACCTCGTCGCCTACGTTGACGAGAGACGAATCGCCCATCGGAACGGGATGCAGCAGCCGATTCGACGGCAGGCGTATCACGGCGAGGTCCGCGATTTCGTCTATGCCGAGCACGTCCGCTTCATAGACGCTGTCGTCGTGCATATAGACAAAGACCTTTTCGTCGCGGCCTACGACGTGGGCGTTGGTGATCGCGCGTCCGCTCGCGTCTATTATGAATCCCGTGCCAAGGCCTTCGGAACTTTCTACCAGGATGACCGATTTTTCGACGTTCTTGACCACCGCGCTGACTGTCATGGGAAGGGGAGTCGCGGTGAAGATGGGCGTAGGCGTGGGCGTGGGTTGAGCGGAGAGCCGCTCTCTGATCTGCAGCGGCGTCTCATTGGAGCCGGGCGCTATCACCTCTTCTATCAGCAGGTTGGAGAGCGTGACGATTAGGAGTTCTGGGATCAGGCCCTTATCGTTTGCGTCATTCAGAGTGGCTACCAGAAGGTCGAAAGAAGACTGCCCTTCCTTGGACAGCCTCTCTTTCACCTCATCCATGCTTTCGTATGTATAGGGGATTATCAGAGTCTCTATGATGTAATCCGAAAGGTGGGCGTTGAAGTCGTCGGTCAGCGCGCCCGCGCTCTCGGCGTCGGAAAGAGCTACGATCAAGAACGTGAACGAGTCAGAGTTCTCGCTCGACTGCGAGTTGGGTGAAGCGGATACTATTCCTAACGCTACGATGGACAGCAGGGTGATTGAAATAGCTCCGAGCAATATCTTTTTCAGCATATCTTTCCTCTACGTCATAGAATGGGCGTGTTATCCGCGCTGACTGCGTGTCGCTATGCGCTTCAAGCCTGTCGAATCCGCGCTCGATAGATGGTAGCATCATTGCGTAGGTATTGCGATGAATGGCTGCATTCATAAAGGCTCGGTTTACGAACGCATCTTGGATGTCGTTCGTCAAGTGCCGTATGGGAATGTGGCGACGTATGGGCAGATTGCGCTCATGGTCGGCGATTGCACGCCGCGCATGGTGGGCTACTGCCTGGCGTCCCTCGATTTCGAAAGCGACGTCCCGTGGCAGCGGATAATCAACTACCAGGGCAGGGTTAGTCCGCGCAGCAGCGGGCATGGCAGCCAAGTCCAGAGGGAGCTGCTCGAGGCGGAAGGGGTGGAGTTCGACGCTCAGGGCAGAGTCAGCTTTCGCAAATATGGATGGATGGAAATGGAACATGAAGGGGAGGCTTGACGATGCCTGAAGCGCCTGAATTGCAAGTGGTGTGTGAGTTTCTGAACGCCAAATTGCCGGGCAGAACGGTTTTGGAGGCGAATGTGCTGAGGCCGAGCGTGGTTAGGTCGCTGTGCGGAGACATGGAGGAAGATG
>CAZXFX010000098.1:0-7024 GCA_964640295.1 uncultured Dehalococcoidia bacterium | reverse complement strand
GCCTCCGGGGTTCGTCGCGTCCCGACCCGTCTTTCGTTCGTCCATTATACCTCATCAAGACTCGCGGCCAGAAAACGGCGCGAGTCTGTATCAGTTTGGCGGGCGTGTTGGATCAGCCCGAAAGCGCCGCGCAGAAACAGACCCCTTTCCATAGCTCCATAGCTGGGGGATTTCGGCTTTCGCGCATACGCCCTCGATTTCCGTCGAGGCGGCGCGCTCGTACAATCTTGGAAATGTCGGTGAAGCGGCGGACTCATCATCAACTGACGCTCGCACCCTCATACCACCACGACGTCGTTCTCCAGAACGCCTATCCCCTCGATAGAGATCGTCACTACGTCACCCTCCTGGAGCGAGAACTCAGGCGGCGGAACAATGGTCGTTCCTGTCAGCGTTGTGGTCAGGTCAGGAACATAGTTGTGGCGCTGAAGCCAATCCGCTATCTCCTCGCAACTGCGCGCCATGAGCGATGTGGATGCGCTGTCGCTCCAAATCTCTACGCCGTCGCGGGCGATGGAGCAGCTAATATCCAGATCGGTCGGGTTCAGATCTTCCGCCGTTACGAAGCAAGGTCCGATAGAACAGCACCTGTCGAAAACCTTTGCCTGCGGAAGGTACAGCGGATTCTCGCCTTCTATGGAACGGCTGCTCATGTCGTTCCCAATCGTATAGCCTACGATGTCGCCCCGATATAGAACGAACGCCAACTCAGGCTCCGGTATATTCCAGTCCGAGTCGCCTCTTATTCCGACAGACTCGAATGGGCCTACACATCGGTCGGAAGACGCCTTGAAGAACACTTCCGGCCTCGGCGAGTTATACACTTTGCTGTACACGTCCGGCGTATCGCTTTCGCGCCTGCGCTCCATCTCGCTCATCTTGTAGGTAACGCCGGCCGCCCACACCTCGGATGGCTCGAATGGGCGTTCCAACCGGTAGAATCCGTTTCCGCTTCTCGAAACATCCATCACCTCGTTCATGTCGAACCTGTCCGCGTCGCCCGTCTCCAGGGTAAGAGTCGCAATCTCGTCAACCGACATGCCTGAGAGAGACGAAGCCATGAGCAGGTCGGATATATCGGTCAGGTCCGGGTCCAGGCTGGTTAAATCCAACGCTGTGCCTCTGTCCGTCTCTACAACCAGACGGACATCCCCGTCGTTAGATAGCAGCGCATAATACCGCATTGCGAGATTCTCCTGATTCGACGGGCTTGCAAGACCCGCTAACTTATTTCGTCGGACTCGATTCCAGAACCATGATACACGTCGGGGGCGGCCATCGAAACTAGCTTGTCTGGCGAGTTCAAGACTGCGCGGCGTCGGAACGGTCATTCGTATGGTATCAAATTGAGTCAATAGTTATACTCAAATCATCCATCGAGTCTGTATCAGTTTGGTAGCGGGATTGGACCACACCCATCCTGCCTTTTCCCTATCGAGTGGAAAGGGACTTTTGTGAGCGGTTCGTGAGTTTGGCTGCCTCTATCAGATGGGGAAGGGAAGGTAGAGTCGAATTATGAAGATAGCCGAAATAGAAACTTTTCAATTGAGCGCTCCTCTGGAAAGGCCGTTCGGCTGGTCGCAGGGATGGATTGGGAACCGCAGCGTCGGACTGGTAAAAGTAACCACCGACGATGGCGTCGTTGGCTGGGGCGAAGGATGCGGCGGCGCGGCGGCGGCGGTTATCGAGAATGATTTCGCGCCTATTCTCATGGGTAAGGATCCCACCAACCGCATCGGACTATGGCAGAAGATGTTCGCCGCGCAGTACAACGCGAACGTGGCCGTCGGGTTGGCGGGTTCGGCCATCAGCGCGGTGGATACCGCTTTGTGGGACATTGCCGGCAAAGCGATGAATCAGCCAATCTACCAACTGCTCGGAGGCAGGGTGAGGGACAAAGTCGCCGTCTATGCGACCGGGCTGTATTATACCGAGGGCGAATTCCCCACGCGCCTGCTGGATGAGGCGCGCGGATACGTCGAGGCGGGATTCAAAGGCATGAAGACCAAGGTGGGCGGTCTGCCCATGGACGAAGACGTTAGACGTGTGGCGGCGCTTCGGGACGCCATTGGCCCCGACATCAAGCTGATGGTGGACGCCAACCAGGCGTACAACGCGACGAGCGCGATTCGGATGGGGCGCCGTCTTGAGGACCTTGACATACTCTGGTTTGAAGAACCCGTCAACGCCCAGGACATCGAGGGGTATCTGCAAGTAAAGTCCGCGCTGCCCATGGCGATAGCCGGCGGCGAGAACCTGCGAACGCGATATGAGTTTTCCCAGTTTCTGTCGCGTCGCGCTTATGATATAGCGCAGCCGGACGTGATCAATGTTGGCGGAATCAGCGAGATGCGCAACGTCGCTATGACCGCGAACACGAACGGCATTCAGGTCAATCCGCACGTGTGGGGGTCGCCCATAATGATAGCGGCCAGCCTGCACGTAGCATCTACGATTCCGCCCTGTCCGCCGTCGGGAGACCCCGAACCATACGTTCAGGAGCCAGTGATGGAGTTTGACAGAACGCCGTCGTTGATTCGAGAAGGCCTGATGGCGCCGCCATTCGATCAGGATAGCGGCTTCCTGAAGGTTCCGTACGGTCCTGGACTCGGGATCGAGATAGATGAAGACGCTGTGCGCCGCCTTTCGCGTGAGGAATGAATCTCGAAATAGCCGCCCGCCATACGCAATAGGCAGACTTGAAATTTGACTGAACAGCCATTCATTCATATAATCGGCTAGTTATTGGAGGCGCTTCGATTCGATGGCGTCCACAAATACAGTAGGAGAAGAACCATGAAGAAATTTAGTTGGGCTATACTGGGGCTTGTGGTTGCCTTGGCATTCATACTCGCTTGTTCGAGTTCCGACGATGGAGCGACGCCCGCCGCTCCGGTCGCGCCCGCTCCGGCGGCGCCGGCTGAAGCCGCGCCCGCTCCCGCCGTTCAGCAGCCCGCCGCTCCTCAGCAGCCCGCCGC
Organism: uncultured Dehalococcoidia bacterium; assembly: GCA_964640295.1. Taxonomy (GTDB): domain Bacteria; phylum Chloroflexota; class Dehalococcoidia; order Lucifugimonadales; family UBA1123; genus VXRN01. The sequence continues at coordinate 4,046 of CAZXFX010000098.1, read as the reverse complement.
TCCCGCCCCGGCGGCTCCCGCCGCTCCCGCGATGCAGGTTCCGACAGTCGTCGCGCCGGTCGCGCAGCCAGCGCCGAGAGTGTATTCCGCCGTCCCAACCCCTGTGACATCCGGCATGCCCGTATATGGCGGCTCTCTCAAGATCGTCCCTCAGGGCAGCCTGAAGTCGGTTGACCCGCAGTGGACGACGCTCATCGTTACCGCGCACGTCGCCCGGCACACAATGGAAGGACTCTTCCAGTTGGACGACACTTTCAGCCCTTCGCCCATGCTCGTGGATGACTGGGACGTCAGCGATGACGGCCTCACATGGAGGTTCAACCTGCGAGACGGCCTCAAGTATCACGACGGAAGGGATGTCACCGCCTCCGACGTAGTTGGCTCGTTCGACAGGGTTAAAGAGAAGGCTGGCATGTACAAGCGTCTGCTGGGTGAGTTCGGCGCGAACATGACCGCTGACGGCGACTCTTCCATAGTAATCACCCTGACAGAGCCGACCGCCCTGGTGCTGGATTCGATCCACACTAACCAGAGTTTCGCTCCCTACGTGCTTCCTGAAGAGATACACACGCTTCCCCAGTCCGAGTCCTCGCAGACGGTCATGGGCACAGGCCCGTTCAAGTTCGTAAGCTGGGCGCCGGGCGACAGGTGGATAGCCGAGCGCTGGGAAGACTATGCCAAGCGCGACGAGCCGACATCCGCCCTGGCGGGCGGCCACACCGTGTATGTAGACACCATCGAGTGGATAGAGATACCGGACATGGCGTCTCGCATAGCCGCGCTGACGGTCGGCCAGGTACACGCGCTGGACGAGTTCAAGGCCGACTTCGTTCCGCAGATCAAGGAAAACCCGGACCTGAATCTGTTCATCAACAAGCCCGGCAACGGCACCGCCGTCTGGGTCAATCATCTCAAGCCTCCGTTCAACGACAAGCGAGTGCGACGCGCCCTCCAGTTGGCGTATCCGATGGAACGCGCACTGACCGCCGCGGTCGGCGATCCCGAGTTTTGGAGCCTCTGCACCAACCACCAGGCTTGCTTCACGCGCTGGGACACCGAGTCGGGTTCGGATGGACGCTACAATGTTCAGGACCTAGAAGCGGCTAAGGCGCTCATCGCCGAGGCGGGCGTGGAGGGAGCCGAAGTCCGCGTCATGCAGCCGCTCGATATGCCTGTGCTTCCCGATCTTGCCGCAGTTACCGCCGAGGTGCTGAACGAGCTCGGATTCGACGTGGACCTCCAACCGATGGACTGGGCCACGCTCGGAACGCGCAGAGCCGACCCCGAACTATGGGAAGCCTTCCACACCTGGAGCGGCACCGGACGAGTTCTTGGTCCGCTGACCAACACGTCTCTGCAGAAGGACGGCTGGTTCAATAGATACCAGGACGAATCTGGCAAGATGACTGAGCTGATGAACGATTTCGCCAGGGCCAAGACCGCCGAAGAGCAGTTCGCCATCTGGGAAGAGATAAACGCCTTTGCGTTCGAGGATATGCCCGTCATCAGAATCGGCGACTTCTATCCGCCGCTCGCATCCAGAAAAGAGGTGAAAGGGTGGAACCCGATTCCGTTCCCCGTTCTGTGGGACACCTGGCTGGAGGAGTAGCGAGTCGAATCGCCTCCCGTTCATATACGGGCGACAACATTGCCGTATAGTTGAAATGAAGGCGTCGGCGATACAATCCCGACGCCTTCCCGCAATCCATGATTGCGAATCGGAATTCTCAGTACGCTCGGGTTTATGAAGATTTGAATATCGATATGTGTTAAGAACGCCCATGAATTGATGATTGGTTGAGCCTATATGTCCGGCTACATAATAAGAAGACTGCTCGCAAGCCTTCCTGTGATACTCCTCGTTGGGGTCATCACCTTTTCCATACTCCATATAGCGCCCGGCGACCCCGCAGTCCTGATGGCTGGCGAGGAAGCGACGCCCGAGGACGTGGAAAAGATGCGCAGGGAACTTGGGTTCGACAAGCCATTCTACGTGCAGTTCGGAGTCTGGGTCGGGAATCTGCTTAGGGGCGACCTCGGCACCTCCATCTTTTCCAAGCACTCGATAACGAGCCTGATGGCGCCGCGCTTGCAGCCCACGCTTAGCCTGGGCATGCTGGCGATAGTCCTTTCCATCCTGTTCGGCATTCCGATGGGAGTTCTGGCGGCGTGGAAAGTCGGCAGCGTCACCGACAGAAGCGTGATGGTATTCGCAGTGCTTGGATTCAGCGTTCCCGTCTTCTGGCTGGGCTTCATATTCATCTGGCTGTTCGCGGTGCATTTCAGGATATTCCCAGCCGTCGGCTTCGTTCCCATATCCGACGGCGTGTTTCCATATCTGCGAAGTCTCACGCTGCCCGCGCTTGCTAACGCCATCCCGTTCTCCGCGCTCGTGGCCAGGATGACCCGCTCCACGATGGTAGAGGTGCTTCAGGAAGATTATATAAGGACGGCCAGGGCGAAGGGTTTGGCCGAATTGGGCGTCATAGGCAGGCATGCGCTCAGAAACGCGTCCATCCCGATCGTAACTGTCATCGGCCTGGTGTTCGCCGCTCTGGTGAGCGGCGCGGTCGTTACAGAGACCGTATTCGCCATACCCGGCTTGGGAAGGCTGCTTGTTGACGGCGTCGTGAGAAGGGACTATCCCATCGTACAGGCAATGCTGATGGTCACGGCGGTCAGTTATGTTTTCGTAAATCTGGTTATAGACATCTTCTACGCGTATCTGGATCCGAGGATCAGATACTAACCCTTAGCTCGGGGACGCAATTGACAGAAACGCAAGATATTCCAGTAAGATCGAGTCGCGGGCTTGTGCGCGGTTCACTTTTCGCGCTTCGCAGAAATCCCAATATGATGTTGGGCTGCGTCATACTCGTCGTAGTGGTAGTCATAGCCATATTCTCGCCTTACCTTACGCGGACAGACCCGTCTGCGCTCAACCCGTTTGAACGGCTTCAGCCCCCAAGTTCGGCTCACTGGTTCGGAGCCGACCACTTGGGGCGGGACGTGTTCGACAGAACCCTGGTAGGCAGCAGAGTATCTCTGCTTGTGGGCTTTTCAGTGGGACTCGTAACCTCAGTCGCCGGACTGGCCATCGGTCTCATTTCAGGGTATTATCGCCGTCTGGACAACGTAATAATGAGGTTCATGGACGGATTGATGGCGTTCCCGTCCTTGCTTCTCGCCCTGGCGCTCATAGCGGTTCTTGGGGCGAGCGTGTTCAACGTCATATTGGTGATATGCGTAGTGGACACTCCCAGAATGGTTCGTGTGGTCAGAGGATCGGTCCTCTCGCTTAGGGAGCAGCAGTTCGTGGACGCCGCGAACGCGATTGGAACGCCGGCGTGGAGAATTTTGCTTCGACATATAGCCCCAAACACGTTCGCCCCCGTAATGGTGCAGGCCACTTTCATATTCGCGCTCGCCATAATCGTCGAAGCCAACCTGAGCTTCCTGGGAGCGGGAGTGCCTCCCTCGATTCCCAGTTGGGGCAACATCATGGGGCAAGGGCGCACCTACCTGCAGATCGCGGTGTGGGTCACTTTTTTCCCGGGTCTGTTCCTCTCTTTATGCGTTCTTTCCATCAACCTGGTCGGCGACGGTCTTAGAGACACCTTGGACCCTAGATTCTCCAGAAGAGCGTGAGGGTCATTTCCAGATTCTCTTATATTGTGAACGCAAATTAGGGATTTCGCTTTCAGGTTGTCGTTTCCCGCACTTGGGAGTTGAGGGGGCGCGGCGAGCGAATTGACGCGGAAGCGTTCTTGCTTTGTTGACTGAAACAAAGTTCAGACATATAATCCCGTCAATGGTTTGGAGTTCGCAGCATTCAAAAACGTTTTAGTGGCTAACATGTCAAACTGTCTAGTGTAGAAGAAACAAAGATAGCAGGGAGGATATTCATGCAAAGATATAGTTGGTTGATTCCGGCGTTGGCCGCCATATTGTTATTCGCGCTGGCCTGTTCGAGTTCGGAAGAGCCTGCCGCGCCTGCCGCGCCGCAGGCCCCGGCGCCGGCCCAGCCCGCAGCCGCCGCTCCGGCC
>CAZXFX010000097.1:0-7070 GCA_964640295.1 uncultured Dehalococcoidia bacterium | reverse complement strand
AGCTCAGGACGAACGGATTTTTGATTTACCTACCCTTGTGAGCCCATCGAGGGGGGAAGGGACTTTTTGAGCGGTTAGAGCGTTACCTACCCCTGTGAGCTCTTGATGGGAGAGGATTGAGGTGAGGGTGAAGTTCCCTTCAATAATTTTGAGATAGTTTCTAAGGAACAGCAATCTGCGTCGGCGCGCCCGCTCAGGCCCGCGCTCGCGCCTTGTTGCGGTCTTGACGCTTCCGTTTCGTCGCCGACAGTTCCATCTTGCGAAGCCGCAGGTTCTCGGGCGTTACCTCCACCAGTTCGTCGTCCGAAATAAAGCTCAGCGCTTCCTCCAGGCTCAGCCTGACCGTCGAGTTCAGTCGCTTGGTTATCTCTGCGGTCGAGGAGCGCATATTGGTAAGCTTCTTTTCTTTGCAGACATTGATCTCAACGTCCTCTCTTCTTCGGTGAGTTCCCACGATCATACCCTCATAGACCGTCGTTCCCGGATCTATGAAGGTGTCGCCTCTGCCCTGCGCGTTGAGCAGACCGTATGTAACGGCGGCTCCTCTCTCCGACGCCACGAGAGCGCCGCCCCGCCGCGACTTTATTTCGCCCTCCATCGGCTCATACGAAATGAACGCGCTGCTGTGAACTCCATCTCCTCGCGTGGTTCTGAGGAAGAACGAATTGAAACCTATCAGTCCGCGAGTCGGAGCCTTGAATTCCATGCGCGTATAGCCGTCCTCGCCGTAGCGCATATCGCGCAACTGCCCCATGTTGGACGACAAGTATTCGGTCAGCGGTCCCACGTACTCTTCTCTGGTGGTTATATTCAGTATCTCGTAAGGCTCATGTATCCTGCCCTCGACGACTTTCGTCACCGGAGTGGGGCGCGATACCTGGAACTCGAACCGCTCTCGGCGCATATTCTCTATCAGGATGGACAGGTGCAGTTCGCCGCGCCCGGCGACGACAAACATATCCGCGCTATCCGTATTCTCGACGCGCAGACCTACATTCGTCCTAAGCTCTCGCGTCAGGCGTTCGCGCAAATTGCGAGACGTGCAGTAGTCCCCCTCTTTGCCCATGAGCGGTGACGAGTTGACGCCGAATGTCATACGCACGGTCGGTTCATTGATGGCTATGGATGTCAACGCGACAGGGTTTTCCTTCGACGCGATTGTATCGCCAATGGCGACCCCCTCGAGGCCGGCGACCGCCACTATGTCGCCAGTATGCGCTTCGGTTACCTCGACCCGCTCCATTCCCATGAACACAAACACGCGCTCTACCTGATAGGCGACAGGCTCGGATTCTCCATTGAGGAGCGCGACTTCATCTCGAAGCCGGATCGTCCCGTTGGTGATTCGGCCGACGGCGACCTGCCCGAGGTAGTTGTCATAGTCGAGGGCGGCCACCAGCATTTGCAGCGGAGCGCGCGAGTTGCCCGTCGGCGGAGGCACCGATTCCAGAATGGCCTCGAAGAGTGGCTGCATATCCACCCCCGATTCATCCATGCTGTTCTTGGCGTAGCCATCCTTGGCGGAAGCGTAGAGTACGGGAAAGTCTAGCTGGTCGGAATGAGTCGCCAGATCCAGGAACAGATCCTGCGTCATCTCCTCGACTTCCGCCACGCGCGCCTCAGATCTGTCTATCTTATTGATTACCACCATTGGCGCGACGTTCTGCTCGAGAGCCTGTCGAAGAACGTAGGCGGTCTGGGGCATGGGGCCGTCAACTGCGTCAACCAGCAGCAGGCAGCCATCCGCCATATTCATTACGCGCTCCACCTCGCTGCTGAAGTCGGCGTGCCCGGGCGTGTCTATGATGTTTATTCGCACTCCCCGGTATGAAACCGAGGCGTTCTTCGCCAATATCGTAATGCCGCGCTCGCGCTCCAGAGGATTCGTATCCATTATGAGGCTTCCAACCTGCTGATGCGCCTGAAATACTTTGCCCTGTTTCATAAGCGCGTCCACCAGGGTCGTCTTGCCGTGATCTACGTGCGCGATGATAGCCAGGTTTCGGATGTCGTTTCGCTGCTCTTCATTCAAACGGAATCTCTCCAAATCTTCAATCAAGTCTCAGACCGCTGTCGCCGCCATCGAAACGCTCGCCATCCGATGAACGACACTGCGGTCAGCGCCATGAGAGCGAGCGCAAGCGTCTCATACGGCTCCATCAGTTCGCTGATGTCCGCCCAGTTCTCTCCCAGAACGCGTCCAATATAAGTCAGAATCAGGTTCCAGACAGTCGTCCCAATCGTGGTGTAGATCAGGAATCGTACCAGATTCATTCTGGTATAGCCCGCCGGGACCGATACGACACTGCGTATCAGCGGTATCAAACGCCCGAATAGTATCACCGCCTCGCCGTAGCGCTCGAACCATTCGGCCCCCCGGTCCAGGTCTCTCTCCGAGATGAAGACGTATTTGCCGTATGCTTCGACTATTCGGCGAACCCCCGCTTCTCGCGCAATGTACCCAACTGCGTACAGCGCGACCGCTCCGATCAGCGAGCCGACCGTCCCCGCGGCGACCGCTCCCCAGAAATTCATCTCTCCCTTCGCCGACAGCGCGCCCGCGAACGGCAGCACCGCCTCGGACGGTATCGGCGGGAAGATGTTCTCCAGCGCCATCGCGACTACGATTCCCGGATATCCGATAGCGGCGATCAATCCTTCTATCCAGCCGCCAATCTGCTCCAGAAGATGCGTCACGCGCAATCCTCTGGGGACGCGAAATCAAACAGCGAACTCGCCTTAGCGGTTGGGCAAGCCAAAGTCATGCCAAACCGGCCAGTTCCAGGACGCGATGAACGTTTTCCGCACCCGGGGACCGCTCTCCTGACTGCACTTCCTTCACTACCTGCACAATCGCCGCGTTGATTGGGGTCGGTATGCCCGACTTTCTTCCCTGCTCGACGATGTATCCGTTCATATACTCGATCTCTGTGCGGCGTCCCTTTTCCACGTCCTGCCCCATGGATGATTTCCAGTCCGCTCCGCCGCCGGTCGGCTGGAACTTCGCGTCCAGTTCCTCATATACCTCGCCGTCGTCCGCTTTCGCAAACGTTTCGGCGGGCACTCCGCGAATCGGCTCCACCTGATAGTTCTGCGCGAGCGCCACCTGGCACGACTCTTTGCAGATATTTATCTGTATGCGTCTCGCCTCGGGCATGGACGCGACACCCTGGGCGCCTAACCCTGTCATGGCCCCGACAGGGTTTCCCGACGAGTTGGTAGTCAGCTTCGACCAGCGCTCGCCCCAGAGGTTCGAGGTCGCCTTGGCGTCGTCAACGCACATGAGAATATCAACCAGTTTCTCTACTCTCGGAGTAACGCGCCCGTGCAGTTCACCCACTCGGAATACCACATGGCCTCGCCCTCTGCCCGGCGGTCCGCCGCGAGTGACGTGCCCCGGCTCCCACAGCGCGACCGTTATGCTGGACATGATGCAGCCCACGGCGCGGTCATAGCCCACAATCGAAGCCACCAACTGGTCATTCATGCAGTTCTGGGACGACACCACCACGCCGTCCTGTTTGACCAGCCGTTTCAGAAAATGCGCCGCCCACTCCGTGTCATAGCTCTTCATGGCCAGGAAACCGATGTCGAAGTCGCCTTCTATCTGCATCGCGTCCGACAGATGGAGCGCTTTGACCGGAATAGTGAAATCACCCTGGCTGCCCGACGCGCGCAGACCTCGCGTTTGCATCGTCTCGACATGTTCCCCCCACATATCGAGGAGAGTCACGTCGTACCCCTCTTTGGTCATATAAGCGCCCAGATAGCTGCCGGCGGCTCCCGCCCCCATAATCACAATGCGTTGTTTATCGTTCATAAAACCCTTTTCCTTGTCTTCTATCGCGGCGACGCGATCTCCACCTCGAAATCGAACTTCTGACCCTCGACCGTTGCCGAAACCTGTCTGGTAGCCCTGCTCGCCGAATGCGCTCCTGGTCGCGCGATCACCCTTCCGTCCACGTCCAGCGCGGTGAACTCGCTCCCAGATGAACTCAGCGAAATCGCTCCAGTCAGGTCTAGTCCAACAGACGCCTTTATCTCCGCTATCATGCGCTCCTGGTCATTCAGAATCTCATGCGCTTCTTCGACAGACACTTCCTTGAAACGAATCGTCGCCCCCGGCGTCGCCTGCGCGAGCAGGCCGATGTCCGCGCTGATGACCGTCCCTATCTTGGTATATCCCCCCGTAGTGCCTCTGTCCGCCAGCAATATGATGGGCGTGCCGCTGCCCGGCACTTGAATCGAGCCCAGCGCAGTCCCGTCAGATACGATGTCCGCGCCCGCTCGATGCTCGATTGTCGGCCCTTCCAGACGACACCCCGTTCTGTCTGTATCGTTCGATACTGTGTATCCCGAATTGAACAGCGCGCTGACGCCCGACTCCGTGAAAGCGTCGTTCTGCGGTCCCAGTACGACCCTGATAGTGAATAGCTGCCCGTAAGTCGGCTGTCTGCTTATATCCGCTGGCAGTCTGTGGGGCGGGGCGGCGGCGGGATGCGGCGAATCTCCGACAGGAAGAACATCTCCAGACGCAAGCGCGCGGCCCTCGAATCCGCCGAATCCTCCCTTCAAGTCAGTCGCCCTGCTGTTCATCACCGGCGGCGTGTCTATTCCTCCCGCCACGGCCAGGTATGCCCTCAACCCGTCTCTCGGCGCGCCGAAGCTCAGAACCGACTCCGCAGGAACGCGAACAGACTCCCACGACGCAATCGGGGCCCCGTCCAAGGTCGGCTCCACATCCGCGCCCGCCACCGCGACGGTCGCGTCTTCAGAGAAGCGAACAGTGGGGCCTATCGCCGTTATTTCCAGACCCGCCAGATGTTCCCGATTCCCGACCAGTATGTTCGCTATTCTCAACGAAACGCTGTCCATGGCTCCGCACACCGGTATGCCATATTGCTGGTACCCGAATCGGCCCAAATCCTGCACAGTCGTAAGCAGACCGGGGGAAACTATTTCCATTGTTGAGTTCGCCATCATACCTTCCGCGCCACAATCCGGTAAGTCCCATCACGCACTTGCCGCTCGATATCCGCGAACGATTTTTCGTCTGCCAGCGGAATGAAGCGCACGCGGTCGCCTGCGTTGATTACAGTTGGCGGGTCGGATTCTGGGTCGAACAACTTCAGCGGAGTCCTCCCTATTAATTGCCATCCGCCCGGACTCGCCACCGGGTAGGCTCCGGTTTGAGTCTCCGCAATGCCGACCGACCCGGCGGGTATGAGCGTTCTTGGAGTCGTCAGCCTGGGCGTATTCAGTCGCGGGTCCAGCCCGCCCAGATACGGGAATCCCGGGCTGAAGCCCATCGCATAGACCAGGTAGTCGGCGCCCGAATGAATCTCGATCACCTCGGACTCCGACATACCCGCGTTTTCAGCCACGAATCCAATGTCCGGACCATACTCTCCCCCATAGAACGTCGGTATCTCTACGAGCCTCGTATCGTCCGCTTCTCCGCTTCCCTCGATGTCCATGGACAAAATCGCCTGCTGAAGCGCGCCAGGTTGGGTGAGGGTCGGATCATAGTGCAGCATGAGAGATCTGTATGTGGGGACAAGCTCGATCACTCCATCGAGTTGAGCGCGTTCGATTGCGCTCGTCATCCTATGAACGAGCGCGTTTATCTCCGGATCAATAGCCGCCCCGAATTCTATGACCATCGCGCGGTCGCCCGAGGGCAAGAAGACTGGCTGATTCTCCATCCCCATCGCGCTAGACCAGTTCGCCCAGCGGCTTGATCTGTACGCCTTCCTCTTCCAGAGCGTTTTTGAGCGCCTTTGCCATTTCCACAGCGCCGGGGGTGTCTCCATGCAGGCACAGGCTGTCCGCCTGCACCTCTATCAGGTCGCCGTTTATGGCCCGCGCCTTGCCGTCTTTGACCATCTGAAGGCTTCTCTCCACCACCTCATCGGTGTCGTGTATCACAGAGCCGGGGGTGGATCTGGAAACAAGGGTTCCGTCCGGATTCAGCGCTCGGTCCGCGAATATCTCTCGCCCCACTCTCAGTCCCATCTCCGCGGCGATTTCGACCCACTTAGACCCTGCCAGAGCCAGAAGAGCGACGCTCTCGTCAACTTCCAGCGCCGCCTCGCATATCGCCCTCGCCAGCTCGTCGTCGTTCACCGCCATATTGTACATGGCGCCGTGCGGCTTCACGTGCTGAAGCTTTCCCGTCTTCGTGAAAGCCTGAAGTGCGCCCATTTGATAGATTACATCGTTCTTGGCCTCATCCGCCGACACGACTATATTCCTTCTCCCGAAACCCGCCAGATCCGGAAAGCTCGGGTGGGCGCCGATTGCTACGCCTCGCGCTTCCGCAAGCCCCACTGTCTCGCGCATCCAATTCGGGTCGCCCGCGTGAAACCCGCACGCTATATTGGCCGAGGTAATGTACTTGATGACTTCTTCGTCGTAGCCCATCTTATACATCCCAAAGCTCTCGCCCATGTCGCAATTGAAGTCAATCTGGTTGCTCATGCTACTACCTCGCACTGAAAGCGTCGTATTCCGGTCAACTCAATTATATCCCCAGCCACAGAAACAATCCAATGTATGGCGCTGTGTGAAGCTCTATCAATTTAATAGGAATTCCATATCGCGGTTGGCGCAGTAGCTGTCCTTGGAGTTCATGGATTTCGCTTTTGGCGACTGGCGTTCGCTCTTTCAGGGAGTTTCGAGTTCTACTCGTTCTAACTCATACCGGAGGGAACCATCGCCGAATGAAGTGGGATTGGAACATTGCGGCGCGGATAGCGCGCGTCAGGAAGGGGATTGATCCTCGTCGTCCTCATCTTGACGATCATCATTAATCCTGCGAAGTTTGGCCTCCAGTTCCAGTCGCGCTTGTCTCTCGCTCTCAGCGCGTTCTTCGGCGAGTTCGGCGCGTGTTCGTTCACTCTGAGCAAGTTCTTCGGCGAGTTCGGCGCGAGTTCGTTCACTCTGAGCAAGTTCTTCGGCGAGTTCGGCGCGAGTTCGCTCGCTGTCGGCGCGCTCTTCGGCCCTGACGGCCGCGCTTATCGTCTGCCCCGTTAGCGGGTCGCGTATGTCGAAACTCTCTCCATCCCAGT
>CAZXFX010000096.1:0-7150 GCA_964640295.1 uncultured Dehalococcoidia bacterium | reverse complement strand
CCCCCAACCTCGGCATTGCGAACGCCGCGCTCTCCCAATTGAGCTATATCCCCACTTCAATGTACGCCCTCATTATATCATGCAGAGCGCTGTTCATTACAACCCACCCCAACCAGTGGAGATGCGCCACTTTCGTGGCGCGTCTGCTTGGTTATATCCACTGCGGCGGGCGGTATTGCAACGCCTCAGCCAGATGCTCCACCTCGATGGTATTCGAGTCGGACAGGTCCGCTATGGTGCGCGCCAACTTCAATATGCGGTGATACACCCTCGCGGACAGGTTCATCTGTCGCATCGCCGAACCCATCATCGCAGACGCCTGTTCTCCCAACTGGCAGTATTTATGAACCTCGTTCGGCCCCATATCCGAATTGGTCAGAAACGAACTGTCCGCGAAGCGCTCCCTTTGTATCTCCCTCGCTCGCTCCGTTCGTTCTCTCACCTTTTTCGATCCGTCCGCTCCGGGCGGCGCGGTCAGCTTCTCATAGTCAACGCTTGGAACGTCCACGAAGATGTCTATCCTGTCCAGTAGCGGGCCGCTCAGTCGCTTGCCGTATCTGGATACCTGGGCGTCAGTGCAGGAACATTGCTTCATCGGGTCGCCGTAATATCCGCAAGGGCAGGGATTCATAGCGCCCACCAGCATGAAATTCGCGGGGTAGGAGACCGACCCCTGCGCCCGGCTGATTACGACGCGCTTATCCTCTAAGGGCTGTCGCATCGCTTCCAGAATGCGGTGCCCGAACTCGGGCAGTTCGTCCAGAAACAGCACTCCGCGATGGCTCATCGTTATCTCGCCGGGCCTCGGCCTGCTGCCCCCGCCTACCAGTCCCGCGTATGAAATAGTATGGTGTGGCGCCCTGAAAGGCCTCCTCGTAATCAGCGGGTTGTCCCTCGTAAGAGAGTCCGCTACTGAATATATTTTCGTAACCTCTATCGCCTCTTCGTGAGTGAGCGACGGCAGTATGGTCGGCAGCGTTCTGGCAAGCAGCGTCTTGCCCGAGCCGGGAGGGCCGCTCATAAGCAGATTATGGCTGCCGGCCGCCGCCACCTCCAGCGCGCGCTTCGACTGCTCCTGGCCGCGTATCGTGGAAATATCGAACGCGCTGTCAGCGGAATCGTTGTCTCTGGTCGAGCCATCCCACGAAAGGGGATTCAGGGAAGTCTCTCCGCACAAGTGCCTTATGAGATCGGTCAGATTCCTGACAGGAAAGGCTTCGAGTCCTTCTACCAGCGCCGCTTCCTCGCAGTCCGGCGACGGCACGAATATCTTTCTTATGCCGGCCTCTCTTGCCAGCGCCGCCATGGGAAGAACGCCTCCCGTATGGAGCAGGTCGCCGTTTAGCGATAGCTGCCCGATGAACATCGAGTCTTCGGCGACAGGCTGAATCTGTCCGGAGCTCTGAAGCAGCGCTATCGCAAGCGGCAGGTCGTATGTGGAACCCGCTTTCCTGACGTCCGCCGGCGCAAGGTTCGCGGTGATTCTTCGCATCGGAAACTCGTATCCCGAATTGCGAATAGCGGCTCTCACTCGCGCCCGCGCCTCTTGAACCGCCGCGTCAGGCAGCCCAACCACATCGAATCTGGGCAGCCCAGGCGAAATATCCACCTCTACGTCAACTACGAAACCGTCCAGACCGAATACCGCGCACGACTTTACCTTGGCCAGCAATACCTAACGCTCCTTGATTCTGAGCGGTCAATTGACACGCGAACCCCTTGTGGGTGTGACGAATACGTGGTGACAGAACGCCGACAGCTATCCTTCGAGTCTAATGAGACGATACTGTCTCGCGCCCCGACGCAGCACGATGACGCGCCCATCAACTGAGCGCTCTAAAGTGACGTTCTGCCGGGCGTCCGAAACTCGCTGGTTGTTGAGCGCTATTCCGCCGCCTTGTATAAGGCGGCGCGCTTCCCCGCGAGAAGTCGCCAATCCCGCTTCCGCCACCAGGTCGCGCAATTGAACGCCTTCCCCCTCGAAGCGTTCGCGCGGCGCTGAAGATGAAGGAACATCCTGGAAGATGTCCAAGAGTTCGTCCGCGCTCAGGCCTGAAATATCGCCTCCAAAGAGTACTTCCGTCGCCGCGAGCGCTTTCTGAAGTCCCGCCTCTCCGTGCGTCATCCGCGTAACCTCGCTCGCCAGCCGTCTCTGAGTCTCGCGGTTGTCGGGTCGTTCAGACACCTCTTCCTCGTACTCGTCAATCTCTTCCAGAGGCAATAGAGTGTAGTATTTCAGGAACTGGACGGCATCCGCGTCCGCGGTGTTGAGCCAGAATTGATAGAACTGGAAGGGAGAGGTCTTGTTCGCGTCGAGCCACACCGCGCCCGCCTCGGTTTTGCCGAACTTGGTTCCCGACGCGGTCGTGATGAGCGGAGTCACCAGCGCGTGCGCGCGTCCGCCTCGCACCCGCCGAATCAGGTCAACCCCGGCGGTAATGTTTCCCCATTGGTCGCTGCCCCCCATCTGAAGAACGCATCCATGTTGGTCGTACAACGTCAGGAAGTCGTAGGCTTGAAGCAGCATATAGCTGAATTCCGTGTAGGATATCCCGTCGGTCATTCGGCTTCGCACAGACTCTTTGGCGAGCATATAGTTGACGCTAAAGTGCTTGCCCACGTCCCGCATGAAGTCAATGGCGTTTATGCTTTCCAGCCAGTCGGCGTTGTTTATCAGCAGAGCCGCGTTTTCGCGCGCGTCGAAATCCAGGAACCGCGCAAGCTGCGCCCGTATCCCCTCCAGATTCTTCTGCAATATCTCCCTGCTTAGCAGAGGCCGTTCTTGCGACTTGCCGCCGGGGTCTCCAATCAGGCCAGTGCCGCCGCCCGCAATCGCAATCGGCCGGTGCCCGTAGATCTGAAGACGCGCCAGCATCATTATTCCGAGCAGATTCCCTATGTGAAGGCTGTCGGCGGACGGGTCGAAACCAATATAGGCTGTTACCTGTTCGCGCCCAAGAAGGTCGTCCAATCCGGGCGTAAACAACTCTTGGCCATCGTCCGTAACGTGAATCAGACCTCGTTTGCGTAGATCATCAATAATCGAGTGAGTAGTCTGGGCGGCGGCAGGCATAACTCGAACCCTCCGTAAAACGTCATACTGCGCTTGCGAGTATGGCAGAGATTGCTTTCTGTTGTCCATACGTACCGCTCTGAAACCGTTTTTCTCGCGCGTCGTCTCTTGTGGTTAATTCTATGCCCAGAAAAGATTTACGTGGCTGACGCGCTGTTCTGGAAACTGAGTAGCGTATGTATTACCATGCGTCCTGATTGCGCGGGCATTTCGAGAAATTCAGCCTACGTTCAAGAAGGTAACATGACGATCGCTAGTATTGGGGAGTTGAGCGCCAGACAGCGGAAGACCATACGCGCCTGGTGCATGTACGACTGGGCGAATTCCGCGTTCGCCACTAGCGGCACGGTTACCATATTTCCGTTCTACTTCGTCTTTCTGTTCAAGGAAGCTATGGGCGAAAGCGCGACGTTTCTCGGAATCACTTTCACTGGAAGTTCGATGTGGAGCCTGGGCGTCGCTATATCCACCGCCATAGTCGCCTTGTCGAGCCCGGTCCTGGGCGTGATCGCCGACCGCGTTCCAATCAAGAAGGCGCTCCTGTGGACCTACACCATCGCCGGTTCGCTGTTCTGCGCGCTCGCTTTCTTCTCCGCCTACACATCTCAGCCTTGGATGTGGCTGTTCGGGACGTTCCTTCTCGCCAACATCGGATTCGCGGGCGGTCTCGTCTTCTACAACGCATTCCTACCTCATATCGCGCCACGAAATCTGATGGACGATGTAAGCAGCAGAGGGTTCGCATACGGATACATGGGCGGCGGATTGCTTCTGCTAATCCATCTCATCCTGATAACTCTCACGCAGGACACCGATTTAGCCGATCTCATAGTGCGCGTCTCGATAGTGTCCATCGGCGTCTGGTGGTTTGGATGGGCTGTATGGACTCTGCTGGTCGTTCCCGAGCCGCCCATTTACGGCAGTTCCAAGGGACTGAACGCCATCAGCGCTTTTTCGACAGCATTCTCCGAACTCTCCCGCACCTTCCGGGATCTGAGACGATTCAAGGTCGTCCTGGTCTATCTAGGCGCCTACTTGCTGTTCAACGATGGCCTCCAGACCGTGATGAGTATCGCCGGCGCGTTCGCGGCCGATACACTGGGCATTCCGCTCGCGTTCAACATGGCCACCATCCTCATAATTCAGTTCGTGGCCGTGCCCGGCGCGCTGGCGTTTGGTAAACTGGCGTCCCGATTCACCACCAAAGCCGCTCTGACCATCTCACTGCTCGGATGGTGTCTCATAGTGCTTTTCGGGATAGCGATAGTCCCGCTCGTTCCTTCCGAACATTCGGATTTCGACTACCAACTGAGTTACCAGTCGGGCAGGGGCGAATACATGGTCGAACGCGCGCCCGAACTGGAAGATTCCCGCCTCGATAACCTGTGGCGCGAAGAAGTGGGCGAGTTGGCTGAGGGCGACGCCATTTCATCGCAGAGCGCGCGTTCGCTCGCCGAGCGTGTCCGACTGTCGGAAAATTCAGCTTACTCAATCTCTATAACAGGCGGGGCGCTAGACGGCGAGAAGCATATCGGTGAATTGCATCCCGCCACGCTTGGAGCGGGGCCTCTCGACTGGTGGCCCGCTTTCGTGCGCGACGCGCTCTGGACACCCCTTGGCTTCGACGCCGGATACCAATGGCTGCTGCTGGGCTTCTTGACTGGCATGGTAATCGGAGGAAGCCAGGCTCTCGCTCGCAGCCTGTTCGCCCAGATTGCGCCCGAAACCAGAAGCGGCGAGTTCTTCTCCTTCTTCGGGTTCATGAGCAGGGCTTCGGCGGTCTTCGGCCCCATGATGTACGTAATAGTGACTTCGGTGTTTGACACCCGCGCCGCCATCACCTCGATACTCGTCATAATAATCGCGGGCGCAGTCATGCTTAGGTGGGTTGACGTAGAGGCCGGCGCGCGCGCCGCCCAACTCGAAGACGAGAGGCGCAAGACTGAGTCACAGGCTTGAAATCCAATGCCAACTTAGTTCGCGCCGCCTGGAATAAGCTCGCATCGGCAAGGATGAGTCGTTTAGAGAGATAGCCGCATCACATGTCGCCGCGATCCCGCTCTGCCGACTTCTCTGAATCCCAACGCTTCGAATGAAGATACGAGTCCCATGAATTTATAACTAGGGGAGTCATAGTCCACCGGATACGCCTCTATAACGTCGGCTCCGCTCCGCCTGGCGCGCTCCACCGCCGCGCTGATCAGTCGCCGAGTGATGCCGTGCCCCCGCAGTTTCCTCGGCGCGAAGAAGCAGGTTATGGACCATACGCTCGCTTGAGAGTCAGCCGCAAACTTGTCGCCGCCCATCTCCCTGAAAGACTCTCTGGGCGCAACCGAACACCAAGCCGTCGGCTCCCCGTCAACATACCCCAGGATACCGATTGGAATCGCATCCTCGACTCGCTGCCTGAGCGCCTCTTTCTTGGCGGCGGCGTCCGAGCGCTTGCGGCTCGGCATTCGTCGCCATACCATGCACCAGCAGTACTTCGGCCCGCCCCGCGCCTCGAAAAGCCGCTCCAGGTCCTGCCACCGGTCGCGGTCAACCTCCCGAAACTCCATCGAATCGAGCGCCGTCAACGCGCGTCTCTATCTCGGCAGCCCAAGCCCGCGCTGGGCTACGATGTTGCGCTGAATCTCCGACGTTCCAGCCGCTATCGTCGCCGACACCGATGACAAGTACAACTGCTGAATATGCCCCTCCAGCGGCGACCACTTAGACCCTTGCGAAACCTGTCCAGCCATCCCCAGTATCTCCATGCCGGTGCGCGCCACTCGCTGCGTAAGCTCCGTCCCGTACATCTTCGACATAGACGCTTCCGCGTTCGGTATCTTGCCCTGGCTCTGCATCCACGCCACCTTGTATGAGAGCCAGCGCGAGACCTCCGTCTCAGTGAATCGTTGGGCCAGCTTTCTCCTGACGCTCGGATCCTTGCTGAGAGGCTTGCCGTATCGCTCGGCCTGCTTGGCGTACTTCACCAGCGCCTCCAGCGTCCGACGCGCGCCCGCCGAGTAGCCCACTCCGGAACGCTCGAAGTCCAAAGCCACCGCCAGCGTGTACCAGCCGCGATCTTCCTGCCCGACCAGATTGCCGCTCGGAACTCTCACGTCGTCGAAATAGACTTCATTGAAGTCGCGTCCGCCCGCCATGTTCTCTATCGGACGCACAGTCACGCCCGCGCTCTTCATATCCACCATGAAGAGGCTGATGCCGCGATGCTTTGGAGCGTCGGTGTTGGTGCGCGCGGCGAGCCATCCCCAATCGGCTACGTGGGCGCTCGAAGTCCATATCTTCTGGCCATTTATCACGAAATCGTCGCCGTCCCTTGTCGCAGATGTCTGGAGAGACGCCAGATCGGATCCGGACCCCGGCTCGCTGTAAAGCGTGCACCACAGCCTCTCTCCTCTCGCTATCGGCGGCAGATGCTCCGCTTTCTGTTCTTCCGTGCCCGCCAGCATCAACACAGGCCCAACCCAGGAGATCGCGCCCGTCCCCAGCTCCGTGCCTGGCACGTTCTTGTACGACATCTCCTCGTTGTAGATGACCTGCTCCATGATGGAACGCGCCTGCCCGCCGTACTCTTTGGGCCAGGCGAGGGTGAGCCATCCCTTGTCGGCGAGCGCTTGCGTCATCTGCCGAGTGAAAGCGTGGCTCTCTTCGGGCGACTTGCCCGCCTGTCCGAGTGGGTCCCAGTCCTCCGGAAGCGTATCTTTCAGGAAGTCCCGAATCTCCCGCCGAAAACTCTCTTCCTTCTGCGTAAACTGTATATCCATCGCGCGCCTCCAAGTGGCAGGTTTGGTATCCAACAGTCTATGAACAGCTTGGTCTATCGTCAAGTTGCCCTAAGCGATCCTGTCCTTGTCTCGGCCGGCGACGAACGCGCGCAGCTAGGAGCCTATCTCACAATGCCCGCGCAGAACGTGCAAAGTGGGGATAATCCTCCTCTCTCTTGATGGGCTGAGAGGGGTAGGTATTGAGGACAATCACCCCCATCCTAGCATTCCCTCATCGAGGGGGAAGGGACTTTTTGATTGGTTTAGGCGTTTGCCTGCCCTTGTGATCCCGCCGATGTGCATATAT
>CAZXFX010000095.1:0-7153 GCA_964640295.1 uncultured Dehalococcoidia bacterium | reverse complement strand
CATCTTAAGCCTCCGGAGTTCGTCGAGTCGCATCCCGACTCGACCCATCTTTCGCGCAACTATCATTGTACAGTATACGGACTTGGCGGACTGTGAACAGGCCAGGGTGACAGGGCGCTCTGGTTCACAACTCCAGCGACCAGGGCGCGCGCTCCGCGCTGAACATCTTGCCAGCGATGGCCAGCGCTCCTGTTGAGCGCTCTACGACTCGTCCCGCCCGCGCCAGCGTCGAGAAAGACACACCGCCCAGGTACGCCGAGGCCAGATCGGACGCGCCCAATTCAAGTTGCGGATCCCCCGCGCCTCGGACGCAACCCGCCCCTTCCCGCCCGCCTTCGAGCGTATAAACTCCGTCGTTCCATGGACAGAATTCGTCTCTCACTCTCAGGACGATACTGCCGTGATTCGCGTATGTCCTGGAGGCGAGAGCGTCTTCTACATTTACCAGCCGCAGCCATATATGATCGCGCGCGGACATACGCAGGCGGCGCGGGTCCTCGAGCCGCCACGTAAGTGAGTGATCCATAGGCTGATTGAACGCGCGAATTTCGTCCATCAAGTCAATGCTGAAGCAGAACCGCCAGAGTTCCGCTTCCACCTCTGCGTCTTCTGCCATCAGAAATACGACCAAGACGGTCTTGCCGCGTATGCGATACGAACACAGTCCGGCGACGCGCCCCTCCCGTTTCAGAGCCGCGTGAAAGAACGCCGAGGCGCCGCGGCGCTGCTCATGCGTGTCCCGCAGAGCCGCCTGCCAGTATGCGTCGCTATAGCGAACCATGCCCAGTCGGTTCGGGCGCAGCCTCGAATGGAGCGCGGGCCACTCCGCGCGCGCCTCGTCAGCAGAGACGAACCGGATATGTCCACCGGCGTTCGGCGGCATCTTCATCGCCGTATATGGACGCTCTATCGTCCACTCATTAACCCAGGTGGCCGTTCCATAGCCAAAACGTTCATATATCAGGCTTTCGGATGATGTGAGAGCCGCCAGCGGTTCGCCGCGTTCTCGCATCTGTTCCAACTGCTTCCCGATTATGCGCGTCATTATGCCGCGCCTGCGATGCGTCGGTAGAACTGACACGTCGTCCACGTAACCCAGTCTCAGTACGCCGCCCGGAACGGTCATCTCTGACGAGCGCGTCGTCGCCGAGCCGACTACATGGTCGCCCTCGAACGCGCCGAACGTTCTGTCCAGTTCCGCGAACGAACGCGCCACCTGAACGTATTCATCGGAGGCGTGGATCCCGAACCCCATTGCCTCCGAGCGCGATAACCTGTCGAATTCGCTTTCGACAATGGTTCTGACTACGATGTTCATGAGGATTCACTCGACATTCAGAGCCACCAGTCTGGCAGCCAGATTTGGCGCGCTTTGTATGATGTTAAGTTCAACCATGCAATCTCCTCAGTCATCTTTCCAGGTTTCATCGCCATACATAGTCGTCTATTCCCGCGCGAACCGCGAAATGCGACTCGCGCCTACTGGTCTATGACCGAGCCGTCCTCATGCAGCCGCGTCGAGACAACTCTCGGCGTGAACGGATGCTTCTCGGCGGCGTCCTCCGCCAGTTCGATGCCGATACCCGGCGCGTCCGGGATTATCAGGTAGCCGTTCTCCTGCCTCACAGCCGACTTCACCATCTCCGATTTCGGCGGTTCACGCTCTCCGGTCGGATACTCTTGCAGCGCAAAGTTCGGTATGCACGCCGCTATCTGAAGACACGCCGCTGTGCTCACCGGGCTGAGCGGATTGTGCGGCACCACTCCGACATAGTTCGCTTCCGCCAGCGCCGCTATCTTCTTCGCGTGCGTTATTTCGCCCACCATGCACACGTCCGGACGCACATACTGCACCGCGCCGCGCTTAAGCAGCATCTCAAACTCATGTATCGTGTGCAGACGCTCGCCCGTCGCTATCGGTATGTTGATATGCTGAGCCACAAGCTCCATCGCGTCGAAATTCTCCGGCAATATCGGGTCTTCGTAGAAGAACGGGTAGAACTGCTCTATGCCTCTCGCCAGCGCTATCGCCTCGGCGGGCGTCAGGCGGCGATGTATCTCTATGCACAAGTCAACGTCGTCGCCCACCGCGTCCCGATACATCCCCACCGCCTCTATCGCCTCCTTTATCTTGTTCGCGTGCGTCTTGAAGTACGGAACGTCCCGCCCTTCGTCCAGGAACGGCGTCAGGTGCCCGACAGCCGTGAACCCCATCGCCTTCGCGTCCTTCACGCCCTGCACCAGCGTCTCGCGGGTGTCTCCGAACACGTGATAATAGACACGCGCCTTGTCTCGCGTCTTGCCGCCCAGTAGCTGATATGTCGGAACGCCGAAACGCTTGCCGGCGATGTCCCACATGGCGATGTCCAGCGCGCTCAGCGCGCCCATGATAGCCGCTCCCCTGAAGTGCGAGTAGCGATACATATACTGCCAGTGGTGTTCGATTCGTAGCGGGTCTTTGCCCACCAGGTAGCGCGCGAACAACTCTATCGCCGACTTGGACGCTTCCAGATATCCCCACGCGCCCGACTCGCCAATGCCGGTGATTCCCTCGTCCGTATGTATCTTGGCGAACAGGTATCGGCTCACCCCAATAGCTTCTACTTTGGTTATCTTCATGGTTTCTCTCCGAAAGGAAATGAGTGGGCATTCATAGTACGCTATGATTTATGAAGATTTGAATACCTATACGTTTCAAGTACACGAATGAGCGCAAGACTTGACAGCGATAAAATTGCATTATCGCATCAATCAGATAGCGGCCGCTATCTCCCGCGCCAGAACCAGTCCGCTCATGCTTATGATGGCGACCACTGTCGCCCGCCTGAACACCGTGTCACTCATCCGCTTGACCAGATGAGTCGCCAGCAGGAATCCGAGCGTGACCGGTATGATGGCGATGAGAATCAGCGCGATTCGCTCGCCTGTCATAAGTCCCGCTACTCCATAACCGACCACGCCCGCGGTTTCCACGAACAGAAAATACAGCGACAACGCGCCGCGCGCCGCGTTGCGAGACCAGTTCTGCGTAAAGATGTAGAGAGCCATTACCGGCCCGCCAATCCCCAGCGCGTTGAGCGTAACCGACACCAGGAACGCGACGACCAGACCTGTTAGCGGACCGCTCGGTATCCGCGCCCTTACGTTGAACGCCACGACCAGCGTCAGGATGATGGTGATCGTAGTTATCGCTATTTTGAGGAGCGCGGCGTCCGATCCCTTCAGCGCCAGCACGCCGACGGGAACTCCCAGCAGGCCCGCGACCGCCCACGGCGCTACGCGCCTGAAATGGAGTTCGTCCCGGTTCTGGTACACGATGAGTATGAACAGCGCGAGCGACACGCTGTTCACCACCACTATGACCGTCTGCGGCTCCAGGACGAACAGCAGAACGGGGATGGTGGTCATCCCGATTCCGAACCCTACCGTCGAAAGCACCGTCGCCCCGACGAACAGAGTGACGGCGGCCACGACCGATTCCAGCAGAGAAGGAGCCATTCAGCGAGCCATCCGGCCGATTGCGTGAATTCGACCTAGTAGCTCAGGCTGCTCCAGAATCGCTCTTCCTTCCACGGATCCCCTTCCATGTGGTATCCGCGCATCTCCCAGAATCCCGGTTCGTCTTCTGCCATGAACTCGATTCCGTTCACCCACTTCGCGCTCTTCCAGCCGTATCGCTTAGGCACGACCAGCCGCATTGGCCCGCCGTGTTCAGGCGCCAGCGGCGCCCCGTCGTGCGAGTGCGCGAACAGAACGTCGTCGTCGTCCAGAACGTCCAGAGCCACGTTCGTCGTGTAGCCGCCATAGCAGTGCGCCATCACGTACCGCGCTTCCGCCAGCGGCTTCACTCGCTTCATCAGGTCATTGAACAGAATGCCTTCCCACGTATTTTGCAACTTGCTCCACTGGGTTACACAATGAAACTCCGCGTCCAGCGTCACTTGCGGCAGCGCGTTGAACTGTTCCCAGTCGAACTCAATCTCCTCCTCCACCAGTCCAAACACCCTGAATCGCCATGTCGAAAGGTCTATCTTCGGCGTCGGTCCGAACGTCAGCACCGGAAACTTCTCAGTCACGAACTGTCCCGGAGGGGCGGGCGCGCCTTCGCGTTCCTGTCTGATTCTCGTGATTCGTCCAAGTTTGTTGAGCATATCTCACCCCAAAAGCGGATCGGCGAATTCCAATGTATATGCAAACCATTCTACATGATAGCGCGGACATAGCGTGAGCAACGCCCTTTCGATTATCTGATATCCGTTCGTCCTGAACTTGTCGAAGTACGCCTATTGATGCGTTTGCCCTGTCACATAGCCGCCGGCTACATCTTCTCGAACGGATTCATAACGACTACAATGACTTCGGGCAGAGTGAATATGCTCAACATCTTGTGGTGATTCGGTCGAGCTTACCCAGACCTCTTTACCTCTAGCTGCTCATTGCACAAAGTGGAGTTAGGGATAGGCTCTATTCGAGAAAGGGGGAAATCCTCTGTGCAGACGATAACCAACGACCCCGGCAACTTCTCGTATGTAATTGGGCCATACAAGCAGCCCGTCGCTACCGTGTCGCCGGGCGAAACCTTCATCGTGGAGACGGTGGACGCGTTTGAGAATAGGATTACCTCGCCGGAAGACGATATCACGCAGATAATCACGCTGCCATACGTAAACCCGCTGACAGGCCCCATCTATGTCGAAGGCGCGGAAAAGGGGGACACCCTCCTGGTGACTATCCACTCCATCGAGGTTACTCGCGACTACG
This sequence comes from uncultured Dehalococcoidia bacterium, assembly GCA_964640295.1. Lineage (GTDB taxonomy): Bacteria > Chloroflexota > Dehalococcoidia > Lucifugimonadales > UBA1123 > VXRN01. Next base: position 2,392 of record CAZXFX010000095.1, on the reverse strand, counting down.
GCGTCAGCGCGCTCATCCCGGAGTTCGGAGGCCTGTGCGGCACGGTCTTCACACGCACGCTCAATCCGCCACTGCCGCCGCGTGTCATGCTGCATCCCATCAGGGCAGGCGAAATCATCTTCTCGGAGGACCTCGACATCGCCGCTATTCCCTATGAGCCGTTCTACGGCACAATCGGCACCGCGCCGGAACTCGAAGCGATATCCTCGCTTGCGCCCGGCTTTCACGGCGGCAACATGGACGCAGCCGACGTTTGCCCCGGCAACACGATTCACCTGCCCGTCAATGTGCCCGGCGGTCTGCTGCACATCGGCGATGGACATGCCGCGCAGGGCGATGCTGAGGTCTGCGGCGTTGCCACCGAGATACCCACACGCGGCGCTCTCACCGTTGAGCTCATCAAAGAACGCCACGTCGCCACGCCGCGAGTCGAGTCCGACGAGTTCCTGATGACCGTAGGCAGCGCTCGCCCGATGGAGGACGCTGCCCGTATAGCCTTCTACGAACTGGTGATGTGGCTGGAATCGTCCTACGGCATCGACCGTCTGACAGCATACCAACTCTGCTCGCAGGTCGCGCGTGTGCGCCTCGCCAACATGGTGGACATACTATACTCGGTCGTGGCCAAGTTTCCCAAGCGCTACCTTCCCCGAATATAAGGCTAACAAAGGTAGGCAAACGCTCTAACCGACCGAAAATCCCTTCCACCTCAAGACAGAGACCGCCTCCAACGGCGGTCTCGACCCTACCGGCGAAGCGATAGAGATGGAGCCACACGTCATCCCGACCCACTTGCCCCTAATGTTCCAACAACCCTATACTTAACCTGCAAGTTGACCAACGCATATACGCGAATGAAGCGTCTGTCTAGCCACTAACCAATAACCACGAGGAGGCTCTCGGTGAAGGTAGGAATTATCAACGTTACCGGATACGCCGGAATGGAGTTGGCGCGCATTCTGCATCGCCATCCCGAAGTTGAGATAGCCGCCGTTACCGGTCGAAGCGCAGTCGGCAAGCGACTTGCCGAGATGTTCCCCCATCTGGACGCCTGCGACATGACGATAACCCCCGAGATTGCCGATAGCGTTGATTTCGTCTTCTCCGCGCTCCCTCACGCCGCCAGCGCCGAAAGGCTTGAGCCGTTCATAGACCAAGGCGTCAAATCGGTGGACATATCAGCAGATTTTCGCCTGAAGAATCTGGACGACTATTCGTACTGGTACAAGATCGAGCATCCCTGCCCCCAGTACGTAGAAACATCCGTATATGGGCTGCCCGAACTCCATCGCGACGAGATCGCGCAGACCTCGCTTGTCGGAAATCCAGGCTGCTACCCATCCGCGGCCGTGCTGGCTCTCGCCCCCGCGATAGCGGCCGGCATAATCGAGCCGGACGTCGTCGTTGACGCCAAGTCGGGCGTGTCCGGCGCCGGTAGAGGAGGCTCGGTTGACCTCAACTTCTCTGAAGTAAACGAGAACTTCAAGGCATACGCCCTCGACGGACACCGCCACCACCCCGAAATAATCCAGGAACTCGGCGCTCTGGATGAAGACAACCATCTCAGGCTTACATTCCTGACACACCTCGTTCCCATGACGCGCGGCATACTCGTTAGCTGCTATGCCCCTATCAAGGAGGGAGTCATTCCCGAAGGCGAAGCGGGCAGAGACAGGGTGAAAGAGATATACCGCGACTTCTACCAAGGAGAGCCGTTCACTAAAGTAGTTTCCGCTCCGCCCCAGACCAAGCACACCTCAGGCAACAACGACTGCGTCGTCTATCCCACGATTGACCTGAGAGCCAACCGACTCATCGCTATCGCCTGCTTGGACAACCTCGTCAAGGGCGCGGCCGGAGGCGGAGTGCAGAACATGAACGTCATGTGCGGCTTCGATGAAACGGCGGGTTTGGACCAACTAGCCCTGTATCCGTAGAGGTCCCTTCGGCCCCATTCTGGAGATAACAAGCGAGGACGGCGCTCTCCCCACATGGTCGCCCCGCTCCCACTAATTGCGCTGGACTCAGAAATGACTGGCGAAGGAGGAATTCTCATGGTCAGCGCTCGCTCCACTCAGACGGCGACACTCGACCCTCGCGCATACCGCCTGCCCGACATCCCGGAGAAACACCCAGACGACATGACCACCTCAAAGCATCTGGCCAAAGGCGGCAACCAAGGCCGCTTGGAAGTACATCTCGGCGATCCTGAAACCACCATCGTGTCCGGCGAGCGCTTCATCCAGTCCGCTCCGAGCGCGCCCACCCGCTACCCAGACCTGCTGGTGGCTTTCGACTCCGATCCCGACCTGTACGAGGCCAACAACGGCTACGTCGTATCCTACCAGGGCAAGCCGCCCGATTTCGTATTGGAAATCGCCTCCCGGCGCAC
>CAZXFX010000094.1:0-7542 GCA_964640295.1 uncultured Dehalococcoidia bacterium | reverse complement strand
TTATTAGTGGTTAGATTGGTTCGCGCAGTTTACGTATATTTGTTCTTAGATTGTGGGTATTGTAGCATAGGGTGGGGGGATGTGGAATGGTGAATTTAGAATTTGGAATTGTCTGGTGGCTGATTGGGGTTGAGCTCTGCCCGTCGAGGTGGAATGGATTTTTGCGAGCGGTTGGCGCGATTACTGCCCCTGTGAGTCAGGGTGTGTGAGCGCTCGCTCGGTTGACGTTGGCGCGAGTCAATTTCTACACTGTCTGCGTGGAGCGGCTGAGAGTGGTAGGTATTGAGGGTAATCACCCCCATCCTAGCCTTCCCCCATCAAGGTGGAAGGAATTTTTCGGTCGGTTAGAGCGTTTACCTGTCCCTGTGAGGCGTGGAACGGAACAGGATATCAGGATATGTCGAAAGGGGAGAATATGCGGGTTGCGATAGGGGCTGACCACGGAGGATATCCTCTCAAAGAGGAATTGAAGGGGTATATAGAATCGCTGGGGCATGAGGTCGTGGACGTGGGCGCTCACGAGTTGGACCCGGCGGATGATTTCCCGGATTTCACTAAGGCGGTGGCGGAGTCGGTTACGTCGGGCGCGGCGGCGCGCGGGATTATGATATGCGGAAGCGGAGTGGGGGCGTCGGTGGCGGCGAATAAGGTGAAGGGGATACGGGCGAGCGTATGCCATGACACGTACTCGGCTCACCAAGGGGTGGAGCATGACGACATGAACGCGCTGTGCATGGGAGCGCGGATCATTGGGGTGGAACTGGCGCGGGAAGTGACGAGCGCGTTTTTGTCGGCGGAGTTCGCGCCGGAAGAGAGGTTTCAGCGTCGGCTGGACAAGGTGCTGGAGATGGAGTCCAACTTCGGCGGATGACTCGGTTCCGCTGAATCATCCGTATTCGGCGCCGAGCAGGCAGGCGACCAGTGTCTGGTTTTCTTCGGCGTCCGCGAACGCCTTCGAGATGCGATGGACGTCGTCGTCCGTCTCCACCATGTAATGAGTGATGCCCCATGCGTCCAGAATGGGTTCGGTGAAGACGCCGGCGGAGTCGGTCATCTCGCCGTCTTCGCCCATCCAGCCCCTGTAGCCTACGACCATGACCATGGGGATGCCGAGGTCGAGTCCCATGCCGCGTATAGAGTCGCCAGCCTCGAACATTCCCGTGTTCTGTATGAGCACGACAGGCTTCTTTCCGCCAATCCACAGTCCGGCGGCGATAGGCATGGACTCCCCCTCGCGGCATATAGGCACAAGGCTGAGGTCCTCGTCCGAGATGATCTGGTTGTACATGAAATTCGTCTCGGTGTCCGGCAGCCAGACTATGTGAGTGACGTCGTTCTTCTTGAACTGCTCGATGATTGCCGACGGGCTGAGGCTCATTTCTGCCATAGATATCTTCTCCGCAGAGTGGATTGATGCGGAGATTATATGAAGGGCGTGGGCAGACGGTCAACGCCCGATTGATACACTAAGGTGATCATGCTAATCTCAATAAGCCGCTTGGTGTCATCTTCCACTCCTGAGATATGCGGTTCACTATCCCTGCCCAATGAGTTCCTTAGCCCGTTTAGTGTTTTCGTACCTTTTGGGCGTTTTCGGCATTCGGCTTACTCTAACGCCCATCCTCTCCAGGGTCGGGGATATTTCATTTAGTAGGAATTGAGAAAACTTAACTTGATCACTTGGTACAGAAAGTCTAGGACCGTGCTCGTTCAGCGCCTTTTGGGCGTCGGATGCCTTGAACTTGCCTTCTGGCAGGTGTCGAATTAGAGTGCGAGCGATCAGCTCTTTCTCAGAAAAGCTCTTAGTTGGTGTAAGCTTGGATGTTTTGGCGCTCTTATTCTGTGAGGTATCGGGACTTGCGCTTGGTAGGGACGCGGGAGCTTTGGAATCGGAGTTGTTCGTTAGGTCAATTCGGAATCGGCTGGGGATGAAGCGGCTTATCTCCTGTGATAGCGGTCCACCTGTTGATGGAGTTATCCATAGGAAGGGGATCTGTCCGCGCGCTCTCTCGTTGGACATCTCGCGTATCTTTACGAACAATGCCCCGAAATCGCTGTCGTTGCTGATAACGGATATGAAATTCGTCTTGCCTAGGGCGAAATCTTCGACCGCGTCTGCGGCAATAGCGAGGTCGGCTGAATTTTTAGATTTCTGGCCGTTGGTGAAATGCTGGATGCCCCGCGTTCGCACTTTCAGGCTAGGCCATTCGCTTTCGGCCCATATCTGCCACAATTCGGACTTGTCGGCGGGAACATATAGAGACAGACTGACAATACGGGGTAGAGTGGGGTCATTCGCCAGATGGTCAATAGCCTTGAAGATGGTTTCTTGCGCGGAGTTGCCCAAATTCTCAACATCTGCGTATATGGACGAACCTTGAGATAGATCATCGCGTCCATTAAGATTCGGCGCAGTCAATAATCGTATCTCGGATTCCTGCATCTGGTTGGATACCCAAGACACTCTCCGCAACCTGTCCACTATTCTCGGAAACATTAACATCAACAACTCGCTGAACTCCATTTTGCCTGAGTTGGCATTTACGATGTTGCGTCATTCTAACCCCCAAACCGTTTGCGAACCAGTACCGTTTCCGTACAAGGCTTTTTGATTATCAACTTCGAGCGACGTTCACATACTAACCCTGCTTCTATCCCGTAGGGACAACCCTCGCGATTGCCCCCAGTTGGGAATTAAATCGGACAATCAAGACGCCCTGTGCGGTCCTGAGATGCTCTTCTATCTAGCAGAACATCAATGCTATGACGTGTCTAGTTTCCGAACTGCGGATGCCCCAATTTTTTATAAACAAGAGATTATCAAAAATGATTTTGCCGCCGAAAAATTTCTGGCCCAAAGCTAACGACGGGTGACGGCGTGGCACTCTTTAGGTGACTCGCCTCCTGTCCCGCTTAGAAACTTACATGGGGATCCTACCTGTATGATATAGAAATGTAATATATGACTATCGCATTTCGACCCATGACTGACTGCTGAGAGCCTTAGACTAATGACTAAATTGACCGCCTCCGAACCGTGATGAAATTCCTCGCTGACCTGCTATCATTAGATTAGCCTTGCTGAAAGGAATGTACATTGCCTGAATTTGAGATAGTCTCCGACTTCCAGCCCACCGGCGATCAGCCCAGGGCCGTCGAGCAGCTTGCGAACGGACTTGGGCGCGGCATGGAACATCAGACTCTGATGGGCGTCACAGGCAGCGGCAAGACGTTTACGATGGCGAACGTGGTGGAGGAAGTCCAGCGTCCGACGCTGGTCATAGCGCACAATAAGACGCTGGCGGCTCAGCTTGCGACTGAGTTCAAGGAATTCTTTCCCAATAACGCGGTGGAATACTTCGTCAGCTACTACGACTACTACCAGCCGGAAGCGTACCTGCCTCGCACTGATCTGTACATCGAGAAAGACGCCGACATCAACGAAGAGCTTGACAAGCTTCGGCACGCCGCCACCCGCGCGCTGCTTACCCGCAGGGATACGCTGATAGTGGCGTCGGTGTCCTGCATATTCGGGCTTGGCTCGCCGCAGGAGTACCAGGGTTTCATGGCTCACGTGCGTCGGGGGGAGATAAGGAGTCCGAGCAGGCTGGCGCGTCAACTCATAGACATACAGTACGAGCGCAATGACTTCGATTTGTCCAGGGGCCGTTTCAGGATGCGCGGCGATACGATGGAGATACTTCCCGCATACGAGACTATTGGCGTTCGCATCGAGTTTTGGGGGGACGAGGTGGAGCGCATCGTGGAGATGGATCCGCTTACGGGCGAGATACTGGCGGAGCGCAACGACATCCAGATATATCCGGCCAAACACTTCGTGACATCTCAGGAGCGGATGCAGACGGCTATACAGGCCATCGAGGACGAATTGCAGGAACAGTTGCGGTCGCTGAATCGCGAGGGGAAGCTGCTGGAGGCGCAGCGGCTGGAGCAGCGCACTCGATACGATGTCGAGATGCTGCGCGAGACGGGCTACTGCGCGGGGGTGGAGAACTATTCGCGTCATCTTGGGGGACGCGAGGCGGGCGAGTCGCCGTACACCCTGCTCGACTACTTTCCGGAGGACTACCTGGTGTTCATAGACGAGTCGCACATGACCTTGCCGCAGGTTCGGGCTATGTACAACGGGGACCGGGCGAGAAAGGAGTCGCTGGTGGAGTACGGGTTCAGGCTTCCGTCCGCGCTCGACAATCGCCCTTTGAACTTTGGCGAGTTCGAGCGAATCGTCAATCAGGCGATATACGTGTCCGCGACTCCGGGTCCTTATGAGTACGAGCATTCACAGCAGATGGTGGAGCAGGTGATACGTCCTACCGGTCTGACCGATCCCGTCATCGAGGTGAAGCCGACGGATGGGCAGATTGACGATCTGCTGCACCAGATAAAGCTGCGGGTGGATCGCGGAGAGAGATGCCTGGTTACAACGCTGACCAAGCGGATGGCGGAGGAACTGGCAGACTTTCTGCGTGAGATGGGGGTGAGGACTCACTACCTGCACTCCGAGATAGATACGCTGGAGCGGAGCGAGATATTGCGCGATTTGCGGCTGGGCGTTTACGACGTGATAGTGGGCATAAACTTGCTGAGGGAGGGTCTGGATCTGCCGGAGGTGAGCCTTGTGGCGATACTGGACGCGGACAAGGAGGGATATTTGCGCTCCACCACCTCGCTGGTGCAGACAATTGGGCGGGCCGCCCGGCACGTTGACGGCCACGTGGTCATGTACGCGGACCGAGTTACGGATTCGATGAAGCGCGCGATTGACGAGACGGAGCGGCGCAGAGAGATACAGCAGGTTTATAATCGGGAGAATGGGATTACGCCGCAGAGCATTCAGAAGACGGTGCATGACATAACGGAGCGAGTGAAAGCTATTGCGGAGACGAGTGAAAGCTATGCGGTGGATTCGTCGGATATGCCAAAAGATGATATTCTCAGGCTTATAAAGGATCTTGAATCTCAGATGCGCGTCGCGGCGAAGTCGCTGGAATTTGAGAAAGCCGCGCTGCTGCGCGACCAGATTACGGACCTCAGGAAGGTAGTGGTATAATTATAAGATATACTTAGTGTAGAATATCCACAGCTTATAATATGGCTTCTTTTTGATGGGAGGATTTTTGTTGCGGGTGTTTGACAGGCGGACTTTTTCGAGATGCGGGTTTGCGCTCGCATTGACGCTCTTCGCGCTGTTTGCGGTTGCCTGCGGGTCTGTAGTTGGCGAAGGTCAGGGGACTTTGCCCGCCGACACTCAGGTTAATCTGCTGCCCAACGTTGATTTCGTCAGTTACATCTATTTCAATCCATCTACCTCTTCCACTGTTGAAATACGACGATTTCTACCGTCCGGGGGGGCTGACGTGCTTCCGCCGGACACGTCTGAGAGCGCCGAGGTGTCCAGCGCGACTATTCTGACCTCGACCGAGGGGGACATAGCGGCGACTTTGGAGTTCATAAGCGTCAAAGACGCGGAGAGGGTGCATGGCGTCTATAACCTGTATCCTGAGGAAGCGGAGTTGTGGACCAAGCTCGATTCCAGCACTTTGGACGTGGTAAGAGGCGGTTCTGACTGGGCGCTGGACGTCCGCGAAAAGCTATCGGCCATTCAGGACACCAGCACGAGGATTTCGGTGGAGGAAAAGAGTCCTGAATCCTGGGCGCTAATGACCAACCTGCCTGTGTCCAGCAGCGATCCGCCAATTGCGGTGGGATTGATTTACCCGGACGACAACCTGATCGAAGACATTGAGACCAACGTGGGAGTGGATCTGTCGAACCTGGACATAGCGTTTGGGAATATAGGCGCTCAGCGGCTGGCATTCGCTATTTATGGCGATACGCCGATTGACATTACCCAGGAAATTGACTTCCGCTTGCTCACTCTGCACGACGTTGGGATGGTCATAGCCGGTCAGACCAACTATCCAAGCTTCGCGCTTTCGTTCCTGGTCAGCACCATCGCCGGCCGCATCGGGATGGAGACGATAGAGTTGGGGAATACTAACGCGCGCTACCTGGAGACTGAGCAGGCGCGAGTGATTCTCAAGAACAAGGGGAGCTTGATATACGCCGCGCTGGCGCACGAAAGGCATGACGCTGAACAGCTAATGCTGCGCTCGCTCGCCGACTGAGAATTCGGGCGAATCGCTTTCCCTTTCAGACGGGATCCGGGCGCTTTCGACACGTGCGGGTATTCAAATATCCATGAACTACCGCGTATTATGAGCGCTGTGGGATCCGTCCGTCTCACGAGAAACGGCAAGGAGTGGTATCCTCGCTCCATCTTCAGCGCAGAGGTATGAGACAATGGACAAGGTTCGGCTGGCTATCGTGGGGTGTGGAACAATATCCCAGCTCAACGCTCCCGGCTATCTAATCCATGAAAAGTGCGAGGTTGTCGCGCTGTGCGATCCCGTTCGAGAAAGGGCCGAGGGACGCGCCAAAGAGTGGGGCGTGAGCGCTCGAATCTACACGGACTATGAGGATGTTCTGAGCGATTCGCGCGTGGACGCGGTGGAGCTTCTTACGCCCACCCCGCTGCATCCCGAGCAGATAATAGCGGGACTTCGGGCGGGCAAGCACGTGTCCTGCCAGAAGCCGACGGCGGGGACGCTCGACGAAATGCGCGCCATCGCGGACGCGGCTAGCGAAGCGGATACGTTCTTTCGCACTACCGAGAACTTTTTGTATTACCCGCCCATCGCAAAGGCGCGCGAACTCATTCGAGACGGGACGCTCGGCGACGTTTCCATGGTTCGGATACGCACTCTGCGCGGGGGAGGCGGCGAAGCTCAGATGCCGATAGCGGAGGGGGCGTATGTGTGGCGTCAGGACAGCGAACGCAACATGGGCGGCCAGATGTACGATGACGGCTGGCACAAGGTGGCGACCGCGATGTGGTGGGGAGGCGAGGTGGAGAAGGTGTCGGCGCTCATAACGAGGACGGAGAACTTCATACAGGAGACGCCGAGCGTGGCGACGTGGAAATACGCGGGCAAGGACGGCCTCGCCGTTTTCGAGTACGCGAACGCTCAGGATATGCCCATACGCACGCGCTATTACCCGGCGGATGAGTTCATGGAAGTCATAGGCTCGAAAGGGGTCCTGTGGGTGACGCGCTGCACCGGCGAGATGCTGGATATGCCTCCGTTGGTTTTGCATCTTGGGGATCAAACCATTTCGTACCAGTTGCCTATGGACTGGATCGAAAGCTTCAATGGGGCGGCAGCCGATTTCATCGAGGGCATTCTGGAAGGTCGCCAGCCGATGATGGACGCCGGGTTTTCGGACGCTGTTCTCAGGGCGATAGTCGCCATGTATAGATCGTCGGACAGCGGAGCGTGGGTTGCTCCGGACGACTTGTAGAGTCCTCTCATAGCCTCGCGCGTTGTCTCTTATAATGAAAATCGCGCCATTTTGCGACGCTTTGAGCCTGTAGCATTTTGGTCGGAGGATAGGGGCGCGCCCATCCTAGCCTTCCCCCATCAAGGTGCTGAGAGGGGTAGGTATTGAGGACAATCACCC
>CAZXFX010000093.1:0-8064 GCA_964640295.1 uncultured Dehalococcoidia bacterium | reverse complement strand
AAACCCTAACAGGTTTCCCTGTCTTTTTCTTACACACCGTTTATGGGACGGTTACTACGATGCGGATGAGAACTTGACAGACGCGGATATAGCGTTTAGAGTCTGCTGCTGAGGGCGGATGCTTCTTTACGATTTACCTTCTGGTAACGCCTGCGTCCATGGTGGTCGTAGGCGCCCTTGCGTCCGTCCCTCTGTTAAATGACGAGCCTTCCCCTGCCGCTATTGCCTGCGCTGAGCGCGGCGCTTTATATGGGATTCGCCTGGCAGCCGTAAGAATCAGGACAAAAAAAGAAGGAAGCGATTTCGCTTCCTTCTTTATGTTTTAGGAGTCGGGAGAGGAAGATTTCTCTTCGTCTTCACGCTCCTTTTTGAGATATCAGAGCCGCTGCTGCAGCTCTTCGATCTCAATCTGGTGTTTCAGGTCGCTCAACGCGGCCTGTTGCTCCAGAGTTGAGAGTTCGGACTGGCGTCCGCTCTCTTCTACTTTCACTCTATGATCACGAGCCGTGAACTTAGAGCGAGCTAGAAAAAATGCTCGGACGCCCCAAAACACTGGGAATCCGATCATCGCAGCCAAGCTTAGAAGCCTGATAAACTTCAATATATCCTGTCCGCCCTAGTAGGGCTGGATCAGGTGGTCGCTCGCCGTGAAGCAAGTGAGCGCCAGGATATATAAAGCTGTGTGTAGAACCAGTTTCTTCACGATCCCCTCCTGGAATCTCTTCCCTCTCGAATTACGAAAGGGGCTAAATGAAAAACTCAGGAAGTTAGCGGTTGTTCTGTTCCACTGCCCAAGACTATACAGTTTATGCTGGGAAGCGGCAAGCGCCGCGGGGTTTTGGGGTCTGGCTTTCATCTCTGTTTGAACAGGCTGGGGTCTGAGCGGAGCAGCTCTTCGACGATCAGTTCGTCCACAAACCGCTCGCCCGCGGCTTCTGACAGCCTAATTCGCGCCGCTATCTGGCGCGCGGTCATGGGCTGTTTGGCCGCGGCCAATACTCTGAGCGCCATTTCGCTGATTGGCCTTTTCGCTCTGAGGTAGCCGGCCTTTTTGGAGCAGCATGTTCTGAGTCTTGTTTTCAGAGCCGCCGGCGATTCGGTGGTGGCGCGCTCCAGGTCGAATTCTGTCTGGCAGTCGCCGCACAGTCTGCGGTACAGGATGTACGAGACGTTCAGGCCGCTGTCGGCGTTGCCGCCTGCCGGGAGGCAGTATTTTGCGTCGGCCGCCTCTTTCGGGTCAGTCTTCATCTGTTTCCGAACGGAAGAAAGAGCTTTTTTATCCAGGAGCGGTTTTTCCGCGCCAGCTCTCTTTCGGCTGTTTCGATCCGGGCCTCAATGGTTTCGAGTTCAGTCAGGCGCCAGCGCCAGGCTTCTTGCCGGTCCAGCCTGTTTGAACCGAGCGGTCCGCTTTCGCTTGAGCGCTCTGCCAGGTATAGGTCATTGTCTCTGATAAGCATAACTTCGAGCGCCAGCAGTCTTGCGCGCGCCCTCAGGCCTGCGATTTGGTCATCCTGGCTCTGGGCGGTCTGCGCCGCTCGCCTGAGCTCCCGCCATCTGGCGGCGTTCATGGCGAGTTTTTGGCCGAAGAACTCGGGTTCGTCGGGGTACGGGTCCCACGGCAGGGTGTCGCGCCTTCGCGGCTTCATCCAATTTCTTTGGACCGCTCTCCCGCCGGGTCGGGATGCTGAACCATGGCCACGTCTATCTTGCTCAGGTCTGTGAGTGAAGCGCGGTCAAGATCCAGGGACTCTGGTGGGATGCCTAGCAGTTCTGCGGTTCCGAGCGCTCCTCTGCGCTCTATTTCGCGGGCCATTTCAGCCGGCTCTGGTCAGCGCTTCAGTTCGCTCAGCCTCGAGCGTGCCTTTTAGAAGGAAGCTGTCGAGCCAGGGGCGATGGAGGTGGATCAGTTTTCTTGCTGAGCGCCAGTCGAGGGCGCAGCCTCTGAGGTATCCGGCGAGCAGCCGGTCCTGCCGGGTCTTTTGCCTGTGGCACTGCTGGCATAGCCAGCGAAGGTTCTGCGGGGTGAAGGCTCTGATGAGCGCGGAGATGCCGAGCGTCTTGGCGACCGTTATAGAGAGGCGGTGGTCTAGCTCGTCCGCCTCTGATCCGCATATCTCGCACAAGTCTGTCTCGATGCGGTCAGATTTCTGGCCCGAGGCTATGCGATATGCGGTCAGGCAGTATGAGTGCCAGGTGAGAACAATGCGAGCGGCAGGCTCTGCGCACCAGCGGCATAAGCCGGGCATGACGGTGTCGTTCCAGCGCTGAGTTCTGGTCACGAGTCGGCGGCGATTCGCCGATGGGTGGCGGCTCAGATGTAGGGAAAGTCCCTTGAATTGCCGGCGACGGTTCGGCGTTCGCATGGCTTCTGTCCTCCTCGCTATGGCTTTTTCCGGACATCTGAAAAAGTGAGGCCTTGGGCAACAATTGCGCAGTCTCATGTTACTAGACTGGGGCGATATGCGAAAGCCTGAGGAGGCGCGGCCAATTACGAGCGGGTCGCCACTCAGGTCATAGGGGGCGCCGACCTATGGCTGGCTTTACGCTTTCTGGATCGCCCTCCGGCTCATCGCCGTCATAGGCTCTATCAGTCTGCGACTTTTGTCCAACCAGCTTGCGAACAGGGTAGTTGATCTCTATTCCTTCCAGACTGAACCGCGAGTGAAGCCGCTTTATCAATTCGTGCCACCTGATCATCAGCAAGTAGGCTAGAAACACTGAGCCAGAAGAACGCAGAACAGCATAGCCTGTCTTCTGGACGCTCCCAGTAGCCCCGCGCTCAGTATGCGGGCGCGCAGCGCATTCTCGCTGATGCGCTCTTTAGCTCATGGCTGCGCTGAATGCGAATTGAATGGCTATTGCCGCTATGACGCCGCGGAAAGCCACTCCGATTGCGGCTATAAGTCCATGTAGGGTGGTCTCATTCAGAAATTCAAGAATCATGCGAACCTCAGGACCGGGGCGCTTCGCCTATCGCTATGTGAGGATGTTGCTACACATATTCGGCGCATTAACATTTCAAGCCGCTTGCTGTGGGCGTCCGGGATGGAATGACGACTATCCGTAAAGAGAGACGCGCGACGCGGCGGCATTCTGACAGACATGGGGGCGACCCAGATGCGTTTGACCTAGGCTCGGCTATGACGGAACTATGCTGACTCGCCTGCGATTTGGGCGACTTGAACGAATCGGAGGCATGATATATTATGCGATTTACGCATTATGGGGGAGGAAAGTCTAGCGACGTGAAACGACGCAGATCACATCCGGGAAGGTCCATGGCTGTTTTGGTCTATCTGTGCACTGAGCAGACTTCTGCGGAGGTTGCTAGGACGTTTCAGGTTAGGCCTGAGACGATAATGCGCTGGACGACGGAGCATAAAATCGCAGGCCACTGCCTGCTCTGCAAGGATGAGGCGGTCGAGGATCAGGGGCTGTGCGAACTGCACGACGTGCGAATATCGATAGAGGCCGGAAGGTAGAACAGAGGTGCAACGAGAAAAGCCCGCCAGGTAGGCGGACTCTTCCTTATGAATAGCCTCGTGCAAAATTAACTCCGCCCGGAGATCGGCGCGATTCCCGCGTGGGATAGCCATATCATAGGCAATTCTGCGACGCTATCCAACTCATTCCTCAAAGTGGGTTTCCCACATACGTCAAACTACGGGTGCCACTCTCACAGAACATCGTGTCTTGAAAAAGTGTGTGAACACCATTAGCGACTGCCTCTCGGTGTCGAAAAGCGGGGGCTTCCCATATTCAGTTGTCTTACGCGGCTATCGGCAGCGTGTTCGTGTTCTTTCTCTCCGCGATTCTGGCGGCGACATAGGTGATTGCGTACATCTGGACCAGAAGCCTCACCCTCGAAATCCCTCTGAACGAGTGATTATCCAGGACACTGCGCTCCTTGTACCTCTTGAACACGCGCTCGACGCTCCAGCGCTTTCGGTACGTCATCTTCCACTCGGGACCGTCCCTTCGGATCGCACCGCCGAACAAACGAATGTCGTCTGCGGGGTTCACACGGACCTCGTACTCGCACCTGGAAAAGCCCTCGAGCTTTACCCCGCGCTCGCAGTCCGTGACGAGGCCGTACACGCGCTCGCCGGTCTCGGGGTCAACCCCGAGATACGGCCTCTCGCGTCCGCACTCGCAGAGGGGCGTTCCCTTCTCCGAGTACGTCTGCCCATTACGGGTGTGGAACCCGCTCTGGGGCCTGCGCTTGTGTATCACCGGCGCGATTCCCCGCCGGTGCAGCCACTCGCTGTTGTCCTTCGAGTCGTATCCTCTGTCCGCTATCACCACCCCGGGTCTGGGCGAAGTCTCATCCACCACAGGCGTGAGATAGGTCGTGTCGCTCTGGCTTCCGGTGGTCACCGCGACGGTAAGGGGGATGTCGTGTCTGGTGTCCGCCACCAGGTGGACCTTGTATCCGAAGACCCACACTTCACCTCCCGGCGCGCTCGCGCTGTGCTTCAGACCCCAGCCCGCGTCCGGGTCGCTGACCGGGGTGCGGTTGGGGTTGGAGTTGGTCTTTACCACCGTGGAGTCCACCGCGACCTCTTCTCCGAGGCCGGGCAGGCGCTCCGCCAGTTTCTCCGCGGTACTTGCCAGCAGTTCCTCAAGCGTCTCCCGCATTTTGCCCATCTTGCCGAATACCCTCGAGAACGTCGAGCGCGAGGGTACGCGGGTGGTGAACCCGCATGCAGCCCGGTGAGCCGGGTTGTTCAGCAACTCCTCTCGCAGAGCGGATATGTCCGCTATGCCCCGGACGGGCATGGATAGCAGGGCCCTTATGATCGGGCCTCGCGGGTAGGGCCTCCGGCCCCTGGTTCCTGCCGGTCTTGTCAGCACTTTCACCATGGGCGCTATGTCCACCTCCTTCAGTATGTCTCTGAGTCCCCTCAAGTCGGGGAACTCACCTTCTCCCGTAGTGCATGTCGCTTCCGTCCCCGTGTTCCGGGACACGGAAGCCGGTTCGATCAGGATGTCCTGGTCGGTCCCAAGTGTGGGATCAGCCAAGGAGTCTCCCGTCTGTTAGTAACCGCACAATCGTAATGGCGTCTCTCCTTTCCTGTAATGCGCCCGTGGGCCCTCGGTCGTTCACGGATCCGGGAAGCGGCGTGCGGACTTGATGGAATCGCGCGTCCCGACTAAAGCGCAGGCTATCACGGAAAATGAGCTATGAATACCCAACTTACTCATAGCTACGTTGGATGATCGGACGGCAGGGTAGAATTTGGACAATTCGGATATGTACACCCTCTTATGCCGATGATACGGTGCTGGGGATCGAGAAACCGGAATGTGGAAGCCAGCATGACAGAGAATCCATATAGTGACCGGAGTCGGCTGCGCTTCTTCGCCGATGCCCTCGTGCTCTATACGTTGTGCAGGCCCTCAGTATTGGAGAGACTGTCTGAGATTCTGACAGAGAACCAGAAGAATAGGTGGTGGGCGACCCAGACCTTGCGAGGTTACAAGCTCGTTGGTCAAGTCCCATGACTCGTAAGAGTTATCAAAAGCGTGAGGAAAACCACAAGCTGCTGAGCCTTGCACAGTCCGGGGACAGGTATCCTGCTAACTCAGCGCAGCATTCTCCCATTTCAGGTGTCGATGCCAGCAATTGTTGCCTCAGTCCGAATCCTTATTAGCCATTGACGTACTGCCTCTTCGTGATGTCTGAGTATTGTCCGAAAAGCGTACCGCGAACCCACCAACTGGCTGGCTCGCGGTACGCCCTGTACTTACTTCAACTCTGATGGCTATATGGAGGTCGGTTCGGATACTACCAGTAATTCACCACAGTAACCCCAACATCCGCAACTCTAAGGTCGAGAGGAGAGCTACTAAGAGCAAGGCGGTCCCCAGCGTGGAGAGTAAATAGCCAACCGCTCGGACACTCCCGTCAGTTTCCCGGCGAAGCGCCCATATCCCGAAGCCCAACAGAGCGAGAGCGGGTAAGCCGTAGAGTAGGAATATGAGCATAGGAGTCTCCTCTTATGGCTAATAGCTCCAATCCGAGTCATAGTCGCCATTCCCGTATTGAGTCTTAGTAATGTCTGGGTAATGATTTATGCCACACCCGGAACCGATCTGTAGGCAATACCTGAAATGGCCTTCGGTGTAGTCCTCGTGCACCCAGTCGCCCTTTCCGCCAGATTCGGACTTGTCGGTATGACCAACGAATTCCCAGCCCATCATATGAACGCTTTTGCCACGAGTGAGGTACGGCTTGCTTGTGATGACTCTCCCATCATAGCACCAACGAGTCCTCGAATAGTATGTCCATACCTTTGCGCCGAGGCGAGTCTTGTTGACGATAGAGACTTTGTGCGTTTTGCATGTATCACCTGCTGAAGCCGAGGCTTCGGAATCCCTATAAGTGGCAGATTCCTCATAGACTTCCTCCGACACCTCGATGATCGTGTCAGTCAAGGCTTTGTCCACCGTTGTCTGCTGTTCCGGCGTCAGTTGCGCGAAGGCGGCCTTGGGGTCAGATGCCTCATTTAGCTGAGTGAGCAGGTTTTTGACTTCTTCCTGGTCCGGCTCCGCGGCAAACGCGGCGTCAGCGGGAACCGACAGGGCGATTAGGGCGACTGCCAGTACGCCGATGTAGCCGACTACTCTCAACTGGTTTCCAAACTTATTTCTAATCTGTCCAATCATTCTGCGCCTCCTATGGCTTGTGATGCACAGACCCTACAGGGCGCGTGTATTTTTAATGTAACGATCAGCCCCAAAGGTGTAACGATCTTGTATTGATTTCAGCCTTTCGGCCTCTGTGAGCGGTTTTGGGGGCTTTGTAGTAGAATCCAGCCCGCGAAACACGATGGGCGCGATACAGGCGTCCGGAAAGCAGTGCAATGAACGAGCTTGACAGACTGAGACGAGAGAACGCCGAACTGAGCGAGAGACTGGAACGCGCCGATACCGACCGACAGCGGCTTGAGGCGCTGGTGCGCTCCTCGCCTGTGGGAATGTTGGTCATAGACGCCGAGACTCGCGCGGTCATATTGGTCAACGACGAAGTCGGCGCATCATCGGTATGCCGGACACGCTGGGCAGCAGTCTCGACCGCTATCACGAGATTACCCTCTACCGGCGGATGGACGGGCGCGAGTATGCCGCCGAGGAGCGTCCGCTGGCCAGGCTCCTGAACGGCGGAGAGCCAGCGTGCGCCGAGGAGATCCTGTTCGTTCGCCCGGACGGAGAGACCGTCGTGGTCCTAATCAACACAACGCCCATCTACTCCGAAGACGGACGGGTAGCGTCAGTGGTCGCCGTCATCCAGGATCTGACACCCATCGAGGAACTGGAAAGGACGCGAAACGAGTTCCTGGGCATGGTGAGCCACGAACTTCGCGCGCCTCTGGCCGCCATCAAGGGGTCGGCGGCCACCGTGCTGAGCGCATCCGTCCCGTTCGACGACGCCGAAAGCCGCCAGTTCTTCAGGATAATCGAGCGGGACGCCGACCGGATGCGCGACCTCATATCCAGCCTGCTGGACTTGACTCGGATAGAATCGGGGATGTTCTCCGTCGCTCCCGAACCCGTTGACCTCATATACCTGCTCGACGAAGCGAGGAGCGCCTTCCTGCGCGGCGGCGGACGCAACCGGATCGAGATGGAGGTCGCGCCCGATATACCGCCCGTCTCGGCGGACAGGCAGCGCGTCGCGCAGACGCTGAATAACCTGCTGTCCAACGCATCCAGGCACTCCGACGACTCCTCAGCCATCAGGATCAGCGCCGGGCCGACCGAGGACGGCCTGTTCGCCGCCATCTCGGAGGCCGACGAGGGTATGGGCGTAGCCGCCGACCGCCTTCCTCATATATTCAGGAAATTCTCCGGCGTGGAAGGCGGCGGCGAGCGCGACGACACTGGTCTTGGACTCGCCATCTGCAAGGGCATAGTGGAGGCGCACGGAGGCCGCATCTGGGCCGCGAGCGATGGACTCGGACGTAACCGTCCCATAAACGGTGTGTAAGAAAAAGGCAGGGAATCCCGTTAGGGTTTTGTAAATCAACCAAACCAAACCCCAAGGAGTCCCTGCCATGTCCA
>CAZXFX010000092.1:0-8554 GCA_964640295.1 uncultured Dehalococcoidia bacterium | reverse complement strand
TGAAGCTCATCTACCATGAAAATACACGAAATACTCAATACCTACCCCTGTGAGCACCTCGATGGGGGAAGGTTAAGATGGGGGTGATCCAATCCACCGGCCAAACTGATACAGGCTCCCGCGCCGCCCCATACTCGCCATTCCAAATTCACTATCCCATCTCCGACTCGATATGCTACAATCCCATAGAGAAGGAACGAAAGTATATATTATTTACCATAGTTTATGAATAAATCTCAGGCGGCTCGAAAAAAGTCCCGTGAACTGGTAAATGCAGGTGTTTTCAGGTGAGGCGCAGGTCTAAATCGTACTTGTACGCCACCACCAGCCCACTTGCATACCACCTGCAACTCACCTGCGCGCCCACCAGCACTATTCCAGTATCCATAATCTAGCATAAATACAACTCAACGACGCTCCACCTAGATCATAACCGGACGCTCCGCTCCCGCAAAGAGCCGGCGCCAGATGGCCGGCGCGCGCGGCGCTCAGCAGTGGCCATTCGCGCTTCGCGCTCTTGTCGAATAGAACCGGACGGAACCTGTAACGATTTAGTCGGCGCTCCATCTCGCGCAAAAGTCCCTTCCACCTCGATGGGGGAAGGCTAGGATGGGGATGATCCAATCCTCCGGCCAAACTGATGCAGGCTCAACCGGACGCGCGGCCCTTGTGCCGCTTCATTTCACTTCAGTAAGGTTGCAACCAGACACCCCTAACAATTATGATTTTGCTTGACTTGCCTCCTCGCCCGTGAGTAGGCGAGTTAGACATGAGCGCGCGTTTGAGCGCGGATACCAAATAGACATTCGGGCGGAGTATGTTCCTATGGAAGCGACAAGCGGAAGCTCTACGGCAATAGTCAACACCCTTTCTATTTCGCGCGGCCTGACTCCTCGTGAAGTTGAACTGCCGGATTACGACCGAGAACGAATCGAAGACGTCGGATTTCTAACGGCAATGACATTGGTTCTCCTCGGCAACTACGCCCAGACCGGGCACTTTGGCGGTCCGTTGGCGTACACACCCTACACTGTCGCCAGCCATCTCGTCGGGCCAGACTTGGGCGGCATGAGGTACGACTATCGCCGGCCAAAGCACCCATACGCAGACAGGTTCATGCTCGCCGGCGGGCACAACGCCCCCGTCACCTACGCGCTCTGGATGATCATGGGAGAGGCGCTCGCCCGCAAACACGCCGCCACAGGCGACGACCGCTACTTCGCCGACCCCAATACGTCCATGCTGTCCATTGACGCGCTCGGTTTCCGGCGTGGCCGCGGCGCTCTCGATACGATACTCCAGGAAAACGACCTCGTTGACCATCCCCTCATGGCGCAGGCCGCCATCAGGGGCATAAGGTCGCTTGCGGGCCACTCAGAGACTACCGACCTGACCAACGACGTGAATGGGGGGCCGTCCGGCATAGGCATCGCCACGTCCGCCGGCAAAGCGGCGTTCTGGGACATCGTAGGCGCGCCCGACAGCCTGAAGATAATGGCAATCGAAGGCGAATTCGCAATGACTTCAGGTCACTCACAGGAGATGAAGACAGCCGCCGTCGCTCAGCAGGTCGGCAAGAGGCTGCGCATACTGCTCTCCTATAACAACGCGGGAATAGACGACGAACTCGTAGGCAGCGTCATCAAGCCCGTTTACGACGCGTACAGGATCGAAGACCAGTGGGCGTCATACGGCTGGAACGTGATGACCTTGGACGACGGCAATGACTACGACCAGGTAGTCGCCGCGCTCAAGACGATGGAAGATTGGGACCACGAAGACGACAGACCCATGATAGTCGTCGGCAAGACAGTCAAGGGCTGGTGGCCCGCCGCGCAGAACGGACATATACCGGGCTACGGCGAACAGGTCGTCAGCTACCAGAGCCACCCCTACAATCTCGCCATGAACGGCGACTACTTCCAAGGGCTTGCCGCGACATTCGAGAAGCGATTCGGAGTCGAGTTCGAGGGCATACGAGACGGAGCCGTCTCCAATGACAGAGACCGCCTGATCCAATTCAAGAAGAACATTGATGTCGCCATGTCCGTCCTGGACCAGAATGGACTCGGCGACTGGGTAGCCAACCGGCTGGTCCAACTCGGCGAAAGCGTGGACGACAGCCTGCCCCTGAGAGTGGATCGCGCCTCTAACCCGTTCAAGGATGGTCGCCTAAAGGTCGCCAACCTTCCAGTAGAGCCTCAGAACGTCAAGGTCTCCAATCCCGCGTCCGGCGAAGAGAAGGAGCTATCCATCAAGCTATTCGAAGAACCGGGGAACGTGCGC
Organism: uncultured Dehalococcoidia bacterium; assembly: GCA_964640295.1. GTDB lineage: Bacteria > Chloroflexota > Dehalococcoidia > Lucifugimonadales > UBA1123 > VXRN01. Next base: position 6,268 of record CAZXFX010000092.1, on the reverse strand, counting down.
GGCACTCGCAGAGGCATTTCCGAAATCATCAAGTGGATGAACTATGTTACGGAGAACCGATTCATCGTAGTCGCCGCAGACCTGGCCGAATCCATCAACGTGGAACATGGAGCCATCTGGGACACATTCGACCCGGTAGCGAACCCAAGCGGCGGACGTCTCAAGGCCGCCATTCAGGAAGCGGGCAACGCCTCCACCGCCATAGGACTGGTCGGACAATCCGCGTCGCTCGACCCGGACGAACACGTAGGCGTCTGGGCTCTCAGCGGCACCTACGGCGCGTTCACTCCGCTCATGTATCTACCCGCCCGCGTCTGGAGCCAGCAGAACCAGGACAGCCCGTTCAGGACCGGCGTCCTGCACATACTGGCCGGACACTCAGGCCCGGAAACAGCCGCCGACGCGCGCACCCATTTCGGCATATTCGCCCCTCAGGTGTGGAAACTCTTCCCGCGCGACCAAGTGATTACGCTCAGCTTCTGGGACTACAACGACGTGGCTCCCGGCTACTTCGCCGCCGCTGAGATCGCAGCGCGCGATCCCAAAGTCGGCGTTATAGTGCTGGAAGTCGCCAGGCCGGACTTCCCTGTATCCGACCGCAGCTCCTTCGCCGACACCGACCTGAAAGCGGCTGCCAAAGGCTTCTACCTGATACGGGACTTTGATCCGGACAAGCCCAAAGACGGCTACGTCATGGTGCAGGGATCGTCTTCCACGGTCAACCTCGTATCAGTGATGTCGCGCCTGGAAGAAGAAGGCGTGAACGTCCGCGTGATAGCGGCAATCAGCGAGGAACTATTCAGGCGACAGTCTAGGGAGTATCAGGATTCGGTTCTTCCCGCCGAGTCCAAGTACGACATGATGATAGTAACGACGGGCACGCGCCGAATGTGGCCCGTGCAGGACGTTGGTCCGCTGACCGACGAATACTCGCTCACCTCCGACTGGGACAACCAGTGGCTCACCGGCGGCTCCGAAGCCGACGTAATCGCCGAAGCCCACCTTGACGCCGACTCGATCTACAACGGAATCAGGCGCTTCGCCGCTGAGCGCGACAGCCGCCTGAACCGGCAGCGTAAGGCGCTGGCCGCATTATCATAAGCAAACACACAACTGAACTAGCGTATGAAGGGCCAACTTAGAGAGTTGGCCCTTGCCTTTTAACATGCCTATATCATATAGAGACACAATTGCCCATCTGATAGAAAGGGAGCCTTTTGAGATTGACGCAGAGGCGCGACTCTCTGGACGCGCTCCAACCATGGCCAGTTCTGCGTTTCTCGCCAACAAGGAACAAGGCGATTGGGCAGAAGAAATAGCCAATGCAATCTGACCAAGATCTATATTTGAGGAAAATTGATGAAGAACACAGGAAGTCCTATGGTCAGTTCTTCACCCACCCCTCGGTTGCTAGTTTTATGGTGGAATGGGTATTGAGATTGAATAAGAAATCTATATACGACCCGGGGTTCGGTCTGGGAGCATTCTTGGACCCTGTCTATGACGACCTCGACATTGAATTCTCAGGAAGTGAGATTGACCAAGGTATTCTGGATTTCTGGCAAGACGTTCACGACAGGAATAATACTTCCCTTCATCATGAAGATTACCTGCGTTCATGGGGAAAGTCTGCGGCGAATATAGTCTGCAACCCGCCCTACATGCGATTTCAAAAGTTCCTTGATAGAGAGAACGTATTCAATGAGTTCTCGGACAAGCTGAACCTGCATCTATCGGGATACACGAATATAGCTTCGGCATTTCTTATAAAATCACTGTCCGAGCTAAGAGAATCAGGACGGCTTGCCTACATAATGCCGTTAGAATTCCTCAATACCGGATACGGAACAATTGTCAAGAATGAACTTATCAAAGACGGATGTTTAGCGGCGATCATCAGACTTGACTGTGAGAAAGACGTTTTCCCTGACGCGACAACCTCGGTCGGCATCATACTCTATGATTCATCTCACCGTTACTCATGGGTCGACTTCCATGTAGCCGACTCCATCAACACGCTTCCAACTATCCTTGAGCAAGCGCCATCCGCTCGAATTTCACTAAACAGCCTTGATCCAAAGGCAAAGTGGCTGAATTTCTTTCTACCCAAAAAATTCACAGTAAACCGTCAAAAGACAGCGCCTCTCAATTATTATGGCCGCTTCAGCAGAGGTATTGCTACGGGCGCTAATAAATTCTTCATTCTGAAACGGTCACGATTCAATTCGCTGGGTCTCGACGAATCAGACGTTACCCCGTGCATCACAAAGAGTTCCCAGATTTACCAAGCTGTCTTCGACCCCGATGACTTCGACTGCCTGATGCGTGAAGACTCGCCAGTATTATTGTTCAGTCCCGACAGCCAATGCTCCAAGAAGGCCAGGAGCTATATATCGTCCGGTGAAATGCAAGGCTATCACACCCGCTTCTTAACCAAGAATCGAAAACCGTGGTACAAAACAGAATACAGAGCTCCCTCGCCGCTTCTTCTGGGCGTCTTCTCACGTGGCGGGTATAAGATTGTCCTCAATAGAAGTAAGGCCTTGAACCTTACGTGCTTTCACGGTTTTCAACCCAATTTCTTTGGATCAGAGTATGTGGACCATCTGTTTCTCTATATGGCGTCGTCCACAGGCAGAGACATTCTTAGATTGTCGAGTCGCAGGTACGGAGACTCACTGGATAAGTTTGAACCAAATGACCTGAATTTGGCTCTGGTTCCCAGTCCCCAGATATTTGATGAACTCTCTCAATCAGACGTGTCCAGAGCAATTTCACACACGCAATCCAATGGAGTTCCCCCCGAATGGATTGATACGTTCTTCCAAGACATGAAAGTTTCAATAGCCGAGTCCATCAGTACAGAGACAGTTCGCAGGACACTTAAAAAAACGGACTGAAAAGCAGTCAGCGCTATCTGCTATCCTCCTATACCCATGACAACAGAAGTTCAACCCGTAACTCTTACCAGCGTCGGCTCTTCAGGTCTCTCCGAGCTTCGAAGAGCCATTAGCTGCGCCCAGGCTCACGATCCCTTCGCCAGGGTCGTTGTAATCGCCGATCACTTTGACGTAGCGACTGCGTTGCGCCACTGCCTCGGCGCGTTCGGCATGATGAATGTGACCGTGCAGACGGGCCGGCGTCTTGCTGTAGAGCTTGCGGCTCCCGTCCTGCGCTCTCGCGGCCTGAAGCCCCTTACCAGACTATTGGAGCGTCAGGCGGTGAGGTTGGTAGCGCAAGACAGCGTGAGGCAATACGGCTTCGACTGGCAGGGCGAGCGTCTCATGCGAGATTCCCTTGCCGCGGCATTCAGGCGGATGCAAGAGCTGGCGCCGGCGGATGACCCTGGTGATGGTGGCGGAAGCGAGACTGACGCGCTTGTGGAACGTCTCTTGCGGGACTTTCTGGATATGGTCCACCGCAGGGGCTACTACACGCCCGCAGAAATCTCCGAAATGGCCGCAAAGGCCGTATCCGAAGGACATCACGAACCGCGCCGACTGCCGCAGGTCATCTACTACCTGCCCAGGCGACTGTCAGAGGGCGACCTTCAACTGGCAAACGCCCTGCTGGAACGCTCCAAGTGCAACGTCATCCTCGGTCTGACGGGAGACGATGAGTCCGACGAACCCGCGCGTGATCTTCTTGGCCGACTGACCGACCAGGATATTCCCGCCCCTGCTATTTCGGTACCGTTTCAGCGCCTTGCGGAAGGCGACAGCCTGTCCATAGTCGCCGCGCCCGATCCTGAGGAGGAGATCAGGATGGTTGTCCGGTCCATCGTGGCGGACGACCTGCCCTTTCACCGGACCGCCGTCATATACAGGCAGGACAACCCTTACGCCAGCCTGCTCCGGCAGGCGTTGGACTTCGCGGAAATACCCTATTCGGGAACGGAGCGCAGAACCTTGGTGAATACACCGTCCGGTCTGCTCCTGCTGGGACTTGTGGACATGGCGGTCAACTTGGGCAGGGCAGGAGCTGTCGAGCGGGATCGGTTAATCGAATGGATAACTGCGACGCCCATCCGGAATACAACCTTGTCAGAAGAGAATGGCTCCTCGTCGCAGCTAGCCCCCGCCTCCCAGTGGGCGAGAATGGCCAGGCAGGCAAGGGCCGGCGGGCCGCCCGATCTATGGGTAAGCCGCCTCGACGCTCATATCAGCTCTGAGAAAGCGCGCTACCTAGAACGCAAAGAGCCAATACCTGGCCGTGTTCAAGAAGAAAGTCGCCGGGCGACCGAACTCGGTCAATTCGTGCGCGCTCTTTCCCGCTCCATCGGCGACCTGGTTGATACCGACAGAACCTGGAGATCAGCGTCCGCGAAGCTCAATCATCTGCTCATATCCTACCGCTGGGTTGTAAGGGACGAGTCACCCGAAGACCGCAGGCGCATCGAGGAGTTCCTTGACAGTCTTGAAGGGCTCGACGACTGGGGGGCGCCCTTCAGCGTGCAGGAACTGAGGCAGGCGGTGCAGGAGGGACTGCAGAGTCCGGTCTCGGACAGGGGCAGGTCTGTGGGAAGCGGAGTGTACTTGGGTCCGCCCGCAGGGATTGCGGGCGCGGACTACGCCAGGGTTTATGTGGTCGGCATGGTGGAAAAGCAGTTCCCACCGCGCGCGGCGACTAGCCCATGGCTCGGAGCCAGCTCGTCGAGGGCTCAGCGGGAGATGGCGCTGGAGCGCTTCGACTTCCTCTCTGCCATCGCCTCTGCCGGCAGCGCGGTCCTTAGCTGGCCCGCGGCCACGGCGGAGCGCGCCGCGTCCTACCCCTCCCGGTGGCTCATAGAGGCGGCCAATACCCTTCACCAGGGCGCAGGCTCGGATGAGCGCCTGACCTACGAGACTATAACGCGGGACAGGGATGGCAAGTCGTGGCTTACCTTCGTCGCCTCCAGGGAAGCGGGACTCAGGCATCTGGCCGGTTCGGACGTGAAGCCCGCGGACGCCTCCGACTACAATCTATCACACGTGATTGGCCTTCCACCCGAACACGTAGAGCGGCATCCCGCAATAGCGCAAGACTCCAGGATGGTCGGCGCCATTCACGCCAGTGTCGCCCGCTCGGGCGACCGGCTGTCCCAATGGGACGGCCTGGTAGGTCCTGAGAGTCCCCAACTCGAAAATGCTGGCGCGGCGGAAAGCCCCATATCCCCAAGCGCGCTTGAAACGCTCGCAAACTGTCCATACAGGTACTTCCTCCGCAGGGTATTGGGCATCTCGGCGCCTGCCGAGGACGACGAAGCCGAGATCTCGAACATGGACCGCGGCCTGCTGGTTCACGAGATACTCGAACGCTTCGTGAAAGACGAGGGCGCGACCGAAGAGGAATTGCTCGCAATAGCGGAAGAGGAGTTCGAGAAGATCGAGGTGCGCGGCGCCGCCGGATACCATCTACTGTGGGAGATCGAGAGGGATAAGATTCGTGAGGCGCTCAGGCAGTTCCTCGCGGTCGAGAGAGCGTGGCTCAGCGGGACACCAGAGAGATCTGACGCGGAGGTAGATTTTGGCGGGGATGCTGGAACGGGTGAAGTATCCATCGAACTTGAAGGCTTCGGCGAGATCCACTTCCGCGGGAAGATAGACCGATTGGACATGCTGGATGACGAGGTGAGGTGCGCGACTTCAAGACAGGAAAGCCGGACCCCTACCGCGAGAAAAAAGATGGGAAAGAGCCGGACCGCAGCGTCGCCAACGGTCGCGCGCTGCAGCTTCCGGTGTATCTTGAGGCGGCCCGGGCCATGTATCCGGGCAAGCCGGTCTCCGCCTCTTACTGCTTCCCGCTTCACGACAAGCACGTTCACGACGTCGGAACATACACCGAGGAAGACAGGGAGCGGTTTAGGGAGTCCCTGGGTCTGATCATGGGTTTGGTCAGGCAGGGGGTATTCCCCGCCACGCCGGAACAGAGCGACGGCGACGAGTGGGGCGGGAACTGCAACTACTGCGACTTCAAGCAGTTGTGCCCGGCGCGCAAGCGCCAGATATGGGAGAGAAAGGGACGAGACCCCATGGTTGGGCCATTCAACCGTCTGGGCAACAAGGCCTCCATGGCGGACGACGACGAAGATGACGACGACGACTGACCAACAGACGCTTTACAGGATCGTAAACGACCTGTCCACCAACCTCATCATCGAGGCGGGGGCTGGCACAGGCAAGACATACGCGCTGGTCAGCCGCGTCGTGGCGCTGGTCAAGAGCGGCGCGCGGATGTAACCGTCCCATAGTCGGTGGGTGAATTTGGAGCATGGATAATGGAGTCGAGT
>CAZXFX010000091.1:0-9050 GCA_964640295.1 uncultured Dehalococcoidia bacterium | reverse complement strand
CTGAGCTTGTCGAAGGGCGCGCCGACCTACTATGCGCCTACCCCTCTCAGCCCTCGATGGGAGAAGGCTAGGATGGGGGCGGTCAACACCTACTCTCCCCCTCGATGGGCTCACAAGGGCAGGCAAAATCGAAGATCCATGGCGCGTCCCTTGCAGGCTTGCCTACTTGGCAGATAAAATATAAACGTCATTATAATGGCGGTTTTATTCTATCCAGATAGTCGCCTGTTATGCGATCTGGTGATATAGTCTAAAGGAGTGGCGTATGGGCAAGCTTGGCCTTCGCGTATCGGTGATGAGCGTCCACGAGGGATGGTGGTACGCCTATCTGGCCGCGTTCTTCATACAGATGGCCGTCTGGACGTTCATGGTAGCCTGGAGCGAGGCTGCCTATGACGGTCGCGCTTGGACAATCGAGTATATTAGAGCGGTGGGAACAGGCTCATCCCACATGGTTCAGGTGTTCATTCTGAACGCAATCGGAGCGGTAGAATCAGGGAGGATAATAATGGTTTTGGCTCAAGGCATAGCCGATAGAATGAAAGAGCGCAGAGAAAGATTCAAGGCAGAACTCATAGCCCAAGGTATAGCTCAGGGCAAGGCGGAGGGCATTGCTCAAGGCGTAACTCAGGGCATAGCGGAAGGCAAAACCGCGGGACGCGCGGAACTGGCGGCTGAAATCGCTGCGTGGAACCAGCGCAGACTGGACGCCGAGTCGCGCGGAGAGAAGTTCGACGAACCGCCTCCAATGAGCTAATGGTCCAACAACTCAGTTGCTGACGAGCGTTGAGATTCCATTTTGCCTTACCCAGAATAAGCAAAAATCACTTTCCCCTTGATGGGATAAGGCTAAGATGGGGTCGAAGAGCGCCGCCGGTCAGTTCGCAGTCATGTTGCAGAACAATCGAAAGTCCCTGTATGAAGGCCACTGACGATTGCGCTGGTCGAAATTGTGGCAATTGCGATAAACTGCCAGATGTCGGACAGGAGGTAGAAGATTCAACTAGGGAGAGACTTCCATGGGTTATGAGTTCAATCACGTTCACCTAAAGGCGCAGGATCCTCGCAAGACGGCCGAGTGGTACGCCACAGCTTTCGACTTCACAATTGTGAGCGACGTGGTGAGGCCTTACGGAGACCAGTTTGTGATTACCAGGTCGCCCGATGGCGTAACTGTCAATATATCGGGCGCGCGAACCGGCGAGGAACTCGACGACGGCAACGCCGACGTCCACTGGGGACTGGAGCATATCGGCATTACGATAGACGATCTGGACGCGGAAGTAGAGCGTCTTACAGGTATGGGCGCAGTCCTGAAGGAAGGCCCGATAGACGTCCCGAATGGCCCCAAGATCGCGTTCATAGCCGGGCCGGACGACACTCGCATCGAGTTGCTGGAGTTGCGCGGATAGAGACGCGACCAGGCAGAGCAGAAGGGAGCTATATATGCCTAGAAGAGTTTTCTTCCCCAATCCGGACAACAAACCGTCCGGTTTCTCGCCCGCGACGCGAGCCGGGAACATGGTTTTCGTGTCCGGTCAAGTGTCGGTCGACGCCCAGGGCAATCTCGTCGGAGAGGAAGACGCCCTGGCGCAGTCGGTTCAGTGCCTCCAAAACGTGGAACAGGCGCTGCGAGCCGCGGGAGCGACACGGGCCGATGTCGTGAAGATAACCACCTTCTTGGTAAACGCCGACGACTATCCGTCATTTGCCAAGGCCAGGCTGGACTTCTTTGGAAATCCGGGCCCCGCCTCCAGCACAGTGTTCATTAGCGGACTGGTAAGCCCCAAGTATCTGGTCGAAATAGAGGCCATAGCCGTGATTTGAGCGAGGAGCGCGACAGCGATGGCTGAAGACTGTATCTTCTGCAAGATCAGAGATGGCGATATCCCGTCGGAAATTCTGCGGCGCGACGAGCGCTGTTTCGTAATACGCGACATAGCGCCAGTCGCGCCAACGCACCTGCTCGTCATACCCACAGAGCATATCGAATACTTGACGGAGACAGACGCCAATCTCAATGAGACTGTCGGAGCCATGTTTGCGGCGGCAAGGGACATGGCCCAATCAGAATGCATAGCCGAAAGCGGCTACCGCCTCATCGTGAATCAGAGAGACGACGCGGGGCAGATGGTTCCTCACCTGCATCTTCACGTTATCGGGGGACATCGCCTGAAAGGCATGGGATAAAGAGTGTCGAGTCTTCCCAGCGCGATAGACGCCAGGCTCAGAATCCTCCCGCTCGGCCTCAGAGACCACATAGAGCGTTCTCGAATAGTCGCTCAGGAACTCGCGATTCGGCACGGCGTGGACGCCGCTTTCGCCGACACCGGCGCGGCGGCGCACGATCTGGCCAGATCGCTGAACCGGCGGTCGCTCGTGTCGGAGGCGGAGAGTATGGGTATTGAGATTGGCGTCGTCGAAAGCCGCGAGCCGATTCTTCTGCACGGCCCCATAGCCGCTCGATGGCTCGAATCCGACAGCGATGAATGGGACGCCTCTATTCTGGAGTCGGTTGCGTGGCATACCACGGGCAAGCCGGGCATGAGCGATGTAGCCAAGGTCGTGTTTCTGGCCGACAAACTCGACCCGCGCAAAGTGGAGCGATTTCCCTATCTTGAAAGAGTAGCTGATATATCCAGGCACAGCCTCGACCTGGCGATTCTGGAGTATCTGGATAGGACCATCGAGTTCTTTCTCAGCAACGGCGACATGGTTCATCCAATCTCAATCGAGTTCAGAAATGATCTGTTGATCAGAACGGGCGAATGATGTCCGCCGCGCTCGAAAAAGATCTGGTTGAACTGCTGGGACGCGGACAGGTTTCCCGCAATGAGTCCGATCTGTCGCGCTACGGTGGGGACGCGCTGGGCGTCTTCAGGGCGTTCACCCGCTCGAATCGGCTGAACGAGCGCGCGGGCGCGGTAGTTTGGCCCGAAAATGTCGAAGGCATATCGAGAATCCTGAAATATGCCACTCGAACGTCTGCGCCGGTTGTGCCATACGGCGGAGGAACCGGAGTCATGGGAGCGGCGGCGACGGCGGTTGAGTCGGCCATAATCGTCCACATGGGACGCATGAACAGTGTCGTCGAGGTGGACGCGAAGAGCCGAACTGGAACATTCCAGGCGGGCATCGCGCTGGAATCGGCGCATCGAGCGCTGAAGAGTTGCGGACTGAGGCTCGGACACGATCCGTGGAGTCGCCCCATCGCAACGATTGGCGGCGCCATATCCACGAACGGCGTCGGATATACGGCCTCAGGCCACGGCGCCATGGGCGACCAGGTTCTGGGTATGCGAGTCCTGCTGTCAGACGGCGAGATCGTCGAGACCCGCGCTGTCCCTGAAACGTTCTTTGGCGCCTCCCTGAATCACCTGTTCATCGGAACCGAGGGCGGCTTGGGAATAGTCGCCGAAGCCACCTTGCGGGCGTTCCCGATTCCAGAACGGCGAGAGATGCTCAGTTTCGACTTTCCTGAGTTTGAAGCGGGATACGCCGCAATCAACTCGATGTACGCCCAGGGCATGAGGCCAATCGTAATGGATTACGGGGACGAACTGGCTTCAGACGGTTCAGGACGCCGCGAAATGGCGACCTTATATCTGTCGTTTGAAGGCGGCGCGAAGATAGTGGAAGCGAACGTGGATGAGGCCGCCGCGCTCTGCGTCCGACATAACGGCAGGCGCGGAGATCGGCTCGAACTGAAGCGATACTGGGCGAGTCGCCATGAATCCGCTCATCGCTACAGGGAAAGAGTTTTGCAAGACAGCGCCCCCGACGTCGGGCGTCCCGCCCGCAGGATGGACTACCTGCACGTCTCTTTGCCCGCCGGCAGAGTGCTCGAATATCGCAAAACGTGCCAGACCCTCTTGGCTGCGACCGGCGTAGAAATCAGGGAGTGGTCGGTCTGGGGCAGGCCAGAGTTCTTCTCATTCCTGATAGCGCAAGAGAACGTCGAGCCGGATGGCGACTCGCTTGGGGATGTGGTTAATCGCGTACTGACGCTCGCGCAGGATATGGGAGGCTCCATGGAATACTGCCACGGAGTCGGACTGAAGCTGGCCCATCTTGCGGAAGCGGAACTTGGCTCTGGGATTACGGCCGCGCGCAGGATCAAGAACTCATTGGATCCCGCTGGCATCCTCAACCCTGGCAAGATGTGGGGCTGACCGCTCGCCGCCGAACGACGACCCGGTCTCCCACCAACGCTTTCAGGTAGGACCGCGCGTCTCCCTCCCCAAACGCGATTTCAAGCGTGTTGCGACTCCCAATGATCGCCAGCAATTCCCCCACCGACTCGCTGTATGACTCGCTCAGTCCCTGTATCGAACGGCCCGCCACGCTAACCTCTGATTCTCGAGGCGCGTCGCTGGCTGGAATGTCGGTAATCAGGTTGCCGTATGTGTCTATATGAACGATGGAACCGGTTATAGTGTCTCCGTCGGAAGCGCGCGAAGCGATAGGCAGACACATTGCGGACTTTATGCGCGACCCAAGCTTGGACAGGGAAACGCCGTTCGCTATATGGGCGGCGACCGGGGCGAATACATCTCTGCCGTGGAACGTGCGAGTGACGCGCGGAAGCCAGAACTCAGGCTTGTCCAGTTCATAGGCGCGACAATCTTCCGGGATCTCGACCGTCTCGGTCGCTTTGCCCGCGCCTGATTCTGGAATGCGCGCCCCCGATTCGCTCAGGACATGGGTTAGCGTTCCGTTATCGGGACAGATATACACGCCGCTCGGAGTCTCGAGCGCGACCGGCCTTCTGGAAGAGCCGACGCCAGGGTCGACGACCGCAACGTGAATCGAATTGTCTGGAAAGTGCGTGGACGCGGAGGCGAGGACATAAGCGGCTTCGGCGACGTTGTGTCGCTCTATGTCGTGAGAAACATCCACCAAGGTCGCGTCTGCGCATATACTCAATATCACGCCTTTCATGGCGGCTGCGTAGGCGTCCCGCGCTCCAAAATCGGTAGTTAAAGTTATGATAGGACGCTTCACGTCAAGTCTATGATATTGCTGGCGCTCACTATCGAAAGCGCGATGAATACGACTACCAGCCCAATAGTGAATCTGAACAGAGCCAACTCGAAGCCGCGGCGCGTTCTGAACGAATTGTCCGCCGCTCCGAATAGGCCAGTGCCCTGTCCTTTCACTTGTAGAAGGATGACCGTCACAAGCATGATTGATACGATGATATGGACGATGTTTAGAGCCAGTTCCATTTCTTATATAGAGCTCCCGTCTCGCATGTATTCTGTTTAATGACCGGGGGTATTATTCTACTCTACCGCTATTGTTGAAATATGTCCGTCGCTGGCTCCGTGAATTTGCATGATAGCCTGCGCCAGTTTATCCGAATCGTGCCGAACCGGGTGCGAGTCGTCAACCAGGTCTGCCAGAAGTATCGTCGCGTTCTTTATCGGGCTGCCGTCGTGAACTACCCCTTCACCCTCGAACCTGTCTCCAATATCTGGCGGATTGCTGTTTGCGACAACATAGTCCGCTATTTCCTCAAATGTATGTCTGCGCAGCGCCGCCACATGTTCGGCCAGGGTGTACCCCCCAGTCTCCCCTATCTGGGTGGCTACGTTGCACACATACACCACTGTCGCAGAGGTGCGTCTGACAGCCTCCGCTATGCCTGACACCATGAGGTTGGGCAATATGCTGGAGTATAGGCTGCCCGGGCCTATGACTACCAATTCCGCTTCGGAGATCGCGCGAACCGCGAGAGGGTGGGCGGCCGCCTCCGCCGGCTCTATCATCAGTCGCTCTATTTCGCCCTTGCGCTGAGTTATCTTGGACTCTCCGTTGACCACGCTGCCATCCCTGAATCGCGCGGTTAGATGGATATTGGAAGTGGTGGCCGGCGCCACTCTGCCGCGAACCGCCAGAACGCGACTCGACTCGACCAGCGCTTGGTCGAACCCGTTCGTCACGTTAGCCATGGCTACGATGAACAAGTTGCCAAAACTGTGTCCCTTCAGTCCGTTGCCTTCTTCGAATCTGTATTGAAAGAGTTCGGCCAGCAACGATTCGTCTTCGGACATGGCGACCAGGCAGTTTCTGAAATCGCCCGGCGGCAATACGCCAAGTTCACGCCTGAGCCTGCCCGAACTGCCGCCGTCGTCGGCGACCGTGATTACGGCGGTGAGGTTGTCGGTGTGATTCCTGAGACCCCTGAGAAGAACTGACAGTCCCGTGCCTCCGCCAATTGTAACGATCTTCGGGCCTCTGCCTCTCTGCCAGCGGTTGTATATCGAATCAGCCAGAGAGTCAATCGGCTGAGAGCGCGCCATGAACGGAGTGAGTGTCTTGTAAAATCCATACATGGAAAGAAGTATGAATCCCCCTCCGACTCCAAGCATCAGAAATCCTTCAAAGTGCCACGGCAGAAAGTTGGGGAAGGGAAGCGCGAACAGCTTTCGCAGAAGGAAGGCCATGCCTATGGAGCAAATAAATACTCCCGCGGCCCCGATTGCCGCCCATCGTTTCAGACCAATGCCGGGATATAGCAGGCGCAGGAATATGCGCGCGCGCGCGACCACAGAACCGCTCGGCTCCGTTGTTCGTCCTGCGTTCGGCGCGCTCATTCGCGCATCGCCTCAAGTCTTTCTCTGACAAGTTGGCTGGCCACGCGCGGATTTGCCTTGCCGCGAGTCGCCTTCATTACCTGTCCAATGATGAATCCCATCACCTGACGCTTTCCGCCGAGATATTCCTGCACGGGTCCGGGATTTTCTTCTATGGCTTGTTGTACGGCGGCAAGCACCGCGTCTGTATCAGAAATCTGCGATAGACCCTCGGACTGCGCTATATCCCCGGGATCGTCGCCGGTCTGGTACATCTTCTCGAACACTGTCTTGGCCATAGTGGAACTAAGCGTTCCATCGTCAACCATGCCTTGCAGGTACGCAAGTTGATTGGGTCTAATAGCCACTTCGGAAATATGGTCCCCGTTTTGATTGACGAGACGAGACATCTCTCCAAGCATCCAATTGCTTACCGATTTGGCGAATGACGCCGTAACAGGATTCTGTCTGGATTCGAGAACTTCCTCAAAATAGTCCGCCGTGGCTCGGTTCGCGGTGAGCAGGTCGGCGTCGTACACGGGCAACTCCAGTTCTTGGACGAAACGCGCTCTGCGCTGGCTGGGCAATTCGGGCATGGACGCGCCAATTTCCTCCACCCATTCGCGCGAAATTCGGAGCGGCGGCAGATCCGGTTCAGGGAAATAACGGTAATCCGACGCCCCCTCCTTTGTGCGCTGGGATACGGTCGCTTCGTCGTCTTCCACCCAGCCTCGCGTTTCTTGTAAAATCCGTCCGCCACTCTCTATGACCGAAACCTGTCTCTCAGCCTCGTACTCCAGCGCTCTGAAAACCGAGCGAAAGCTGTTCATGTTCTTTATTTCCACCTTTGCGCCCAGCCGCGTCTCGCCTTCTGGGCGGACGCTTATATTGGCGTCGCATCGAAAGTTGCCATCCTCCATGTTGGCCGCGCTCACGTCTATGTACTGCAATATGGAGTGCAACTGAACCAGATAGGCTCGCGCCTCTTCCGCGCTTCTAAGATCAGGCTCCCCAACGATCTCCATTAAGGCGACGCCCGCTCGGTTGACGTCCAGAAGCGAGTAGCCTTCGCCATACTCTTCTGCGCGATGGAGCAGCCGGGCTACGTCTTCTTCGAGATGGACGCGAGTTACGCCCGCCGCTCTCTTCACCCCGTCAACCTCGATTGTCAGATTGCCGTTGGATGCAATGGGAAGGTCGTACTGCGAAATCTGATATCCTTTCATCAGGTCAGGGTAGGGGTAGTTCTTCCTGTCGAACTTGGTGTACTCGGCAATCTCGCAGTTGAGCGCCAGACCTGTTCTTATGACGTGCTCCACCGCCTTCCTGTTTATTACGGGAAGCGATCCCGGCATTCCCATGCACACGGGACACACGACCGTGTTGGGAGCGGCGTCCTGATACCCCGCGCTGCACGAGCAAAACATCTTGCTCTGTGTGAGCAACTGAGCGTGTACCTCTAGCCCGATGACAACTTCATAATTCATTTAGTCTTGCGCCTCTTGCATAAAGGAACTAATCTTGGGCGACGCGCTGGCGCATCTATGCGGCTATGCGGCGAATTTCCTGAATTTTCGCCATGAAGATGAAAAAGACGCGCTGCCTCTCACTGCCATCCGACCGAAAATCGCACAACCAACTCACAGTATATTTAACGGAATGATAGGTTTACAACAGCGACGCGCCTGGGTATTCGCAGTACGCGGCGGTTATGAAGATTCGGAATGCCAATATACGTCAAGAGCGCCCATCGTCCGGCCATGCGTCTTCGGCTATGAGAGGCACGAATCGGCAGGCGGTTATAGTTCGAGTGGAAAACCCTTCTTCACTCTTGACGACCTTCATCAGAACCTGTTCATCTCGCTCTCCTACCGGAACGACCATCCTACCGCCCGGCTCAAGCTGGCTCAGCAGCGATAGGGGCAGGCGAGGAGCGGCCGCGGCTACGACTATGGCGTTATACGGCGAGTCTTCTTCTCTGCCAAGACGCGGTCCCGCCTCCTCGACGCGAATGTTTCGATAACCGAGACCGGACAGGGTCGTTCGAGCGGATTGTGCAAGTTCCGGAATGCGTTCGAGCGTGATCACTTCTTTCGCAAGCTCTGCGAGGACCGCGGCCTGGTATCCGCTTCCCGCGCCGATTTCCAGTACCTTGTCGGATTTGCGGATTTCCAGTTCGCTAACCATTATGGCGACAATCGTCGGCTGCGAGATGGTTTGCCGGGCGGCTATGGGAAGCGCGACGTCGCTATACGCGAGTTCGGCGATAGTGGGCGCGACGAATCGCTCTCTCGGCACCCGGCGCATTGCGTCCAGAACGCGCGCGTCTTCTATGTCTGATGCCAGCTTTTGGAAAAGCGAACTCTTGGAATAGTTCATGTCATAAGGCCATCTGAATGTCAATTGCGGGGTAGTTTGGTAACCGTCCCATAAGCGGTGTGTAAGAAAAAGACAGGGAAACCTGTTAGGGTT
>CAZXFX010000090.1:0-9694 GCA_964640295.1 uncultured Dehalococcoidia bacterium | reverse complement strand
GCCCTTCGACAGGCTCAGGACGAACGGATTTTTGATTTACCTACCCTTGTGAGCCCATCGAAGGGGGAAGGGATTTTTTCGCGAGATGGAGCGCCGACTAAATCGTTACAGGTTCCGAAGGTGGATACAACTTCACGCTTAGAAGCGTCATCGAAAGGCGAGGAATGAACATGGCGGACATCTCCAACATAAAGGTATTGACTTGGGACGTGGGAGGCACGGTCTTCGATTGGCGCGGCGCTATCCAGAAGGAAGTTCGGCGCCTCGCAACCGAACGAAACGCGGACGTGGACGTGACGCAGTTCGCCACCGACTGGCGCAGGTGGATGTTCGAGAGACTCGCGCTGGTCAGATCCGGGGAACTCTCATGGATGAACGCAGACCAGATACATCGCCAAGTTCTGGACGACGTTCTGGAGAAACATTCGGCGCTGGTTCTATCGGCGTCTGAGCGCGACGATCTGAACGAGGTGTGGCACAGACTCGACGCATGGACGGGCGCGGCAGACGCCATTCGGCGCATTCGAGAACGCTACACTATCGTCGTCCTCACAGTTCTGAGCTTCTCTATAGTGGTTGACTGCTCCAAGCGCAACGGCATTGACTGGGACGGAATGCTCTCCTGCGAGTTCCTTGGCAGCTATAAGACCGACCCGGAAGCCTATCTCACGGCGCTCGAACTGCTCCGGACAGAGCCCGACCAGGCGATGATGGTCGCCGCTCATACAGGCGACCTCCGGGGGGCGAAAGCGGCCGGACTCCACACCGCATACGTCCACCGCGAGGGCGAATCAGACGTGTTCCCCGGCTCGTCCGATACCGGCTCAGACGCCGCCGAGTTCGACGTAGTGGCCACTGACTTCCCGGATCTCGCCGACAAGCTGCTATCCTAGAGAATCAGAATCCGGCGGTCTTGTCGCACACGTACAAAAACGGTTCGTTCGCCAGGAACCGCCGCAGATTCTCTTTGAATATCTCGCGCCTGCCCTCCCACATCTTGACCGTAAGCGCGGATGCGTGCGGCGATATTATCGCGTTGTCCAGCCCCCACCACGGGCTGTCTTCCGGAAGCGGCTCGACCTCGAAGGCGTCAATGCCAGCGCCCGCTATCCGACCGTTCTCGAGAGTCCCATAGAGCGCGTCCTCATCCACCACTCCCCCGCGCGAGATGATTATCAGGTGCGCGGCCGGCTTCATCAACGCAAGTTCACGCGCGCCGATCATTCCTTTCGAATCCCGCGTATATGGAGCGGTCACCACGAACCAGTCCGACATGCTCAACAGATCGTCCAGCCTGTCCAGACCCCACACCTCTTTGACTCCCCTCGGAGGCGAAAACGGCTTCACGTCCACCGCGTACACATTCATTCCGAACCCGTTCGCGCGCCTCGCAACCGCCTGTCCGATGCCTCCGAGCGCCAGAATGCCCATCGTCGCGCCTTCCATCTCAACCTGCTCACGATCGTACTTGCGCGTATCCCATACACGCGCCTGCTGGTCGAGCAGCATTTTGTGCGTCTTGTGCGCGAACGCGAGACACATCGCCATCACATGGTCGGCCATCGGCGCGGCGTGCGGACCGCGCGCATTGGTGAGTACGACGTCGCTGTTCACGATTTCAGGAATCTCGGTCAGTTTGTCAATCCCCGTGCCCGGGCAGTGCAGCCACCGCAGGCGGTCAGCCGCAGTGAAAACCTCACGGCTGGGCGTCCCCATGAACGCATCCGCGTCCTTTATCTCCCGCGCCTGATCTTCGTCAGACGACGCAAAAGCGAGCTCAACGCCCGCGAATTCCTGCTGAAGGCTCTCCTCGAATCCGTCTCCAAACAATCCCGCTACTACTATTTTCACTGCATTCTCCACAGAAATCTGCTTGTTCGTCGCAATCCGCTCCACATCTCCACACCGTAATTTTAGCTATGCCACTTCGGATGGCGCTTCTCCAGAAAGGCGGTTATCCCCTCCTTTGCATCCGGCGTCTGAAGATTCTCGACCATTACCCGCTGCGCCAATTCGTAGGCTTGCGGCCTGTCCATTGCCATTTGCCGGTAGAACGCCGACTTGCCAACGGCGACCGCGCTCATCGGCGCGGAAGCCACCTTCTCAGCCAGCGCCATCGTCTCCTCATCCAGTCTATCAGCCGAAACCACACGATTCACGAGACCCGACCCCAGCGCGTCCTCCGCCGAAATAGGCTGTCCCGTAAGCAGCATCTCCATGGCGCGCTTCACAGGAACCGCGCGACCCAGAGCAACCGCCGGGGTTGTGCAGAACAGGCCGATATCCACTCCGGGAGTGGCGAAAGCGGCGTCCTCTGCCGCCACCGCCAGATCGCACGTCGCCGCAAGCTGACATCCAGCAGCGGTCGCCAGACCCTGGACCTGGGCGATGACCGGCTTCGGCAGCAGGCGTATGGCTTCCATCAACTCGGTGCATCGCGCGAACAGAATCGCCTGCTCCTCGATGTCGCCCTCGACCGCCTCGCGCAGGTCGTGTCCCGAGCTGAATACTGGACCCTCGGCGCGAATCACGACGACCTTGATTTCATCGTCCCGCTTCGCCGAATCGAGATGACGCAGCAACTCATCCATCATTTCCAGAGACAGCGCGTTGCGTCTGCGCGGATTGTTCAGCGTCAGAACCGCTATCCTGTCCCTAATCTCATACAGCGCAAGACTCTCTGGCATATACAAGCGCCTCCGTCTATTCCAATTCCAAGTTCCGCGCTCATTCTACAACAACGGGCCATTCTGGATTCGCCCAAACTCTCAATCCTGCCTATTCATGGTATCCTATGAGAATCGACATAGAATACCAAATCCGCGCGCAGGAGAACTAACGAAATGGCTGACAAGATTCAAGTCGGAAACGTCGAGATAGTCGCGGTTTTGGACATGATTCCTCCACCGCGCGACCCCACCATATTCATCAGGGACCAGCCGCGAGAGGCGTGGGCGCCATACGAAGACGAGGTTCTCGAAAACGGAATGCTCCAACTCTACTACGGCTCATTCTTCGTCAGATCGCAGGGCAAGGTGGTCCTCGTGGATACGGGAATGGGGCCTGGCCCGCACGCCCATCTCGAAAATCGCACTGGCGACCTGCTGGGGCAGATGCGCGCCAAGGGAGTCGGCGCAGACGATGTGGACATCGTCATACACACGCACTTACACCCCGACCACGTGGGCTGGAACGTGGACAGTTCGGGCGAGACGGATGAGCCGTACTTCCCCAAGGCGCGGTACCTCGGTCCGCGCAAAGACTGGGAACACTTCATGCAGCCCGAAGTCCTGCCGACCGCTCCGCATATATCACAGAACGTCATACCGCTAAACGACATGGGACTAATCGAGTTCATTGAAGACGGCCACAACGTCACAGACGAGATAAGCGTCCTGGAGACGCCGGGCCACACGCCCGGGCATCAGGTCATACTCATAAGCTCGGCGGGAGAAAGAGCGGCGATCATCGGCGACCTGATACACAACCCAGTGCAGATACACGAGCCGGACTGGTGCGCCTTCGTGGACACCAGCCCTGAAGACACGCGACGTTCTCGAAAGGCCTTCATGGATAGGGCCGAGCGCGAGAATATGCTGGTCGCCGCCGGACACTTCCACCCCGAACGTCACGTAGGAAAGCTCGTCCGGCTCGAAGACCGTCGCTACTGGCAGGCGCTGTGAAGCGGGACAAGAAGGTATTCTCAGCACACGGTCAGCTTATATTTGTTATAATCGCCGCGCGCTGAATCAGATTGCCAAGTATCAAATTGACGATTAGCATGAACGTGAATATAATCCTGTCCGCGCGATAGCGTGGTCGTAGTTGCCAGGAGGAAATTGTGGTATTCCCAGATACCCCAAGAGAGGAATATATACACAATCCTCTTGAGGAAGTCATCTGCCAACTTCGATTTCCACCAATACTCAAAATTGGAACGACCGCGCCCGCTGAGTTTCAAGATCGTATCAGGAAACAATTTCCCCTATACGAACAAGGGCCGGCTTCCCCTATCCCTGAACAGGTAATGGGAATACTATCTAAATCTGGGCTGGATAACGTATTTGCCAATCACATGCCGCGTTTGCACCGATTTATCACAGAGGACAATGCTCGTTCAATATCATTGCAGTCTGATTTCATAGCTCTCAGCGTGACCGATTACAATAGGTGGCAAGATTTTCGAGATGGATTTGAACTTGCGGAGCGAGAGTTCAGGAAATTGTATGAGCCCCAGTTCTATTCTCGCATAGGCCTCAGGTACAGGGATGTAATAATCAGAGGGGATTTAGGACTTACACATCATCCATGGGGCAATTTATTGAATAGGGACTTGGCGGGACTACTTGCGCATGACAAGGCTTCCAGCCTAGTGGACCACACTTTGACGGCAGTACAAATGAGATTGCCCGAAATAAAAGGCGCGCATTTGACACTCCAATATGGGTTGAGGCCCCAGGCCGAGGAAATACCAACCAATTCATTCTTTATTGATGCCGATATTTACACAGAACAAAGGACAGACCCAAATGCTAGCTTTGAACTCCTTGACCAATTCAACCGAGTCGCGGGGAACACCTTCAGGTGGGGCATCAGCGACACCTTACGTGACGCATTGGGCGCCAAGCCCGTATGAATTCGGAGCTACACTGAACGGTTCACCTGATTCGTTCACGTTCAACATAACCTCTGCTGGAAACTCTCAATTCTATGTGGGAGGAGTCGGACAGGGTGAGGAATCATACGCAAGAGCCGCCGGCATGATCATTCTCGGCCTTATGCCGCCAGAAGGACTCGAAGAAGCTATTGACACATTAAAGGAAATGTACGAATTCTACGCGTATCCACCTGAAAGAGTGTTGCCCGTTCCCAAGATCATAGATGTAGCGTCGCTAGTAACTCCTACGGAATAGACTACTCTCGGCATAGCTTTCATGGAACCACTGTACAGAGAATCTTCAACTGTTGGTCCGCTACGACAAGGGGAAATTCTGAAAGGAATACGTGAGATAAGATTCAAGGCAATTGATTTGCCAGAAGAGATTACTGCTGAGTCAATTCTCGCCTCAACCATAGTTCAGGAACATCCATTCACGATTGTGCTAAGCCCTGATTGCGACCTTGAATGGGATTATCAAGCCAGAAAAAAGCAAGCTAATGCTGATACAAAATTGATCAGTCATGTTTTGCTATGCGACTTAGAGGATCAGTCATCTATACGCGCAGAGAGAGTTAAACCGTCTCGTGAATTCAGAAGAGTTAAGCAAAACCGAGAAGAGCGATACCATTACCTACGCTCCAGCCCTACGGACTTCGGATCTCAAGTTGGTGAATTTTACATTGACTTCAAGCGTATGTTCGCTTTGCCCACCGAGTATATCATCCGTGAATCTGAGTCAGGTAGAATTACCAGGCTTGGCATACTCAAACCACCATGGACACAACATCTGACGCACAGATTCACTTTCTTTCTAGGAAGAGTTGGATTACCGGATGAAGAATAGATTAATGAGGAGGCCATATAATGGCAGAATCGGATTGGGGACAGATTTATAAGGACCTCGGCGCGCAGCCGGTCATAAACGCGATTGGCAGCGTAACCATGCTGGGCGGTTCGACGCCCGCGCCTGAAGTTCATGAGGCTATGGAAGCGGCCGGAGTAGCCTATATTCCATTGATGGACCTCGAGGAGAAGGCCGGACGCGCCGTCGCGGATATGGCGGACGTGCCAGCCGCCTGGATAACGTCCGGCGCAGGCTCGGCGCTCACGCTCGCCGCCGCCGCGGTCATGGCAGGCGACGACGACGACCGCATACAGCAGCTACCCGACACCACCGGCATGAAGAATGAATTCCTGATACAGCGCCGCCAGAGATACTGGTACGACCGATGCCTGGAAACGTCCGGAGCGAAACTGGTCGAGTTCGGCTCGGATGAGGGAACTACCCGCGAGGACCTCGAAAACGCCATCGGTCCGAACACCGCCGCCGTCCACTTCTACGCAGTGGAACAAGACCCGGACCCCAACGTCCTCTCGCTGGAGGACTGCATTGAAATAGCGCGCGAACACGACATTGCGGTAACCGTGGACGCCGCCGGACAGATATATCCGCTGGAAAACTTCGGCAAATATGTACGCATGGGCGCCGACTTTCAGTGCATAGCCGCCAAGTACATGGGCGCGCCGCAATCCACAGGCCTTGCGCTCGGCACTGAGGACTTCATTCGCAAGCTGGGCTACCAGTCCTTCGTTGGCTACGAGGGAAGGCGAATACGCGGCATCGGTCGTCCCCACAAGGTTGACCGACAGGAGATGATAGGCGCGGTCGCCGCGGTCAGGCGCTGGTTCACGATGGACCACGAGTCCCGCCTGGCCGAAGCAGAGGAGCGAAGCATGGCGATTCTGCGGCATGTTACGGATATTCCGGGGCTGAAGGCCGAGATGATGGACAATATCATCGGGCATCAGCCGTTCGGGGTGCATCTGGAGGTTGACCCCGAAGTGGCTGGGTTCTCCGCTCAGGACCTCGTGGACCGCCTCAAGGCGGGCGACCCGCCAATCTGGACGCGCGTCCGCGAAGGCGAGGAACACATAGACCTGCACGTCTTCGGACTCTATGAAGGAGAAGAAGACGTCGTAGGGCAGCGAATCGCAGCCGAATTCGTTGACTAGCGCCTTCATCGAGCGCTGATCTAGCTTATCCCAGGGGGCGGGGGTTTTCCCGCCCCCACCCGTCTCTGAAATCTTGGCCAAGTCCTGAACAGGGAGTATTGATATGCCCGCGCCGCTGGAAGGAATCCGCATAGTGGACCTGACTCAGGTGCAGGCGGGTCCGTCCTGCACTCAGCTATTGGCGTTTCTGGGCGCAGACGTGATCAAGATCGAGGAGCCTGGCGTCGGTGACCGCACCCGCCGGGAAATGGCGATTAGAGACGATGTGGACAGCTTCTACTTCATCGTGTTCAACGCGAATAAGCGCAGCCTGACGCTCAATCTCAAGACAAACACAGGCCGCGACATCCTGCTGAAGCTGGTCGAGAAAGCGGACATCGTAGCGGAAAACTACGGACCGGGACAGATGGAGAGGTTTGGGCTAGGCTACGAAACGCTCAAGCGCGCCAATCCGCGCGTCGTTTACTGCACCATCAAGGGGTTCGGCTCCTACGGGCCCAACGCCCACGTCAAGAGCTTCGAGCATATCGCGCAAGCGATGGGAGGGGCGATGAGCGCCCAGGGAGAGCCGGGGCGCTCACCGACTTTCGTCGCGCCCGGTATCGGCGACTCCGGCACGGGGCTTCACGCCGGCATCGGAATGCTTGCCGCCCTAAGGGCGCGAGACGCGACCGGCGAAGCGCAGCGCGTAGAGGTATCGATGCAGGACGGCGTCGTGAACCTGATGCGCGCCCGCATGATAGACACCTTCAATACAAACCTGCCGGCGGAGAGAAAGGGAAACGCGCCGTGGGGCGGTCCGCCACTCATCTATCCGTGCAAGCCGGGCGGCTCCGACGACTATATCGCTATCGTGCTGGCCGGAGATTCGTGGGACACGATTCTGGCGCTCGCGGACAGAGCCGACCTGATAGGCGACCCGCGTTACTCCACTCACGAAGCGCGAGGAGAACGCCCCGACGAGGTGGAGGAGATCGTAGCCGCGTGGACGCGGACGCAGACCAAGTACGAGGCGAT
The DNA here is from genome assembly GCA_964640295.1 of uncultured Dehalococcoidia bacterium. GTDB lineage: Bacteria > Chloroflexota > Dehalococcoidia > Lucifugimonadales > UBA1123 > VXRN01. The sequence goes on along the minus strand of CAZXFX010000090.1, from coordinate 2,004 downwards.
GCGAACGCTGACGGAGCTCGGCATAGCCGCCGGAGCGGTCCAGGACTCCTGTGAAGTCCTGCGAGATGAGCATCTCGGCGCGCGCGAGATGGTGATAGATATGCAGGACCCGGCGCGCGGCGACTACCAGATAATCGGCTGCCCCATCAAAGTTCAGGGCAACGACGTTCGAGTCGCGCCGCCGCCTCTCTTGGGCGAACACTCCGGAGAAGTACTGGCTTCCCTGCTGGGCATGAGCGCCGAAGATGTTGACGCTCTGAGACGAGAAGGCGTCATATAACCCTCGCTTACACTAAATCGCAGCGTCCGCAGAACGAGCTATGAACTCCAGCTTGTCATTTATAGGGTCGCAGGTTCATTTCCATCGGCTTCACTATCGCTTTCCTTCGGGATATTCCCCGATTATCGAGATCTTTCAGAACGTCGCCGAGTCTGTCCGACGCGATTACTCCTCCGTCGTCCATCAATGCCACCCACTTATCAGGATAACGTTCCTTCAATTCATCGCGTCGCTCGTCCAATCACTCGATTCGACGCGAAAAATTGCGAATATCTTGGCGTATGCGCTCTGCGCCGCCCATCTTCTCAACTATCTCCGCAAGGTCTATCGAAGGAGCATTGCTCTCTGAAACAACCATAGCGCGCCTCCCTTTTCAATTGAAATCATACTGTACGCGCGCTCCTAACAATCACCAGAGAGTTTCTAATCGTCTGATCTCCACATCAAGCAGGTATCGCAAGCGCGGGGTGTGGCGTCGGCGGACTCTGGGACTTCACGACCGCTTCCTGTTCAGGCTCGCTCAGCGGATGGAAGCGTTCCGCCGCGTCCAGAACCTTTGGCAGCAGGCCGATCTCCCCGCAACTCGGAGCCGTGTGCATTGGCTGCGACAGTACCCACCAAAGCGATTTGTCTATATCGGCCTGCTCGCGGTGCGGGTCGTACCACGTATGGCAGTCCCGCTCGCCGTCTTCCCATCCGCCGCGCGCAATCATCTTGATAGTCTGAATGCCGACGTCCTTGGCGTTCGCCTCAGCCAGAAGCGCCTCCGAATCGCGCCGGTAGTTCGGGTCGCGCGCCATAGCCGGATTCAGCGGAAACATGACTGTATCGAAGTCGAAGCGGCGCAGCGCCTCCAGTATCGCACTCGGCACATACGGCCCATGCCCCGTTATCCCCAGCCATTTCGTCAATCCCTGCTCGCGCATCTCTACCAGCGTTTCCAGCGCGCCGCCTTTGGCGGTAGCCTTGTCCAGCTCTTCCAGGTTGACCACCGAATGTAGCTGGAACAGGTCGAAATCTTCCACGTTCAGTCGCTTGAGTATGCTCTCGACGTCCCGCCACGCCTCGTCTCTGCTTCTGAACCGCGTCTTCGCGCCCAGAAACACGCTGTTCCGTATCTCGGGCATCCAAGGCGCCACGCGCTCCATCGAATGACCATAGCTCGGCGCGATGTCTATATGATTGACGCCATGGTTCAGGACCAGTTGTATGGCTTCGTCAGCCTCATCCTGTCCCACATAGCCGACACCAAACGCTCCAAAAGTAACCACCGTACTCTCATGTCCCGTTCGCCCAAGTCTTCGCTTCTCCATGTAAATCCTCCGATCAGTTCACTGAATGGCGTCACCGGGTTTCCTCGCGTGACTCTATTGGGTTGGAGGATTGGAACACCCCCATCCGTTGAATTGTGAATAGTGAATGATGAATTTAGAATTATCTGGCGACTGGTTGGGGTTGAGCCTTCCCCGTCGAGGGCTGAGAGGGGTAGGCGCGTAGCAGGTCGGCGCGCCCTTCGACAAGCTCAGGACGAACGGATTTTTGATTTACCTACCCTTGTGATCCCATCGAAGGGGAAGGGATTTTTGATTGGTTCAGGCGTTTGCCTGCCCTTGTGATCCCGCCGATGTACATATATTTTGGTTTATAACCTTCTGGTTGGGCTGCAGGTGTTTTACAGGTGGCCTGCTGATGCGCTGCAAGTGGTTCTGGTGTCTTTTGTCACC
>CAZXFX010000089.1:8357-9759 GCA_964640295.1 uncultured Dehalococcoidia bacterium | reverse complement strand
CGCATAGGAGGTGTGGAGGGACGCATAGAGGGGCTTCGGGTGGAGATGAATGGACGGATGGAGGCTACTGAAAGGTCAGTATCTGACCTTCGCAGAGATACGAATGAACGCCTGGGGCGTATAGAGGGGCGCATAGATCGCGTAGATGGTCGTATAGACGGGATGAACCGGCTGCTGTACTCGATACTGGCGGCGTTGACTGTGACTGCGCTCGGCACCTTGGGGAATATCGCATACCAGGTATTCGCGGGGTGAATGGCGCCCCCGCCCCCGCCGACTATGACTTCATCGCGCACCTGACTCGGTTTTGTCGCGTTCTGAGAGAGAGCGGGATGCTGGTCGGGCCGCAAGAGACGGCGGACGCCATACGCGCGGCGGAGAGCGCGGGGATGATGTCGGAGACGCGCATATACTGGTCGCTGCGCGCCCTGCTCGTGTCGCGGCGGGAACAGCTTTCCACTTTCGACAGGCTGTTCGCGCAGTTCTGGAATTTCGAGCCGATGTCGCCGCGTCCCGCGTCCGACGATAGCCCCAAGACCAGCTTTGGACAGACGCGCGCCGTGGGCCGACTCCCGCGCGGTCTGGGAGTTCCCGGAGATGATCCGAGCTCCAAGGATACGGTGATTCAGCTTTTGCGGACGGGCGCGAGCGCGCTGCGGGCGACAGGCGGACGCGATCTGTCGTCGCTGGCGGACGGCGCGGACGACGAGGAGATACAGCGAATCGCGGCGCGCATGGTTCGGGCGCTGGCGTCGAGGCCGGGCCGTCGCCGAAAGAGACATCGCCGCCGCGGCTCCCCCGATCTGCGCGGCGCGATGCGGCAAAGCCTTTCGACGGGCGGCGACGCGGTTTTTCTGCCTCGTCTGCGGCGCGTTCGGCGCACTCCGCGCCTGCTCGTCCTGCTGGACGTGAGCGGCTCGATGGACAGACACGCGCGGCTCATGCTCAGGCTGGCTCACGCGGTCGGCCAGCAGACGGGCAGGGTGGAGACGTTCGCATTCAGCACGGCGATAACGCGAATTACGCGCGCGCTTGCCGCGCCCAATTTCGACGAGGCGCTATACAGGGCGGGCAGGGCGGTGGAGCATTGGTCGGGCGGAACTAAGATTGGCGAGTGTCTGCGGGTGGTCAACACGGCGTATGAGCATCTGGAGGACAGGTTCACGACCGCGATTCTGCTGAGCGACGGATGGGAGACAGGGGACACGCGAATGCTGTCGCGCGAGTTGTCGAGGATGCGGCTGAGACTGCACGGGCTCGTCTGGCTGAATCCGCTGGCCGGAACCGACGATTTCGAGCCGCTCGCTCGCGGACTTCAGGCGGCGATGCCCCATGTTGACCACTTCGCGCCGGCTGGGAATGTCAACGACCTGAAGCGGCTGCCTGCGCTTCTCAGGGGATA
>CAZXFX010000089.1:0-8257 GCA_964640295.1 uncultured Dehalococcoidia bacterium | reverse complement strand
CAAGGGAGTGAGAGTCATGGTCCTCAGAGACGCGCCCGCCGCAACCGAAATTATCTATCCAGTAACGGACGATATGCCTATGCCGGACGCCTATTATCAATCAAAGCATTTTCTGGATTTGCTCGCCATGCTGAATGCGTTCTTCGCTCGGCGCGAAGACGTCGTGGTTGGCGGGAATATCTTCATCTACTACGTGGAGGGGAACGCGCGCCTGACCGTCGCGCCGGACTGCTTTGTGGTGTTCGGGGTGAGCAGTGAGTCTTTCGAGCGGAACAACACGTACCTGATGTGGGACGTCGGCAAGGCGCCCGACTTCGTTCTGGAGATCGGCTCTCCCAGCGCTTGGCGTGAGGATGTGGGGCGAAAGCGGGACTTGTACGCCCGATTGGGGGTAGTGGAGTACTGGCGGTTTGATCCGAGCGGCGGCGAACACTACGGCGAGCCGCTGGTCGGCGAAACCCTGGTGGGTGGCGAGTACCGCGAGCTCGAGATGAATCGCCATCCGGGCGGCAGTGTATGGGGATACAGCCCGACGCTGAACCTGGAACTGCACTGGACGGATGGTCGTCTGCGGTTGTATGACGCGGTTGGCGCGCGCTGGCTTCAGACGCCCGAAGAGGCCGAGAAGTCGCGCCAGATCGCCGAGGCGCGGGTGGCCGAATTGGAAGCGGAACTCGGGCGTCTGCGCGGTGGATGACTCTATCCGGCGAGCGAGCGGGCGCAAATGGGACTTTAGGAGATTTGTGAAATCATTGACATTGTGATTAGGCTTCTGTATAGTTTTTCTCGGATTTGTAGGATTCCATGCCTTGCGCATGGGCTTGTCCTGTCATATCCGCAGAAATTTTCATCGGTTCTCGCAATTGGGGAAGTAAGAGTGGCGCCTCAACCGCATACATCAGCATACATCGAAGGAATCGCCCGTCGCTTCAGAGCGCCGCTCCTGAAGAGCGGGCCGTCGCCTCCACCCTTTCGCTTGTCGGAACGGGCCAGAGGCTTCAGTCGGAAATCGGTCGTCTCTCTACAAACTAGCGCCCAGAATCTTATAGGGGGTTAAGAAGTGAAAAGTAAGTTTGGGTTCATACCCATAGTTTTACCAGTACTAGTAATGGTCCTGATTATAGGGCTGATAAATATCGGCAGCGCTCCGTGGGTTCAGGCGCACGAAGATGCCGCTGAGCATATGCACTCTATGGAAGATATAGCCAATCATCCCCACTTGAGTGCGTTAACGTTGACTGAAAGGCATCGGCAAGACGATGGTACCTTCACAAATGGGGACAGTGCTCTCAGCCTGGTGCCTGGTTTTAACTTGTCGGTTTTGAATTATACTGTGAGTGCGCCCTATGATGTGGATTACATTCAGCTTGACCCTACTCATGAGAATTCAGATCCAGGCAATCCATTAGTTGTAACAGTTAATGGTGTAACGCGTCCTAGTGACACAACCACGATGGTTAGATTGGGTCGGAATGTCATTAGTGTGAAAGTTAATGCCAACGATAATTCTCGTGGTAGATCGCCTTTCACTGAATATGTCATAGTGCTGACCAAGGAGTTGCCGCAGGCTGATCAAATAGTGCTTTCCAGTGAGGTTAGTGCTGAGGGGGAGGATACGACACCTATCACTGATGATGTGTTGGAAGGTACTGCAAGCCTAATGGGGAATGATGCTTCGCTACGTGCGGGAGATCGTGGCGTGGACGTGAGGGTGAAGTATCATGTAGCTGAGATTGACTTAGAACTGACCATCCCCGTGGGGCTGGCTGGTGTAGCTACTGATGACGCGGATGACGCGGTTCGGGTTGTTCATGGAAATATACCTGAATTTGAAACCTCAACAAAATTAGATGGTGGAATCGTTTGGCAGTCTAAGGGCATTAAGCTAAGGGTGGGCGAAAATCCGCTAAACTTCACGGTTGTAGATAAGAAATCGTCCCGTCACACAGCGTACTCAGTTACTGTGAAAAGGGAGGTTCCGCAACTAAGCAGTAATGGTGTGAATGTTACTATTGGCACTGGTAATCCTATGCCAGTGCCAATGGGCCAGGATACTACTACTGGTAAATATGACGTAGGGTATCAAGATGGAGAAGTCAGTGTTAGCGCGATGGGCTCTGGCGGTAGCGTAATCGCCAAATATAGTGTAGCCGGCAAAGATACTGACGATGTCCAAACGGGCGCTTACACTATGGTGCTTGAAAAGGGTGAGAATGACCTTACGATAGTGGCTCATGATCCTGGGAATCCTGGATATGAGACTGAGTACACCCTTACGGTGAACCGTGCAGGCACTCCGCTAGGCAATCTCCAGTTGCAGTCAACTTCCACGAATAATCCTGGCGCGCCTTTGAAAGGGGAAAACCTGTATTTCAACGAGGCGCAAACTGCAACTAGTTCGCAGACGCTTGATAGGCTTAATGTGGATAGCATATCCAACCGCGGATTTGATGCTAGCACTACGACCTACTGGGCCAGCGTGAGCTATGATGTCGAGTGGGTTACGGTGATAGTTGATGAGCCTGCAGGCGCTCCGGAGGCCTATCAAATAGATATTGAGTCCAATGGCCCTGATACCACTACTGCTACTTCTACTGATCAGCAGACAGACTTGACCCATAGAGTTCGACTTAACAAGGGACCCAATACAATTAAAGTTACTGCGAGAATCCCCGCTGTTGGTGACGCTCCCGGTAACAGCAATGAATACACAATACACGTTGAACGGAAGGATCCGAATAACAGGCCTTCTGAACTGAAGGTAATAGAGTTCAATACTACTGACGGCAGAATGTCTAGGCGAGAGGTTCGTTTTGATTACGATGGCGACCCTGCTTCCAATACGACTACCTACGATATTGCTGTAAGGTCAAATGTCAGTAGTATTGGGATAGCCGCTGACCACGGTGACGAGAATGCTCGCATATTTGTAAATGACAATGTGATACCCAAGAACGCGTCACTCCCCTTGGATGACTACAAAGAGGTCATCTTGAGCGGCGACAATACTGTAGTCGAAATAACTGTCAGGCTTGATAACCAGCCGCCGGGAGTTATAACGCTGAATGTAGCTCGAGGATCGGGGACGCTGTATTTCGAAGGGGACATCCACCCTTTGTTCGAGGGGCGGCGGATAAAGTTAGAGGACAGTCTTGAACTTGAAAGCGCGATAGTGTTGCCAGAGGCGGTCAGTGTTGACGGAGGCGTGTCGTACGACATTGCAGTCACCGACGACCGAGGCCAAGTTGTCGAGCTGAGGGATTTGGGTCTGGAATTCGATGCGACTTCCCGTAAAATTACCGGCACGCCAGTTCTGGCCGAAGCCCAAGGCTACGAATCTGAGTTTGAAGTAGTACTTACTGCTATTGACTCCATTGGTCGAGAAGTTCCTTACGACTTCGTTCTAATAATCACTCACGACGAGGGCGATAGCTGGACTTCAGATGAGCAGATTGGCGACCCGCTAAACACATTGCAGTCGCTAACTGTGGAAACCAAGTCTGTAACGCCAAAGTTCGAACCTACATCCGGGGGGCCTTATGGTGCGACAGTGCCCGCGAACTCTACCGAAGCGGATGTTGAGTTCAGGCGCACTGACTCCCGTGCAGTGGTCTCGCTGAATGGAGTCGTTCACGCCGGCAACATGTTTACAACGAGAAGGTTCGACGAAGAGTTGATGATCAAGGTCACGCACCCTGATCTTGACGATGCGATGTACTATCGGTTGACTATTGCTTTGGATGATGACGATTCGGCTGGCTTCATGTTGCCCGGAGTTGGACACAAGGTTTACCAGGCTGGTAAGGCAATTGAGGAGCTAATGCTTCCTAGTGCTGAGGGAGGCGTTGCGCCATACGTGTACACGCTTAAAGACCATGATGACATTGAGCTTGATGCGACTGTCGCGGGTAACCCTGGCGAATTAGTGTTTGACGCTGACCCTAAGAAGCGTATGCTGACAGGCGTGCCGATGCTGTTTGAAGACGCGTACAGAACGGTTTACCGTATGACTTACGCGGTTGAAGACAATCACGGCGCTATTAGGGAAATTCGTTTCAGAGTGACAATCTGCGACCCTGCCCATGCGCGAGTGGATCCTGCTGATTGCATCTCCTCCAATAGCGATGTTGGACTGGACAGCTTGGAACTGAGCGATTTGACGCTCATGCCCGAGTTCGACGCAGACACCATGATGTACACCGCCGACGCCGCATACGAGACCATGTACACCACCGTAACTCCGATGGCCATCGACGACGAGCATCGTCCGTTTGAATACATGGTCAACGGGGAAATGGTAGCCGACGCCGATACGGCGACGGACGCTTATGACGTAGCGCTCGCTGCCGGCACTACCACGGTGATAACAGTTAAGGCCGTCAAAGAATACGGCGTAATGAACGACAAGAACGAATTGTTCATGTCCGATCCATACACCGTCAACGTAACCCGCGCAGGCCAACCCGCGAACCCAGGCTTCACGCCGATGGGGCTAGAGGTCATGCGAGACGGCTCAGACGCGACAATCACCTGGACCCCAGGCGCGGACGCGACTAAGCAGTTCGTGGCGGCGTTGATACTCAACCCAACCACAGGTACTATGCTAGACACTCTCAGGGGTGGAATGGATATTGACGCCGACGTCAGTACATATACATTCGAGAATCTGGCGGACGCCAGCGTAGGTTCTTACATCTACGGGGTGTGGGGCTACGATGACATGGATAATTGGAAGGACGCGGAAGGAAACGCGTACCTGATGTTCACCACAGATCAGTAGATAGAAGGCCGAATAAACACCTGCGGGTGTCCCGGTTAGTCCTTTCAGGGCTGGCTTGGCGCCCGCAGGATATTACCAGCTAGAAGGCTAGAATCAAGAGAGGAATCATTCATTATGGGGATAATAGATAGAAAGCGCGTTGGACCGCTGCTCTTGATGGTGTCTCTTGCGGTTGTCGGCTCGATGATAATGCTGCTGATGGCTACTACGACATTTGAAGAGACTGTTTCAGCGCAAGGTGTTGACTGCGATGGCATACTGGGGTCTCTTTTACCCGAATGCCAAGATGACGGTGATGATGACCCCATGCCTGCGTCTACGCCTGATGATGGCGGAAACGGGGGCAGTAGCGGCTGCGTAGGGGACGATACCCCTGTATCCTCGCTCCCAGGCGCAACGCTGTGTTCGAGTTTGACCGCTACCGCGCAAGCATTGACCGCTACGGCAGAAGCGAATGCGTCGGCCACAGCGGAGGCATTGACTGCTACTGCGGAAGCATTGACTGCTACTGCGGAAGCATTGACTGCCACGGCAGAAGCGAATGCCGCGGCCGCATTGACCGCCACTGCGGTAGCGCAAGCCGCCGCCACCGCGCAGGTAAACGCGGACGCAACCGCAACCGCCAGGGCGCGAGATGTCAGAAGAACGGCAGTCGCCGCGGCGCAAGAGACCGCGACCGCCGAAGCGCAGGCAATCATTGCCGCTGGCGGTGCGCCGCCTCCCGCTCCGAAGGCGTCCCCCACTCCGGTCATGACCGAAATGGCGGAAGTTACGGCGGCTGAGGGCGCGACCACCATTGAGCCTGATATGTCCGCCGAATTGATGGCAGGCAACGTAACGGTCAAGTTCCCGACGCTGTCCCGCGCTCGCACCTACCAGGCGATGGTATCCGAGTCCAGCGACTGCGGAGGCATGGCCGAGGCCTGCGCGATGGTATCCATATACAACGCTGAAGGCGAGATGGAGTCCGACGTTCGGCTGATCTCGGCCGCCGAGATAGTGGTCACGCTCGACGCTGATACCGTTAGCGCGATGGGCGACGGCCTCAACGGCGCGGCAGTGGCGATTCAAGCCAACGCGCTCGGCGGCGTCATGCTCCAGCTCATGGATGACGAAAGCGGCGAGTGGAACAGCATTCCGTCCGAGTTCATGGTGAACGATGACGGCAGCGTAACGGTTAGCGCAATGACCCGACGCTTGGGCCATGTCGCGCTCAACGTGCACTCGGACGTGGTTGCCGACGCCAGGATGCAGCTAAGCATGGCTCTTGGCACTCCGACCGCGACGCCGGTTCCGCCGACTGCGACACCCGCTCCGCCGACTGCGACGCCGGTTCCGCCAACACCGACGCCAATTCCGCCTCCGGACACGGGCGACACCTCAATGCCGTTCCTCATGCTGCTGGCGATGGCGATAGTCGCCTCGATGGCGGCGCTGGTAGGCGCAAAGGTCATAACCGCTCGCGTAAGGCGCTAATCTAACAACACAGGCTTTTAGTAGAGGGGCTGTCCCGCAAGTGGGGCAGCCCCTTTTTTTGACTCTCTCAAACGTGTATAGTCTAATCTAGGAAGAAGTTCAGGAGTGAAATGTCATGCTCAAGTGGTCTGTGGTAGGAATTTTCGCGTCTTTTCTATTGTTCGCTGTGACTGTGGGAATAGTCGCGGCTTCGCCCAGTCAACATGCAGATCATGTTCTCAAGGTGGCGCGGAGCGACGATCGGATGTCGGCGACCGCCGAATGGTCTCCAAGTCACGGCGCTGAGCGTCAGCTATTCTTCTATGTGGGACTGCTTTTGATTGGAGAAGAGGACACGACCGGAATTGGGCTTCATCTCGCCAGTTATAGGGAAGTGCCTTTGGCTGGTGACGTGGACAGCCTGGTCATAGAGGATCTGGATCCCAAAAGAGAATACGTCTATGTGGTCGGACGAGAAGATGTGGACTCTGACGGCAAGAAGATGTGGAGCGATTTGCTTATCGCATGGAAAGCCTTGGAACCTACATCCGCGGCTACGGACAGGGAAGCGCTGGTCGCGCTCTATAACGCCGCGGACGGAGATAACTGGCGGCGAAGCGATAACTGGATGGGCGAGGCGCCGTTGGGCGAATGGTATGGGGTAACGACCGACGCCGACGGGCGCGTGGTGAGCTTGAGTCTATGGCTGAACGATCTCGGTGGTACGCTGCCGCCCGAAATCGGCAATCTGGCCAAGCTGGAACGGCTGAACCTGTCGCTCAACCGGCTGCAAGGGCCTATGCCGTCCGAGATCGGCAATCTCGCCAGCCTGCGGGAGTTGAACCTTCTCGCCAATAAACTCACTGGAGAGATACCTCCTTCGCTGGGAGGACTCCTGAACCTGGAGAAACTGAATTTGTCCATCGGCAATCAGTTTACGGGGTGCATCCCCGACAGCCTGCAGAATGTGGCCATGAACGACCTTTCCGAACTCGGACTGCCATTCTGCTCCTGAGCGTCAGTAAAGGATGTCCTTGTCCTATATGCGCCGCGCCTTGGAACTTGCCCGCGAGGCTGCGGGCGAGACAAGCCCGAATCCGCCGGTCGGAGCGGTGGTCGCGCGGGATGGGCGCGTCGTGGGAGAAGGCAGGACGCAGCCGGCGGGACAGTCGCACGCTGAGGTCGTCGCCTTGCGACAAGCAGGCGAACTCGCGCGCGGCGGCGCGCTCTACGTGACGCTCGAACCATGCTCGCATCATGGTAGGACGCCGCCATGCGTGGACGCTATCATCGCGGCGGGCGTAGCAGAGGTGCGCGCTTCGCTGGTTGACCCGAATCCAGTGGTCGCGGGCCGGGGAATCGTGTCGCTCCGAGAGGCGGGTATCTCGGTCGCACTGGGCGAGGGCGCGGAAGAAGCCGAGGAGCTATGCGCTCCTCACTCTGTGTTCATCACCACCGGAACGCCGCTCGTAACCCTCAAGTTCGCGATGAGCCTGGACGGAAAGACAGCCACCCGCGTGGGCGACTCCAAGTGGATAACCGGCGGCGAGTCGCGCCGTTACGTACACGAACTCCGATCTCGCAGCGACGCCATCATGGTGGGCATAGGAACCGCGCTCGCGGACGACCCTCTATTGACTGCGCGCGATCCGGTTGGTGAACCGCTATCTCGGCAGCCGCTGAGAGTGGTGGCCGACAGTCGCGGCAGTCTGCCCGTCGAATCCGTAATGCTGCGCCAGCCCGGCAAGACGCTGGTTGCCGTATCCCATATTTCAGACAGGAAGCGAATCGCGCTGGAATCGGCAGGCGCGGAGATATTCCTCGCTCCATCGCTCGATGGTCGCGTGGACCTGAGCGCCTTGCTTACCGAACTGGGTCGTCGCCAGATCACGAGTGTTTTTGTCGAGGGCGGCGGCGCGCTGGCCGGCTCGCTTCTGGACGCGCGTCTTGTTGACAGGGTCGTCGCGTTCGTCGCGCCTGCCATCATCGGCGGCGACCGCGCTCCGTCCCCTGTCGGCGGCC
>CAZXFX010000088.1:0-10214 GCA_964640295.1 uncultured Dehalococcoidia bacterium | reverse complement strand
AAGCTCATCTACCATGAAAATACACGAAATACTCAATACCTACCCCTGTGAGCCCCCCCCCCCCTCAATACAGAGGTGAAATGAGGGCCACAACCAACATTTGGCTAGATTGGGGCAAGAGGAAGGGCTATATTGAATGACTCTGAGGCCGTCATTCTGGTGGCTTCCCAATTTGGCAGACTTCAACATCACCAGTGAACCTTCTTCGGATTACAACTGTTTCGCCTGGGCGTTGGGCGATGATTCTCAATAGATTGATCCGACTGCTGATTACGCCCAACAGACAGCTAATATATCGAACGAATCCCCTATCGCCTCTGTGGTCCAATTGTTTATAGAGGCCGGATATGAAGTGCGCAGTGACGGCAGATGGGAAGCGGGACATGAAAAAATCGCCATCTACGCCAAGCACACACGCGGCTCGCCAGCTAGAGAACGGACGCTGGACAAGCAAGCCGGGGAAGTATCACGACATTGAACACGGGAGTCTGGATGAACTGTGGGTGATTATAAGATAGGGTACGGTAGAGTGGCCATATTCATGGCCCGTCCGCGCTAATCCGCAACGGCCCCGAACGCGAAGCTAGAGTCGTCAGGCGGCAATAGCAGCCGCAACGCAAGTTGTACGTCGTACTCCTCCTCCAGCAGCGCAAAGTGTTTCTCATACTCGCTCTCTTTCCCCAAATCATCGAGCGCGGCGCTCCTGAAGAAGCGAAAGTACGGGTCGTCCGGATTCAATGCGATAGCGATGTCATAGTTCGGGATGGCGAGTTCATCATCCCCTTTCATCTGGTAAGCAAGGCCCTTGAACATATACAGGTAAGCGTCGCCCGGTTGAAGCGCGATTGCGCTCTCATAGTCGGCTATCGCCTCGTCGTAAGCGCCTGTGAGATAGCGGGCGATTCCCCTGTCGCGGTAGTAGCTCCAAGAGTCGGGGTCCAGTTCAATTGCCCTGTCGAGTTCGGCAATCGCGCGGTCGTAATCGCCAATCTCTTTGCTGGCTTTGCCCACAACCGCCAGTACGCCCGCGCTGTCGGCAAACTCTTCGGGATAGTGGTACACATCCTTGAAATGAGCGTAAGCAGGATGGATAGAGTCGAGATAGGTAAAGGCGTTATCCCCCGCGATGGATCCCGAATCGCCAAACCATATAAGGATGTGCGCTGAGGAGACATAGGCCTGTATGCTGGCGCGACCAATATCCAGCAGGATCCTCTCATAGTATGTAAACGCATCGCCGAACTCAGCCTCGATAGCGGGAGGCGACGACGCAAGTCCGGGCATCAGCCACGGAAGTTCAGAACCAGTTCGGACTATACCCTCTGCCAACGCCATCCGGAAGTAGAGATTCCCCAAGCTGAGGAGAAATTCCGGGCGCCGCCCGCCTAGTTCCATGGCCAGCAGATAATCGTCTATCGCGCGGTCGTAGTCCATGGTGGATTCGTAAGCCACTCCTCTATCGTGATAGAACTGCGCGTTATACGGGTCGAGTTCGATAGCTATGTTCAGATGGGTAATCGCAAGATCCAGTTCGTCCATATCCCCGTAGAGACTCGCCCTGTCCACGTACAATTCGACGCAGTCCGAGCATAGCTCTATCGCCGCGTCCAGATCCCGAAGCGTAAGTTCGTATTCGCCTGTCAGCCGATAGAAGTACGCCCTGTCTCGGTATAGCGCGTGATGAGGTTGTTCCTCGATTGCGCCGCTGAACGCCTCTATCGCGTGTTCATAGAAATCTTTGCCGTCTTCATATTCAAGCGAAAATACCGCGATTCTGAAATCGTCCGTCGCGTGTCCATATTCTCCAATCGCCATGTACGAGAGGGCGCGTCCCACGTATGCGTCAGCGCCTCCGTAGTCATACACCTCCAGAGCGACAGAGTAACCATCTACCGCCTCCTTGTACCGGCCAAACTCATACAGCGCAGTCGCCCTCTCGTAGTAGAAATCGGGGTTTTCCGTGTCTATCTCTATCGCGCGGTCGTAATCCAACAAGGCAAGGTCCAGCCTCCCCATATCTCTGTGTACGACTGCCCTCTCCAAGTAGTAATCCGCGACGCCGGGCGCCAGATGAGCCGCCTTCGTGAGGTCTATCGCCGCTCGCCCGTAGATGCCCAGAGCGTGGTACGCCGACGCCCTGGCCGCGCGCAAGTGGGCGTTGTCAGGATCGAGTTCGATGGCGCGAGTGTAGTCTGCGATGGCAAGCCTGCGCTCCCCAACGATGTTGTACGCTTCCGCGCGCTTCATATAGATGTCCAGATCGTCGGGAAGCAGTTCCAGAGCGGAGGTGAAATCCGCGATGGCTAGTTCGTATTCGCCCATCTCGAAGTACCCCCACGCGCGACCTCGATAGAACGCGCCATTATTGGGATCCAGTTCGATGGCTTTCGTGTAGTCCTCTATCGCCTGTTCGTACTCTCTGAGCAACCTGTAGAAATACGCCCTGCCGATATATAGCTCCACGTTGTCGGGACTGAGTTCGATCACGTTTGTAAAGTCGTCTATTGCGACGCTGTATAGATTCAACTTGGGTTCAAGGCTGCCTGCCCGATTATAGTCCTCTTTCGCGCTCTCCACGTCTCCGAGAAGTAGGTAAGCGTGACCGCGATCCATGTAGTGTGAGGCGTTGTCCGTCTCTATTTCGGCGGCATTTGTGAAATCCGCTATGGCTAGTTCGTATTCGCCCCATTCCTGATAGATAATACCCCGCATAGTGTAGCCATACGCATAGTCAGGTTCCAGTTCGATGACCTTTGACATATCCGCAATCGCTCCGTCCATATCGCCTACTTGTAAATATGCGTATGCCCTTTCTGAGTAGGGACGTATATGTTCCGGATCGAGTTCTATCGCCCTGCTCAGGTCAGCGATTGCCAACTCATAGTTACCGTCTCCGGAGTATCTCCGCCCCCAATAATAGTAGAAACCGGCTGCATTCTCCCTTGCCCTCGTCGGATCGCCCAGCCGTTCCCTCACCCGCTCAGGCGTCTCGCCTGTAACAGACGGAATAAGATCATCAACGAAATAGTCGTAGAATCGCGCGCTGATATCGTCCGTAAGCGCTCCGATTTCGTCTGCGTAGATCAGAGCCGCTCTAAGAACCTCAAAGGCGGTTGGCGGATGTGGATATTCAGCATAGAACCGCGCCTTCAATCGTTCTCTCACCTGCCCAGGCGCCTCTCCGGTAGCGGGCGAAATGAGTTCTTCCATGAAATAGTCAGCCAGCGTCTGGTTGAGCTCGTCGCTGAACTCGCTCCTGCCCCTCGCATCCACCAGAACGGATAACAGTAACTCGAACGGAGTAAGCCCTGCCTGACTGTCGGGAGACGCGGACGCGACACCAGATGCGATTATCCAGAGCAGAGCAGGCGCGGCTATTCCAAAAGCCGCTTTTCTCAGCATAGCCGCTCCTTGATATGCAGGCCCCTGAGTTTACGCCAGAGGGTGAGATTGCGAATGAGAGTCATGGCGCGATTCTAGCATACCCACTTGACTACCCCATCCTGCGTGATAACCTGTCTGGGAGCAACTGAGGGAGGTTTTAGTTATGCGCGCAGCCGTTTATCAAGGCAAGCAACAGTTCTCCATAGAAGATATGCCGGACCCTGCGCCCGGACCCGGACAGGTAGTCATAGACGTCAACTACTGCGCGATATGCGGCACGGACGTCCACCACTTTCTGTACGACATCGCGCCGCCCGGCACGGTCATGGGACATGAGTATTCGGGCGTCGTAAGCGCAGTGGGCGACGGTGTCACACGCTGGAACGTCGGCGACCGAGTGGTCGGCGGAGGCGGAGAGCCGCCCCCTGAAGTGAGGGCGGCAACGCCCGCCAGAGGAGAGCGCTACAACTATCGGCTGGACGGGTTCAGCGGCCCAAGCGGCAGGGTGCGCGCATACGCCGAAAAAGTGCTGCTGGAAGAGTGGGAGCCTGTGCCGATCCCGGATGGCGTAACCGACGAGGAAGCAGCCATGTGCGAGCCGTGCGCTGTCACCGTCCACGCTGTCAGGCTGTCGCAACTCAAGTTGGGCGATTCGGCGGTCGTTCTGGGAGCCGGCCCCATAGGCCTGCTCTGCGCGCAGGTGGCGCGCGCCGCGGGAGCGAGCAAGGTCATCGTGTCGGAACCGGCTCCGGCCAGGGCTGAGGCGGCGCGGCGACTTGGAGTGGACGCCGTAATCAATCCGCTGGAAGAGGACGCTGAACGGCGCGTCGTAGAGCTTACGGACGGCAACGGCCCTGACGTGGTTTTCGAGTGCGCCGCCGCCAAAGGCACGCTTGACCAGGCGCTCAACATGGTTCGGCGCAACGGTCAGGTGGTGCTGGTCGCCATCGTCTGGGAACAGACTCCGGTGCTGCCGCCGGACTGGATGGCGCGCGAGGTCAGCCTGAAGACGTCGTTCGGCACCCAGCCCGAAGACTGGCGCATAGCGCTCGATCTGATACGCTCCGGCAGCGTTACGATGGAGCCGCTGGTGTCGGAAGCCAGCATCCTCCCGCTCGACGAGATACAGGGCGCGTTCGAAGCGCTCTGCAACCCCTCCAACGAAGTCCAGATGGTAGTGAGGCACGGCTGAGAATGCAGATACTAGCGTACAATACAAACCAGTTCGGCGGCGTCGTCACAGATCCTCACAATTTGCCGAGCGACCCGCATGAATTCGAGAAGGCGCTCCGCGACTCGGTGGACTCATGGATCGCCGACGGATACAGGCTCGTCTGGCTCGAACTGCCTCTGTCCAGAGCCGCTCTGGTGCCGGTGGCGGCGAATATGGGATTCGAGTATCACCACGCCAAAGAGGACTACGTGATGATGACGCTGCGCCTCACATTCGGCGCGTACATCCCTCCCTACGCCACCCACTATATAGGAGCCGGCGCTGTCGTCATCAACGAGCGGGATGAAATACTGGTAGTGTCCGAGCGCTACCGCATGGGAACGAGCCGAGGTCCCGGATATAAACTGCCGGGCGGCGCGCTGCATCCCGGCGAGCATATAGCGCACGCGGCAGTCAGGGAAGTGCAGGAGGAGACAGGCGTCCACGCCAGATTCGAGTCGCTCGCCTGCTTCAGACACTGGCACGGCTACCGCTACGGCAAGTCCGACATATACTTCGTGTGCAAACTGTCCGCGCTCTCTACCGAGATAACCATGCAGGAAGAAGAGATAGCTGAGTGTCTGTGGATGCCGGTCGAGCGCTTCCTATCCGACGAGACCATACACGGCTTCAACAAGTCCATCGTGCGCGCCGCGCTCGAGAGCGCGGGGGTGTCCCCAGCGCCCATGTCCGGCTACGACGACGCCGAACGCTTCGAGTTCTTCATGCCGCAGCTAGAAAATGGGGGCTGAAATCCATTGCAGCCCAAAACGATATAGCGTCACCTGTGTATTTGACTAGTCGGCATGAGTCAATTAGACTACCCGCATGACTAAGCGGCTACAAGTCCTCCTCGACGAGGAAGAATATGGCGAGATTCAGAATGCTGCCCGAAGGCAAAGGGTTAGCCTTGCGGAGTGGGTCCGCCAAGCCATGCGGCAGGCTAGGAGTGATCAGTCCGGCTCCTTGGACGTCAAGCTCCGAGCCATCTCCAAGGCGTCTCAGTATGAGTTCCCGACCTCGGACATAGAAGATATGCTTCAGGAGATTGAAGTCGGACAGGGCATTCAGTGATTTTCATTGACTCCAATGTCCCTATGTATCTAGTTGGAGCTCCACATCCCAACAAGCACAGGACAATAGCTGGGTTAACCCAACTGGCGCTGGATGGCGAGAGGTTCATAACCGACGTGGAGGTTTACCAGGAGATACTTCACCGCTACACGGCCATTCGTAGGCTAGACGCCATTGACCCGGCGATTGAGAGTCTGGACGGGATAGCGGATGAGATTTTGACCTTCGGAATGTCTGAGATACGCGCTGCGAGGACGTTGCTGGTTGCGGTGGACGGACTTTCCGCTCGAGACGCGCTGCACGTGGCGGTAATGCAGAAGGCGGGCGTGAATCGTATCCTGAGCTTCGATAGCGGCTTTGACGCCTGCCCTGGAATCGAACGGCTAAGATAAATAACTTCTGTCGGCGTATGCAGACAGAAGCGCTTGCTCAAAGACGAATATGTCTTGAAGCGGAACGTCTAGCGACGGAGCTAAAAGCCCAGGCCACTATAGCCGACAAAGTGGTATTCTTAGCGCGCATGGGTATTCGCTTCGTCATAAACCGTCGCCTACTATGACTGCCGACAAAATAACTGGAACAGGGTTTTGCGCAGACCTGCCCAACAGTCATTTCATCCCTGTTCTCTCAAAATACCCTGTTCAGGCTCCGCTGGGCTATGCTACAATCCGCGTACTACGAACGTTAGTGCTTGCGCTGTTTGATACGCGCTGAAATTTATGGAACGGATTGAGGGCAACCAAAAAATCTCATATACAAGTGAATACAGGCGCCAGACCTCGCCTGCTGGCCTCCAGCAAGCCGCCTGCGCGCCCGCCAGAAGGATTTCGCTATCCATCAATAATACCTGCGGCTTCGCTGGCCAACAGCGGCTATATGAGTGATTCTGACCGCGCGGCCCACGACACAAATTCAGATCGGGCAGTACAGGCGTATCCCAAAACATAGCCAAAATCATGTAGTCATATTCATTGAACGCCCAACGTCGCAGGCATACAATGAAACGATAGTAAGCGCCGGTGAGCAATTGAACTAATCCAAGTTCTGGATGTGTGCAATGGATTTTGAACAGCTAAAGAGACTAGATTATATTGAGGATGAGAAATGACTACTGGCTACAAATCAAACTACTCATCTATAACTAGAGATTACGCTCACGAAAATGACACTTATTACATAGCCAGAAACAAGCATAGTTCTAACACAATAGTCAATAACGATGTATTGAAAACCAAATCTATACAAGAAAATTCAATAGACCTAATAGTCACTTCCCCGCCATATAATGTTGATATAGCCTATAACAGCCATTTTGATGACGGAGATTATAACGGGTATTTGCAATGGACCAGTGAGTGGCTTTATTCTTGCTACAAATGGATGAAGAGCGACGGACGTTTCTGTTTAAACATACCGCTTGATAAAAACAAAGGAGGACAGCAGTCTGTAGGAGCAGACATAACTACGATTGCTAAAAACATAGGATACAAATATCATTCTACTGTGGTATGGAATGAAGGCAATATATCACGGCGCACAGCATGGGGTTCATGGATGTCTGCATCCGCTCCATACGTTATAGCTCCGGTAGAATTGATCGTGATTTTATATAAAGATTCATGGAAGAAGAACAGAAAAGGCGAATCCGATATATCTCGCAATGATTTCATGGACTGGACAAATGGTGTTTGGGTTTTCAATGGGGAGAAGAAAAGCAGGATAGGGCATCCTGCTCCGTTCCCCATAGATTTACCTACAAGGTGCATGAAGCTCTTCAGCTATGTTGGCGATACTATTCTCGATCCATTCCTCGGCTCAGGAACCACTCTTGTCTCAGCCACGCAAAATAGGCGGCACGGTGTAGGAATAGAAATTGATGCCGACTATTGCGAATTAGCTATAAAAAGGTTAGAGGCCGTACAAGGGCAGTTTGCACTGATGGAGAGAAACCGTGGTTACTCAACTTGAAATAATATTTGAATATTATGAAAAACATCCAGATCGCCCAATTAAACACCCAGAAGTAGTTGATTGGGCTACTACTGAATATACTCGTAGAACGGGTAAAATATTTAGAGATCCCGACAGGGCTATTCGCGAGCTTTACAGCAAAAATAGGCTAATTAAGATACAAAACGGGATATATCAATATAACCCTAATTGGAACATTGATACTCCAGATGAATTATTTACTCCTAGACAGAGAGAGGCAATTCTGAAGGCAAGCGGATATAAATGCTCTATTTGCGGCATCACAAAAGATGAAGGAGCTGATTTACAAGTAGATCACATAAAACCAAGATCCAAAGGCGGCAAATCTATTATAGAAAATGGACAAGTGTTATGCAGTATCCACAACTATCGGAAGAAGAATTATGGACAGACAGAAACCGGAAAGAATATGTTCATAAATATGAGGCGTTTGGCAGTGAAAGAAAATGATGAAATTCTTGTGAAATTCATTGATGACATATTATGTATATATGACAAGCATGGAATCAACAGCCACATAGAATGGAGAGACGTATAAGCGGCAAATCAGATTGAACCTAATTAGGAGCATACCCCAATGGCATCACTTAAAGAACGCATCGTCCGCGGCGACATCGTAGTCGGCGTGGCTGTTCCAGTCACGGCCACCAAGAGCCAGATGGAGGACATACTCGGCAAGGACGACTACTCCTTCATACACGCCGACGCGCAGCACTCGCCGTACAGCGAGGAACGGCTCGTGCAGTACTGCGAAACGGCCAAGGAGGTTGGCATACCCGTCCAGTTCCGCATAAAGCATCCGCGACACGCATACTTGGTCGGCAACGTGCTGGACCTGGGGCCGCTCGGCATCGAAGTGCCGCTGGTGGAAGACGACGCGACCGTGGATGAGGCGATCAACTGGTTCTACTACCCGCAGGTGGCGAAGCGCAGTTGGGGAGGCGCGGCCCGATACGGAATCGAAGAGCGCCCTGACCGGCTCGAATATGCCGAGTGGTGGAACGAGAACGGCATCCTCTGCATACAGATGGAGACGCTGCGCGCCGTGGCGAACGCGCGCCAACTGGCCAAACCCGGAATAACCTGCCTGACGTGGGGACCCGCCGACCTCAGCTACGACATCGAAGCGCATCCGCACCATCCTCTCCAGTCAGTGGACGACTGCCTGCGCCACGTGATAAAGCAGATGGAAGGCACGAACGTCCGGATGAGTTTCCGCAACTACGACTACAAGCTGCGAGAGTACTATAAGGATATGGGCGTCACGGTATTCATGGAGAACCCGAAACCGTAGCCGCTAGCGAAGCCACACTCGACCGACGGCAGGGCCACCGGTCGGTCCCACCGTCGGTCGAGTGTGGTTTTCACATACAGAAATACTCATTATTCACAAATTCGATAGATTGTTAACAATACGTTAAACTGCTGTTAATGTACGGCGCTGAATTTTGAGGTAAACTGCTGGGGTTCTAATGAATATCATTTCAGTAAATGAGGAGGACGTGATCAAATGAGAGAGATAGTTACCGCACAGAGCGCTCTTCGAGAGAACTCTGTGCTTTTCAAGTCCTGCATCCGCTGCAACGGAGATCGCCAGATCCGCCGCGACTTTGAGGGATTCTACATTAGCTGTCTGGCTTGCGGACACATCAGCTACCCGGAAGTCCACACCGATGAAGTAGCCCGTCTGTTGGAGTGGAAGACCGCTTCCTAACCGCAACCCCGCGCCGTTCCGCAATTTCTCGATTCAACAGGGTTTCTGCTCAGTTCTGTAACCATGAACCGCGGCGATCAACCACCACTCAGGCTGAGCAGTCTATACCCATTCGCTTCGCAGGCAGTCCTCCCGCTCCAAACGCGGGAAGGTGCGCCTTTCAATTCCTGAGAAGCATCCCCGGCTGACACCGACGGCAATAGCTGGTTATTCGCTGGTTGGCCTTGAGTTCCGTAATCTTGTTTCCGCAGCGCGGACAAGGTTGCCCTCCTCTGTTGTGCGCCTTCAGAAAGTCCCGCGCCTTGCGGTCCGTTCGGTCCCCCATTCGCTCGCGAACCAACTCGACCGACTCTTCTATGACGCGACGCGACGACTCATATACCCGCCGCAGTTCATCCTCGGACAGAGCCTTGCGCCGCTTGAATGGATACACCATCGCGTCGAACAAAATCTCGTCCGCGTAGGCGTTCCCGATTCCCGATATGACACGCCCTCTGGTCAGTATCCCCTTTATCTCGCCGTGAAACCCTTTCAGCCTCTCTCGAAACTCATCCAGACTAAACTCGTCCAGCGCGTCGGGACCCTGCTCAGCAAGACCCGGCGTCTCCCCTACCCGCTCACTCGGAACGTAGTAGAACTGCCCCATCTGGCGGTCGTCCACGTATCGCAGATCGAAGCCGCCGTCCAATCTCATTCTGACGCAAACCCGCTTCTGAACGCGGGCCTTGGACGCGCAATGCTGCAACCCCCCAGTCAGCTTCGGGTTGATGACGATATTCCGCTCGCCCGATAGTCCGATTATCAGAAACTTGCCTCTGCGCCGCGCATCCTCAAATG
>CAZXFX010000087.1:0-10631 GCA_964640295.1 uncultured Dehalococcoidia bacterium | reverse complement strand
AGACGATAGACCCCGATCTCGTAGCTGAGAGAGAGCGAACCCGCGCAGACGCCGCCGAAGAACGCGCTGACAGCGCCGAAGAACTTGCCGAGCTTGAGCGAACTCGCGCCGACAGCGCCGAAGAACTTGCCGAGAGTGAGCGAACCCGCGCCGACAGCGCCGAAGAACTTGCCGAGAGTGAGCGAACCCGTGCCGACAGCGAAAGAGAAGCGCGACTGAAGCTAGAAGCCAAGCTCCGCAGGCTGATGGAAGAGCGTCGGCGAGACGACGATGAGGAGCAACCCTCTTCCTGACGCGAGATATGCGCGCGCTCAATGCCAACCCATCTGGCGATGACTGCCTCCGGGATGAGTGAGAACAGTAGAACTCGAAACTCCTTTTCTGCCAGAGTCGCCCGTTGTCATGGCGCGCGCGTCAAAGTAGAATGCGACCCGGAGGTAGAATTATGAAATTGGCGCTTCAGTATGAAATGCAGAGGCCGAGTCTGGATGATAGGCTCGTTCTGCAGGAGACGATGGAGCAGTGCATACTTGCCGACGAGGTGGGATTTGACTATCTGTGGTTTGTGGAGCACCATTTCCTGACGGGCTTCTCGGCTTCGCCATGTCCCGAACTGGTATATGCGGCCCTTAGCCAGCGCACCAAGCGGATAAGGCTCGGTCTCGGCGTCGTCATCCTGCCGTATCACCATCCGAATCGTGTGGCGGAGCGCGTCGCCATGCTGGATCATCTTTCAGAAGGCAGGGTGGACTTTGGCACGGGCAGGTCGGCTCCCTACGAACTGACGGGCATGGGCATAGACCCGCGCGACAGCCGCGATATGTGGGAAGAGTCGCTTGGCATGGTTCCCAAGATATGGGAGTCGGACTGGTTCGAGTATGAAGGCAAGTTTTGGCAGGTCCCTTCTCGACAGGTACTGCCGAAGCCGTATCAGGACCCGCATCCGCCCATCTGGGTCGCCGCCCTTCAGCCGGCCACATACGAGATAGCCGCGTCCAAAGGCATTGGCGTGCTGGCGTTCGGGTCAAGCGCCCCGTCGTCTCTCGAACCATACGTCCGCGCCTATAAGGAGAACGTGAAGAAAGCGAACCCGGTGGGCGCGTTCGTGAACGACCAGTGGGCGAGCTCGACGCTCGGAATATGCCTCCAAGACAATCGGGAAGCGCGCGAACTGGGCGCGGCTTCGCTGAAGAACTTCTTTGGGCCGGACAGGCCATACGTGCAGGGGCAGAAAGACGTCTATGAGCGCCTGTTGGAGCAGTGGGGCGGAGTGCCGGACCATCTCAAACAGAACTTTTCGAGGTACGTTGAGTCAGGCGACGATGAGGAGGTAAGCGACGCTCTGGACTTCTCTGGCGGGCAGGCTATCGCCCACAAGGTCTGGGCCGATCTGGACGCGGATACGCTGGCAGACCGAGGCGTGGTCATCGCGGGCGACCCGGATAGCTGCATCGAAGCGCTGAAGAAGCACGAGGCGACGGGCATAGACCAGATGATGATAATGATGCAGACCGAGACTATCCCTCACGCAAAGGTGATGGAGTCCATCGAACTGTTCGGGAAGTACGTGATACCGGAGTTCAGCAAGTCAGAAACGGACGGCGGATAGATGTCGAACGACGCCGCCAATGAGCGTTTCTACCAAGAGCAAGAGACGGACACGTTCTTCAAAATGGCCAGGCTGCTGCTTCTGGCGACGATTATCTACAACGTGGTCGAAGGAGTCATCGCGCTGTGGTCGGGGATTGTCGCGGGCAGTCTGGCGCTGGTCGCATTTGGCGCGGATAGCTATATAGAGGTGGCGGCGGCTTCGCTCGTGCTGTGGCGGCTGGGCATTCGGGACGAGGAGTATGGTGAGGCGGTGGAGCGACGGGTGGTGCGCTTCATTGGCTGGACGTTCATGGCGCTGGCGACGGCGATAGTATTCAGGGCGGCTTGGTCGCTCGCCGAGCGCGGCGGAGCCGAAGAGTCGCTGGTGGGCATCGCGCTTGCGATATTTTCGGTCGCGTTCATGCCGCTGATCGCTATCTGGAAATTGCGCGTAGCCGCCAGAGGCAATTTGCAGTCCATCGCCATCGAGGCGAAAGAGACCATTGCCTGCTCGTACCTCTCTCTTACGCTGCTCATTGGGCTGGTCGCCAACGCGGCTGTGGGTTGGTGGTGGCTGGACGGGGTCACCGCGCTGCTGCTCACGCCGTGGCTCATCCGCGAAGGGCTGGAAGGGATACGCGGCGAGGAATGCCACGACGAAGCGAGGCTGTGTTCCTGCCGCAACTGCCTTTTTGGGCTCAGGGCTTGCAGTACCGTCTGCTGCGCGTACTGACGGGTAGAAAAGGAGTTTGGAGATGTCTCGATTGGAAGGAAAAGTGGTTGTGATTACAGGCGCCACGGGCGGCATTGGAAGCGCGGCCGCCAGGTTGTTCGTAGAGGAAGGGGCGCGGGTGGCGCTGGTGGACCTGGACGAAGCGGCTCTACGCGAGACAGTCCGCGCCATTGGCGAGGGCAGCGCCAGCTACACCGTAGCCGACGTAAGTCATCCGGAGCAGACTCAGGCTTACGTCAACGCGGCGGTAGAGCGGTGGGGCGGCATTGACGCGATGCTGGCCAACGCTGGCGTCGAAGGGGAGCTTTCGCCCATAACCGAATATCCGGTGGATGTATTCGACAAGGTGATGGCCGTCAACGTGCGCGGCGTGTGGCTCGGAATCAAGTACGCGGTTCCGGCGATGCGCGAACGGGGCGGAGGCAGCATTGTCATTACTTCATCCACCGCGGGGGTGTCGGGGACTCCGGAGATGTCGGCGTATGGAGTCAGCAAACACGCGGTGATAGGTCTGATGCGGGCCGCGGCGCTCGAATGCGCGCCGTTCGGCATTAGAGTGAACACCGTAAACCCGGCGCCAATCGAAACTCGGATGATGCGTTCCATCGAGGAGATGCGCGTGGCGGCTATGGATGACTCGAAAGTAACTGTTGAGGCGACGAAGCGGTCAATCGCGGATCGCATACCTCTTCAGCGATACGGTGAACCGGAAGACGTGGCCAGGCTGATGCTCTTTCTGACCAGCGACGAGAGCGGTTTCTGCACGGGCGGGGTCTATATGGTGGATGGAGGCAGGTCCGCGGGCGGGCGCTAGGCGCGGAATATGGCGAATATGGCAATGAGGGATCGTGTGGCGGACAGGGTGGGATTCGAACCCACGAGGGCCTTCCGACCCTACGCCCTTAGCAGGGGCGCGCCTTAAGCCGCTCGGCCACCTGTCCATGGCGCTGGTCTGGGACGCGCTGAGCGCCCAGACCGAGATGATACTATATACTTTACATTACGCTGATGCCCAGCGCAAACTTTTATGGCTCGGCTATTTGGTGTAAAATAGTTTCGGTCGCTCGAAAGACTTCAAATAAGATCACTCAAGGGGTGCGTTTTTGCCTGAATATGATGTATTGGCGCTGGGATCGGGTCCGGGGGGATATGTAGCCGCCATTAGAGCCGGACAACTGGGTATGAAGACGGCGGTCGTGGAGAGAGACGCTCTCGGCGGAATATGCCTGAACTGGGGATGCATTCCTTCCAAGGCGCTTCTGAGAAACGCCGAAGTGTTGAGCGTCATTCAGCACGCCCACGAATACGGAATCAGCGTAGGCGACGTGAATCCTGATTTCGGCAAAGCCATTGATCGCAGCCGCAAAGTAGTAGGGCGTCTGACACGTGGTGTCGGGTCGCTTCTCAGGAAGAACAATGTGGACCACATTCAGGGAGTGGGCGCTCTCGAAGACGCGCATACAGTTCGCATAGCCGAGAGCGGTCAATCCATTTCCGCAAGTCATATCATCATAGCCACGGGCGCGAGCCAGCGGGATATCCCTGGTTTGCCGATAGACCGCGAGACTGTCATAACCAGCCGCGAAGCGCTGGAGCTTCGAGACGTTCCGGAGCGAGTGGTCATCATTGGCGGCGGCGCGACCGGGTGCGAGTTCGCCTATATATGGAACTCTTACGGGGCCGACGTCTCGATTGTAGAGCTAATGCCGCGCCTTATTCCGAACGAGGACGAAGAGATAAGCGCTCAACTCGAGCGCTCTTTCAGACGCCAAGGGATAAAGAGCGTGACAGGGGCGCGGGTAAGTGGGATAACCGTGAATGGAGGCCGCGCCCAAGTATCCATATCCACAGACGACGGCGACCTGTTGGAAGAGTGCGACAAGGTTCTGGTGGCCGTGGGGGTTCAGGGCAACACGGCGGGGATTGGCCTGGAGTCCGCCGGTGTGCGAACCGAGCGCGGATTCATACCGGTTGACCATTCCATGCGGACCAACGCGCCCAACATCTACGCTATAGGCGACGTTACGGGCAAGATGCTGTTGGCCCATGTCGCGTCCGCGCAGGGCGTGACTGCCGTCGAGAGCATAGCGGGACTGGATCCTCAGCCGCTGGATTACGACCAGATGCCCAGAGCGATATACTGCCATCCGCAGGTCGCGAGTTTTGGACTTACGGAAGAACAGGCCAGGGAGCGGGGATATTCGGTCAAGATTGGGCGTTTTCCGATGGCGGCCAGCGGCAAGGCGCTGGCGATGAACGAAGTCGAAGGGATGATCAAGCTGGTGGTTGACGAGGAAATTGGCGAAGTGCTCGGCGCTCACATGATTGGCGCGGAGGTAACGGAACTCCTCGGCGAACTGGGAATGGCCAAGTTGCTGGAGGCGACGACAACAGAACTGGGCTGGCTGACCCATCCGCACCCCACTATGTCAGAGACGGTCAAAGAGGCCGCGCTGGCAGTGGACGGGGAAGCTATACACATATAGACCGCTAATCGAGGAAGTCCATGAAAGTAGCGATAAATATAGACAAGGCGCAGGTGACCGACTATTACCGGAAGATGCTTCTCATCAGGCGGTTCGAGGAGGCCAGCGGCAGGCTCTATATGCAGGGTCTAATACGAGGCTTCCTCCATTTGTACATAGGGGAAGAGGCGGTGGCGGTAGGCGCAGTGAGTCTGCTGGAGCCGCAAGACTACATAATCACTCACTATCGCGACCATGGCCACGCGCTCGCGCGGGGGATGGACCCCAAAGCGTGCATGGCTGAGCTGTGCGGCAGAGCGACCGGCTCCAGCGGCGGCAAGGGCGGCTCCATGCACTTGTTCGACGCGGACCTGCACTTCATGGGCGGTCACGCCATTGTTGGAGGACAGATGCCCATAGGCGTGGGCATGGCTCTTGGCATTAAGATGAAGAAGCGGAACGGCGTCGCCATGGTGTTCTTTGGAGACGGCGCGGTGAACGAAGGCGAGTTCCATGAGTCTCTCAACCTGGCGTCTCTCTGGAAGTTGCCGGTCGTGTTCATGCTTGAAAATAACCTGTACGGCATGGGGTCGCACGTCGAAATGACTCATGCCGCCGGGCGAGACATCTATAATTCCGCTGAATACTACAAGATACCGGCTATGCAGATTGACGGCATGGACCTGATGGAAGTGCGAGAAGCGACTTCCGAGGCGCTGGGGCGCGTTCGCGCCGGATTCGGTCCGGTGTTCATCGAGGCCATGACTTATCGGTACAGAGGCCACTCGATGGCCGACCCAGTGAATTACAGGGATATGTCGGAGGTGGATGAGTGGAGAATCAACGACCCGATTGACCGTTTCAAGTCGCTTGCCATAGGGGAAGGACTGGTTACGGCGGGGGAGCTGGATGAGATAGACGCTCAGGTCTCCGACGAGATAGAGCAGGCGGTTAGATTCGCCCGCGAGAGCCCATTTCCTGAACTGGACGAACTCTATAAGAATGTGTATGCCTAGAGCGCGGAGATATCAATGCCCGAAATGATAATCAGAGAGGCCATAGCTCAGGGACTGCGCGAAGCGCTGGACAGGGATGAGGACGTGTTCATGCTGGGCGAGGATATTGGCGCTTACGATGGCGCCTACGCGGTGACTCGCGGATTTTTGGAGCGCTACGGCCCAGAACGCATACGGGACACGCCGATTTCGGAATCCGGCTTCGTGGGCGCCGCTATTGGAGCGTCTCTTGTGGGAATGAGACCGGTGGTCGAGATAATGACCATCAATTTCTCGCTTCTGGCGATGGATCAGATAGTCAACCACGCCGCAAAGCTGCGATATATGTCTAATGGGCAGCTCAAAGTGCCTGTTCTGATAAGAACGGTTACGGGCGGCGGAGCTCAGCTTGCCGCCACTCACTCTCAGAGTCTCGAAGGGTGGTACGCATCCGTCCCGGGCCTCAAGGTTGCAGTCCCTTCTACTCCCTACGACGCGCTGGGGCTTCTCCGAACCTCTCTCAAAGACGATAACCCGATAATATACGCCGAACACGCGCTCATATATGGGTTCAGAGGGGGTGTGCCGGAGGATTATTACGAGGTTCCTTTCGGCAAAGCCAAAGTCCGCAGAGAAGGTTCGGATGTGACCATCATCGGATACTCCCGCATGGCGCACATAGCTATGGCCGCCGCCGATAAGCTTGCTGAACGCGGCAGGCAGGCCGAAGTCATAGATCTGAGAACGCTCAGGCCGCTCGACATCGAAACGATAGTGGAATCGGTGAAGAAGACCAACCGCGCCGTCGTGGTGGAGGAGGCGTGGCAGACGGGGGGATTTGCGGGCGAGATAGCCAGCGCCATTCACGAAGAAGCGTTCGACTATCTGGACGGCCCCGTAGCGCGAGTGGGAGGGCTGGACGTGCCGGCGCCCTATTCGGGCAAACTCGAAGCGGCGACCATTCCCGACGCGGACAGGGTGGCGCGGGAGATTAGCGGAAACTTCGGAATATAGACTGCGCGGGCGAGAGGCCAATGCCAGAGCGCGGTTTCCTGTTATTCGTCGCTTTTTTCACGGGGAATGAAATAGTCGCGCTCTTAGCGCGCGGGTATTCGAATCTCCGCAAATCATTGCATACGGTGAATTGCAAAGTAGTAGCAATTTGGCCGCCAAGAGGCGAAACTTTATATGCGCGCGGCTCTACTGCCGCAAACTCACAACGGCCCGTTCGCTCGGAAGCCGCAACACTTATTTTTAGAGAGAGGGGGGAGTTCCTTGACTACTGAACTCACCATGCCCCAGATGGGCTACGATATGCAGGAAGGCACCGTAGTGCGGTGGCTCAAGGCCGAGGGTTCCAATGTGGAATTGGGCGAACCCGTGGCCGAAATCGAAACAGACAAGGCGGTCGTGGAGTTCGAGTCCTACGCCGCCGGAGTATTGCAGACTATTCTGGTGGAGGAAGGAACCACAGTGCCGGTGGGACAGCCGATAGCGGTCGTCGGCGAGGAGGCCGAGACGACTCCTCCCGCGCCTGAGCCAGAACCTGAAGCGTCTATTCCGGAACCTGAACCATCCGAGCCGGAAGAGACTCACGCGGCCATACCTCTTGGCGCGGCGGCTGCGCCGCCTCCCGCCGTGGACGGGGTCGCTGAAGTATCGCCTGAGGCGCCGCCTGGCGATGCCCCTCCCGACAGGCGCATTTTCGCAACTCCAATAGCTCGCCAGATGGCTGCCGAAGCCGGCATAGACCTTGCCGACGTGCAGGGATCAGGGCCGGGCGGGCGAATCGTGAAAGAGGATATCGCCAGCCTAATCCAAGCGCAGGATGAGCCGCCCGCAGAGCCAGAGCCGGAACCTCAACCGATATTCGAAGCGCCTCCGGTCATCGTCGAACTGGACCAACAGGAAGAGACGCCCGTCACCGTCGAGACCGAAGTCGCGGAACCTGAACCGCAAGAGATTGCGGAGCATGAAGCAGAACCTGTGGCTGAGGCCGAAGCCGAAGAACCTGAACCGGAAGAGGTGGCGGAGCCTGAAGCAGAGACGCCGGTTGCCGCGATAGAAGAGGAAGAGACTGAGGAACCCGAGCCCGCAGCCGAAGTCGAAGAGCCTGAACCCGATAGCGAGCTTGTTCCGCTTTCTCGCATGAGACAGCAGATAGCGCGCGTGACGATTCGCTCCAAAGACGAAAAGCCGCACTTCTACGTGAACTCGGACATTGACATGACTGCCGCCATGGCTCTCAGAGGCCAGATAAACGACGTTCTCGCAGAGTGCGGAGTCCGCGCCACGGTGAACGACCTGATAGTGGCGGCGAGTGTCCGCGCGCTGAAGAAATTCCCGAAGTTCAACGCCTACTATGAGGATGGAGGCGTCAGAATGAACGACGGCATTAACGTGGGCATAGCGATGGCGCTGGAAGAGGGCCTCATCATGCCCGCCGTCGTTGGGGCGGGAGAGATGTCTCTCAGCGAGATAGCTCAGGCGACCAAAGAGTTGGCCGCGCGCGCCAATGAAGGGACTCTGCGCCCCGAGGAGTACTCGGGCGGCACGTTCGCGGTATCCAATATGGGCATGATGAACGTCACCAGTTTCGTGGCCATAATACAGCCGCCGCAGACCGCGGTGCTGGCGGTTGGCGCTGTGCAGAAGCGCGCCGTCGTGGCAAGCGACGACAGCATAGTCGTCCGTCAAATGATGACTGCCACCCTGTCCGCCGACCATCGCATCGTGGATGGCGCGGAGGGCGCGTTCTTCATCAACGAGATAAAACAGCTTTTGGAAAACCCCCTCAGCCTCATCCTCTAGCTCTAGCCATTTCGCCTATATCCCCCTTCCGAATCGCTCGGAAGGGGGACCCGTCAATGAACGCTAACTGCGTTCATTTGTTCAACGCTCCCTGACGAAAACTTGATGAACCTTGTACATATTCAGTCATCGGAGGTTGCAGATGACAACGAAAGCGGGCGCCGATGAACAGGCATTGTCAGACATCTTCTACGAAGAGCCTGAACCGCCAGTGGACGGTTTGCGGCAGGGAATCATCATCGTTGAACTGATGTTCGTTCTGGTGAACTGGTTCAAAGGCAAGAAGGTATTCGTGGGGTCGAAAGGATTCGTCTTCTGGAATCGCCTCAACGGCAACGAAAGAGTCTCGCCGGACGGTTTCATCACCCTGGATATTGACTCGGACTTCGTTTATCAGTTCCCCAACTACTGGATGTGGGAGATCGGCAAACCGCCCGACGTGGTCATAGAGGTGGCGTCTCCAAGCACAGTATCCGACGACCTTGGCGGCAAGCGCGACCTGTACGCGAGACTGGGCATATCAGAATACTGGAAGTTCGATCCGCTGGGAGGCGAGTTGTACGGAGTCGCGCTGATGGGGGAGCGTCTGGTGGACGGTGAGTATGTCGCGTATGAACTGAACATGGGGGCGGACGGTTCGGTCTGGTCGCGCAGCGAGGCGCTGGAGCTGGATTTCTACTGGGACGGAGAGCGTTTCGACATACGAGACCCGCTAACGGGGCAGACGATAAACCCATATATCATCGCCAAACGCGCAAGACAGGCGCGACTGGAACTGGAGGCAAGGCGCAGCAGTATGACGGAAGAGGGTCGGGGATGAGACCTTTGATAATGGCGGTTTCGCAGTTTGGATGAAAGATGTGACTGGACGCCAGCAGAGTCCGATATGCAATAAAACAGAGAGTTGACCGAATGAAACTCGACGCGCCGTTGGAACCACATCTGGTGGAGGAACTCTTTGCGTTCTGGGAGCCGATCTTTGGGGGTCCCATAGACGTGACGCGCGAATCGCTGCTTGGGTGCGATTCACGAATAACGGTCTATGCCAGAAGACGGGAAGGGCGGCTGGTCGGAGCGTGTCTTCTAGTGGGGTCGAGAGCGACGCCGTCTCTGGGCGGACTGGGGGAAGTCGCCACCGACCCGAACGCGCGGCGCGGCGGTATCGGCTCGGAACTGTCGCGGCAAGCCAGAGACGATTTCGCCGAAAGGGGCGGACAGGCTATCTTTCTGGGAACGGTGAATCCAGGAGCGGCGAGAATCTACCACCGTCTTGGCTGGCGCAAGCTTGCAGGCGCCAATTTGATGCTCAACGTTCTGGATGGAGATTCGTCGCCCGAAGAGTTCATGGTGGACTATTTTCGCGGCGTCGGCGCGGTGAAAGTTCGAGAGCCGTCCCCGGACGACCGCGTTCCGATGATACCCCTGCTAATATCCCCGCACGACTGGCAGGCGCTCGACTTCAACGTCGGGATGCTGTCCACCCGATACGCCATTCAGGATTCCTGTCTTGGTCTGTACCGTCGCTACTCGGCTTTGAGCGGGGACGGACGCGGCGCGTGGTTTTGCGCGAGCGACGACCGAGGTCAACTGGCAGGGCTATCCACCGCGCGTTTGGACGAGGCGGGCGGCTGCCAGGTGGACGGATTCGCGCGCTTGGAGAAGATGGATTCGTGGAGAGGGCTGATTCAGAAGGCGAGCGGATGGGGACTGGCAAGAGAGACGAGCTCGATATGGGCAAAGGTCTCGGTGGAAGACGAAGAGAAGGCGGCGCTGTTTGAGTCGCTCGGACTCAAGATGGTTGGCTCTGGCGAGCCGTTCGACCTCGGCGGCAGAGAAGTGGCGACTGCGCGAATGGAACTGGCGTAAGCGCGCAGCAGCGCGTCAATTCCAGTTTTTTATGGTATTATTATGTTGGAAGATCAATCGGGCGCAGTCTATGCTCCCGATCAGTTGAGCCGGGCGCTTGTCATTATGATGATGTCCAGTCGCGCCTGGCGGCGATTGAACTAATCGAGGTGATAACCGTGCGTAAGTGGT
>CAZXFX010000086.1:0-10783 GCA_964640295.1 uncultured Dehalococcoidia bacterium | reverse complement strand
CATCGAAAAGTCCCCGTAAGAGTCCGTAGTAATTGTCGCCTCGTACTCTGCTTCGATGGGCCTGGACCAGCCCAGGCGCGCCCTCTTCGACGATTCCGGCGGGCCCAGGTATCCTGGGTAGTCCGGGATAAACCCGCGTCATGTGATGTCCATTATGGTACTGCCCCGGCGCCGACTACGTGGTGGACCCTGTCTACGGGACGGACACCGTAGAGGTCGAGGACAACGGCGTATCAGATGTGAGCATCGCCGCAGGGGGCGGAATCACAGAAGGCGCGGCCAGTTTCACCATCACGGCCAGTCCGGTCCCCGCCCGCCCCATCACGGGCAGCGTGGGCGTAAGCGGCGCGACTGCGACTTGCAGCGTGACGACGACCGATGATTCGACCGACGAAGCCGATGGGTCGGTGGCGACGACGCTGCAAGTGGGCCAGGGCTACACCGTGTCCTCCTCCCAAGGGGCGGCCGCGGTAGCGGTGTCGGATGATGACGTTTCGACCGACGACAGCGGCGCTCTTAGGGTGTCCATCACGGACGCGGATGCGTATCCGGATGCCGAAGAGAGCGCAGCCTTGGCGGAGTTCATCAGGTTCATGGTCTCGCTGAGCGAGACCGCCCAGCAGGATGTCACCGTCACGTTCAGCGTGTGGAAAGTCGTCATGCTGATCCAGGATCTGGACTACTGCATCCTCGACTCGGATGAGGAACCCGCCCCCGGATTCAGGTGTATGCGTCTGCCATGTGAGCATGACGACGAGGGCGGCGAGCTGACCATCGCCGCGGGCGAAGACAGCGGCACGACCTACATCTGGATAGACCGGGACGCCAAGGTGCCGCCCGGCCGGCCGTATATCTACGTCAATCTCGAAGAGGTGGAGGGGGCGAAGGAGATCACCGATGATGACTCTGCAATCGGCTACGTTACTGAATAACCTGGCGCGCGCTCTGTCCGGTGAGGGCCATCCGTTGACTATGGCTGACGCGGAGTCAGGAGGACGATTGACTGCTCGACAATGCCACCCCCGGTGAACGAACCCGGGGGTGGCATTGACTTCTGGGCACGATGGCGCGCGCTGTATAGAATCAGTTAATCCCCTAGCGGGATGGAGGCGCGCTTTCCTCAAGTCCACAGGCTTCCCACGCCTTTGTGAACTCTTCGGGCGGGTCGCCGAGGCTGGCTTCCTGCATGGCTTCGACCAGCTTCGCGGGCCCGCCCAACTCCTCGAACAGGCAGGCCGCACCCTCCCTGTCCTTGGGATCCATACCCAACCTCGGGGCATAGGTTGCCCATTCGTCATCGTTCATGCAAGCCAAGGAGACGTTGAGCGCGACCATGCTCAGCGCCAGGGAATTCGCGGGAGCGCCCCCGGCGACGGCCGGAGCCAACAGACCGCGCAGGTCAATCGGAACGAATCCTTCCCTGATGCACAATGAGGTCTCTCGACTGAACGGTTCGACCTGTCCGACGAGTGTGGTCAAGAACAGTCTCAGCGCCGTATCGTCTTGCAGGCAGTTGACGATGTCCGCGGTGGATTCGGGTGAGCCGCCGGGAGAACGCCCCATCATCTGCAAGAGCTGCTGGGGGCCGATGCCCTTATCGCCGAGGCAGGACTGCTCCCTGGGCGACAATCCGGACAGGAACGCTTGAGGGTCGTCAACAGCTACGGGGCGCAGCGTGTCCGGCGGCAACCCCCTGCTTTCCGCTCGTTCGGGGCCAATCCGCAGGATTTTGTCGCCTTCGGGTGGACACTCGCCCCGGTTGTCGCAGTTGCTGGTCATCACATAGAGCCATCCGTCCGCGTCGCTTACGACTGTCCGCAGGCGTCCATAAACATTGTGCAGATAAACCTCATGAGACAGGATGGTGTATGGGTCGTCCTCGTCGAACACCACACGATGCAGGTGCCGCCCGCCCGGCCCGTCGCTGAGTCCGACGGTCGTGATCAGGAAACTGCCGGTCCACTCCGGGATCAGGTCGCCTCGATAGAAGATCGCCCCGGTCGGAGGCACCGGCTCCTCCCACGTCAGCGCCGGGCTGACCAGTCCTTCCTGCGTGTCACACCCCCAGATCTCCGGCCAGCCCAGATTGTCGCCGGCGGTCACCACATTGACCTCGTCAAACCCCCGCAGGTCCTGCCTGCCGAGCTCGATGCCCGATGGACCGTGCTCGACCATCACGATGTGCTGGTCATCGAACCAGTCGTATCCCTGGGTGTTGCGTATCCCGCTTGCGTAGACATAACTGTCAGGGTCAGGGTTATCGGTGGGGATACCACCTTCGAGATCCATTCTGAGGAGCTTTCCCGCCAGGGTGTCGGGATCTTGGGCGTCATGGGGTTCATAGGCGCCGACGCCCACGTACAGCATGCCATCCGGCCCGACCCGCATGCGGCCGCCCTGGTGGTGCAGTCCCGCGGGCAGGTCGTCGAGGATCACCCGGTCGAAGCTCGCCGAGCGACCGTCGCCGGAGAGGGCATAGCGTTCTATCCGACCGATCTGTAGATTGTCTTCGTTGTCTATGTTGTAAAAGAGGTAGAACAAGCGGTTGACGGCGAATTCCGGGTGAAGGAGCAGCCCCAGCAGCCCGCCTTCGGATCCCAACAAGGGTATGCCGTACAGAGGCGGAGGCATAGACACGCCGAATTCAAGCACAGGCTCCGGGACAACCTCGCCTCCCTGAATCAGGCGCACGCGACCGGGGCGTTCAGTGACCAGCAGATCACCGTTGGGAAGAATCGCCAGTCCCCATGGTATCTCAAGACCGTCGGTTACCACCTCCACGCGCAACGGCGCCTCGCCCGGTTGGCCCGGCTCCCCCTGCACCAACTGGCACGACGACGGTTCAGTCCTGGCCGGCGTCGACGCGGCGACCACAGGTGTCCCCGTCTGCCGCCGGCTTGGAATGGGCGTCTCGGCAACCGATTCGGACTGCCGCCGATCAGGAGTAGCTGTCTCGACGTCCGACATGGGGGTTTCCGAAACATCTTTGGCTTCCAATTGGTCGGGTGGGGCAGGCGACTGGTCGGCGGCGGGTTCAGCGTCTCCGCCGCAGGCGAACACCAGAACCGCAACCGCAACCAGCGTCAACGGCAGGAGACGGTGGACTATCATTGGGGGCTCCTCAAACATGTCGGGACAGAGCCTATCCCGAACGAACGGTGCTGTCAATTGGATGGCGCCGCACGGCAGAAACTTTTCAAGGCAATGGAAGTTATAATCTACACGGACGCTAAGGCGTGTTGACATTCAGGTTTGAACTGTTTGCCAGCACACAGTCAGCATTGCCGGATATGTTCCCCGGTTGCACTGTCCTCCGGTCATTCGGGCCGGTTTCTCGACAGCTTTCCGCCGTCGTCAGAGCCTTCCCGTCGCGAAGCGCCGCCCTTCTGCCTGAGGGGAGAATCAACAGGTAACATAGGTTGACCACCACGTTGAAGTTTCTCTCATGGTCAGTTCTGCAGGACCCGCACCACCAGTGGCGCTCACGCTTGAGTTTTGCGTTCACGGTTCCGCAGGCAGAACAGGTCTTGCTCGATGAATAGTAGCGGTCGGCGAGTATCACATTGCAGTGATGCCATTGGCCCTTGTACAGAAGTTGACACCTGAGTTCGCCCGCACCAGCGTTGGCCTGGGGCCTTGGGTGTCAGACCCGTCATCATGCCCCTGACATTCAGGTCCTCAATGACGAGCGTCCGGTACTTGTGAACCAGTGCGGATGTCATCTAGTGCTGGGCATTACGCCTGAGCCCGATGATGCGTCTCTGGAGCCGGTCCATACGGTGCTGCGCCTCCCTCCGGCCGCGACTGCCTGGCGTTCTGCGAGATTGCGCCCTCTGCCCGTGCCGTAGTTTTCGCTCGGACCGGTAGTATACCTTCGGATTCTCCCAGACCTGGCCCTCGGAGTCGGTTCCCGTCGGGTTGACTCCGGTATCCACCGCTCCCACGGCTGCACGTGTGTCGGGCTTGGGCCCCGCGCTTGGCGCTTTCCAGTATTTCACACTCAGTACCCACCGGCCGTTCCTGCTGCTGATATGGGCCTCGTATGGGATGCCTTTGGGCAGCGTATGGACAAGCTTCACCGAACCAATCAGCGGCAGCTTAATGCGCCGTTTGCCGTCGTACCGGAGCTGCGTCACTCCCGACGACGCCCTGAACGACCCTGTGCCTATCCTGCGTTTCTTTCTGAAGCGGGGCGGCCCTGCCGGGATGGCCCGGGTCGCGCCAGTTGCGCAGCGCGGCCCCGAAGTCCGTGAAAGTTCCCTCCTGAACGCGGCTGGCGACCTCGCAGGAGAACGGGTAGTCCTCGCTTGGCCGCGTTGAATGCCTTGTAGATGTCCCGCCAGGACGTCCATGGCATTCTGTTCATGCGGCAGAAGCGGTGGGTGGCGACGCGGAGATTGTAGATGAATCGGGTGATGCCGATGGCACGGCGGCAGTACCGCTCCTGTCTAACTGTCAGGCGAATAGGGACGGCATATCGTGCCGGCGTCCAGCCCTCGGGACAGGATGCACGGCTTTTGCGATTATGCTTGGTTCTCTCTGCTACCATGACTCTAATTTGGCAATCTCCCGAGACCAGAACCTGAATGTCAACAGACCCTAGTCCGCCGCAGACTGGTGGGTGTGAGTCTGATCCCTCAGAACACTGTTGATTCCGCTGGGCTTGGCTTGCTCCAGTTCGGCATCGTTGACTCTTTCCCGTAAGTTTCCATCTTGGATTCCAGACGGCTGCCCTGAGCTTCCGTCTTGGATTCCACGCGGTTGTTCTGAGAATTCGTCTGCCAGATGAATATCGCAGTGGCAATAAATATACCCACCAGGATCGAGCCTATTGACAGAATTTCAGAATCCGTGTATCAACTCCGGTACGATATTGGCGTCTGGCGACGCCAGATATAGCGGACGGAGGCGATTATAGCATGGACTGTCGTTTCGTCAGCGACCACTCTGAATTCTCGCATTTGGATGCCTTCGCGCAAACACTAGGGCGCCTCGTCCTTGTCATATGTTTCTCATTATCGCTAGTATATATTTCATACGCTGCCACCTTATGTACAGACATTGACTATAGCGAATGAGAGATGCAATGGTCTTGAAATCGCATTTATCTTCAACGCCGGACTATACGATTGGTTTCAGTGACAACTTCATCCAGTTTTTATCTCGCTCTGAAACCGAGCGCACATCGAGCTTGCTGATACCGCACCTCAAGCCTGGTACGCGCGTCCTCGACATAGGCTGCGGTCCCGGCTTCATCGCGCTGAGACGCCTGGCCGGACCGGTCGCGCCAGGAGAGATATACGGCATTGACATGGAGCGGTCGCAGATAGAATACGCGCGCCGGAGAGCGGCTGAACTAGAGTGCGACAACGCGGTGTTTCTCGTTGCCGACGCGGTTGACCTACCCTTTGAGGACGGCTGGTTCGACGTTGTCCACTGCAGCGATATCCTCGCCTATGTCCCCGATACGGGCAGCGTTCTCGCCGAAGCGAAGCGCGTTCTGAAGCCCGGCGGCATCCTGTTCAGCCGGGAGATGATCGTGGCCTCTTCCTTCCTCTATCCGGATAACGCTGTCTTGGACAAAGGATGGGACATGTTCGCTGACCTTCTCAATGCGGACGACGGTCACCCGCAGATGGGCAAAGAGATACACGAGCATCTGCAAAGATGCGGATTCGAGGACATAAGCCTCATCTGCACTTTCGAAACCTATAGCGGTCCCGATAGGCTAAATGTTTTCTACGACCTGATCATGAAGTGGTTTATGTCCGAAGAGATCACCGAGCCGATGAAGAAGTACGGCATGGCGACTGATGACGCGCTGGCCGAACTCTCAAGGGCCGTAGAGCATTGGTACAGCCATCCAAGCGCGTTTGCCGCCCTCGCCTTTGGGGAGGCCCTCGCAACGCGTCCCTGACGCTGCGACTCTCCTCTCCTACCTCAGCGGAAAGTTCTCGTTCACCAGCGTCGTGAAGGACTCGGTGAAGCAGAGTCTCTGCTCCTCGCGCAACCCTGAAAAAAAGTCCCGCTCCGATTCTTGTAAGACAGTCTGCAGTCGGCGAAGCCTGTCTTCGCCTTCGTCCGTTACTGTCAGGAACACTTGGCGCCTGTCTTTCGTAGAGCGCTCTCGCTCCAGTAGTCCCTTCTGAACCAAGCGATGCACCAACCTGCTGATGGAGGGGGTGTCAATCGGAACCAGTCGCGCGATCATCACCGCGGTGGAATGCGGATGCGCTATACAGACTCCCAGAACTCTTAACTCTGCGGTAGAAAGGTCGAAGGCGTTCAGGACCACCGCTAGCTTTCGTTCCATTACCGTTGCCAAATCAATTAAACCCAGTAGTGACGAATCAGTATACTGGTGGTACATAAATCACCTTCCCCTATGTCGCGTCCATATCGCAGTTCCCCCGCTCTTAATGGGTGAGGCTGAACGCAACCTGAAGCTCGTTCACGCTGAATTCTCGCCTCTCTCATTCGGGGGGGGGGGCTGAGAGGGGTAGGTATTGAGGGTGAATACCCCCATCCTAGCCTTTCCCCATCGAAGGGGGAAGGGATTTTGCAAAGCTGTTGGGGCGTTTACCTACCCCTGTGAGGGGGGGGGGGCATAATTGTTGCATGACACCAGTTATCCAGTCGGGTGCCAAGATAGAGGAAGGATGCAGTCTGCATCAAACCGCCGAAGAATAGATTACCACATCTTCACATCCTCTCGCTCTCTCCTCAAAAGCAGGGCCTTTTCATAGTCAGCGCTGTCCTGGGGGCGACCACGCCTCCCCCCTGGATTCCCGCTTTCGCGGGAGGTGACAGGGACGTTCTCTACTCTCCTGGCTCATATTCCCGACACCTGGCAAACACGAGAGGTCGTTTACATCCATGACTACGCCCGAGCTCGCGAACTGTTCCATATTTCACTACCTGGCCCCGATTCCGACATGCCAATGAAATTCTATGTCGATTCATTTACTACGTTTCACTACGTCCCTGGGATCGACAGCGGACAGGCGCCGTGGATAAGCGGATTGCGCGACCACTATGACGATGGCATCCAGTTCGACGAGTACATGGCTTTCTCCGCTCGGAACGTTGACCAGACCGCCAGGACGGCTGAACTCGAAGTGGTCAAGGGCCAATTCGACCCCGATGCCACCAGACGCGGTCTCGCGCGGTGTTCAGAGCAGTGCCAGCCTCATGTCCTAAACATTCACGATGGGGTCGAATTCTATAGCTGGGAGTCGGGAGGCATCCGCCAGCGTATGTCGCCACCCACTTTCGGCAGAGGCGGTCATATCGCAGTGCTGAACTCGTATGTCTATCGTACTCTCTCCACGCAGGACATGAAGGATCTCATAAGCGCCCATTCAGGAAGCAGCCTGTCGTTGGCGGATGACCCGGGCTTGGCCCTCGCCGCCTATGAGTTGGACAGACTCGGAGCCTACTCCGGCTCAATCAGGGGAAACGTCGATTCTCACAGTCTCCGCCACTTTGAGTCCGACTGTATCTCGGTGTCCGAAGCGGAGTGCGCCAGTCGCATGGAAGAAAAAGCAGGCGGCATACTTGGCGAGTATGACGTACTGGGCGTGGGTATCGGAAAGGACGGCGATGGCATTTTCATTGCCGTGACCCTCGTCTATGAAACGGAGAGCGCCGCCGCTGATAACGAAATGGTCTTCAAGAACATCCTGGAACGTGGAGAGCGCTTGACGAGTGGGGAGCCGTGGCGCGAATACATCCGCGCCGCCGAAGTTACGCTGAGGGGCAAAGCCGTTGTGGCGAAGATTCGGATATCCTATCCTCAACTCGCGTACTACCTAATCTATGATCCGGTGAGTTCGGAATTGTTCATTTACAGGTAATTTCCCGATGCCGCGTCCGGATGGATATGATGAATACACGCCGCCAATCGTGATTGGCGCCAAAGTCCCCTCTCCCTTGGGATTACATTTTCGTTGAGCGTTGCGCAGAGGATAAGCCCGGATGAATGATGCCAGCGAAAGCATGTCCCGTACTCCGATAAGCCTCCTGTGGCGGGTGGCTTGGCAATCCAGAGGTGGGGGACGGGTGATCACAGGAATAGCAGAACCGGGTGACTTTGTTGGGTAGATATTTCGAAGTTTGGCGCGAGAGCCTCGGTGGTGGTGAAGCGCCAGTCTATGACTTTCTTAGCCTCGTTGCGCTCATGTTCCAGGGCCGCTATCTCCCATCTCAGAGTCTGTTCATCACCGATTCGACGCTTCAGACACTGCTTGCTGAAGATACTCAACTCTATCTCCGCCATCCCTTCGGCTGGCTCAGGACAGGATTCAGCCAACTCCCATGCTTCGGCGTATGATGGAACTCCAGGCGCTTCGCTATCCGCCGTGCCTCGGAAGGATCGAACGTCTCGTACAGAGAACCGAGCTTGTGAATGTTGAGGTTGTCCAGAACAATCCTGATCTTTCCGACATCCGGGTACGCCTCATCTACCAAATTTCGTGTGCTGTTTCGCTCGCACTCGTAGTCATAACGCTCTACCCTGCCAGGTGCAGCGCCTATGGCGGGACGGCTGTCTCTCATCAACTCGTATTTTGTCAAAGAGCTTCATATTGCAAGTTCACTTTGCATTATGTCAGATAATATTATATATTTCTGACATAATCATGTGGAGTGAACCCAAATGCCGAGCCTTCCGGGACAGATTATGGACTACGCCGACGATCTGCCGGAAGGCGAGTTGATCTGCCCCAACGCGCTTCTCCACCTGGGCAGCAGGGCGGCAGTCGACCAGGCCCTCTCCCGCCTCGCCCGTAGTGGAAGCCTGATGAGGGTATGTCAGGGTGTATATGTACGACCCGTCCAGACCCGATTCGGCCTCCGCCCACCGGCTGTCGAGAAAGTGATCGCCTCGCTTTCCGAACTCTGGGGCCAGACGATTGTTCCCAGTGGCGGCGCGGCGGCGAACGCGCTAGGTCTCACGACTCAGGTGCCGGTGCGGTCGGTTTATCTCACCTCCGGCCCCAGTCGCAAGTTGGCCTTGGGCAATCTGAACTTGGAACTGCGCCACGCACCACGCTGGCAACTGGCGTCACCATATAGACCGGCTGGCGATGCCATCCGCGCGCTGGCATGGATGGGACCCAACGGGGTGAATGGGGGCTTGGAAACGATAAAGACCAGGATGACCTCCGAAGACCTACGGGAGATGGCAGCGTCCCGCGCGGTCATGCCTACATGGGTGGCCGAACCCGTCAGTGAACTGATCGCCAATGTCTGACGCTCTATTCCAGTCGCTTTCCCTGAAGGACCGTCGAGATGCGCTGGCGGTCGCCTCAGGCCTGAGCGGAAGGCGCGTGCACCTTCTGGAAAAGGACATATGGGTAGTGCACACATTGCGCGCGCTCCGTGAAAGCCCATTTGGCAATGACCTGACGTTCAAGGGAGGCACATCGCTGTCGAAGGCTTACCGAGTGATTCGCCGGTTCTCAGAGGATCTGGACATCACCTATGACATCCGCGCTATCGCCCCTGACCTTGTGGCAGGACACGTAGAAGACGCGCTACCTCTCACCAGGAGCCAGGAACGGCGCTGGACGCGTGAGATCAGAAGGAGACTGTCAGCCTGGGTGCAGGACCAGGCGCTCCCGGCAATTGAATCCGGTTTCTCTGAGATGAATCTGTCCGCTCACACTCATGCCGAAGGAGACAGGATACTCGTCGTCTATGATCCTCTGTCTGTAGAGTACGGTTTCGTAAGGCCCGAGGTGATGGTGGAATTCGGCGCTCGCTCCACCGGGGAACCTCGGCAAGAACTCCCGATAGAGTGCGATGCTGCCCCTTACGTATCGGGAGTGGAGTTTCCATCCACTCGCGCACACGTGATGCTGGCGGAGCGCACCTTCTGGGAGAAGGCGACGGCGGCGCATGTCTTCTGCCGGCAGCGGCGAAGACGCGGGGAGAGGCTCTCCAGACATTGGTACGACCTGGTTAGACTGGACGACGCGGGCTTCGTCGAGTGAGCGGTCTCTGACCGCGACCTTGCTCTGTCGGTGGCGCGCCACAAGTCTATCTTCTTCCGCGAGAAGGGCGTCGATGGAAGCTGGATTGACTACGAAGCCGCGGTATCCGGTGATTTGCAATTGGCACCTGAGGGGCCGGCATACGAGGCTCTTTCCGACGACTACGGCAGAATGCTCAGCGATGGTATGCTGCTTGACGATGAGGAGATGTTTGAGGCGCTGATGGAGAGATGCGCCGACATTGAAGAGAGATGCAACCGTGTTTCACAGAGCTGTGATCGTTGAACACAGGGGACATAGGCAATCATGTTTCACCAGTCAGTTATTTCGGAAACAGGCGCACGGCTGCTTTAACTCCTTGAGGAGGAATTGGGAAACGGCTGAATGATAATCATCCATACAGGCGAGTATTACGGTTCCCTATTCGTTTGGGCGGAGGAATCGACAGAGAACGCCGTAGAGCAGGCTTCCGTCCGAGGTGGGCCCCGAGGGTTCCACAGATACCCCCACCCCTTCGGAACAGGGGTCGCAGGGATTGTTCACGCGTTGCGTCAAGCCGGCTCCGGTTTTGAGCCGAAGCATTGCCGTATCGGTGATATGACTGCGTGGCTGCCGAGCAGGGGTTCAAGTCCAATTCCGTCCGGTCCGCTCCTACCCGAACCACGCAAGTCGCGCGCGAAACTGAGGATCGCCCCTTGGACGGTCTCGGCCTATCGACTCTCCCAGGCGGAGGCCTCACAAGGGTAGGTAAATCAAAAATCCGTTCGTCCTGAGCCTGTCGAAGGGCG
>CAZXFX010000085.1:0-11182 GCA_964640295.1 uncultured Dehalococcoidia bacterium | reverse complement strand
GGCTTGACTCCATTATCCATGCTCCAAATTCGCCCACCGACTATGGGACGGTTACTTTTCTGGAACGCACTACCAACAATCCGCCGACTGCTGTAAACTCTGGGATTGAGATTGACTCCTGACAGCGGAAGTGGTGAGAACGATGGCAGATTCTTCAACCTTAGAGCATTATCGCGGCGAATTGGCGATACCCAGCGAAGATGAGCGACATGGCGTAAACGTCGAGCTGGACAGCGACGACGGCGCGGTGACCCTCAAGTTCGACGAGCCGGTGGCGGGTTCGGCGGAGTGGTCGGGCCAGAATGTGATATTCATGGACCGCCCCAAGTACCAAGAGATTCAGTTCGTCACGTTCGACCTCCCTAAAGAGACGGTCGAATTGACTTGGAAGATGAACAAGTCCAAGCTGGACAACACCATTGCGGGAGTTGTGGTAGCGAGGCCCAACAGTGTCCGGGTGCGGGGCGAAAAGGGATATATTCTCACGCGAGTCTAGGCGCCCTGTCGCTATCCGATTCACTTATTGACACCGGGGGCTTGTGGCTAGAAAATAG
This sequence comes from uncultured Dehalococcoidia bacterium, assembly GCA_964640295.1. Taxonomy (GTDB): domain Bacteria; phylum Chloroflexota; class Dehalococcoidia; order Lucifugimonadales; family UBA1123; genus VXRN01. Next base: position 10,628 of record CAZXFX010000085.1, on the reverse strand, counting down.
CGATTGTCCTAATTGTGACGATGGAGTTTGAACTGTGCCTCAAATTGCCCTCGATGGCATTCGCATGCTGGAACTGAGCGACGGCATCGCCGCTCCCTATTGCGCCAAGATGTTTGGCGACTATGGAGCGGATGTCGTCAGGGTAGATTTTCCGGGGCAGCCTTCGCTATCAGAGACGCGCGCCGACAACGTTGAAGAGGTTGCGCTCTATCTTCATCTGAACGCCAACAAGCGGAGCGTCGCTCTTGATCTGGAGTCAGAGCGAGGGCGCGACCTGCTTCGCAAGCTTGCGCTGCGCTGCGACGTGATTGTGGAAAGTATGCGGCCGGGAGTGGCCGAAGGACTGGGAATAGGCTATGAAGCGCTTTCGGCTCAGCGTCCGGACATGGTGATGACTTCGGTGACTCCGTTCGGACAGTACGGCCCATACAAGGACTGGGGATACACCGAACTTACCATCTTCGCGATGACCGGCGCGATGTACCGCGAGGGATTGCCAAACAGGCACCCACTCAAGTACGGGGGTGAGATAGCGCAGTATTTCGCTGGCACGGCGGCGGCGGCGGCTACCATGGCGGCTCTCGCGGGAGCTACGTTCAGCGGGGTCGGCGATTGGATTGATATATCCATCCAGGAGGTAATGGCCGGACATCCGCACCAGATAGGAAGGCGCGCGCCGTTCGCGTATTCAGGCGAGACGGACAGGCGAATCGAGCCGCGCACATCTTCGGCGGGCGGACGCGAGCCATACGCGGTTGGAACGTTTAGATGCAAGGACGGGTATGTGAGTTTTCTGCCCTTGGGACCTCGGATGTGGCCGAATATATCGGAGATGATTGGCCAGCCTGAACTGCGACAAGATCCGCGTTTCCTGACACCGGACGACCGTACCCAGAACCGTCATGAACTGGAGGAGATTTTTCAGGCATGGCTGGACGCTCACACGCGAATGGAGGTGTTCGACGCGGCGCAGAAGGCGGGGCTGCCGGGCGGGCCTGTCTTGCTCTCCCACGAAACCGTGGAGAACGAACAATTCAGGGCTCGCGGTTACTTTCAGGATATAGAACATCCCGCGTATGGACACATCTGGCACACCGGCCTGCCCTTCATACTTTCGGATGCGCCCAGAAGCGCGTCCGCGCCCGCGCCGGAAAGAGGCGCGGACAGCAGAGAAGTGCTGATGGAATACATTGATTTGTCTGAAACCGAGATAAGGCAACTGGAAGATAGTGGCGTCATTGGAAATGGATAGTTCCTTAGAAAATATCAAAAGAGCGCTCTCAGGCATTCGCGCGCTGGAACTGGCTGAGATATGGGCTGGGCCGTTTTGCGGAGTCCTTCTTGGCGACATGGGGGCCGATGTCATCAAGGTAGAGGCGATTCAGCGAATCGCCCGCGGAGCGATTCGGCCGGCCGCCGTCGCGCACGGGTATCCTGATATGAACCCCGGAGACCGTCCCTGGAACCGCAGCGCGGGCTTCAACGCGGTAAATCGCAACAAGAAGGGCATAACTCTTGATCTGACGCGCCCGGCCGGCGTCGAGTTGTTCAAGGAACTCGTAAACGTCAGCGATGTCGTGTTCACCAATTACGCTTATGGCGTGATGGACAAATTCGGACTGGGCTACGATGAGTTGCGCAAGGTCAAGCCGGACATCATCGCGCTCTTTACGCCGGGGTACGGAAACACTGGCCCGTACAGAAGCTTTCGCAGCATGGGAATGGTGATAGACGCCATAACGGGGCACACCGCCCTGCGGGGGTATCCCGACATGGATCTGTCGCGCAATTCGCTGGTTCACCACCCCGACGCGGTGGCGGGCGTCAGCGCGATGTTTGGAATATGCATGGCTATTCGCAACCGCGCTCGCACAGGAAGAGGGCAGTTCATTGACTTGTCCCAGGCCGAGAGTTTCATGCCGCATCTGGGCGAGGTCTTCATGCAGTACGGCTTGACGGGCGAGGCGAGGCCCAGGCGCGGCAACAGCCATCCGAGAATGTCGCCACACGGCGTTTACCGGTGCGCCGGGGACGATCAGTGGGTGGCGATCTCAGTTAGGTCAGACGAGGAATGGGGAGAGATGTGCGACGTAATGGGAATGCCGCAACTGGAGCGCAATCCGCGCTTTGAGACGCTGGAGGCGCGTCTGCGAAACGGGGACGAACTCGACGATATCATTGGTCGCTGGACGCGAGAGATGGGACGATACGAAGTGGCGGAGGCGCTGCAAGCGCGCGGCATACCGGCGGGGCCGGCTCTGGACTGCGGCGGAGACACATACGATGATCCACACTTGCAGGAACGAGGATACTTTCAGGTGGTAGAACACCCGGACGCGGGCGCGCATCTTTATAGCGGGCCTATCTGGAAGATGTCCAACAGGTCGGAGCCGAGAAACGAACCGGCGCCGGAACTTGGAGAACACAACGACTGGGCGCTGGGCGAACTGCTCGGCGTGAGCGCGGGCCGAATGATGGAGCTGGAACTGCAGAACGTGATAGGCGACGTTCCGCTCGAGGGAGCGGACATGGGCGGCGTTCGGCGCGCCGCCGAGATTAGACGCCAAAACAATGAATAGTCAGTCTCGTTCATTAGTATCCACAGTATGCGTGGGCTATTCACTTCGTCGTATTATGCGAATTCATGCGCCATTCGGCTCAGAGCGCGGCGGTAAGCGAAAATAGACAGAGGAGAATGAAGACATGGCACAGATAACGGGCGCGGAGCTAGTCGTTGACGCTCTGAAGCGAGAGGGCATTGATACTATATACACGCTTCCGGGCGATCCGGTCGGTCCAATCGTGAATGGGTGCGCCGAGGCGGGAATGAACGTGATCTCGGTCAGGCACGAGCAGGCCGCCGCGATGGCGGCGCAGGCGCATTCGTACTTCACGCGAAGCGTCGGCGTGTGCGTCGCGGCTTCGGGAGTCGGACAGACCAACACGCTTACCGCCATCGCCAACGCGCAGGTCAACTGCTGGCCAATGCTCGTAATCGGCGGCTCGGCTGAACTCAGGCGACGCAATATGGGCGACTTCCAGGAACTGGCGCAGGTGGAGTCCACGGCGCCGCTGTGCAAATGGGCCTACGCCGCCGAGTCAATTCAGCGAATCCCGTCGCTCATCAACATCGCGCTCCGACGGGCGGTCGCAGGACGTCCGGGTCCCGTATATCTCGATCTGCCCGCCGAGATGATATCCGGGTCGGTGGATGAGTCCGAGGTAGAGATACCTACCCCCGCTCCCGATCCGGCCAGACCGCTCGCCGAACCGGACAAGATAAAGCGCGCTCTCGACGTTCTGAAGGACTCCGAGCGTCCGCTGCTGATAGTCGGCAAAGGAGCGTCATGGTCGTGGGCGGAAGACGAACTGCTTCAGTTCGTGGATAGCACCCAGATACCCTTCCTTACGTCGCCTATGGGCGCGGGGACGCTCCCGCCGGATCACCCGATGAACGTTTCGGCGGCGCGGACGCAGGCGCTTCAGGGCGCGGACACCGTCCTGCTCGTAGGCGCGCGGCTCAATTGGATCTTCCACTTCGGACAGCCGCCGAGGTTTGCGGAGGACTACAAGCTGATACAGGTGGATATTGACGACGAAGAGATTGGAACCAACCATCCGGCGGAGGTCGGGCTGGTTGGCGACGCCAAGATGATTATGGGACAGCTAGTGGAAGCGCTCGACGACAATCCCGTCGAGTTTGGAGAGACGCCGTGGCTCAGCGGCTTGAAAGAAAAGGTCGCTCAGAACTCGGCGTCAATCGAACCGATGCTCAACGCGGATATAGAGCCGCTAGGGTACTATCGAATTCTCAAGGAGATCCGCGATTACATGCCCAAAGATTCGATACTGGTGGCGGACGGCGCTTCCACCATGGATATATCGAGGCAGGTCATTCCGGTGTGGAATCCGAGGCAGAGGGTTGACGCGGGCGTAGCGGGCTGCGTGGGCGTAGGAGTTCCATTCTCGATAGCGGCGAAGGTGGTGTATCCGGACAAGCCGGTTATTTGCTTGCAGGGGGATTGGGCGTTCGGATTCAACGGCATGGATATCGAGACCGCAGTCCGGTTCGGCTTGCCTATAGTGTGGGTGGTGTTTCAGAACGCGAACATAGACAAGTGGGTTCGCCAGTACGTAGAAGGAGAGGAAGACCCCAACGACTTCAAGCCCGCCATGCGCTTCGACTTGATGATGGAGGCTTTCGGCGGACATGGAGAATACGTGGAGAAGCCGGACGAGATTCGCCCGGCGCTAGAGCGCGCGTTCAACTCTGGCAAGGCGGCTTTGGTGAACGTCATCATGGATCCGGGCGCGAGCAGGCGGCCTCAGCAGTTCGCGTGGCTGGCGCGCGAGGGCCGGATGGGATACTGATACCACTGCCACAGGATGGACAATAGGCAGGGTGAGTGTCGTTACAGGTTCCAGCGCATCCACCTCCGTTTCCCGGTATTCTTAGCGTGTATGGATATTCGCTTCGTCGTAAACCATCTCGTACTATGAATGCCCGTTTCCCATTTCATAGGAATCTGTACTTTGGTATAGTCCGACTGCCATCAATGCCTTGCGGGAGGCTCTCATGGGTACCGGCGAATTGGCGATAGTAGTTACGCTTGGGATAGGATTCCTTGCGACGCTCATTGCGGTTGTCGTTCTTATACGGCAGTCTGGAAAAGACGCTCAGGCAGTGGGAAAAGAGATGCGAGAGGTACGCAGGGAGTTGCGAGATGAGATTCGAGAGCTCGGGAATCAGCTTGTCCAGCGGGTGAGTGAAGCTGAGCTTGAACAAGCTCGCATTCACGTCCGACATGAGCTCGTCACTGAAAGGCTGAGCAGACAGGAAGACCTGCATCAGACTCACGCGGACTGAGACGGCTGACTCACAGGAATAGTTAAGAATCCACTTGAGTCTTCCGCTCTGACAATGCCATTCCACGCGCCGCGGTTTTACTTCCATCCTCGGCCTTGAGACATCGAGGACTGATAGGAGAAGCAGCTAGACGGTCAGGCGTCTCTGTACGCTTGGCCTCTTTCCATCACTGTCTTTAGCGAGCTGAAGTCCCCGCGCTCTACGTGGTTGCCTCGCGGCTGAGGCGGTCTGGGGTCCAGCCCCAGCAGTTCCACCACTTTCGGATTGGTGTAGTAGCAGTTGTAGGCGTGCCGAACGAGCGCGTCGAAGAACTCGGGGCTGTTTGCCTCCACGCATCTCAGCGCCTCGTTTTGCCGCTCTTCGCTCAGCCGCTCGAAGCCAGGCCCTAAACGCGCCGCCGCAATTTCGATGTCTTGCAGCCCGCGTGAGAAAAGACGCGCGAGTTGGGCGGAGTTCGCAGCCATATCGTCGAGATAGTCCGCCGCGCCCAATTCACCCGCGCCCGGCATATCGCCCTGGCGCGGTATCAGTCGGTCGAGTATCGCCGCCGCCAGTGAACGCTGGTTTCGGCTCAGAAATTTGGACATCGTTGAGTTCCTCATCAATACGTCTTAACGTCTTAGCCGTTCATGTGTCTGGCGCTTTGCTTGAATTCGTCCGCGAATCGAAGCGCGACGGCCTGAATGGTAGAAGTTGGATTTACCGCCCCGGCGGTCACGAAAACGCTTCCATCCACTATATACAGGTTCTTTACGTCGTGCGTCTGTCCATGCTGATTCACCACGCTGCTGTCCGGATTCACGCCCATTCTGGCGGTCCCCATCAGATGCCAGCCGCCCGCTCTGAGCAAAGATATTACGTTTACGTCGTAGGCGCCCGCCGCTTCCATCGCTTCGCTCGCCCTCGCCGCGCCATGCTCCATCATCTTGCGGCTGTTCTCGCTGAGCGTGTAGCTAATCTTTGGAGCGGGGATTCCGTCGCTGTCCATGAGATGCGGGTCCAGGGTGACCTCATTATGAAGTTCGGGCAGGTCCTCGCCGATGACCGCAATGGTGGTCGTGTGTCCCAAAGCCTTTCGGAAGCTATCGTGATGCTGTTCTCCCCATGGAACGCGCCGCCCCATTATGCCGCCCTGCGCGGTCGTGGCCGGACCGTTGCTTCGGGCGACTTGGAAAGCGTATCCGCGAACGAACCCGCGTGACAGATCGGTCTCATAGAACTCCTGGCTCATTATCGAGGCGCCGTTTGGGCCTTTATACCCTTCCAGAAGTTCCTCAAATACGCCGGTGACCATCGCGTATGGGTGAAACATCAGGTTCTTGCCTACAAGCCCGGACGAGTTGGCGATTCCGTCGGGGAACAGCGCGGACCTGGAGTTGAGCATTATCCTGGGCGTGCCTATGCCGTTGCACGCCAGTATCACTGCCCCCGCTTTCTGCTCTTGCAGATTTCCGTCGGCGTCGTAGTAGAGAACTCCGTCCGCCATGCCTTGCCGGTCAACAGTAATCTCCCTCACGCGGCAGCGCGTCTTGAGTCGCGCGCCGAGCGCCATCGCTTTGGGCCAGTAGGTTATGTCGGTGGAGGACTTGGCGCCGCGAGCGCATCCGATGTCGCACGGGCCGCAGTTATTGCAGGCCGCGCGTCCGTCATACGGCGCGGTCAGAATCGCCGAGTCGGACGGCCACCAGTGCCAGCCCAGTTTGTCGAATCCCGCCGCCATCGTTTGTCCGAGCGCTCCGAGGGGAATGGCGGGCGTCTGGCGTTCGGACTTGGGAGGATACGCAGTATCGCCCGTCATTCCCGCCACGCCCATCATGCGGTCGTTGAGGTCGAAATACGGTTCGAGTTCCTCATAGCTGACTGGCCAGTCCTCCGCCACGCCATCCAGCGTCTTAGTCCGAAAGTCCGATGGATGTAAGCGCGGGAAGTGAGCGCTCCAGTGGATGGTGCTGCCGCCGACGGCGTTGTACATGAGCGGCGCTATCGGCGAGTATTCATCGTTCACCGGATAGTCCTCCGGCAACCCTCTAAAATTAGGATTCGGGTTGAAATCGGTCTGCCGTCGTATCTCCCATCCATCCTGCGTGGGAGGATATTCTGACGGGTCCATCCAGCCACCCTGCTCCAGGCACAGAACATCGAAGCCGTCCCGCGCGAGGCTCCATGCGAACGCGGCTCCGGAAGCGCCCGCTCCGATTATCAGCGTATCAACTCTGCCATCTTCTTTCGACATAACAGCCATCCTGAAGCGTGTAAGCCCAACATATCGTTTTATCGCGCTGATTATACCACTTGTGGAAGGGGGCGCGAAATTTTACATTGCGCGCTTTTAGCTGTATGATACCCTGAATATGGGGTCGCAGAATTTACTCTCGGCCCATTGGAGCAATCCGGAGAACTCACATGAACCAACGCCGGACGTTCCTGACGCCTGAAGGGCTGAAGCGGTTCGAAGATGAACTCAAAGAACTCCGCACTGTACGCAGGCCGGACGTAGCATCCAGGCTTCACATAGCCACGGAGAGCGGCGGAACTGTGGATAATGCGGAATACGAAGAGGTCAAGAATGAACAGGCTTTCGTAGAGGGCCGCATTCGGGAACTTCAGGACATACTGTCCAACGCGATTGTGCCAGAGAAAAGCGCCGACGCCGACAGGGTGCAGTTCGGCTCCTCGGTTGCGGTGCAATCTCAGGACGGAAGACGTCGCCACTACTCGCTGGTTGGAAGCGCGGAAGCGCGCCCCTTAGAGGGAAGGATAGCCAACGACTCCCCAGTCGGAGAAGCGCTTCTCGACAAGCGCGTCGGAGATGTCATAGAAGTCAATACGCCGGCGGGCATCCAGAAGTTGACGATTGTCGAAATAGAGTGAGGCGCCGACCATCTTCAGGCGAATTCAGGCTCTCTATGCTATTATTTGCAAGCAGGCTTTCTGATTGTGGGGAAACTTCCCCAAAGTTGGTTAAGCCGCCCAGTCCACCGCAACCCCGATTCATTTGCAAGCCGACTCTCTGATCGCAGGAGAATATATTCAGATGCCTCTGCCTTCCGACGAACTTGTACGGGCGCGTCTTGATAAACTGGAAAACCTGAGAAGCAGGGGAATTGACCCCTATCCGCGCAACTACGAGCGCACTCACACCGCCCAGGAAGCGATTTCGCATTTCGAGTCGGTCGAGTTTTCAGGGGAAGGCGAGTCCGAGATCGGGCGCGTTTCCGTGGGCGGTCGCGTAACCGCTCTCCGAAAAATGGGAAGAGTCGCCTTCTGCGACCTCATGGACGGCTCGGGCAAAATTCAGGCGATGTTCAGAAGCAATGCGCTGGGCGAAGACTATAGGACTCTGGACGACGTTGACATCGGAGACTGGATTGGCGTGTCCGGCGCCATGATACGCACGCGCACAGGCGAGGTGACTGTCCAGGCGAACGATCTGACAGTCCTGTGCAAGTCTCTTCGCCCGCTTCCCGAAAAGTGGCACGGACTCACCGACACCGAGATTCGCTACCGTCAACGCTACCTCGACCTGATATCCAACCCGGACGCGCGCCGAATCGCGGTCATGAGAAGCCAGATGGTCAGGTCCATTCGGCGCTTCATGTACAGAAGGGGGTTCATCGAGGTCGAGACCCCGATACTCGTTCCGGTCGCGGCGGGCGGCATGGCGCACCCTTTCGAGACTCGCCACAACGCGCTCAGTCGAGACCTGTTTCTCCGAATCGCAACCGAACTCCACCTGAAGCGGCTCATAGTAGGCGGACTCGAACGGGTCTATGAGATTGGCAGGATATTCCGAAACGAGGGGATAGACGCCAACCACAACCCTGAGTTTACGACCATGGAGTCTTACGAGGCTTTCGCGGATTACAATGACGTGATGCGCCTCGTGGAGGAACTCGTCAGCACTGTGGCGGCGGAGGTGACCGGCAGCGCGGCGGTGGAAACGGGCGATCAGGCAATTGACTTTACACCGCCTTGGCCGCGGCTCAGCCTGGTGGAACAGATCGAAAAGCATAGCGGAATTGACATTATGGAGCATCAGGACGTCGAGACGCTGAAGGTGGAGATGGACGCCGGCGGCATAGACGTCTCTAACCAGGTTAGCTGGGCCGGATTGGTTGACAAGATAATATCCACGAGAGTGGAGCCGAACCTCATCAGCCCCTCTTTTCTGGTGGACTACCCGGTGCAGGTATCCCCGCTGGCAAAGCGAACATCATACGACGAAAGGCTGGTGGAGCGGTTCGAGGCATTCGCCTGCGGCATGGAGATAGCGAACGCGTTCACCGAGTTGAATGACCCCATAGACCAGAGGGAGCGGTTTGAGAATCAGGAAGAACTGCGCTCTGAGTTGCCTGAAGAGGAATGGGATCGTCTCGACGAAGACTTTCTTACCGCCATCGAATACGGAATGCCGCCGACCGGCGGTCTGGGCATGGGCATAGACCGGCTCGCCATGCTTCTGACGGGGCAGCGCACCATTCGGGAAGTCGTGCTGTTTCCGCAGATGCGAACGTAGTCGCCGACGCAACCCATTCGTTCTGAGCCCATCGCAGGATGACACTGCAAATGCGTTCGTCCCGAGCCTGTTTCTGATCCTCACACCCGCCAAATTGATACAGGTTCCCCAGTCCAGCCGGCGCTTTTGATATGTATGGGTATTTTGAATCTTCATAAACCATCTCCTACTGTGAATACCCGTCCAGTCAATCGCTGTCGGTCGGTATGATGCTTCCGCACCAGCCGTTCGTGGCGCGAAAGGAGGACTACGATGAGTACGTGGGCAAGACTCCCATGCCTCGCATACGGGAACCGTATTCGGACAAGCTGCATCCGTACTTTCAGTGGTGGCGAAAGAGGACAGGTATCGAGGACGTGCCGGACGATGAGATGATGCGCTGTCGCATTGCGTACTGGGCGCTCGTGACTCGCACGGACGCCCTGGTGGGCGAAATGCTCGAAGCGCTGCGGCGCAACGGGTTCGAGAACGACACGCTGGTCATATATACGACGGATCACGGCGAGCAGGTGGGCGAGCATGATCTGTGGTGGAAGCAGACTTTCTATGAGGATTCAGCGCGAGTTCCCGCAATTGTATCTTGGCCGGCGGGATTGCCCAAGGGCGGACGGAGCGACCGCGTCATCAATCAGCTCGACTTGAACGCGACCATGCTGGACGCAATCGGCGCGCCCCCGCTGCCGCGCTCTCACGGGCGCAGCCTGCTGGACTTGATAAGAAACCCTGACCGGACGAACTGGGAGGACATCGCCTTCTCCGAGTTCGTCATGTACGCTCAGCGAGATGGCCTGCCGTTCGACGTACACTCCCCGCCCGACGGATCCATCCAGCGCATGATTCGCTACAAAGAGTGGAAGTTGAATTACTACCACGGTATGAGGCCGCAACTCTTCAACCTGGCGGAAGATCCGCGGGAGATGAACGACCTTGCCGAGGACCCCGCCTACGGTTCGATAAGGGACGAACTCGTCGAGCGCGTTCTGGATGGCTGGGACCCTGAAGAAGTAGCTCGCAAGATGGCGCTGGCTCAGCGCGACGAGCAGGTCATGAGAGACTGGGCCGCCACCGTGGACCCGCCTGACACCTACCGATGGGATCTCCATCCTGATATGGATTACCTGGACGGCCCCTAGCGCCGCAATCATCTAATTGGGTGTGTATGGGCATTCAAATCCTCATAAACCAGCGATTACTATGAATGCCCACTCCAATGGCCAATAGACGGTATTCTTAGAATATATGGAT
>CAZXFX010000084.1:0-11303 GCA_964640295.1 uncultured Dehalococcoidia bacterium | reverse complement strand
ATCTTGATGGGGATGGCGACGCTCAGCACCGTCGACAGCACGATCAGGGCGGCGAATATCCAGGGTCTTTCGGTTATTCTACAATATGCATACGAACTGACTGACAGCGCCCTTCAACAGGCATCCTTCGACAAGCTCAGGACGAACGGATCTCAAATAATCGAAAGGCCCTGGGCGAAGGTCAGGGCTTTTTCAAGGCCGGATGTACGCAGTTTCTTCAGAGGCGTCAGATTTATCGGAAATAGCGGAGGTAAGCGGTGAAGGCCAAAAGAAGCGGGTCTGAAAATGACCTGAGCTATATTGACAGAGGTAAAACCCGCGATTTCCGCGGAGCGAGGTAATTCACATGATTGAACGGACGCCGATTTCCGCAGCCAGTTTCTTCTTGAACGGCGCAGCCCTAGAGGGGGGTTTCTCCGGACAGTTCTGGTTTGACACATACAACCGCTACATGGATGCCCTGCGACAGGATTCCTTTGATAAATGGGACATCGAGCGCACAATTCGCGTCCCGTTCAAGGGAGGCCACGTTGACGTGCTGGTACGCCTAGAACCGGATGGAAAAGAGTTCAGCTCATTGCGGTTCACCGCTTTTCCTGCCAGCGGCGGTCCCCAACCTACTGAAATAGAACGCTGGTACTGGTACGGGAACGATAAATACGACGACTCCTCAAAGTTGCCGGAAGCCGCGCTGCTCGACAGCGTAAACCGATGGTAACGGACTCCGACGCACTTTGAGATAACCGCGAATACCTTTAGAACGATTAGGCGGTATGCTAATCTGAAACTGGGTGAAGACAATACGCTGTCGCTCTGCCTATACGCTATCTGAGAAGGTCGGAGAGCCTGGAATCATGCAGTGGCTGGACGTTCTGATATTAGTCATACTTTGCGTGTCGCTTATCTGGGGACTCAAGACAGGTCTTCTGGAAGTCGCATTCCTGTGTCTGGGGATTGTAGCCGGGTGGTGGCTTGCCGGCAGGTACGCCGACAGCGCGGGAGACATGGTGAGCTTCTCCGCCTCGGCAGACGCTTTCATATCCGCGTTGGCTTACACGTTCATCGTGTCGGTGTGCTGCGCGATATTCGTGATGGTCGGTCGCGTGATCAAGGCCGCGGCGAACGCAGGCTCTATCGGCGCGGTGAGTGTCGCCGACAGGCTGTCAGGAATAGCGCTGGGCCTGGTTGTTGGATTGACCGTGTCGGGCGCGCTCATAGTGATATTCGCGCGTCTCGCTTTCGCGTTCACTGTAGCCGACGCCGACCTGAGCGCTATCAGTCCGGGCGACATCACCGCGGACAGCGTGGGCGCAATCGTAAGCGACAGGCGGGAATTGCTGGTGGATGGATTGGTTGGTTCGACAGCGGTTTCTATATTCCTGAATGTGTGGGACGCGGCGCCCAAAATATCTTTCGGGCCGGCGGTGGGGGACTTCGCTCTAGCGCTGGACTTGCTGTCCGAGGAGGCGAAAGACCGCAAAGCGGCTTTATCGGTATTCATAGTACGAGATGATTTACGACGAAGCGAATATCCATACATGCTAAGAATACCGCTTTATCGCCTATATGGAGATGGGGCGGCTATTTGAGTTAGACTAGTACTGAACGGCAATCGCTTTGGGGAGTTTGCGACAGAGAAGGTCACCGAAAGGCGTAGAATGAGCGCAATCAATTCGCCCGTTTTGGTGCTCAACCAGAACTATCAGCCTCTCAACGTATGCAACGTGCGGCGCGCCTTGATTTTGGTCGGAAGAGGCAAAGCGGAACTTGTCATAAATGGTCGCGAACACATTCAAAGCGTTTCGGATATATTCCCCGCTCCGTCCGTCATACGGCTCATCTATATGGTAAAGAGGCCGGTGATGCGCCGGCGTCTTTCAAGGCAGGCGGTGTTCCACCGCGACGGATTCACATGCCAATACTGCGGCAAGCAGACCCGCCAACTCACCTTGGATCACATCATGCCGCGCTGGCGTCACGGTCCGCACTCGTGGGACAACATCGTGAGCGCGTGCATCCCCTGCAATCATCACAAGGCGGGCAGAACGCCGCGGGAAGCTAGAATGAAGTTGCTGCGAGAGCCGGGCGTCCCCAAACCCAATCCCTACTATATGTTCCAGCACCGGGAGATCATGGAAGACTGGCGTCCGTTCATACCGTGGGTGAACTGAGCGGCGCGGATTTAGCGCGCCTGGTTCCGGTCACGGTATCTCAGGGGCGCGCTCGACGAGGCGCAAAACGCGCGGAAGCGGGCCGCTTACGTCAGATTGAACTACCTGGCCTGAGCCTATGATCACGATGGCTTCCAGCGCGCCGCCCTCGGTTTCGACGAGCGCCTTGTCCCCGAACGATACACTGACGCCATTGTCGTCGCAATAATGAACCCGACCAGATGGCGTGAATCTTACTCCCACAATCATCAGAACCTCGCACGCGGGTCTCAGGGCGCCGTCGGCAATTTCAGCATCATGCCTTCTATGGCGAGGCGAGGAGCGACGTTTCGTTCCAGCAGGAACGCAGCGCGTCGAATCGCCTTGAGCGCGGCCGCTATTGACTCGATTGGGAACTGGTCGGCAACAGACGCCAGCGCCTCTTTGCGAGAGGAATTGACGATGAGGTCGCCCTTTCCCAGTCCAATCAGAAGCGCGTCGCGCCACCAGGACTGCCAGAGGTCTATCTCCGAGAAGACGCCCTGCCTGTCCGAGGAGAAGCGGCTCGCCAGCCGTTCCGCGTAATCGAACCTGTCCGTGAGCGAGCCGCTGGCGGCTGACTCTATGGAGTCCATGGATTCCACGATCCGCTCGGTTATGGACGGGTCATCCGACGCTTCTATTGCCCAGCCCAGTCTGCCGCCGGAAAGTCCGGCTATCTCGTCCGCTCTTTCGCGGCCAACCGCCTTCCTTTCGACCAGGAAATCAGAGATGGCGCGAGCGGGCGTCGGGCTCAGTTCGACGCGACGGCACCTCGATAGTATGGTCGGCAGAATCGCGTTTGCGTCGGACGCCGCCAGAACGATGATGACACTCTCAGGCGGCTCTTCCAGCGTCTTGAGCAGACTGTTCGCCGCTTCTACGCTCAGCTTTTCAGCCTGCTCGAATATGAATACCCTGCTTCGCCCCTCGTATGGCCGCAGACTCGCGTCTCGCTGGACTTCCCTGACCTGTTCGATGCTTATCATGGTTCGCAGTCTGCCCGATCTCGCCTTTTCCAGCCCTATCGAGCGTACATCGGGGTGCAGTCCGGACGAGATTAGCCGGCACTGTCGGCAGGCGCCGCACGGGGGGCTGTCCGACAGGCAGTTCACGGCGCGAGCGATGTCGAACGCCAGGGTCGTCTTGCCGATCTTGGCGGGGCCGGCTATCAGGTAGGAGTGAGCGAGCCTGCCCGACTGCATTGAGCGGGAGAGGGCTCGCACCGCTTTCTCATGTCCGTATGTCTGCCACATTCTTCACTACCCGCGCGTGTTTTCGCCAATCATCGCATTCGCTCTTTCAGGAGGCTGACTCTACTCGAATGGAAGGGGCGTCCTTGTGGGCCGTTACGCGGCCTACGATCGCGCGCGTCTGGACGCCGTGGTTCTTCAGCGATTCGAGCAGCGCCGCCGTCTTGCCTTGCTTTACAGCTATCAGCAATCCGCCCGACGTCTGGGCGTCTGCCAGCAGTATCTTCTGGGTGTCCGTTATAGACTCGTCCCACACGACATCGCCGCCGAGAGAGTCCAGGTTGCGATGCGTGCCGCCGGGGGCGACGCCGCTCTCGGCGAGTTCGGACGCGCCGGGTATGAACGGGATGGAGTCGAATCGCAGCGTGGCGCCCACTTCGCTGGCGCGCGTCATTCCCCTCAGATGTCCCAGAAGTCCGAAGCCGGTAACGTCCACGCAGGCGTGAACGCCCACTTCGCTCATCGCCTGGGAAGCGGCGCGGTTTAGCTGGCCCATTACGCCCACGGCGGTCGTCAATACGTCTTCAGGTGCGACTCCCTGCTTGGCGGCGGTCGTGATTACGCCCGTGCCTATGGGCTTGGTGAGAACCAGATCGTCGCCGGGTCGAGCGCCCGCGTTGGTCACATGCTCTCCGGGACGCACCACGCCGGTCACCGACAGGCCATACTTGGGCTCTTCGTCGTCAACCGTATGGCCGCCCACTATCAGCACGCCCGCCTCGCGCGCCTTGTCCGATCCTCCGATCAGAATGCTTCCGAGTATCTCTTTTGGAAGCGCGACGGGGAAGCCCACGATGTTGAGCGCGGTCAGCGGACTGCCGCCCATTGCGTACACGTCGCTCAGCGCGTTGGCTACCGCGATCTGCCCGAAGGCGTAGGGGTCGTCCACGATGGGCGGAAAGAAGTCCACCGTCTGGATGAGGGCGGTATCGTCGTTCATGCGATAGACGGCGGCGTCGTCGCCGGTGTTGACGCCGACCAGCAGGTTAGGGTCGGAGACCGGCGGAAGTTGGCTCAGGACCTGTCCCAGGTCCTCGGGGCTGAACTTGGACGCTCAACCGGCGCAGCTTGCGAGTTCGGTAAGTCGTATCTCTTCATGTATCTGAGTCAAGGTTCGGCTCCTTGGTCGAGATTTGCCTGCCTCATATTGTAGCGCATCTGAGGGGCGTCCGCGATTTCGGTTATCGGCGAAAGTCTATTTCACAATTCGGATGAATTGGATCACCCCCATCCTAGCTTCCCCCCATCAAGGTGGAAGGGGTTTTTCGGGTGGCTAGAGGTTTGCCTACCCTTGTGAGCCCGTCGAGGTGGAAGGGGCTTTTGCGCGATGGGCGCGCCGCCGGGTTGCATTTGCGTTGGTTTATGGATATTGGAATAGTTCTGGTGGGCGCGCAGGTGGGTTGCAGGTGGGCTTCTGGCGCTCTTCTGGTTGCGTTCAGATGGGATTTAGACCTGCATCTCACCTGCAGACACCTGTATTTACCAGTTCACGAAAGTTTTTTCGCGGGGTTGTGGATTCGGTCATAAATCCTGGTAAATAATAGCGTACTTATGTTCTTGACGCATAGATTGTAGCATAGCGGGGAGGAATTGGGAATAGTGAATTTTGGGATTTGGGAATGGCGTTCGGCGGCATTGGAGTCTTGGGGGGATGTGATAAAGAGCCTGTATCAGTTTGGTCGGAGGATTTGATCACCCCCATCCTAGCCTTCCCCCATCAAGGTGGAAGGAACTTTTGCGCGAGATGGAGCGCCGACTAAATCGTTACAGGTTCTGTGATAAACTGCGCTTCGACGATACGCTCAAATCGTGGGAGAATCTAGTTATGGCGACAGAGAGACAGGTGAACGGAGTAGGCTTGCGCGCTTCGCCTCCAGAGAGTGTGGAGGAGGAAACGCTTTCGGAGATTTGCGGCGCGATTGCTGGCTTGTCTGAAGACGGCTATCGCCAACTGAAAGCGTGGCTGGCGGAACATGATTGGGACAGGTGGGACCGGCAGATCGAAAGGGATTCGGAGAGCGGCGCATTGGATTTCATATCCGACGAAATCCGTGAGGACAAAAAGAAAGGGCTATTGAAAGAAATCTAGTGCATCGCGCCAATCCTCGCTTCTGGAGATGTTTTGACCGCCTTTCTGAGTCTGCGCAAGATATTGCGAGAGAAAACTATGAATTGCTTAAATCAAACCCACGGCATCCATCTCTTCGTTTTCGGAAAGTAGGAAGGTATTGGTCGGTTCGCATCGGAAGCGCGCACAGAGCCTTGGCCGAAGAAGACGCTGAGGGCTTGGTATGGTTTTGGATAGGCGCTCACGATGAATATGAAAGGCTTCTGAGGTCTTAGATCATTGTGGCGCACTGGTAGCAGTGAATTCGGCGGCATTGGAGTCTTGGGGGGATGTGATAAACTGCGCTTCGATTGAGCCAGTTTAGTCGAAAAACCGAGCGCGGAGCGGGAATAGGTGATGATTGCCCGCAGCTAGAAGCGATGATTGGGGTTTCGATAGAGCCACGACCGGAGACGACTCATGCCCGCCAAGCCAGACCAGATAGCCGACTACCGCTATGACGCCACGCGCAAGAATAACCCGACCGCCGCGCTCGCCTCTCAGGGGAGTGTGCGCGAAATTCCCAAGCAGCGCTACTCCTACGACCCGCACCTGCCGCCCGTATTGCGCTTCGACGAAACGGGCGAGGCGGACCGACTGCCCGAACTGATCGAGGAATCCAAGCGCAGGCCGCTAACCGATGAAGAGGCCAGCATACTCTCCGCCGCGCTCCGCAATCACCAGCCGTGGCTGGAGTGGGCAGGCAAGCGCGAAAAGCGCTGGTTTGACGTGGACACGGTGGCGCTGCACATACACGAGCGCGTATCAGCGCAGGCAATCATGCGCGCAGCGGCGCGGCAGGACGTAAAGCGCGACTTCTGGGCCGACCCGCAGCAGGACTATCATGAAGCGGTGCAGTTCTACAGACACGACGTTGACTGGGCGAACCGCCTGATACTCGGCGACAGCCTGGCGGTGATGAATTCGCTCTCCAAGCGGGAGGACCTGGCCGGCAAAGTCCAGATGATCTACATTGACCCGCCGTATGGGATTAATTTTCGTTCCAACTTCCAACCGTTTATCCGCAATCGCAATGTTACAAATAAAGAAGCTGACTTAACGCGCGAGCCAGAAATGGTCAAGGCATACCGTGACACATGGACTCTGGGAGTACATACATACATTGCTTATTTGCGTGAACGTATGATGGTGGCTCGGGATTTGCTCACCGATTCTGGCTCTATATTTGTCCAAATAGGAGATGAGAATGTGCATCGCGTGCGTGCGGTGATGGACGAGATTTTCGGTGAGGACAATTTTGTCAGTCAAATTACTTTTGTGAAAACAGCCAATTCTTCTAGTAATTATCTTCAAAGCGTGGCTGACTTCATACTTTGGTATTCACGTTCCATAAGGTCATTTAAGTATAGAACTCTGTGGCGGGAAAAGTTCGCAGGTTCCTCTGGCGCCACTTCCTACAAGCAAGTTTCTCAAATAGCGCAATTGGAAAATTCTATTTTTGAAAAAAATCGCTTTGCGACGCTAGCTGATCTAGCGTCGCAAAGCGGAAATTCAGCAGTAGAATCTCCAGTAGAATTCGAGGGCAAACTATATAGTCGAAGAACTGGTTCATGGAAAACCCACCCTAATGGAATTAAAAGATTATCAGAAAGTTCACGTTTAGCAGTTACAGGCAATACCCTGATGTATGTGAGATTACTCGATGATTTTCCAGTGTTCACATATACAAATAACTGGACGGATACACAAGCCAGTTTTTCAGCGAACAGGCAATATGTTGTAGAGACAGTCCCAAAGGTGATAGAACGATGTCTCCTGATGACCACCGACCCCGGAGACCTTGTTCTCGACCCGACGTGCGGGTCTGGCACGACCGCTTATGTCGCAGAGCAGTGGGGGCGTCGCTGGATAACGATAGACACGAGCCGAGTCGCCATCGCGCTCGCCAGACAGCGCATCCTGACCGCCAGTTTCCCTTACTACAAGACGGAGGATGGCACCAACAAGGTGGGAGCGGGCAACTTCAGGTATAAGACGGTCCCGCACATTACGCTGGGAGGGATAGCGAACAATGTGGCGCTCGACCCGATATTCGCCAAGTGGGAGCCGATTCTGGACGGGAGGCTGGCGGAAGTGAACGAGGCGCTGACGCAGGTGGATGGAGAAACTCGAACGGCGCTGCTTGCCAAGCTGGAAGCGAAGCGGAAGAAGAGGCCGCGGCGTGACTATCCGATTACGGACGCGGACGAACGTCGCTGGAGACTGCCGAGAGAACGATTCGAGCATTGGGAAGTCCCGTTCGATACGGACCCGGACTATCCCGCCTTACTCAAAGAGCGCGCGGAGGCGTACCGCGAGGCGTGGCGCGGCAAGATGGATGAGGTGAACGCTTGCATTGCGGCGAACGCGGAGCAGGAAGTTTTGGTTGACCAGCCGGAAGTGGAGCGCGGCGTGACGCGGGTGTCGGGGCCGTTCACAGTCGAGGCGGTACAGCCAGCCGAGGAGTCGCTGGATGGCGCATCTCCCATAGTCGGCGCGCCCGATGAACTGGGCGCTTTTTCTACCCCCCCCCCCGACGTTTCTAACACTGACGAACCTCACAACGCTGAGTCCTTCAGGGACACCATTATTCGGCTGCTCAGAGACGATGGCGTGCGATTTCAGGGCGGCAGCGTAGCCAAGTTCAGTCGCCTGGAATCGCTGTCCGATGGCGGAACGCTTCACGCCGAGGGCGAGTGGGAGAGCGAGAACTCTGCCGAGCCGCGCAGAGTCGCCGTCTCAATAGGACCGCAGTACGGTCCCGTCACCGCCAAGCAGGTGGAGGATTCTCTCTGGAGCGCGTCCAGGGGTGGATACGACGCGCTGGCGCTCGCGGGTTTCAGCTTTGACGGCGCGGCGCAGGCGGCAATCGAGGAGGACCCGAATCCGCGCGTCCGCGTCCACATGGCGCAAATCGCTCCCGACGTCGCCATGAACGACCTGCTCAAAGAGAGCAAGGACAGCCAACTTTTCACGGTGTCCGGCCGGCCGCGAACTACTCTCACGAAGTTGGACAGCGGCGAGTATCAGATCGAGATGGAGGGGGTTGACATATATGACCCGGTGAAAAATGCTATCATTTCGGAGAACGCCAACGGAGTGGCGGCCTGGTTCCTGGACACCGATTACGATGGACGCGCCTTTTGCATGAGCCAGGCGTTCTTTCCGGACTCAAGGGCGTGGGACAGGCTCAAGCGCGCGCTCAAGAGCGTGGTTGACGCCGACTCATTCGAGGCGTTCAGCGGAACGAAGTCGCTGCCGTTCCCGGCGGGAGAGAACCGTCGCGCGGCGGTGAAGGTGATAGATCCGCGCGGCAATGAGGTGATGAAGATACATAGTCTGGGGGATTCGACGGCATGGTGACCACGACACGTCTTGTGACAGCCGAAGAACTGCTGAATATGCCCGATGACGGCTTTCGGTACGAATTGGTACGAGGAGAGTTGAGGAAGAGATTGCCCGCAGGACAAGCTCATGGACGATACGCTATGAATATAGGTCTCTCGCTTGGAGGATACGTCAAGGTGAACCATCTGGGCAAATCCTATATAGCGGACACCGGATTCATATTGGAAACGGATCCTGATCATGTTCGCGCTCCCGATTTCGCGTTCATCTCCAACGACAGGCTCAGGGAGATTGGCGAGTCCGACGGGTTCGCGCGGGGCGCGCCGGATGTGGCGGTGGAGGTCATTTCGCCGAACGACCGATACACGGACGTGGATGAGAAAGTCGCTGACTGGCTGAACGCAGGCTGTCGCGCCGTCATAGTCGTCAATCTGCGCAGGCGGACGGTGAACCTGCATCTTTCTCCGACGGACGTGAGCATCCTGACAGAATCGGACACGCTGGAAATCGAGGACATCGTTCAGGGCTGGCGTATGCCGGTCGGGGAGATATTCGAGTGAGTCGCGCCTTATGCGGTTCCGCTAAACTCACCCTGGCAATGATTATGAGGAGCTAAGAAATGGGAGTGACGCATGTAACGGTCGCTATTCGGAATCCGGCCGAGCCTGATCGGGTGTGGGAAGGGCTGTTCCTCGTGGATACGGGAGCGACCGATTCCCTGGTACCCAGGCCAGAACTCGAGGCTATTGGGCTGGCGCCCAAGGGGCGCAGAATGTATGAGTTGGCTGACGGAACGGAACTGGGACTGGATATAACGACCGCCGACATTGAATTCATGGGAGAAGTCGTTGGAGGAACTATTATCTTTGGCGATCCGGGCGTCGAGCCGCTGCTGGGGGTGACCGCTCTGGAATCCGTTGGCATAGAGGTTGATCCGGTCAATCAGCGATTGAAGAGACTGCCCGCGGTGCGACTCAAGCGCATTTTGTCGAAATAGCCGATACGTAAGAACAGTTCCCAACTCAATCTGAAAGCGAAGACGATCCGATGAAAGTAAGAGACGCTATTGGTCTCATTGAACGAGATGGATGGCGACAGGTAAGGATGCGGGGAAGTCATCGAATATATAAACATCCTATCAAGAAAGGAATTGTTATAATCGCGGGACACCCGAGGGCAGACGCGCCGCCAGGCACTTGGAATGAGATAATGAAACAGGCCCAATTAGATAGAGGAGCGAATAGGTGAACTACACTGTCGTAATTGAAAAAGGCTCTACAAGCTATGGAGCTTATGTCCCCGACCTTCCCGGATGTGTCGCAGTTGCTGAGACTAGAGAGGAAGTCTGCATGCTCATACGTGAAGCTATCGAGCTCTACGCGGAAACGCTTGAGGAGGAGGGGCTTCCCCTTCCACCGCCTCAATCCTACGAACTCATGCAGGTGTAACTCCTAGAGAAACTATCCTCTTGCGATAATTCGCCGTTCTATCGCTAATTTACTCAAAGACGACTACCTCCAACTGAGAGATATGAAATGAAGAACATCACTATATCCGTTGACGATGAGACGCATCGTCTCGCTCATGTCCGCGCGGAAGAGCTGGATACTTCGGTCGCGGAGTTGGTGCGGGAGTATCTGAAGGGTCTCGCGGTGGAGCGCGTCGAAGCGGAAGAGACTGAATCGGAGCGGCGTCGCAGGCTGATGAATAAGGTGATTGAGGATATCCGCGCCACGCGTAGTGGATTCAGAGCGTCCGACAACATATCACGTGAGGAGTTGTACAATCGAGATGCGGTTCGTTGACACCAACGTGCTTATATACGCGGTTAGCCCATCTCCCGAAGAAACGGAAAAACGTTCCAGCACACAAGCTTTGTTGGATGAAGGCAATCTCTGCCTATCAGTACAGGTTTTGCAGGAATTCTATAATCAGGTGACGCGTCCAACCCGCGATGTTCCTCTGACTCACGAGCAGGCTATGGAGTTTTTGGATTCCATAAACGCCTTTCCTGTTCAGCCTGTGACGCTTGAAATCTTCATGCGGGGGGTTGAACTCAACCGACGCTTTAGTTTGTCTTACTGGGACGGCGCTATTCTCGCCGCCGCTAAAGCAATGGGACGTGACGTCGTGTACTCGGAAGATATGAGCGATCAGCAGGACTATGATGGCGTGCGGGTAGTAAATCCGTTCAACATTTAGGGGCGTCTCAAAACGGACGGTTTATGGAACTGAGAGGGATAAAAAGAGACGTTCCCCTAAGGGCCCTATGGGGAACGTCGGCCCAGCGATACTATCACTGGGGTAGTATATAGACTATACAGATACAGTGTCTATATAGTGCAAGAGAGGTAACCGTCCCATAGTCGGTGGGTGAATTTGGAGCATGGATAATGGAGTCGAGTT
>CAZXFX010000083.1:0-11327 GCA_964640295.1 uncultured Dehalococcoidia bacterium | reverse complement strand
CGCATATTTGTTCTTAGATTGTGAGTATTGTAGCACAGGGTGGGGGGATGTGGAAGGGACTTTTGCCCGAAGTGTAGCGTCGACTAAATCGTTACAGGTTCTTCGCCGCGGAGCGCAATCGCATATTCTCTCTCGCCGCGCTACAATATGCTGAAGCATCCTTAAATATATTGGCGATGACATGGCGCAAGTACGCATAATGTATTGGAAAGAGATCCCAGTCCAGGTTCAGGCTCGGGATGGCTCCGGAGTCGTCTCTCATCAACTGGATCCGCGCTTCCAGCAGGGCGTTGACGCCGTTTCGATGTTTGACGGATCCGCCGGCGCGGATGAGTACCTGATGGCTTGGGAGTGGGGCGAATACGAAGAGGCGGAGGGAAGCGCGGCAGAAGCAGCGGACGCGCTCGCCGCCCGTTTCAATCGAGACTTTCCGGCAGATTTCGTAGCGCGAATCCGCGACCTTCAGCGCGAAGGCGGACGCGACGCCACTCCCGGCGCGATAGACCACTGGGCAACTGAAAACTGTGAATAACCCTCAACCGAAAGGCCGCTCCCAAATGCAGACTATACTCCAAAGACTCCACGCCGGAGAAGTTCTCATCTCTGACGGGGCAACCGGCACATACCTTCAACAGCGCGGACTAGAGCCGGGCGGCTGTCCGGAGGAGCTCAACGCCAGCCGTCCGGACGTCATCAGGGGAATGGCGAAGGATTATTTCGACTCCGGCTCCGACATGGCGCTTACCAATTCGTTCGGCGGTTCCCGCTATATGCAGAAGAAATACGGATACGGCGACAGAGTGGCCGAGTTCAACAAGCTTGCCGCCCAGCACGCTGTCAGCCAGAAGCCGGACTCCGACCACTACGTTCTCGGCTCTGTCGGACCCACAGGCGAGATGATGGAGCCGCTCCCCGACGGAGTGAGCGAGTCTGAGATGTACGACGCGCTCGCGGAGCAGATAGCGGCGCTTGCAGAAGGAGGGGCCGACGCCATTCTCGTGGAGACGCAGATGGCGCTGGAAGAGGCGGTGACGGGCATACGGGCCGCCAAGGACACCACTTCCCTGCCCGTATTCGCCACAATGGTATTCGATCTTGGTCCGCGCGGATTCTTCACGATGATGGGAGTGACGCCCGAAAGGGCGGTCACCGAACTGCGAGCGGCTGGGGCCGACGTCGTGGGCGCGAACTGCGGCAACGGGATAGACCGAATGCTCGACCTCGCCCGCCAAATGCGCGCCGCAGACGATGGACTCATGCTCATCCATTCAAACGCGGGCATACCTGATATGAAAGATGGACAGATCATATACAACGAGTCGCCCGAGTATATGGCCCAGCGTTTCAAGACGCTCGCGGACATGGGCGTCAACATACTGGGCGGGTGCTGCGGCACAGGTCCTGCTCACATCCAGGCGCTTCGAGCCGCCGTCAAGAGCGTCTAATTGCCCAAGTCCCAAGTATAGAGATTTACGACTAAGGATTCGACAATGCCCCAGACAGCCATCGCCCAGCGCGGGCAGATAGCGCGCAAACTCAAAGAGATAGGCAACTGCATGGAACTCGTCCCTATGGACCCCAACTTCAACAATGTCTCAGTGGGACTATATATGAAGGAGGGGGTTCTAACAGTATGGAGTTTTAGCCGCGCCGACGGAATCGAAGAACGGCTGCGCGCTATCCGCGACCAGATGGTCAAGCTGGGCGGACTAATCCCGGTCGCGGAGTCTCACAATCAACTCGTCTTCCCGTGCGGGGTCATCCACGAGCGACCTGTCAAGTTTCTGCTCACCCAGTCGGTCACCAAAAGCCAGGACTTCGCGCACCCGTCGGGGCCTATGACGATCAAGGACTCCAAGTCCAGCCTTACGCTCACCGCGACCGGCGTCTCCAACGGTTCTGAGTATGCCTACCGCGTTTCCGGCGAGGGGGAAGCGCGAAACGCCGCGCTGCGCCTCCGCATGGTCATGGCGGGATTCGTTCGCTACGGCGAGATGGACAAGACAAGCGACACAGACGTCGCTTTCGCCTGTCGCCAGAGCCACGACGGACTCATACGCCTGCTTCTTCCCTACTCGCGCAACATCAGCGCGGTCGAGTCTATGCTGGAAGCGGAAGCGACCCGCGGTCAGATGACCACCAGCACGCTGGGATTCAGTCCGCTCTAGCCAAATCAGGAGTCCGCAAATGGGCCTGATATTCACGATAGAGAAGAATAGGAACAAGACGGACGCTGGATAGCGGGAGTTCTCGAAATCCCGGGCGCGATGGTTTACGGAGCAACTACTCAGGGCGCCATCGCCAAAGCGCAGGCGCTCGCTCTCCGCGTTCTGGCGGAACGCCTTGAACACGTCGAAGCGGGCCCGGGATTAGAAAGGCGTGACAACTATGGATAAACGACAAGCGATGAGTATGGTCAACTCGCATTTAGGCTACCGAGCATTAACATATCACAATACTTCATTCTCGAATATAAACAATGCAAAACCCGTCTGGTGGCTTAACATAAGCCCCGATAAATTCGGTAGCGAACTCCATATCCTACTTGCGAAGGATTCAGGGTTGATTTGGTTGAAAATCAAGGCGAACACTTTCTCAGACTTAGAAAGTGTATTTAGAACAAGAAATGACAACGGCTACATTGATTTGGAAATACCCATCTCTGGATATCAGTATATGAAGGACACAAAAAGTGGCGGTAGCGGATACGATTTCAAACCGCACGTACAGCGAGAATGGGAAGAATCTATGCTAAACAGCACCGGGGATGCACCAGTTGAGACCGAGGAATGGCCCGATTACTTCCCCGCCATCATAGAAGACGGACCGAAGTTCGAGGGCACCGACGTCTCTATCGCAAATTTGTTCTCGTTTCTGGACAACAATTGGAACCTGTACGCATTTCTCAGATGTTTCCCCACAGTGAGCGCTGAGCAGGCGTTAGCCGCGATTGACGAAAAAGTGAGCGAGGATATGATGCGGTTGATTCACTGCGACAGGGGAATAATGAGCGGGACTCCTGTGTTTAAGGGAACTCGCCTTCCCGTCAAGAGTCTGTTCGATCACATGGCGGCCGGATACAGTCTGGATGCGTGGCTGAGCCAATTCCCGACCACCAGCAAAAAGCAAGCTACAGCAGTTCTTCACATAGCTAGATACACATTGGAAAGACAGACTTATGAGAGTGCTACTCGATGAGCAGATTCCTTGGGACTTGAGGCATTACATTCCCGACCACGATGTGAGAACAACTTGGTACATGGGCTGGCTTGGTAAACACAATGGTGAACTCTTGACATTGGCGCGAGATGAGTTTGACGTGATGATAACCTTGGACCAGACGATTCCGTATGAACAAAACATCACCGAAGCCGATGTTGGGATTGTCATTCTTTCCGCTGGGACGAACACTTTCGAGGAACTGCGACAGCTAATTCCTGAGCTTATTGACAGGATTGGGACAGTTGAGCGTGGAGAGATAGTCCGAATCCCTAACACGCCGCCGGAGAATCAGTAAGAATCACAACCCGAACAGCCGCCTCCGATCCCGTCTTTTACGCCCTTTGTCCAACTTGCGATAGTCGGGCAATATCAATATGCTTATAGCCGATTCTCGGCATGGTAGCGAACCGACGATGAGCATAGAAGAATACCTTTCCCACTTTGAGCCGAATTGCGATTCGACCATCACGATAGGCGTGTTCGATGGCGTCCATCGGGGGCATGGCCATCTCATAGACACGCTTGTTCAGCGGGCGCGAAGCGTCGGCTCTCTCGCGGGAGTTCTGACATTCAAGAACCACCCGGTCGCCGCGCTCAGGCCCGGCGTGGAGGTGCGTCTTCTCACGGACCTCCATGAGCGTATTCGCCTTCTGAAAGAGCTGGGGGTGGATTTCGTCGTTCCGGTTCGCTTCGACCGCGAACTGGCCAATCTGTCGTCGCGCGACTTTCTGACTCACCTTTACGAAAAGCTGAGAATGCGAAAGTTGATAGTAGGGCCTGACTTCGCTATGGGACGCGACCGCGACGGAACTCTCGAAACGCTTCCGGCAATAGGAGCGAGCGTTGGATTCACCGTCGAGTCGGTTGATATGATGACGGACTCGGCCGGGATCGTGAAGAGCACGACGATTCGCAACAGCATAGCGGAGGGGGACGTTTCGAGAGCGGCAAAACTGCTGGGGCGAAATTTCACAGTCAGCGGAACCGTCGTACACGGGGAAGAACGCGGACGCGAGCTTGGATTTCCGACCGCGAATCTGGATATTGGACGGGGGCTTATGCATCCCGGCGACGGCATCTACGCGACCTGGGCGCATCTGGAATCAGGCTCTTACATGGCGGCCACCAGCATTGGGGTTCGTCCTACGTTCGACGATGGCGAGAACAGGACGATAGAGGCATATATACTGGACTTCTCGGACGACATATATGGGAGGCCTCTCAGGCTGGAATTCGTCCAGCGCCTTCGAGGCGAGGAAAAATTCGACACGGTTCAGGCGCTGCTCGTCCAGATGGACGATGACGTGCGTCGAACGCGCGAGATACTAAACAGAGTCAAGTCCAATGGCAGGGGGCAATCGTGAGCGAGCAGTTCGTACCGTCTTTCGTATGGCGAAATCCGACCAAGATCGTCTATGGCGTTGGCAAGCTGGACAGCTTGTCGGATGAGGTTAGAGGCATAGCGGGCGACGGCGCGAATGTCTTCATGGTTACCGGACGCAGTTTCCTGCGAACTCGCGGCATTCTTCAGAACATACTGGACGATCTGAAAGACTTCTCCGTTGAATTGCACGACAGGGCGAATCCATTCCCTTCGCCGGGCGACGCGGATGAAGCCGCTCGACAGTGCCGCGAATCGGGCGCTGACATAGTGGTGGCTGTCGGAGGCGGCAGCGCTCTGGATCTGGCGAAGGCGGCGGCGATACTCGCCACTCAGAAAGGGACTGCCCTGGACTATTCGACAGGGGGCGCTAGTTTCGAGAACGCGGGGTTGCCGTTTGTCGCGGTTCCGACCACTTCGGGAAGCAGCAGCGAGGTGACATCGGGGTCGGCGCTGTGGGACTGGGACGTCAAGAACCACTTCGGGCTATCCTCGCCGATGATGTTCCCGGACGTAGCGATAGTAGATCCCAAGCTCGCCATGACGATGGACCAGAACCTGGCCGCCAATACGGGCATGGACGCATTCACCAGCGCGTTCGAAAGTTACTGGAACGTCAATTCCGAGCCGATTTCGGACGCCTTCGCGCTAGACGTGATACGCATCTACTCCCAGAATCTGGTTCGTTCCGCCATTCAGGGCGACATGGAATCGCGCGCCGCCTGCGCTCTCGCCGCGACCATGTCCGGCGTTGGGTACAGCAATAGTCCGCCGAACGCCTGCCACGGTATCGGAAGTCCGCTGACGCTCTTCTGGAACGTGGAGCATGGGCAGTCGGTTGGAGTGTCGCTTGCGCCGCTTTTGCGCTGGAACGCGCCCGCCATAGCGCACAAGATGCCGGCATTGCTATCGGCGATGGGGGTGGAAGACACCGACTCGGCCTGCGCCAAGATAACTGAAATCATGGAAAGCTGCGGTCTGCAAACCAGGCTGTCAGGCTTGGGAGTGGGCCGAGAGGATATTGGTCACATCGTCGAGCATTCACGATGGGAACGACTGGCGCTCATGCCCAAGCCGATCAGCAAAGACGAGTTGCGCGATACTCTTCTGGGTATTCTATGAGTGGTTAGACCCCTCTTCGCTTTCGTCTTCCAGTAGTCGCTTTATGCGCTCCTTGGCGCTTCGGATTACCTCGGTTTCCTCCGCGATCTTGTCGAATAGGTCGTATCTCGCCTTTATTCCCTCTTCCACCAGAAACGCCGCAGCCGCCGAACGGCTGCCGGCAACGCCGGATTCGACCAGTTCGTCAATCTTTCTGAGGCTTTGAGAATCTATCCTGAGCATCACGACGTTGTCGCGTGTAGCCTTGACCGACTTGATAGTGTCTCGGATGGACTCTCCGACGCTTGTGGCAAGCCCCTTGCTCTTGTCGAAGGCGTCTTTCACAGCCTTGTCAACGTCATCGAAGTCATCCAGCGTGACGGTTATCACGCGCTTGTTTTCGCTTCGGGGAGCGTCTTGCTTCTGTTCAGACGTTTTATCTTGCTCATTATTCTGAGTCATTGACTTTCTCCTGCTTTCATTTCTGAATTACACGTAATCGTACATGGAAGCGTCTGCGCTTTCAAGCGTAGTCTTCTCAGAGAGCCTGTATCAGTTTGGTTGGAGGATTGGATCACCCCCATCCTGGCCTTCCCCCATCAAGGTGGAAGGGATTTTTCGGTCGGTTAGAGCGTTTACCTACCCCTGTGAGCCATCAAAGGGGGAAGGGACTTTTGCGTGAGGTGGAGCGCCGACTAAATCATTACAGGTTCCCCTGAGATTTCCGTGTTGACATGTGAGCCATATATGATATAGAGTATCGATATAATCGCAAGATACTTGGCATTATACATCTATAATATGAACTATTTATGATATAGAATATCATTTATTATTCAGTAAGGGCAATCGTGTTTTATCGCGCAAGCGCTTTGACCAAGTATTCTCCGACAGAGTATTCAACCTGGTCACGACCGATATGAGTGATATGAATGGAGGAAAAAGTATGAAACGACCGTCTTTCTTTAGGAGTTCCCGCGCGGCTCTAGGCATCCTGCTCGGGATGGCCGGCCTTCTGGCTTTTGCGCTGGCGTGCGGAACTCAGGATGAAGAGGCCGAGCCAGCGGCGGCGGCGCAACTCGCGCCCGTTCCGACGGTGGATGTAGCGGCGATCATCAATCAGGCGCTGCAAGCGCAGCCACAGCCAGAGACAATGTCCCCGGCGGACGTCGCAAAGGCCGTTCAGGACGCGATGGCCGCTCAGCCTGGGGTAACTCAGGCCGACGTGGCCAATGCTATCGCAGACGCGCTTGAGGCACGTCCCGGCGTTACGCAGGCGGACGTGGCGGACGCCATCGCCAGCGCCATGGCGCAGCAGCCGCAGCAGGAAGGCCTGACCGAGTCGGACATGGCTGAGGCCATCGCCGAAGCGCTGGCCCAGCAGACACCTGGTCTGACAGAGGCTGAGGTGGGCGCAGCCATTGCCAGGGCCATGGCTGAACGGCCCGGCGTAACCCAGGAAGACATCCAGTCTGCGGTCTCACAGGCAATGGAAGCGCAGCAGGGCGTGATGCCCGAGCGTATGAGCACGACAATCACTGTCGCGCTCGCCAACGTAGGCGCCCCCCAGTTCCGAAACGAGAAGGGCCAGTGGCCGGATGTTTCGTTTCATGGGTTTTTCGGATTCCAGGAGCCCCTTCTCGGCTGGACGCCATCTGAGGACATCATGGGCGCTCCCCTAGTAAATAGCAACACGTGCGCGGCTCCTCTCGTCATCACGGGATGGGAGTGGGAATTGCCAGGCAAGGACGGATCGTCTGTTGTAAAGCTCGACAGGGATCTCGTGGGCATTGACGATACGATGAAGTCAATTGACGACACCGCCTTATCACTACCTGCGTCTGAGCGTGTCAATCCCGATGACGAGGGAATAGTCAGGCTGTTCATTCGACCCGGGATCCGCTTCTATAGGGCCGGGGACGACGGCGAGCTCGTGGATATGCACGAGTTGACCGCCGAGGACGTCGTCTGGTCTATGAACGACGCGGGTTCAGACAACCCGAACTCCACCCACTCGAAGTCGTCGCAGCAGTACGATTTCTACAAGAAGTGGGAGGTTGAGGATACCTATGTGGCGGTTGCGCCAAACAGGGCGTTTACCTCTGACGGCGTACAGACTGTCTCATCGCAGTGCTGGGACTCAGTGTTTATGCAGTCCAAGACTTACCAGGACGAGTTGGTAGCCGCCGGCAATGAGTTCGGGACGTTTGGATTCCCGCACGGCTCGGGGTCTTTCGTAGTCCACCAGTGGCGTCCAAATGAGCGCATTGACGCCGAGTCCCGGGTGGACCATTGGCGCGCGAACGCCGCTTATGACAACCTCGTGATCCTCCAGGCTAACGAGGCTCAGAGCCGGTCGGCTATGCTTCAGACTCGACTGGCCGACATAGCCACGGCGTCCATACAGGACGTTGGAAGGCTGGACAGAGAAGGCTTCAGGTTCCACGACGGTCTGGACACCATCTACGGCCACTTCTTCTACTTCGCGGGCAACTACCATTCGTTCAAGGACCCGGAAACAGGGGAGCCAGCGCTGCGCGAAGGATTCAAGCCTTCGGCGAAGTACCCCTGGATCGGCGATCCCCGCCTTGAGTGCGTGGGCATAGACCGAACAGATCCCGCTATTCAGGACGTTCCGGGCGCGGGCTGCGACGCGCAAGGCTTCGACAACAAGGACACGGACAGGTTCGACTACAACACTCCGTCCATGGAATCCGCCAGGAAATTCAGACTTGCCTTAATCTACGCGATTGACCGCGAGCTGATCGCGGATGCAGTCACCGGCGGTTATGGGGGCGCGGTTTACGCAGGCTGGTACCCAGGCACTCGTTTCCACCAGCTTCACCCCGAGTACAAGGACAAGTGGGCATACCCATTCGACCCGGAGAAGGCGCGGGAACTTCTGAAGGAGTCCGGCGTTAGTGAAGGCTTCGAGTTTGAGTTCTGGTGCTCGCAGGGCAACAACACCTCGCTTGAGGTATGCGAAGCCACCATCGGCCAGTGGAGAGAGCACTTGGGTCTCAGGCCGTACATTGACAGCCAGCAGTACTCTGCCCGCAGGCCCGCCATGCTGGGTCGCCAGATTCACGTGCCGTGGATGGTCCAGTGGGGACCCAATAGAAAGGAGGGGCGCGTAAGAGATGTTGGCGGCACGCTGCCTGGCTGCTGCCTCTGGCCTATTCCCTCGGGCGGCTTCAACCCGGGTATCGAGGACAACCTGCACTACGACTACCGAGAGGCAACTCGCGCACTGCCGAAGGGGTCTCCTGAGCAGTTGGCGACGCGTGAAGAGATGATTGACTGGGCGCACCACATGGGTATGGCAGGCGGCGTGGTCGAAGTTCCAGTGCTGATAGGGTTCAATTCCGAAACAATCCAGAGCTGGGACCTGAAGCCATGGGATCTCCCGAATTCGTTCGAAACCGTGCTGCCGACCGGCAGGTAGATTCCCTCCAAGAGGAGCGGCGCGGCCTGACAAGTTGATAGTATCGCCGCCCGGGCAGAAAGATCCGGGCGGCGATTGAGTTGTCCGCGTCCATTATAGCCACTACGGTCGGGAGCGCATGGCATGAAAGTCTTCATAATACGGCGGCTTATCTTCGTCGTCATAGCCGTAATTTCCTCGACTCTCATAGTTTTCGCTCTTTCCCGCTTCTCCGGGGGAGACCCTCGCTCCTTGATGCTCAACGTTGGCTACGCTTCGTCGCCTGAGATATGGGAGGCGTGGGGAGAGCGGCTTCACCTGGATAAGCCGCTCGTCCACCAATACTTTATCTGGCTCTGGAACCTGGTCGTCCATCAAGACTTCGGACTCTCGATAAAGACGGGCCAGCCCGCGAACGAGATGATCATGCAGTTCGCGCCGGCCAGCCTTCAACTCGGGTTCTGCGCCGCATTATTCGTATTTATTACAGGCATTCCCCTGGGAATTCTCTCGGCAGTGAAGCGCGGCTCGATTTGGGACATCATCGCCAGGACTTTCGCGCTCTTCGGCCAGGCGTTGCCGCCGTTCTGGCTTGGCATCATGCTCATCCTGCTATTCGCGGTAAACCTGGATTGGCTTCCCGCCGGAACCAGGGGGCACGGCATTGACTGGCCAGAGCGGCTCAAGTTCTACGTCATGCCGACTATCACCCTGGGGTGGCTGGCGTCGGCGACTGTGCTTCGACTAGTGCGGTCTTCCATGTTGGAGGTGCTGGACTCCGAGTTCGTGAAGCTGGCACGCGCCAAAGGGGTGGGGTCTACCGCCGTAGTGTGGAAGCACGCCTTTCGCAACGCTTTGATTCCCCCACTGACAGTCTCCGTGCTGATTCTCGCGGGATTTATCAGCGGCGCCGTCGTCACTGAGGCCGTGTTCTCATGGCCGGGCTTGGGATTCATGGTGTACCAGGCGGTCCTGAACATTGATTTTCCAGTGGTAACCGCCGCGGTTCTGGCGCTGACCCTATTAACGGTCTCGGCGCTGTTCGCACTCGATATACTATACGCGCTGATAGATCCCAGAATTCGATACACATGAGGGGAGCTTAGTTGACCAATAAGGCCAGGCGGCGCACCGTTTCCGAGCTTGTGGAACCTGGGAAATCAACGCGGCTCAGGTATACCCTGTATGTTCTCCGCAGGTGGCCCCTGATACCGTTTTTCATTCTCGCGACAATCATCATCTGCGCGATCTTCGCCCCTCTTCTCGCGCCTCACGACCCGGTGGATGACCAGCTCAGAGCGGTGATCGCTTCTCCGGCGTGGTATCCGCCCTGTGAGGCGGGCCAGCTAAGCAACAAGTTTCAGTCCTGCAACACGAATGGAGTTCCTCTCGGCCCTGACCAGGAGGTGTACAATTTTGTACTGGGCGCGGACCAACTCGGCCGCGACCTGTTGAGCAGAATGATATACGGCGCGCGCATCTCACTGACTTTCGCTTCAATCGCAATTGCCTGCGGCACGGTAGTCGGCGCTACCCTCGGTCTGGCAGCGGGTTACCACGGCGGACTGGTTGACGAGATGATCATGCGCGCGACCGACGTTTTCACCGCGCTGCCGTACATCATAGTCGCCATTTCAATCGTGATCGTTTTGGGACAGTCATTCATGGTGATCGTTCTGGTTCTAGCGATTGCGAGTTGGCCGGGCATAGCGCGCCTGGTCCGAGGACAGACGCTTCAGGTAAGGAACTTCGACTACATTGACCTCGCCCGGGTGGCCGGAGCTTCCACTCCCAGGATCATGTTCAAACACTTGCTGCCGGCAGTAGCGAACACCATAGTTGTCGCCATGACACTGCAGGTTGGCAGCGCTATCTTGAGCGAGAGCATTCTTTCGTTTCTGGGGGCCGGAGTGCCGCCTCCGACGCCCTCATGGGGAGCGGACATCTCAAACGGACGTGAGTATTTGAGCTCTGCCTGGTGGGTCGCGTTCTTCCCGGGTATGGCGATCTTTCTGACAGTCCTGTCGTTCAACTTCATTGGCGACTGGCTTCGCGACCGTTGGGATCCAAGACTGCGGCAGATATAGGGCGGCTGCGATTTTGGCAGAGTAATGAAGTCGCGTCTACTGAGAATACCTTTTCTGGGTAACCGTCCCATAAGCGGTGTGTAAGAAAAAGACAGGGAAACCTGTTAGGGTT
>CAZXFX010000082.1:0-11991 GCA_964640295.1 uncultured Dehalococcoidia bacterium | reverse complement strand
GGCGTCTTCTGGTGGGTTTCAGGTGGGATATGTCGCCTGTATTCACCTGCAGGCCACCTGCAAATACTTGTATTCACCAGTTCAGAAGTTTTTTCTGCGCTCGCCCGGACTTATTGATAAGTCCTGGTATATGGTTAGTTAGTCGTTAGCGGTTAGATTGGTTCGCGCACGTTACGCATATTTGTTCTTAGGCTTTGCGTATTGTAGCACAGGGTGGATGGAATAGTGAATGGTGAATTTAGAATTTGGTCGGAGGATTGGATCACCCCCATCCTAGCCTTCTCCCATCAAGGTGGAAGGGTTTTTTGCGCATGGTACAAGAAGGAGTTGACGCTCTAAAGGATTGAGATATATCGTGTTATACACGGTGGTCAAGGCTTCACAGTTGTTTGAATAAACGACGATTATCGGGTCTCAGAGTGGCCTGGGCGGAAGCCGGATGGGGAAAGGCACATCGGGGTTTTCGGACACCAACCGGCTCCATGCCTCATGCCCGATTCGCTCCGCCCGCTCGATGATGTCATCTTCGTCCATCGTCAGGACGCGACTGTCTCTCATCAGCCATTTGCCGTTGACCATTACATGAGTTATGTCGGCGGGCTGTCCCTGGTGAACGAAGCCGGAAACGATTCTCAGCGTAGGGACCAGGTGAGCGCGTCTTGCGTCAATCATAAACAGGTCGGCTTTCTTGCCCGCTTCCAGGCTGCCGACCTCGTCCGCGATTCCAAGCGCTCGCGCTCCGCCGATAGTGGCCCATTCGAGGATGTCTTCCGGCATGGGCCACATCTCGTCATTTCGCCTTACACGCTCATGGAACAGGCCAGCCCTCATCACCTCCACCATGTCCTCGGCCATGTTGTCCGACCCCATCCCTATTACGCAGCCCGCCGCCTGGAGTTCCAAGGCGGGCGCGGCCGCGCCCCTTCTTGCGGCAATTGCGGCGTTGTTGGACACAGCGACATTATGCTGCCCCAGAAGCGCGATCTCCGAGTCGTCAACATAGCGGCAGTGAGCGACGACAAGTCGCTCGCTCAACAGGCCGTTGGCGAACAGGTATTGAGTCGGTCGCACTCCCCTCATCCTCATCACTCCCTCGATCTCCTTGTGACTCTGAGACAGATGAATCGTGCTTCCAACATCGTGTCTCTCGGCCATCGAGGCGGACTGTCTGAGCAATTCAGGGGAGCAAAGTTCGGGCGCGTGCGGAGACACCATGCAGCGAACTCGTCCGTCTTGGGCGCCGTGCCAGCGCGAAATCAGGTCTTCGCTTCGCCTGAGTCCGGCTTCCAGCTTGTCCGTCGCGAACTCGTATCTGCCCTGACTAAAAAGCGCGTCATCAATATCGTTGAAGTTTTCGGCAAGGAACAGGCGCATACCCGTCGCCGCCAGACTGTCGGCGTATTCGGGGATGTTATCGGAGATCTCCAGCATGGTCGTCGTACCGCTGCGAATCGCCTCCAGCGCGCCGAGCATTCCAAACACATTGCGTCCATCTTCATCCAGGAGTCCGCGCCCGGTCGTTGGGAATCGCAGTGTAGTCGGAAACCCGAAATCTTCCAGAATACCCCTGTCCGCAGTCGCCAAGAGATGGGTATGGCAATTCACAAGGCCAGGGAAGACGACCTTGCCGCGCCCCTGGACACGCTCGGCGTCCGGGTATATGGCCTCAAGCGACGCGCTTGGCCCCATCGCCAGAATCCTGTCGTCGCCAATCGCCAGCGCGGCGTCGTATAGTATGTTGCGCTGCG
Source organism: uncultured Dehalococcoidia bacterium (assembly GCA_964640295.1). GTDB lineage: Bacteria > Chloroflexota > Dehalococcoidia > Lucifugimonadales > UBA1123 > VXRN01. Next base: position 10,243 of record CAZXFX010000082.1, on the reverse strand, counting down.
CGTCGCAGGCAACGATGGTCGTGTTGGTTATCAGGACAGTCATATTCTCACCAATACAAATACGAGCCTACTCTCCGCGCAGACGTCGGAGTTCAGCTTCCAGTTCGGCCACGCGAGATTCGGCGGCTTCAGCACGGACCTCGGCGGATTCTGCGCGAATTTCAGCGGACTGGGCGAGGAGTTCAGCGGACTCCGCCCTGGTTAAGGATTCGTAATTATTCTCAAGCCAGCGACCTGACTCCCTATCGTAGAAGCGCAGGCGTCCTTCCTCCCATCGCATATCCAGGTTCAGCAGTGGACTGTGAGCGCGCGGCAGCCCATCGGCGTCCTCCATCATCTCGAAACGACGATACTCGCCATTCACGAGAAACTCTCCCACCAGCGGCTCGCCATAGTGAACACCGCCCGTGGGATCATAGCGCCAGTACTCGAGCGCGCCCAGCCGAGCGTACAACTCACGCTTTGGGCCCAAGTCGTTGGCAGCCGTGCTGGGAGAGCCTATCTCCAGCACAAAGTCCGGAAACTTGCCCACCTCCCACACGCGATAGGTGCGGTAACGCTCCAGAATCGCCGACCGGCTCACCCCAATGGCGATATAACAGTCCGGGGAGAGGCTGAGACTTGAGTCGCCTTCCACATAGTAGATTATTGTGTTTCCGCTCACCAACATTCCGCGACTTTCCAAAAACGCCTTGAGGGTCGCCAGAATCTCTATGAAATGGGGTTCCTGTTCTAGGCTATCGGGCAATGGGAGACCGTCCTCGTCAGGGTAGTAGATTTCCTCTTCGGCTTGTACGGAGACAGAGAGTTTAGTGGTCATTGCTTCCCTACCTGTATCAATTCGATACGGTCTTCATAGCGTCTAAAGTCCGCGGCATTGAGTATCATCAACCTGCGCTCTCCGTAAGCAAGCATAGTCGCCACGATATTGGCATCATGTATCTGCTTACCTACGACCGGAGCTATTCGACACAGATCAAGCAGCAGGTCAGTCACAGCGGGGCCGTCCTCCAACATCTCATATATCTCCAGCAGGCGACTCGCGTCTTCAAGCGCATCCGCGCGGGTGATGGGAACAGGCCATATCTGTGGTCGGGTTATCACCGCCAAGTATTCCCTAATGATCTGGCGGCTGATTCTCAGGTTCTCAGGACTATCGAACGCTCGCTTCAGATTCGTCCTGACTATGTCGCGCTGAGGCGCTTCCAGAACTCGGACGTTGATCAGTATATTGGTGTCTATAAACATCGAACTCTATACCATGTCCCCGTAGATGTCCCCGCGGCCCAGAGACAAACCCTGAGGCCATCCGCCCGCTGAGTGAACAGGCCAGACATCATCGAAAGTACCCTTGCTGAATGTCTTGGTTTCCTGACGGCGAAACAGCAGAGTCTCCCCGATTATATCAACCTTTGTCGTTTTCCAACCCGCAGCCATCCATGCGACAGCCGGCTATGTCCGTTGATCTGGTTCGACCACCACGGTCTGTGCAAGCGAGCCGATTCAGGCAGATCAAAGCCCAGGAGCGCCTCTACGTCGCTAAAAGTAGCCTTCCATTCCCGCTCAGGCAGACTGCGCAGGTGGGAGTATAGTCTATGGTACTTGCCCATGGCAGCCATTTGACGATGGTTTAGAACATGGTCTATCGCCATCACTAACCTCCTTGAGGCCGAAATCGCTGATTATGAAGATACTATACCCTTTACGTATATGATACAGGAATAGGTTCAGGGTCATCCCCCAATTTGATGATGGCCGTTTCCCTGTGCTAGTCTTGACGCTATGAGCAAGGGCAAGGCAATAGTCGCAATGAGCGGAGGCGTGGACTCTTCTGTCGCCGCGCTGCTGCTGCATCGTGAGGGCTACGACGTGGTCGGAGTCACGATGCGGCTGTGGTCGGTAGAGCGCGACGATGTACCCGCGTCCAGCAAGCGATGCTGCTCGGTGGAGGACGTGGAGGACGCGCGCCGCGTGTGCCACGCAATCGGAGTGCCGCACTACTTTGTCAATTTCGAGAGAGAGTTCCAGTCTCATGTCATAGATTACTTTGTGCGCGAGTATGACCGCGGACGCACTCCCCATCCCTGTCTCGCCTGCAACGATAAGATCAAGTTCGACTTTCTGCTGCGCCGCGCCATGTTCCTCGACGCCGACTATATAGCCACAGGCCATTATGGACGGGTGCGCGAGAACTCTGAGGGACGCTACGAACTGCTGAAGGGAGTTGACGCAAGCAAGGATCAGTCTTACGTGCTGTTCACGCTGGGCCAGAGCGAGTTGAGTCGGCTTCTTTTGCCGGTGGGCGAGTATCGCAAGGAAGAGATACGCGAAATGGCGGCGGAGTCGGGGCTGCTGGTGGCGAACAAGCCGGACAGCCAGGAGATATGCTTCATACCGAACAATGACTATCGCGAGTTCGTCTCTGAGCGCGTGAAGCCGAGACCGGGCAATCTGGTGAATGTCGAAGGAGACGTGCTTGGGTCTCATCCAGGCATCCAGTTCTTTACCATCGGTCAAAGGCGAGGTTTGGGTCTGCCGGGCAATACCCAAAAGCCTCTGTATGTAACTCGCATAGACGCCGATTCCAACGAAGTCACCCTCGGCGGCAGCGAAGACCTGCTCCGCGCCAGCCTGTGGGCTTCTCGCGTCAACTACATCTCCGGCGACCCGCCCGCCGACATGACGAACGTGACCGCCAAGATACGGTACAAGGCGTCGGAGGCGCGGGCGAGCGTCGTTCCGCTCGACGATGGCTGGGCGGAGATACGATTCGCGGAGCCTCAGCGGGCGGTAACGCCGGGCCAAGCGGTTGTGTTCTACGACGAAAACAGGATACTGGGCGGCGGGTATATAGAGTTGGAGGCGCCGGTGGCCGCGCCTGTGAGATGAGACGAATGATTCGACTGGAGAATGACATTGGACTTCAAGGACCTCATCAGGCTGGGCTACGACGAATATCTGGACGACCTCAAGTCTTATCTTGAGGGACTGTCGCCCGAAGAGCGCAGGTTTCAGCCCACGCCGGAGTCTAACCACATTGACTTCATCGTTTGGCACATGGCTCGGGTGGAGGACGATTTCATACAGCGCTTCGCTCAGCAGCGCGACACTGTTTGGCAGCGCGATGACTGGCACGGCAGGATGGGACTTCCAGAGAAGGAGAGCGGGTTTCGGTTCACCGCCGAGCAGGTGGCGCAGTTTCCGGCGTTCGACATGGACGAAATGCTGGCTTACTATGACGCGGCGCGCGTGGAGACATACAAGTTTCTGGATTCGATATCGGAAGACGACCTCGCGCTGAAGCCGCACCCGCGCAGACCGGAATACTCGCTGGCGGATATGTTCAGCCATTTGCTGGTGGAGGAAAGCCAGCACGTTGGTCACGTGGCATATATTCGAGGCATTCAGAGGGGCATCGAAGAGTAGAGAGGCCCTCTTTCATGGCGGCGAGCCAGAGAATTCCTGACTTCGAGCTGGAGACGACTCTTCACGAGCGGGGTTTTAGATGTGTCGCGGGACTGGATGAAGTAGGACGGGGATGCCTGGCGGGGCCGGTCGCGGCGGGGGCAGTCGTATTCTCGCCGAATCCCGCCGATGAGTTGTTCGATCTCGTGCGCGACAGCAAGAGGCTGAACGCGACGCAGCGAGAGAACGCCTATGGCACCATCGCGGAAACCGCGCTCTCTTACTCCGTGGGCTGGACGAGCGCGGCCGAGATAGACAGAATCGGCATCGCGCCCAGTGTAAGACGCGCAATGCGGCGCGCGCTGGCGAAGCTCGACCCGCAGGCGACACACCTGCTGATTGACGCCATTGCCCTGCCCTCTTCCGGATTGCCGCAGAAATCCATAATCAGGGGCGATTCCAAGTCGCTGAGCATTGCGGCCGCCTCCATAATGGCGAAAGTGGAACGCGACCGGTATATGACGTCTCTTGCCGAGAGACATCACCCCTCATACGGATTCGAGTCGCATAAGGGGTATGGAACGAAGAGACATCTGGACGCTTTAATAGAATTCGGGCCCTGCCACGCGCATAGGATGAGTTTCGCGCCCGTGAAGCGGGAAGCGCGCAGATTGCAGCCACTGGGATCTATCGCCATAGGAAGATGGGCGGAGTCTTTCGCGGCGGCGGCACTCGAGGAGCGCGGCATGAGAATCGTAGATCGAAACTTCAGGACGCGCTTCGGAGAGGTTGACCTGATAGCGGCGGACAGGGAATCCCTGCGCTTCGTGGAGGTGAGGGCGCGCAAGCCATCGCCATTCGGCGCGCCAGCCGAGACAGTGTCGCGGGACAAGGCGCGCCGAATTATAGCGGCAAGCGAAGAATATCTTCAGCAAGAGGGGTCAATCTGGAGCGACTGGCGCATTGACGTCGCGGCTGTGGAGTTGGACGAATGGAGTCGCCCGACCGACGTCGAGTTCATCGAGTGGGCGGTGGAAGAGTGAGCCGTTCAGTCGTCGCTATCGAGTTCGGCAGCCATCTCGAAGAAGCGGTCAACCGACGCGAGCGCTTCCGAGTAGTCGTATGTCGCGTACCGGCGCTGCCTGAGGATGACGGTATCGCCGTTGAAGAAGCGCTCGTAGAGCGCCTGCCTCGAACCGAACTGGGAGCCAACGAGGTCCCATGCGAGCCTGAAGAGGCGTATCCTGTCCTCGGCCTCTATGGACGCGCCCTGGTAATACTTGGCTATGTCCTGGGCGATGGGGCCGCGCACGTCTTTTTCGGTGGGCGTCAGCATCAGTCCGCTCGCCGACAGTTGCTCTATGATCCAGACGATTCGGGTATGCGCGTCTGGGAACCAGTGTCGCATCGCGTGCCACGGTTCTTCGGCAGGCCAGACACCCTCGCCAATATATGGTCCCGCGTCCGCTTCGGCGGCTCTCAGATAGGCGTGAACGGTGGCGCGGATGTCGGCTATCTCGGATATCTTCTCCTGAACGTGGCTATACACGTTGATGCCTATGGAGTCCGCTATCTTGTGGGTTATGCCGAGCATGAAATCGAGCTTGACAATGTTCTTGACCGCTACCTGCTGCATGTAGTGTCGCCACCATCTGCCTCTGCGAATGTTCTCGTTGCCGAGTTCGACGTCGTTGTATGAGAACACGCGCTCCCAAGGTATCAGAACATCATCGAAGATGGCCATGCAGTCCATTTCGTCGTAGAAGCCGGAGAGCGGGTAATCGAACGCGGCGCCGCCTCGGTCATAGGACTGGCGGCAGACGAACTTGAGGCCAGGCGTGGCAACTGGTATGGCGAATCCGATGGCGTATGTGGCCGATTCGGGCAGGTCGGGACGGAGGGGGCGATACAGGGGCGCTACCAGTTCGTCGGAGAACGGCGCGAGCGTGGCTAGGAGGCGAGCGCCCCTGACTATGACGCCCTCGGAGGTGGTATCCACTACGCCGAGCGCGATGTAGGGGTCTTCCAGTTGGCTGATGTCGGCGGCGCGGTTGGTCTGGGGATGCCCGAAAGTGTGGGTCAGGCAGAGGTCGTTCTCGCTGACATACTCGTAGTAATATACGACGTTGTCGCGGAATTGGGGGTCGTTCTCGCCATAGGCGTCTGCCATTTGGCGCATGGCGGCCACCACTATATTCACGTAGTCGGGGGTGCGTCCGAGCATTCCGAACGAGTGGCGGGCGGTGACTTCCAGAGCGCTGCGCCGCCTTATCAGATCGTCCACGGATTGTGGAATCATGTAAGACAGCGAAACAGGGTCGCCGCTGAGAGGAGACTCGAATGCCATCAGGTCGCGCGTATCAGGAGAATGCTGGAGGTCATAAACGCTGGCGAGGGTCTTGGCCATGCGCGCCAACTTGGGATGCGTGGTTACATCCTCGACACGCTCGCCCTCCAGCCATATCTCCCTGTCGTCCCTCAAACCTTCCAGAAATTCTTCGCCTGACCTAACGGACATGAGCGCCTCCGATAGCCGTCTATTTCGCGCAATGGAAATCAGGCCGTTCTCAAAACAAGGAAGCCGCCCAGATCGAGCGGCCTTCTTCAGTGTGTCTATATATGGTCGGGGAGACTGGATTCGAACCAGCGACCCCTTGCACCCCATGCAAGTGCGCTACCAAGCTGCGCCACTCCCCGACATACATAAAATAGCATACAAGCCAGGATTTCGGCAAGGATATGGCGGGTTGGTAACCGCAGACTGGACGTCGAGGAGCGTGGATATGAATTCGACGGACCTCCGCCAATGAGCTAGACACGGTGTAGGCAATCGCGTATTGCGCCGCTAAACGAAGTCCTGGCGAAAAACAAGAAAGCCGTCCTATCCGGGAGCTTTCTGAACACTGCACCCTAGCAGAGGCGAAAAGTTGCGGACTATCGGGGCGTCGAAACATCCGTCCCCAGCATTCCAAAATGGCATGATCATAACTGCGTAATCATTTCGCTTCAGCGTCTTGTGAGCCCCTCTGCGAGCGCTGGCTGTCAGAACCAGGTCATCCTCCCTATCAACAATTTTCTTGCGAACCTTTACCTTGATCTGGTCCTCCACCTTCAGATTCTCGCCCTTGCCGACACCAAGCGTTTCCCCAGTTTTCGGTCGCCCCCCAGTATCAGCCTTGAGAGCCGTCGCCCAAGCCGCTCGCCATAATCGTCGTGGCGAATGCCGCCGTCGCTATGGATGCGAGCGCCAATATGATTAAAAGTCTTTTCATTTTTCTCCAAGTTATTGTCTGTGATGTTATGCGTCTGACTGCTGAGAAATTCTCAGCAACGATTCTTGTAAACGTCAACGATTTGACTAGATGACACCTGAATTGACGTGGATCCGCAAGTTCAGCAGACCAGATTCCAATATATCGTCGGGGAGATTGGACTCGGACTGTCGGCGACTCGCGTTCCGCGCAAGCGCGCCGCCAATCCGCTTCCCCTCCGCGACCGCACATAAAAACAGCTAACAAGCGGAAATGGTGTCAAGATTTATTTTATACGTTATGCCACCATCTTGTGGGTTTTCGAGATCGGTTGGAGAGTTGGATCACCCCCCATCCTAGCATTCCTCCATCGAGGTGGAAGGGACTTTTGCGCGAGGTAGGCGCCGACTAAGTTGATACGGGCTCGAATTATCGCTCTGACTACCACCGACAGGCTGCGAACTTATACAATCACTGGCGAATACCACTATCAGAGGCAGGCGAGATGCTCGATTACTACGACGTATTGGATATGCTGGGCGATGAGGAAAAGCAGGTACAGGCGACAGCGCGACAGTTTCTGGACTCGGAGGCGGCGCCGGACATCGCGGACTACTGGGAACGGGGCGAGTTTCCCCAACATCTGGCGCCCAAGCTTGGGGAGATGGGTTACTTTGGGGCGAACCTGCCCGCTGAGTACGGAGCGGCGGGAGTCAATAATGTCTCATACGGGCTTATCATGTACGAACTGGAACATGTTGATTCCGGACTGCGAAGCTTTGCGAGCGTGCAGGGCGCGCTGGTGATGTACCCGATATACGCATACGGCTCCGAGGAGCAGAAGCGGGAATATCTTCCCCAGATGGCTAGCGGGCAAATGATTGGATGCTTCGGTCTGACGGAACATGAGGGCGGGTCGGACCCGGGCGCGATGCGAACGCGGGCCGTCAAGGACGGCGAGAGCTACGTACTAAACGGCTCCAAGATGTGGATTACCAACGGAAATATCGCGGACGTGGCGCTGGTATGGGCGGCGGACGAGGACGGCGTTGTTCGCGGATTCCTCGTTCCGACCGATACGCCGGGCTTCGCGGCGAACGCCATAAAGCATAAGATGAGCATGAGAGCGTCGGTGACGAGCGAGCTCGTTCTGGAGGATTGCCGTGTTCCCGCGAGCGCGATGCTGCCGAACGTCGCGGGGCTGCGCGGGCCGCTTTCTTGTCTGACACAGGCGCGCTACGGAATCACATGGGGAGTTCTGGGCGCAATCGAGGCTGTTTACCAGGACGCGCTGGATTTTTCCCAGACGCGCGAGACGTTCGGCCAGCCGATAGCGTCGCGGCAGTTGGTACAGGACAAGCTGGTGGATATGGTGTCCGACCATACGCGCGGGCTGCTGCTTTCGTGGAGACTGGCGATCTTGAAGGATCAGGGCAAGATGGGGTTCGCACAGGTGTCGCTGGCGAAGCGCGAAAACGTGAGGTCGGCGCTGAAGGCGGCGCGCTCGGCGCGAGAAATACTTGGCGGATCGGGCATCGTGCTGGAGCATCCATCCATTCGGCATATGCTGAACCTGGAGACTGTGGATACATACGAGGGGACGCATGACATCCACACGCTGATACTGGGGCGCGATCTGACCGGCCACAACGCGCTGGTGTAGAATCGGCTGGCGGCTAGAGCGGAGGGCGGTTTTGGGATTGGGGTCAGAATTCGTTTCGCACTTGCGCGGGAAAGCCCGTTCTGAGGGATTCCCAGCAGGCGAGGCCGGTGGATACGACCCGCGCTCCCTCTCTGGCGCCCACCCAGGGCGTCGCGTCTTCGAGGACGCAGTCCGCCATGTGTTGCAGCATGACCATCATCTCGCCTCTGTGTCCGCCAGCAGGAGGATACTCGATATTGAAGTCGCGCTGCGGCAGCCATTCATCGGAGTCGAGCCGTATCTTGTTGTCCAGAATAGTACCCTTGGTTCCATAGACCGACAGGCTGTTCATGGGAACGCCGGGCGTATGTATGACGCCCAGAAAGTTGGCTACCCTGCCTATCTTCCCGGTAGCGAACCGAACATTGATTACGAAATTATCCTCTTGCGGATAGTCTGGGGCTACGCCGCCTCTGAGTCCGTAGCAGTGCACCTCCGCTATATCGCCCATGAACCAGCGGAGGAGATCAATCGGGTGACACGCGCCACCCAGAATCAGGTCTTGCGGCATCCTCGTTCGCCACGGGGTCTGTTCATAGACTGGGCGCAGGTCGTGGACGTAGTGCGCTTCGGCCATGAATAGTTCGCCGATCATGCCCGCGTCGCAGAGGCGCTTGGCTTCCATGAAATCGTAGCGGCCACGCATCGTCTGCGTGACCAGCAGTTTCAGACCCGTTCTGTCCACCGCCTCTACTACTCGCTCAGCCTCCTCGATGGTATAGACCATGGATTTGGTGACCATGACGTGTTTTCCCGCGTCAAGGGCCGCGAGAATCTGGTCCGCGTGAAGCGGGCCCGGCGTGTAGATTCCAACTATGTCCAGATCGGGATTGGTCACAAGTTCCTGGAAATCGGTGGTGACGTCGGTTATGCCATGCGAGCGCGCAACTGCTTCCAGGCGTTCTTCGTTGGTGTCGCAGAGCGAAGTCACTCTTATGGGGATATGAGAACGATTAGCGCCCAGGACAGTCTCACCGTGTCCCAGTCCGGCCAGCCCAAGTCTGAGTTCTCTCAACTATTCGCCTCCTAGATTGCGTTTTATCGTTTCCCATCTTCCGGGCATATCCTCGCGGGTCATTTGGGGCTGGAAGCCCATCGAGAGGTAAAGGGAAATCGCGGGCAGTCGCCAGTCGTCGGTGAACAGTATGACGCGGGAGTATCCGCTATCAACCAAATAGCGTACCACCTCGCTGCATACGAGCCTGCCAAGCCCATACCCGCGATATTCCGGGAGACTGGTTACAAAGTCCACCCTACCCGTATTTTCCATGTCCGGCTGTATAGAAGCGAATGTGGCGGCGACTATGACACCGTCGCGCTCGACCACCCTGGAACCCGATATTCGTTCCGGGCCCGTCATATACTCATCGAGCCTGGCTCTATCCCAGTCCGAGCCATACTCGCCTGTATTTATCAGCCTTATCCACGAATCCTCATCGCCGGGCTGAAAGCCGCGCATAGTAAATCCGACGGGAGTTGCCGATTGCGGCATGAGTCGGACAGCGCGAGGCTCGATAATCATGCTGAGTTGCTTGGGTAGCGGCGTTTCGGTTGGGTTATCCAATCCAATCTCTTCCTTTCCGCCCTGTCGTCCATATCTAAATCATGCCAGATTGAAAGGCTTGCAGGCTAACGGGCGAGCGATTTCGAGAACTCGCGTCTTGCATAACGCACTGTGAATTTACCACTTTCCGCGAACATCTTAGCCACTGAAGTCAAAGTTGTGTAGTCATTCAAGCTCCCTGTCGAATTTGGGACGCGAGAGAGGTGGCGCCATGTCCGCATACTGTATAATGGTCGAACGAAAGACGAGTCGGGACGCCGCGCGACGAACTCCGGAGGCTTGAGATGACAATGCGAACGGCCACCGCCGAACAGACACTCC
>CAZXFX010000081.1:0-12288 GCA_964640295.1 uncultured Dehalococcoidia bacterium | reverse complement strand
CCCACGCTGTGGTAGTGGCCATGGCCGTTTTGGAGACCACTGTAATACAAATCAGAAGCCGCCTCGTTCACCATCCTCTTCGTCTCGCCTTCCAGGTCTGCGTACATCCTCTTGGCCGCCATCATCTGCTCTTCGGTCGCCTCATCTCCATACAACGCGGCCACCATCTGCTCGCCGTTCAGCGTATTCCACCAGCGCGCCGCCATAGCGGAGTCCATCGGGTACACGCCTATGTCGTAGCGACCCAGGAGCGCCTTGCCCACCATGTCCACGAACATCTTCGAATCGGCGTCCAGTATCTTCGCCGCTCCAGAACCAGGATAGTGCGCGCAGAACGCGCTCATCGGGTCGGCCACGTTGCCGTCTCCGGCCGCTACCCGCATCAACTCACAGTTCAACGTCTCCCACCACGCTCCCACGCTGTAGTGGTGACCTTCGCCGTACAACTCAGCAGCGACCGCGTTCACCTTACCCTTAGTCAATCCGTCTAGATCGGCGTACATTTTCTTGGCAGCCGTCATCTCGGCTTCGGTCGCCCCATCACCATGCAGCGCGGCCACCATCTGCTCACCGTTCAGCGTATTCCACCAGCGCGCCGCCATCGCGGAGTCCATCGGGTACACGCCTATGTCGTAGCGACCCAGGAGCGCCTTGCCCACCATGTCCACGAACATCTTCGACTCGGCGTCCAGTATCTTCGCCGCTCCCGAACCCGGATAGTGCGCGCAGAAAGCGCTCGACGAATCGGCCACGTTGCCGTCTCCAGCCGCAACACGCATCTTGCGGCAGTCCAACGTCTCCCACCACTCTCCCACGCTGTGGTAGTGGCCATGGCCGTTTTGGAGACCACTGTAATACAAATCAGCAGCCGCCTCGTTCACCATCCTCTTCGTCTCGCCTTCCAGACCGGCGTACATCCTCTTGGCCGCCATCATCTGATATTCGGACGCCTCATCCCCGTACAGCGCCGCCACCATCTGGTCGCCGTTCAGCGTGTTCCACCAGCGCGCCGCCATCGCGGAGTTCATCGGGTATACGCCTATGTCGTAGCGACCCAGGAGCGCCTTGCCCACCGTGTCCACGAACATCTTCGACTCGGCGTCCAGTATCTTCGCCGCGCCCGATCCGGGATAGTGCGCGCAGAACGCGCTCGACGAGTCAGCCACGTTGCCGTCTCCGGCCGCTACCCGCATCAGACGACAGTCCAGCGTCTCCCACCACGCTCCCACGCTGTAGTGATTACCCTCGCCGTACAACTCAACGGCGGCTGCGTTCACCATCGCCTTCGTTTCGCCGTCCAGATCCGCGTACATCTTCTTAGCCGACATCATCTGCTCTTCTGTCGCGCTGTCTCCATACAGAGCGGCAACCATCTGCTCGCCGTTCAGCTTGTTCCACCAGCGCGCCGCCATCGCGTTGTCAGGCGTGTCATAGGATCGAACCTCGAAGTAAACGGGCTCCGAGTAATCGCTCGTCACTTTGCTTGTCACCGACGCAACGAACACGAACCACCAACCCTCGGATAGGTCGCTTGGCAATTTAACAGACGTGCCTCGGGATGAGGAACTCTGTATCATCGCCCCTTGCGTTATGTTCTCTTCAATGGGGGACGTAACTACACTCGTCCCATCGCGCCTTTGCGATATTCCGGGCTTCCCTTCATCCTCCACAGATATCCATTTGATCGAATAGTAAGTGGTTCCGGGGACTTCGTTCCACTCGATCGTAACCGCTCCTCCCGGAGGCTGCGACACAGCCAGGCCAGTGGGCGCTTCAGACGATTGAGCTTGTGTGGGCGATATGGACGTTAGCAACGCAACCAATACTAAAGCTAACGACGCGCCCACAATTGTCTTTATATTCATCACGTGACTTTCTCCTCATAATTTTCCGCGAACAGACATTTGTCTGGTCAACTAATCCATTATCAAGGCATACTTTGCCATACAAGTGAAAACAATGCAACGCTTAACGCCAAATTCAACTACCGGACTCAAAACGAAACGCCGCAAAAGCGGATATATCCTGAATTGTATTTGCGTCAGCTTATGGATATAGAAATCACGCTGGCGAACGAGCAGGTGGGTCGCAGGGGACTTGCTGGTAGGGTCTGGTACCTGCATTTCACCTGCAAGCGCCTGTATTTTCCTGTTCACGCGGTTTTTCTGTCCGTCGGAAGTTGGTTCATAAATTTCAATAATGTGTGTACTTATGTTCTTAATTTGTGAATTGTAGCATGGCGATACGGAGGGTGTGAAGGGAGATATGAGGGTTCCTGACCCTAAGAAGGAGACCAGAAACCCAATACGCCTTCCGCAATGGGCTGAACAGACTGCATGGGACCCGTATCCACTATGAACACGCGGCTGCTGACGCTATTCCCGGCGGTCACGGCGGATTCGCTCAGAGTTCCGGCGAACACCAGATAGCGACTGTCGGGAGACCATACTCGATGCGAGTACGCGTACTGATCGAAGAACTGGAACATGGTCAACTGGTCGGGGGAGGGAAGAAAATCCACCAGAGCGCTTCTGTCCCCCGATTCGACATCCAGCAACGTCCACCGCATCGCGCCTGAGGAACCCAAGAGTGTGGCATAGGCTATCTTGGAAGAGTCGGGCGACCAAAAGAATGAGACTATATTCTCGCTCACGCTGACCTGGCTCTCGAAGTTCGTCGAGTCAAGAATGCGCAACTGCCTATAAAGGAACATGACCGCGCTTCCGTAGATGACCGGCCTGACCTCGTCGGCTATCGCCAGGCGTGAACCGTCGGCGGCCCACAGAAAGGCTGCATTGGGACTCACCCCAACCAACGGAGTCGCGGATACAGGGCTGGAAGCGGGCACGGCATAGAGTCCGAACATGACTCCCGACGTCAACTTGACTGCGTTGAATTCGTCCATCCCCGGCGTCCAGGCGGGAACTCTGTAAGCTTGGGAACGAAATGGCGTTGGGATTATCTGGCGATTGTTGCCGCTGCCCGCCCTGACCACAAAATGTTCTTCGGCGCGATGAACCGCGATGCTGTTGGAGTCCGACGACCATGACATCCACAGCGGCCCTCTGTCCAGTATAGAAACCGGGCCGTAAGAATCCGTGACGTCGTCGAGGTATAGAGTCAGTCCGCGTTCCCGCGTCGCCGCGATGAACGCCAACTCTCGACCATCCGGAGACCATAGCGGGTAGTGAACGACTCCATCCGCCAGAAGCCCGGTGAATCCGGGAGCGCTTTCGCGAACGGCCCGCGACTTCTCGGTAGTCATATCGCGCAAGAAAAGAGTGGTTACAGGGTCGCCCCGAGCGTTCTCTACGACCCCCGAGTAGGCGACTCGCCGACCGTCCGGCGACCACGTGGGCCACGTAAAATAGCCCGCTCCTTCAGAAATTGGTCGTTGATCGCTCCCGTCCGGCCTGAGCGAACTCACTGTTCCGTCATCGGTGACTATCGCTATTCGGTTGACCAGATACTCTGGGGGCCAAACGGCGTCTCGCTCATCAATCCAGACTCTTCCGCCAGCGACGCCTACGACGAACAGAATCGCGGCAAGCAGCGCGATGAAGGACCTCTTGCCGGGTGAAGAGTTCATCCATCAATTACCATGTCCAGGCTTATATTCATAGCGGACGAGGAATGCGTAAGCGCGCCAACCGAAATGATGTCAACCCCTGTTTCCGCGATGGCTCTCACCGTATCCAGCGTAATCCCGCCCGACGCCTCGGTAATGGCCCTGCCGTCAGCCACTTTGACCGCTTCACGCATCCGCTCGACAGACATATTGTCCAAAAGAACGAGGTCGGCGCCCGCGTCCAGAACTTCCCTGAGCTGCGCGATGGTTTCCACTTCCACTTCCACCTTGATCGTGTGAGACGCTCCGGCCTGCGCCCGCTTCACGACATCGCCAATGCCAAGTCCCTGAAGAGCGAGCGCTTCGATATGATTGTCCTTGATGAGAATGCCGTCCGCGAGATTATAGCGATGGTTGTATCCGCCGCCCATGGTTACCGCGTACTTCTCCAGCTTGCGAAGGCCGGGCGTCGTCTTTCGCGTGTCCACTATCTTCGCGTCGAGACCGGAAACGGCGTCCACATAGCGGCGGGTCTCAGAAGCGACACCGCTCAGGCGTTGCAGGAAATTGACGGCGGTGCGCTCCGCCTTGAGCATAGAAGCGACACTGCCGCTTACCTGAGCCACTCGATCTCCGGGCGACACAGTAGAGCCGTCACGCATGAGAACTTCGGCGCGAAGAGAAGGGTCGAACCGCTCGAACACCGCGGTCGCTATTTCCACGCCGGCCAACGCGCCGCGATCGCGCGTCACCAGCGCGGCGCGACCTGTGAGGTCGGGCGGAATGAGCGTATCGGTAGTCGGGTCGCCTGCGATCACATCTTCAGCAAGCGCGGCGTCAATGAGATTGATGATGTCGAAAGTTATCAGCATGGTCGTAACGACTCCATGATAGCGCGCGCTCGATGATCCAATGCCTTTGCTATAATATATGCGAGGATGTTCAATATGAAACTGACACTGCTCATTCTGTTCTTAGCCGCTTTCACGTCGCAAGCCGTCCTGATGATAGCCTACTGGCTAATGGATATGCGTCCCAATCCACAACTGACTTGGACGGCGCTGTCGCTATGCGGCGTATGCGTCGCGCTGATGGTCACGCTAGCGATAATGTCTCGGAACATGAAAACCCGATGGCTATCCGTTGGACTGATAGGGAGTGGTAGTCCTCGCGTTCTCCGCGCTGACTATCGCCAGCCTGGGACTTCTGACGGGACCCATCGCGCTCGCGCTAATAGTCCTGTCCATCGTCATGCTGATATGGAACGCGCGCTCCCCGTCCACCAACGGGTGACGGCTTGCCGCGCCTACACCACCGACAGCATACGATCCAGCGCTACGCGAGCCTCGGCGGCTGTGTCTTCGTCCACCTCTATGCGGTTGACCACAACGCCCTCGTTGAGTCCGTCGAGCACCCACGATACGTATGCGGGATGAATGCGATACATGGTCGAGCAGGGGCATATTACCGAGTCGAGACAGAACACCAGCTTATCGGGATGCTCCGCCGCCAGCCTGTTGACGAGGCTAATCTCGGTGCCCACCGCCCATACAGATCCCGGAGGCGCATCCGCTATCCTGGCCTTGATATATTCGGTCGAGCCGTTATAGTCCGCCGCCTCGACCACCTCCATAGTGCATTCGGGATGAACCAGCACATTGACGTCCGGATACTTCTCTCGCGCCTCCTCGATCTGTGAGACGGTGAAGCGAGTGTGAACAGAACAGTGGCCCTGCCAGAGAATCACCCTGGCGTTCGCCACGTCTTCTTCCGAGTTGCCTCCGAGTTCCTTGAACGGGTTCCAAACGATCATGTCGTCCAGGTCCACGCCCATCTTCAGGCCTGTGTTGCGTCCGAGATGCTGGTCTGGCAGAAACAGGACGCGGCTGCCGCGCCCGAACGCCCACTCGAACGTGGCGGGCGCGTTCGACGACGTGCAAACTATGCCGTCATTGCGTCCGCAGAGCGCCTTGATGTCCGCCGTGGAGTTCATATACGTAATGGGCGTAATGCCGCCGTCGCCAAGCACATAAGAGAGGTCATCCCAGCAGTCCAGAACATCGTCAATTTGCGCCATATCCGCCATGGAGCAGCCTGCGGTGAGATTGGGGAGAATTACCTTTTGCGAGGGGGAGCTCAGTATGTCCGCGGTTTCGGCCATGAAATGCACGCCGCAGAATACTATATGGTCGGCGCTTTCCTGCGAGGCGGCGAACTGGGACAGCTTGAAAGAGTCGCCCTGGAAATCGGCGAACTTGATGACCTCGTCCCTCTGGTAATGGTGTCCCAGAACGACGACAGAGCTGCCCAGTTTCGAGCGAGCCTCCGTTATGCGCGAATCCAGTTCATCAGGCTTCATCCGCATATATTCTATTGGAAGCTTTTGCCAGCGAACGCCGGCGGCGAACTCATCGTCCAGCCTTCTGGAACTAAGCTCATCGTCAGTGGTGCAGAACGCGGACTGCTCGATTTCGGTTATGGGAATAGTCGGTATCTTGGTCTCTGTCTTTAACATAATTCTCCAACCCCAGGCCGGATTCAGGCCACTACCGCGCGGCTGCGACTATGTCTTTCTCGTCTATCAGCGCGCCCTGAAGAGACCAGGGACTCGCGCGCTCCACCCTAATGTCGGTCATCTTGCCAGTCATGTCTTGGGAACTGTCGAAGAACACCAGCTTGTCGTTGCGGTTCCGTCCGAACCATCTTCCCTTGCGTCTGCCTTCCACCAAAACTTGCTGAACGGATCCCAGCAGCTTGGCATTGATTTGAGTGGAGACCTGTTCCTGAATCTCTTCTATCACCTTGAGACGACGACGTTTCTCCTCATCCGGAACGTCATCTTCCATCAGCCGGGCGGCTATCGTGCCGGGTCGCGTCGAATACGCGGCGGCGTGAACCTTGTCGAATTTTATGTCTCGCACAAGCTCGGCGGTCCGCTCGAACCGCTCCTCCGTTTCTCCGCAAAAGCCCACAATGAGGTCGGTGGCAAGCGACACGTTCGGAATGCGTTCCCGTATCGTGTCTATCTTCTCCCTATACTCAGCGTTGGTGTATCCCCTACGCATATCCGCCAAAACGTTGTCGTCGCCCGCCTGAAACGGCAAATTCACATGCTCGCAAACCTTGTCGAGGTCTGCAATCGCGTCAATTATATGGTCGCTCATGTCGTTCGGGTGCGAAGTCAGAAAGCGAATTCGCTCCAAGTCTTCCACTTCGTTGACGGCCGCAAGCAGGTCTCCCAGGTCAATGCCGCCGGGCAGGTCGTGTCCGTAGGAATCCACATTCTGACCGAGCAGCGTGACCTCTTTGACTCCGCGACGCGCCAGGAGGGTCGCTTCGTTCACCACGTCTCCGATGGAGCGACTCACTTCCCGTCCCCGTCGGTACGGGATGATGCAGAAGGAACAGAACTTGTCGCATCCATGGATAATGGGGATATACGTCGAAACGCTGGGCGCCGCCGACAGAGGCCCCACGCACCCGTCCGGGTCTATGCCCATCCTGTCGCCGAGAAGTTCGATGAGCGGCGCGTACTGCTGAGGCTGCATGAACACGTCAACGTATGGGAATCGCTCGCTTAGGGCGTCCTTGCGCGGACCGACCATGCACCCCATCAGGGCAAGCACTTTGTCGGGGTCGCGCTGCTTGACGGGCTTGAGATGGGTCAGCATCCCGACAACACGCTCCTCAGCGCTGCCGCGCACCACGCAACTGTTCAGCACGATTACGTCCGAGTCGCGAGCGGATTCACCGGGGAACAGCCCCATCTGCCCCAAAGCGCTCTCCAGTCTTTCGGAGTCCGCTTTGTTCATCTGGCAACCTATTGTCCAGACATAATAGCTTTGCATTCTTCTCTCTCATCGCTTGAAGAAGAGTCGGCGCAGGTTCAACCAAAGCTGCCATGCTCTTCCAGGTATCGAATGTCGCTCAACGCCGGTTTTACAGCAAGCGACATGGCTATAATTCATCGAATAGCACCCTGTTTCCAATGCGTATAGGACAGGGTGTTAGCTGGAAACTATATCAGAGAATCTTACGATTATCAAGGATTTTGATTGTGAAATTCTGCACTATCTAAATAAACAATGTCGGATTTCATGTAAAATATACAAGATTTCCAACTTTTCGCTCAGATTTTGACATTCCAACTATACGCCGACGCCGAAATGACGATATTCGGTTGATTATTCGCTGATTCAGACAACCGCCTGACCGGAACGCACAGGGTCGAAGTCGGACTGACTCCCCACCCAGACTTCGCCGCCCTCGAAGAACTCTTTCTTCCAGATTGGAACGATCTGCTTGATTCTGTCAATGCTGTAATGGCAAGCCTCGAAAGCCTCTTTGCGGTGCGCAGAGGACACTCCGACAACCAGGCTCGCTTCGCCTATCGCCAGCTTCCCCAGCCTGTGATGTATAGCGACTCCCGTCAACTCCCAGCGACGGCGCATCTCCTCCGCGACACGCGCCAACTGCTGATCGGCCATGGGGCGGTACGCTTCGTATTCCAGGAAGATAACACTGCGCCCGGCCGTGTTGTCGCGCGTAGTTCCAACGAAGGTGACAATCGCGCCGGCGCCGGGATGAGCCACCTCAGACACAACTTCATCTACGTCCAGTTCGTCATGAGTTATCAGTATCATGTTCTGGGATCCCCCTTCAGGCTATCCACCGCTGACGGGCGGAATGAACGCCGCTTCATCCCCGTCGGTTAGCGCGAAATCGTGATCTTGATATTCGTTATTGACCGCCACCACGATTCGCTCGGATTCGGGCAGCCCGGGGAAGCGCTCGCGCGCCGCATTGACCAGATCGCGGACGGTCGCTCCGTCGTCGAGTTCCAACAGCAAGCGCCCTGCGCCCGCTTTTTCCCTGTAACTGGCAAAGAACAGCGCTCGTATCTTCACGCGCGTCTCCACTTGAAAATCATTCTTATATCAGCGGCGCGACCCGCTCGTCGGTTCATCCTCTCAGCGCTCCTCCATTCACGTGCATCGTCTGCCCCGTAATGAAGTCAGCGCCTTCCGAAACGAGGAACGCGACCGTCCTGGCTATCTCTTCCGGCAGGCCAAGGCGTCCCACCGGTATTCCGGAAGCCTGTCCACCATCGACGGGCGCGCTCTGCCCCTCCACCCGAGACGTGTCGAACGCGCCCGGGACAATGTGGTTTACAAGTATGCCATGCGGAGCGAGTTCGACCGCCAGCGCGCGGGTCAGCCCCAGGGCGCCCATCTTGCCAGCGCAAACGTGCGCCCACTCAGCCCTTCCGGAGAATGCGTTGAGACCGGAAACGTTTATTATCCTGCCCCAACCCCGCTCTATCATGCCCGGAACCGCCGCCTGGCAGGCATAGAACGGACCGTCCATGTTGACGCCGTTCACCGCGCGCCAATCCTCTATCGTCATCTCGGCGAATGGCTTGGACTGCCTCATGCCGGCGTTGTTGACCAAAATATCAACGCGCCCAAACTCCGCAATAGCCGCGCCGACCATATCGTACACCTGCCTGGGATCGGCCACGTCCGCGATCTGGACAGTCGCGTTCGCTCCCAAATCCCTCGCCTCGGCGGCCACCGACTCCGCCTCTTCGCGGTTCGACCTGGAGTTGACGACCACATCCGCGCCGCGCCGCGCCAGCTCGAGGACCGTCGCTCGACCAATGTTGCGACCCGACCCGGTAACGAGCGCGACTTTGCCGTGTAGCGGCCTGTCATCTGAAGACATTCTGCTCAATCCTCAATATGGCTTTATGGTTCAATGAAGTGAGGGCGGACAATTAGCGCCGCCCTCGCTCAATCTTGCTCAAACATCCAGGGCAGTCTAATCCGCAGCCGCAGCCGCCATTTCCGCCGACCGCACTACCTGCGAATCCTGGAGCGCCTGTATCCTGTCGTCTCCATATCCAAGCACGTCGCGCAGTATCTCGGTCGTGTGTTCACCCACCAGAGGCGTCTCTCCGACGACCATCGGCGTCCTGCCAAACTTGATGGACTTGCCCGTAACCCACATCGTCCCCGCCACGCGATCCGGGATCTCCATCATTATCTCGCGCTCCGTGAGATGCGGATCGCGCGCGGCCTGCGCGGTGGTATTCACCGGCGAGCACGGCACGCCAAGCGACGCGAGATGGTCGGCTGCCGGCTGCATCTCCTGCTGCGCGAACCATTCGCTCAGCCCGTCTTCCAGCGCCTCGGCGTTCTGAGAGCGCAGTTCGCGGGTGGCGAACCGTTCGTCCTCGAGCCACTCCGGACGCTCCACCGCCTCGCAGAGCCGAACCCACATATTCTCGTTGGTGGCCGCGATTATCATCCAGCCGTCCTTCGTCTTATAGGTTCCGCCGGTGCCTCGTCCATTGCCCTCTCGCGGCTGTTCATAGCCGTCGCCCAAATACGCGGAAATCGGAATCTCGTTGACCGTGTATCCCGTGTCCGCCAGGCACACTTCCAGTTCCTGGCCCATTCCCGAGAACTCGCGCTCCCTCAGAGCGGCGAGCGCGCCGATGGTGGCGTGAAGCGAGGTAATGCGGTCTATCAGCGGGAAGAAGGTGCGGATGGGCGGGTCGCCCTCGAAGCCCGTAAGCGACATCAGGCCGCCCATCGCCTGCCCTATCGGGTCGAAGCCCACTCGCTCCTTATAGGGACCGTACTGTCCGTAGGCGGACACATTTATCATAATGATGCGCGGATTCAGTTTCTTGAGTTCCTCGTAGCCGAAGCCCATTATGTCTATGGTGCCGGGCCTGAAATTCTGCAGGAAGAAGTCGGACTCTTTCACAAGGTCGCGCAGAACCTCTTTGCCCTCGTCGGTTCTCAGATTGATGGCAAGGCTCTTCTTGCCGGAGTTGTACTGCACCCAGTAGGCGCTCTGTCCCCTGACTCGCGGCCCGTTTCGGCGGCTTTCGTCGCCATTGAGCGACTCTATCTTTATGACCTCGGCTCCCATGCGCGCGAACATCAGCGCGCAGCGAGGCCCCGCCTGGTATCTCCCGAGATCGAGCAGCCTTAGCCCTTCGAGTGGCGTGTTTAGTTCCGTCATATCTAAATTCTTCCCTTTCTGTCCAAGAATGGCTTGAACCCTTCCAGCACCGGAGTGGGGGCGAGTTCGTTCGCCTGGGCGTCCAGTTCGTTCTGATAGTGAGACCGCCATCCTTCCCCGATATTGTGGATCAGCAGCCTCTTGACTCCCTGCACCATGCGCGCGTCGTTCGCGGCTATTAGCTCGGCCAGTTCGAGAGCCTTGTCCATAAGCTCATTGGACGGCACGAGATGATTGAGCAACCCTATCCTCAGCGCCTCGTCAGCCTCTACCACTCTTGCGGTGAACAGCAGTTCCTTCGCCATGGGCCATCCTACTTGCTGCGGCAGACTCCATGTAGAATTGACCCGTCCATACTGGACGGCGAGGAATCGGAATCGCGTTCGCTCGCAGCCGACCCGTATGTCCAGACTGGAAGCCAGCACCGCGCCGCCTCCAAACGCGAGTCCGTTCAGCGCTCCAATGGTCGGCTTCGAAACCTCCGCTATGCGCCAGGCGTACTCCGGCCTCTTGGGGTCAGGCGGCGGCGGATTGTCCATCTTCGCCTGCTCAGCCATCTCATGGATGTCCGCGCCCGCCGAGAAAGCTCTTCCGCCTGTGCCCGTAATTATGATCGCGTGGACGTCATCGTCGTCCTCCAACTGTGTGAAGGCGGTATCAATCTCGCTAAAGAGCTTGCGGTTCATCGCGTTGAGAACCTCAGGCCGATTCAATGTTATGACCCCGATATGGTCCTGTATGTCAAGAATAAGATGTTCGTAACTCAATCGCCTCTCCATGCACGTTTAGTTGGCGTCATTATATGAACGGCCTGAATAACGGTCAAGAAGCGCGCCGACGTGGAAACCGTATCAAATTGGTCGGCGCGCCCCACCTCCC
The DNA here is from genome assembly GCA_964640295.1 of uncultured Dehalococcoidia bacterium. Lineage (GTDB taxonomy): Bacteria > Chloroflexota > Dehalococcoidia > Lucifugimonadales > UBA1123 > VXRN01. Next base: position 806 of record CAZXFX010000081.1, on the reverse strand, counting down.
GCAAAAACCCCTTCCACCCTCGACGGGTCCACAGGGATAGGCAAACGCCCAAACCAATCAAAAACCCATCCCACCTTGACGGGCTCACAGGGGGTAGGTAAATCAAAAATCCGTTCGTCCTGAGCTTGTCGAAGGGCGCGCCGACCTACTATGCGCCTACCCCTCTCAGCCCTCAACGGGGGAAGTCTCAACCCCAATCAGTCGTCAGACAATTCCAAATTCACAATTCACTATTCCCCATTCCTCCTCCCTATGCTATAATTGCCCCCAAGAACATTAGTGCGCTATATATGACAGCATACCTATACTCTGAACGAACACAGACACGCGCGATTTCGTCGCTGAATCTTGCTGAACGCCAATAACGGATAACCAACCATTTATGAAATAAACCTACAACCGGCAAAAAAATATCTCTGAACAGGTAAATACAGGTGTCTGCAGGTGAAATGCAGGTCTAAATCGCGCCTGAGCCCATCAGCAGGTCACCTGCGCGCTACCTGCAGCCCACCTGCTCGCTCACCAGAACAATTCCAATATCCATAAACCGACGTAAATGCAACCCAGCGGCGCGCCCGAGAATCTACATCAAGTTAGACAAACGATGCCAGGATTCCACCTCGCGCAAAAGCCCCTTCCACCTCAACGGGTTCACAAGGATAGATAAATCAAAAATCCGTTCGCCCTGAGCCTATCGAAGGGCGCGCCGACCTACTACGCGCCTACCCTTCTCAGCCCTCGACGGGCTGAGAGGGGTAGGTAAAGTCTAAAAAGGGTATGAGAACTTGGAAAGCGCATGGCTATGT
>CAZXFX010000080.1:0-13425 GCA_964640295.1 uncultured Dehalococcoidia bacterium | reverse complement strand
CGCCCACTCCCACTGACAACGACGGCACCGACAGCGACGGCATAGACACGCCCACCCCCACCGATAATGACGGCACCGACAGCGACGGCATAGACACGCCCACTCCGACGGATAACGATGGAACCGACAGCGATGGCATTGACACGCCTACTCCCACCGACAATGACGGAACCGACAGCGACGGCATAGACACGCCCACGCCTACCGACAATGACGGAACGGACAGCGACGGCATAGACACGCCCACGCCTACCGACAATGACGATAGCGATGACAGCGATGACGACGACGACAGCTAGACAATATGTCAGAATCGCCCGCCGTCATACCTATATATCCGGAAGTGAGCTTTGAAGACCGCGACCTGCGCGGCATAGCCAACCTGTTCATTGGGAAGTGGGTCTGGGACTCATATTGCTTGCATATTGGCGCGTCTGAATCCAACCCATATAGAATCCGCGTTCGCCAGCTTAGCCACGTCCCCGGCAGGCGCATGACTGTCACCTACATGGCCGAGTGGCATCCCGACGAGTTCATTCCGCATGAAAATTTCGTAATCGAACTCGATAGAGACCAACCTGCCAGACTCTTTCGCTACCCCGAAGACCCTCATCTTCCCGGGCTAAGCGAAGCGGCTTCGGTAGAATCCGCTCTCAGGCTTGTCAACAAATACGTTCTCGCGGTTCCCGCGCGGCGAATTCACGTAGATACGGTGCGATACAGGCCGGGCAATCGCGCAGTGTTGCGCCACCGCATTGGCAGAGCCAGATTCTATGCCCGAGTGATTCGCCCTTCGGCTGTGTCTCCCCTGATAGAGGCGGCTGAGCTTACGGCCCATTCGGGATTCGTTTCGCCCCGGCTCGCCGGTTATTGGAATGATGGTGGAGTTATATGGCTTTCGGAGATACCCGGCGCGAATCTGCGCCAATACATAAGGCGTGGGAGACAGCCGGACCCCAATCTGCTGCTCGACGGTCTTGAAAAGCTATGGTCTGCGCCGAATCCAAAACCTGACGCTCGCCCCTTCAACCTCTCAGGCGCTTATGTACGAGCGAAGCGCGTCTTCAGACGAGCGTTGCAGAGCCATGAGGCTGAACGCCAAACGCTGTCTCAGGCCACTAAGTCGCTCGATCCATTTGTAGCATCATGGCGGCCTTCGCATATCGCCCATAACGATTTCTACGATGACCAGATGCTTATTTTGCGCGATGGACGCATAGCCCTGGTGGACTTCGAGGAAACCGGTCCAGGCGACCCTATGCTGGACGTGGGCAACTTTCTGGCTCATTTGCGCTGGGCATACATGTTCGGCAAGAGGGGCGAGGCGAAAGCGAGGCGGACGTGCCACCAACGCTTTCGGCGTACAGCGCTGGAACGATTCGGCTGGAATGAGCAAGATTTGTCCCTGCGTGAGGGAGTGTGCCTATTCAGGATATGCACGAACGCTATTCGCCATCCCCAGCAAGACTGGCTTGACAAGCTGGATGCAGGATTGTCCGTTGTCAACAGGATAATTCGATGACGCGCGGGTGGAATCGCTCCCCCTCGGTTGACGCGCCGCGAACTGGGCATTATCTTCTAGCCCAGACCAAATTCGCGCGCGACAATCGGGGGATATCGACATGAGATACGACTACATCATCGTTGGGGCCGGGTCCGCCGGCTCGGTACTGGCTTCGAGGCTGACCGAGAATCCGAATCGCTCGGTTCTGCTTCTGGAAGCGGGGCCGGACTATTCCGACTTCGATACTATGCCGGACAGCGTCAAGTTCGGCAACTCGGTCTGGCCCGCGGCCTACGGCCCGGAGTCCGAGACTTGGGGGTATATGGCTACGGCCACGCCCGACAGGGAGCCGTTTCCACTGCCCAGGGGCAAACTGACCGGAGGGTCGAGTTCGGTGAACGGCCAGGTTTTCTTCAGAGGCATACCCGAGGACTATGATGAGTGGGCCGAATTGGGCAGCCCCGAGTGGGCGTTCGTCAACGTCCTTCCCTACTTCCGCAAGTCCGAAACCGATCTCACATTCGGGGCGGACGACTTTCATGGAGGCGAAGGGCCTATCCCCGTTCGTCGCTACTCGAAAGACGAGGCAATGCCTGTGCCGCGCAGTTTCTGGGAAACGTGCCTTGCGGCGGGATTTCCAGAAGCGCTCGACCAGAATCACCCCGAAGCGGAAGGCGTGGGCCCGCGGCCCCTGAACAACGTTGATGGCGTCAGGATGAGTACAAACCTCACCTACCTGTCTATGTCCAGACACAGGCTGAATCTGACTATACGGTCTGGCGTTCTCGCCCACCGCGTCATATTCGACGGCAATCGCGCTGTTGGGGTAGAGGCCGAAAGTGACGGCGACACGTTCGAGGTTTATGGCAACGAGATAATCTTGAGCGGTGGCGCGATAAATTCGCCCCATCTGCTCATGCTCTCCGGCGTCGGACCCAGAGAGCATCTCGAATCTTTCGGGATACAGGTGAAGCTGGACTTGCCGGGAGTGGGCGAAAACCTGAGAGACCACCCGGCGACGTTCCTGCTGTATGAGACGAACGTTGACTCTTCCTCCGAAGATTCGCCTTCTATACAGGTAGGAATGAGATACACGACACCGGGATCGCCGCATCGAAACGATATGCAGATGAGCCCGATACTGCTTACGAGCGAACATCGTCCGACGACCGTCGAAATACCGGAGGATGGGAATTACAGCGGCTTCAGCGTGGCGCTGCAAAAGGCGCTTACCGCTGGCCGCATAACGCTTGCGTCCGCCGACCCGGCTCAGCAGCCCAATCTTGATTATCGCTATCTCACCGACGAGAGAGACAGGGAGCGAATGCGCGGCGCCGTGAGAACGTGCGTGGAGTTGACCGAGACGCCGCCCCTCTCCGGTTATTTGGCGCGCAGGGTTTACCCGACGGATGAAGACCTGGCGTCCGACTCGGCGCTGGACGCCTGGATACTCGCCAATGTCGGCACGCAGCACCACTCGTCCGGCACCTGCAAGATGGGGCCCGCTTCCGACCGCATGGCGGTCGTGGACCAGTATCTGCGCGTACATGGACTGGAGAATCTGCGTGTGATTGACGCTTCTGTGATGCCGGATGTGGTCAGAGCGAATACCAACGCCACTACGATTATGATTGCGGAAAGGGCGGCGGACTGGTTAGCGAATGATTCGAGCTGACGGGGACTCCGGATTAGAAGCCGTCGCCGAGCGAGGCGGCGCGCTTCTAATCCGACGCGCCCGGCTCGCTCTCTCAGGCGCGGAATCTACTCGCGCTCTGGCAGACAATCCGGTCCTGGAACGCCCTTGAACACATACATTGCGCGCCGCCAGTTCTGCGCGATCATAAGAGCCGCCAGCCCAAACGCTATGACGGATGACCATATTCGCAGCGATACATTCCCCACGTCGTCAACGCCTCCAAATATATTGGGGAAGAACAGCAAAGCCGTCATATACGCCGCGAATACGCCCAGAAGAATCAGGCCGTGCCACAACTTGATCACGCGAGTGGAGATCAGGACCAGGCCAAATGTGGCGGCGGCGGCTGTCAGCAGGAACTCGCTCGATTGCAGTCCGAACTCGGTGAATAGCCGCGAGAAGAATCCGCTGGGTTCAAAGTAGTCGAGCGGGAAGTTCAACGCCTGTCCCGCCGATACGCTGAACACCAGCACAATGCTTCCCACCAACAGCGTAAGTTGATTCACCTGCGAAGATATCAGCGCTGTCAGGCCATTGTTCGGATTGGAACGCAAACTGAATAGAACGGCGACGATTATCTCAGGAGATTCGGACGCCAGCGGCGCAATCCACTGTATAATGAGGAACTCGCTGATTCCCAGTGATTCGCCAGTCGCCTTCAATCCATGCACGAACGGCTCAGCGGCTATGAGTATGACCGACGCGCTGTAGATGAACAGTCCGATAACCCACATTCGGCGATACAACGGCCTGAAACTGCCTATCATCGCGGACGCGCCCACCAGATCGGGTTCCTCCGACTCCTTGGTCGAACTCCTCCACAGATAGAATATGTACGTTCCCATGAATACCGCGGCCAGCCAAATAGGTATCATCTTGAAGAGCGAGATGAGAATGGTGAGCAATATAGCCGCCGCGAGCGTCGGCAACTCAAGCGTTAGCAGTCCGCGCATATCCAATTCCGCTCGCCGCTTGAGCCAGAAGATGATGATTACCGCCGACCATCCAATTCCTATGAGCAGACGGTTAGAGCCGGTCACATTCGCCGCCGCGAGCGACATCTCCTTGGTAACAGCCCCGTCGGTCGCCTCCAGCAGCTTATAAGATTGGCCGGCGTCCCAGGCGATTACCGCCTCCACTGTGTACTCGGGCATCACCGCAATGAGCGCGAGCGCCGCTATTGCCAACGACGCCGAAACATCTAGCTGCGCCACTTCCGCCGCCCAGGACAACAGAACCGCTCCTGCTATGATCCCGACCCCGAAGATCAATGACTCGACCTGCGGGTCGAGACGCGCTCCTGAGAATCTGACTGCCGCGCCCGCCATCCCAAGCGCAAGCAGAACCGCGATAGCGACCCAGCGTCTCCCGTTCGAAGCGTTTTCCTCCAAATTACCGCTCCATCTCAAATCAAATTATAAAGGATGGGCATGATCAGGCTCGACGCCTACCCTTCTCAGTCCCTTGATGTGGTTACAATCGCAGTCGGACGCCCAAACATCTCAAAAAAATTGGTATTCTCAGTACGCGACGGTTTATGAAGATTTGAATACCCATACGTGTCAAGAGCGCCAAAATTTTTCTTCCCGTTCAGATAGGGCTACCAAGTGTAGGTAAACGCGCCAATCGCTCGCAAATGCGCCTGAAAGTAAAAAGACCCTGATATTTCAGGGTCTTTCGTTTCAGGAATGGCAAGCCACGCTAGTTGTCGTCTGCGGCGGCGGCGAGAGAGTTGAGCCTGTCTCGCACGATTGCCCTCAGTTCCTTGACGCGGTTGAGATGTGGCGTCTGCCCATCCTCTTCCTGCTTATCGTATATCTTATCGCCATCCACAAATACTTGGAGGATTCCACCCACGCCGGGCTTCACCTCTATGGATACTGCGCTTCCGCCTTCAGCTACGAACTCGTTGACCATCCAGGCCGCTACACCGTGATACTGTCAAGGCACGCAGTAGATGATCTCGATGTCCATTTTTCCTTCGCCAGCCATTGGACATACCTCCTAGTGAGTTTGACTGATTATGGATTATAATTATATCTGATATAAATCATATTTATGCCAGATAATCCTTCTACCAGTTTAGGTTAGCGCCTGTTTATCATAGTGTCAACAATATCCCGCCAACTCGAACCTATAACGATTTAGTCGGCGCTCCATCTCGCGCAAAAGCCCCTTCCACAGGGTCTCTGAGCGCGTATATGTCGCTCAGCGTGTCAACTACTAAGTTGATACAGGTTGAACGACCGGATATTTTGCCAACGCGCGGCGACCGTATGTTAATCTGATTGAACCTGATAAGGAGCGTTTCGCCCATAATGACGAATCCGACCGCGCTTGACGGCGTCAAAGTCCTAGATCTCACCCAAATCATGGCAGGCCCCTACTGCACTATGTTGCTTGCGGACATGGGAGCCGACGTAGTCAAAATAGAAAAGCCCAGCGGAGGGGACGATACCCGTCGGATGGGGCCGCCGTTCATTCGAGGTGAGTCGGCGGCGTTTCTGGGCATAAATCGCAATAAGCGGAGCGTCGTGATTGACCTCAGGTCGGACGAAGGACGCGAAATAGTCCTGGATATGGCGCGAGCGAGCGATATCCTCGTCCAGAACTTTCGACCGGGTTCCCTGGAGCGCATGGGGCTGGGCTACGAACAGACGCGCGAAATCAATCCAGCCTTGGTATATTGCACTATCTCCGGATACGGCGCCACCGGCCCCTACGCCAGCCGCGGCGGATTCGATCTCGTGGCTCAGGGGATGAGCGGTCTGATGAGCGTTACCGGACACCCCGGAAGCCCGCCGACCAAGATAGGCGTGCCTGTCTGCGACCTGAACGCCGGAATGTTCGCCGCCATCGGAATCTTGACCGCCTACATCAATCGGCTCAAGACGGGAAAAGGCCAGCACGTGGACACGTCGCTGCTCGAAGGCGGAATCGCCTACACTTTTTGGGAGTCCGCCATGTACTTTGCGACTGGCGAGCCGCCGGGTCCGAGGGGGAGCGCCCATCGTCTTACCGCCCCCTACCAGGCTTTCGAGACGTCCGATGGCTACATCAACGTCGGCGCGGCGAATCAGGCTAACTGGGAGCGTCTGTGCGCCGCCATAGGATGCGACGAACTGGCTTCCGATCCCAGATTCATGGAACCCAGCGACAGAATGAACAACTTCGACGCTCTCATATCCACTCTGGAACAGACATTCAGGCGCGAGTCCTCTGAACATTGGTTGAGCGCGCTTGAATCTGCCGGCGTACCGGCGGGACCCATATACGATCTCGAGCAAGTGTACGCCCATCCGCAGGCGCTCGCCAGGGACATGGTGGTGGAAACCGAACACCCTGTCGCCGGTCTCATACGCAACATAGGCGTCCCGGTCAAGTTGTCGGATACACCGGGTGGACTTCGAAGACCCGCCCCGACTCTTGGACAGCACACAGACGAGACGCTGAGGCGATTAGGACGCTCTGAAGACGACATCGCCCTCCTCCGCTCGCGGGGCGTGGTCGCTTAGAGGAATAGTGAATTTAGAATTTGCAATGGGTAGAACCTGTAACATTTAGTCGGCGCTCCATCTCGCGCAAAAGTCCCTTCCACCTTGATGGGGGAAGGCTGGGATGGGGGTGATCCAATCCTCCGACCAAACTGATACAGGCTCAAATGGGGATGTCCTGTTTATGAGGCGCGTTCTTAGATGCTAGAATCGTATCCATCCGGAAGTGAATTAGAATTGAGGGCCGACTACCTATGACCAGCCAAGTGAGATTGCGCTTTGCGCCCAGCCCGACTGGCAATCCGCATATCGGCAATGTGCGGACGGCCATATTCGCGTGGCTATTCGCGCGCAAGCATGACGGCGCCTACATGATCCGAATTGAGGATACCGACCAGGGCAGACGTACAGAGGGGGCCGTTGAATCCATGCTCGAATCTCTCGAGTGGATCGGGCTGGACTGGGATGAAGGGCCTGATGTGGGCGGTTCAGTCGGGCCTTATGTGCAGTCGAAGCGCCTGGAACTCTATAACGACGTCGCTCAGAGTCTCATAGCGGCAGGACACGCTTACCGATGCTACTGCCCGCCCGAAAGGCTCGATGAACTGAGGAGCGCCCAGCAGGAAAGGGGAGACGAGACAATCGGCTATGACAGGCGCTGTCTCAACCTCACCGATTCGCGCAGGCGCGAATTGGAAAACTCGGCCGCGCCATGGGTGGCGCGCTTCAAGATGCCCTCAGAGGGTAGATCAACGCTGGACGACATCATATTCGGGCGAGTGGAGTTCGAGAATCGGCTGTACGACGACTTTGTGGCGCTCAAGTCGGACGGATTTCCGACGTATCATCTCGCGTCTGTGGTGGACGATCATTACATGGGAATCACCCATGTTACGCGGGGCAAGGAGTGGCTATCCAGCGTTCCAAGACACGTTCAGCTATACTCGGCGTTGGGCTGGGAAATGCCCGAATTCGCCCACATGCCGATGATACTCGCGCCCGACAAGACGAAGTTGAGCAAGAGACACGGCGCGGCGTCGGTCATGGACTATCGGGATCTGGGAGTTCTGCCCGAAGCCCTCATGAACTATCTGGCTCTTTTGGGATGGTCTCTCGACGACCGTAGCGAGATATTCGCCGCCGACGAGTTGATTGGCGCTTTCGAGTTGGAGCGCGTAAGCAAGTCCGACGCCGTATTCGACAGAGCGAAGCTCGACTGGCTCAACGGCCAGCACATACGGCGTTCTGACGATCGGAGGCTCACGGAGGCGCTCGCCAGATTTTGGCAGGATGATCCGCCGGATTTCGACGTCGCCCCGGACGTTGAGCGAGTGGGCGATGTAGCGCCGCTCGTGCGCGAGCGACTCAAGACGCTTCAGGACGCCGCGCCGCTAGTCAAGTTCGTGTTCGCCGAACGAATCACGGCGTCGCCGGATCAGATTGTCCAGAGAGGCATGGATATAGAGGGAACGATTGTCGTCCTCAAAGCGGCGCGAGACGGACTCGCCTCCCTTTCGGACTTCGATACGCAGTCAATAGAGGAACTGCTCAGGTCCATGGCGAAAGAACTCGACGTCAAGGTCGGGCAGTTGCTTGGATCGCTCAGAGCCGCTGTTACTGGACAGAAGGTTTCACCCCCTCTCTTCGAGTCTCTCGAAGTATTGGGGCGAGATGCTACTCTGTCCAGAATAGAAGACGCGCTAGAAAATTTGGAATCTGGAGAGTCAAAATGACGATGAAGTCGAGACTGAATGACGACCTCAAGCAAGCCATGCGCGACAAAGATACGCTCCGGCGAGACGTTATCCGCTACCTGCGCTCCGAGGTGAGAAACCAGGAGATACGCGACCAGAAGGAACTGGACGACGCGGGAGTCATTCAGGTGCTGTCCCGGCAGGCTCAGCAGCGCAGAGACAGCGTTGAGGTCTATAAAGACGCGGACAGGCAGGACCTGGCGGATAAAGAGGAGAGCGAACTGTCCGTAATTCTATCCTACCTGCCCCAGCAGATGACGCGCGACGAGATAGTGGAACTGGTAAACAGGGTCGTTGGCGAAGTGGGCGCGTCCGGCCCTGCTGACATGGGAAAGGTGATGGGCTCGATCATGCCGCAGGTACGCGGCAAGGCCGAGGGCAGGGAAGTGAACGCCATAGTTCAGGAGACGCTCAGAAACCTGTAAAGGCGAGCGCGGGTACGCTATATCGGACTATAATGAGAGTCGCTCCAATCCGATTGCGAGAAATAGATATTCATGAGGTTCGAGTGAGTCAATGGAATTTGGCGTAATCGTATTTCCAGGAACCTGGAGTGACACGGACTGCTACACTGCGGTTACCGATAATCTTGGCCAGACAGCCAGATACGTCTGGCACAAGGATACCGATCTGTCCGGCCTGGATTGCGTAATATCCCCGGGCGGCTTTTCGTATGGCGACTATCTTCGTCCCGGGGCGATAGCGCGATTCTCGCCAGTCATGTCCGCTGTGAGGCGGTTCGCTGAAGGCGGCGGCTTGGTCATCGGCATTTGCAACGGCTTTCAGATACTGTGCGAGTCGGGATTGCTGCCCGGCGTTCTCATGCGCAACGAAAGTCTCCAGTTCCGTTGCCAACAGGTAAACCTTCGCGTGGAACGCGCGGACTCTCCCTTCACCAATCAGGGCGAGGCGGGCCAAACGCTTTCCATTCCCATATCGCACGGGGAAGGAAACTATTATGCGGATGACGCGACCCTGGACGCGATGGAAGAAAACGGCCAGATAATCTTCAGATATTCCGACGTTGAAGGCAGGGTCGCCAAGTCCGCCAACCCCAACGGGTCTCGGCGCAACATCGCGGGAATTTGCAACCGCGAGGGGAACGTGATGGGGATGATGCCGCATCCCGAACGCTGCTGCGACCCTCTCGTCGGCGGAACGGACGGACTGACCATCTTTCGCTCCATAGCGAACTATATCGAGCGTAAATCCTTGAACACAGCAGGGTGAACATGGTGTCCGTATCCCAGGAAACGCTGGACGAACTCGCGCTGTCGCGGGGCGAATATGAAGCGATAGTGGAGCGTCTAGGACGTGAACCCAACTCGCTCGAACTCGGACTATTCGGCTCTCTATGGAGCGAACACTGCGGCTATAAGCATTCTAAGCCGCTCCTGAGTATATTCGACACCGTGAGCGACCGTCTGCTGGTCGCTCCAGGCAGCGAAAACGCGGGCGTGGTGGACATTGGCGACGGCTGGGCCGTCGTCATGAAGGTGGAGTCGCACAATCATCCCTCCGCCATAGAGCCGTATGAGGGCGCGGCCACCGGCGTCGGTGGAATCGTGAGAGACATATTCTCGATGGGCGCGCGTCCGATTGCGCTTCTGAACTCACTGCGATTCGGGCCGCTGTCCGAGTCCAGAAGCAAGTATCTGTTCGAAGGCGTCGTATCCGGCATTTCCGGCTACGGCAACTGCATCGGAGTGCCGGACGTGGGCGGCGAGGTTTATTTTTCGCCCAGCTACTCCGGAAATCCGCTGGTAAACGCGATGTGCGTCGGTCTTCTCAAGGTCGGGGGGCTGCGCAGGGCGACGGCGGGCGAAGCGGGCAACCTGCTCATGCTGGTGGGCGCGGATACTGGGCGCGACGGCATACACGGAGCGTCCGGGCTGGCGTCGCGGACATTCGAGGATGAACGCGAACTCAGGCCTACGGTGCAGGTGGGCAATCCATTCTTGGAGAAGTCGCTCATCGAAGCGTGTCTGGAGGCGGCGCAGAGCGACGCAGTCGTCGGCATTCAGGACCTGGGCGCGGCCGGCCTTTCCAGCGCCAGCGTAGAATGCGCGGCCAACGCCGACGCGGGATTCAGGATTGATGTGTCCAAAGCGCCGCGCAGAGAGTCGGGAATGCTGCCCTACGAGGTGATGCTCAGCGAATCCCAGGAGCGTATGCTGATAGTGGTCAAGCCGGGGCGGGCGAGAGAAGTCAGCGCGATATTCGACAAATGGGACCTGAGATCGGACGTGATAGGGGAGGTGACCGCGGACGGGTTGGCTACGATACTGGAGGGATGCGAAGAGAGGGGAAGCGTTCCTGTTCGGCTTCTGACGGATCCGCCACTATACCGGGGAGACAGAAACGCGACGCCTCTCACGGGTCCGGATCTGGACGCGGACGCGCTTCCGATTCCAGATATGTTGCCTGCGGAATGCCTTCTTCGGCTGCTTGGTTCGCAGAATATAGCGAGCAGGCGATGGATATATCAGCAGTACGACCATCAGGTGCAGACCAACACGGTGATCGTTCCGGGTGGAGACGCCGCCCTTCTGAGAGTCAAAGGGTCGAACAAAGGCCTGGCGCTATCCACCGACGGCAACGGAAGATATTGCTACCTGGATCCGTTCGTCGGCGGCATGATAGCGGTTGCGGAGGCGTGCAGGAACGTGTCATGCGTCGGCGCTCTTCCCATAGCGCTCACGGACTGCCTGAACTTTGGCAATCCCGAACGCGCCGAGATATACGCCCAACTCGCAAAAGTCATAGAGGGCATGGCCGAGGCGAGCCGTTATTTCGAGTCGCCCGTAGTAAGCGGCAACGTGAGCCTCTACAACGAATCGCGCGGCGAGTCCATATACCCCACCCCTGTCGTGGGCGCGCTTGGCCTCACCGAAGATGTGAGCGCCCATGCGACTATCGGCTTCAAGAACGAGGGCGACGTGGTTGCGCTGCTGGGGCGCGACTCGCTGGAATCCGAAGTGGCGGACTTGGGCGGCGGCGAGTATCTCGAACTGATTCACGGGATCGTGGCTGGACGCCCCCGCATCGACATGGAACTCGAGGCAGCCGTTCAGAAGGCTTGCCGGGAACTGGTGTCGTCAGGAGTGGCCAACTCAGCGCACGACTGCTCGGACGGCGGACTCGCGGTGGCGATGGCGGAGTGCGCCATAGCGAGCGGAATCGGCGCGGAAATCGGCGCGCCTATGATTGGCGGCGACGGCGGCAGATGGGACGCCGCGCTGTTTGGGGAAGGGCAGTCTCGGATAATAGTCACCGTAAACGCGGACGACGTGGCGGCCCTCGCGGATATATGCGCGACCAACGACGTTCCGTGGATGAAACTGGGAACCGTGAGCGGCGCGGATCTGGCGTTCGGAGACCTTTTCAGCATTCCCGTATCACAACTGTCTGAGACCCATGCAAACGGACTGGCCGACGCGCTTGGATAGGGGCGAAGCCGTCTCGATGTCGGTCAGCGGCTGGCTTCACAAAATAGAGTTGCGTGGAGCGCCGAATCGTCCCATCGTCATTTTCAAAGCTAAGCCGCCTATATCACGCCTTCTACCATCAACTGCGCCATCTCCTCCTCGTCAAGTCCCAGAATCTCGCCATACAGATACTCGTTGTGTTCACTGAGCAGCGGAGACGCGCGTCGCAATTCCCAGGGAGAGCGTGAGAGGCGCATCGGCTCGGCCTCGAATTTAGCCTTGCCGAGTTCGTCGTGATCTATTTCGGGCAGGAAGTTTCGATACTTCAGTTGCGGGTCTTCGTCAACCTTGACCTTTGGAGACTGCACCGCCCCCGCTATCACGCCGGCGGCTTGGAGCTTATGGAAGACTTCATGTGGCCTATGCAGTGATGTCCACGTCTCTATTAGCGAGTCCAGTTCATCCTGGTTGTCGCACCGACCCTCGTTGGTGGCGAATTTTGGGTCGGCTGTCCATTCCGGCGCGCCGATTGCCTCGACGAAGTTCGACCACTGCTCGTCGTCGAATATGGTTATGGCGCACCATTGGTCTTCACCTTTGCAGCGAAAGGTGTTGTGGGGAGCCACCCTTGGATGGGGAGAACGATTGCCGGGCGGGTTGCCTTCCCTTCGGTAATCGCGCCCATTGACTGTCTTATCCAGTATCGCCGTTCCCGTCAGAGCCACTCCCGATTCCACCTGAGACAGATCTATCCACTGCCCCTCTCCAGAACGGTTGCGGTGGCGCAGCGCCATTACGCAGGCCATTGCGCCGTAGTATCCCGCGGTGTGGTCCATATACGAAAATCCCCATCCGGCGGGTTCCTCGCCGGGCAGTCCGGACATATATGTCAGCCCTGAGAGCGCCTGGGCGGTCGGACCCCAGGTGACGTACCCCTTGTCGCGACCTGTGTGTCCAAACCCGGACAGGCTGAGGTATATCACGTCGGGCCGTATCGCGCGCTGGGAGTCGTAATCCAGTCCCCAGCGTTCCAGCACTGTCGCGCTGAAGTTTTCGACCACTATGTCCGACACCGAAATGAGCTCGCGGATCAGTTCCGAGCCGCGCGGATGCAGTACGTTCATGGTCGCGCTCAACTTGTTTCGGTTCAGGTTGTTGAACATGCCGCTCGCGTTTGGGCTGCCGCTGGCCGCGTAAGCGGCGCGAATGTAGTCCATCGAGTGCTCGAACTCGACGCGTATGACTTCGGCTCCAAAGTCTGCCAGAATTCGCGTACACGTCGGACCTGCGACGATCCACGAAAAATCTACGACGCGAACTCCTTCCAGTGCGTGTTTGCGCATAAGGCTGGCTCCTAGACCCTGTTGCCTGTTGAATAACTACGGAATCGTATAACCGCTCGCAATCATAGTCAACAGGAATATCGCGCCGAAACCTGTAACGATTTAGTCCGTGCCCCACTTGGGGCAAAAATTCCTTCCCCCTCTCAGCCCTTGGCGGGGAAGGCTCAATCCCAATCAGGCGCCAGATAATTCTAAATTCACCATTC
>CAZXFX010000079.1:0-13470 GCA_964640295.1 uncultured Dehalococcoidia bacterium | reverse complement strand
AGGTATGTATAACGCAAATTTTAAAACTTGCATCCTCAGTGTTTTATTTTTTGGCTGGGGTCGGCAGCGGCCTTTTTCGCGTATCCGCGCGCCATAAAAATCCCCCCCCCCCCCCCGAATTTAGGATCTGAGTATAGAACTGAGCGCCGTCAGCTAGCTTGTGTGCCTGGCGGGCGCAATCTGACCCCCCCCCCCCGAATTTTCGCTTAAATAACGGCATAGCCGCTCTTTCCAACCGACGATTCACTTATCCCCTCCTCATTCTCGCAGCAGCCATGGCCTTTGGCCTGTTCTTGCTGCTCTCCGGCAATGTCTTGCGCGCGCAGGACGCCGCCATCATGTATGCCGAAAACGGCACAGACCCCGTAGCGACCTTTACGGCGGTTGACCCGGAGGGCAGGAAGATATACTGGTCGTTGGCGTCTGCCGCAGAAGTGTCTGGAAACGATGATCTGCAGGACACGGACAATGCCGACGCTGGTGAATTCAACATCTCCGACGGGGTATTGAGATTCAATCTCCCACCGGACTTTGATTCCCCCAGCGGGGGCGCTGGCAACGACAGCAATACCTATACAGTAGTGGTAGTTGCCTCAGACGACGCTCCTGGAGCAGATGCCAATCTCAATAAGAGCTACGAAAAGGTAGTGGTTACAGTCACCGACCTAGATGAGTCGGGCATGGTAACCCTGTCTTCAGTGCAGCCGCAGGTTGGTACTCCGTTCAGAGCTACCCTCATGGACGAAGACGCCAGCGCTGCTCAGATCACTGCCGCTACTTGGGTGTGGGAACGAGCTGAGTCTGTGGGCGCAAATGCGGAGTGGACTGAAATTGTTGGGCAAGTCGAGGCGTCGTATAGTCCCGTTGCGGGAGTAGTGGGCAGGTATCTGCGGGCGACCGCCACATACGAGGACGAGCATGGAAATAATAAAACGGCGACAGCGGTATCGGCTCGCCCGGTCAGGGCAGCTCCCTCTGCCACCAATGGCGACCCTACTACCGCCAGCAATCCTGAGTCCAGGTCTGTGCTTGAGAACTCGCCTGCTGGTACAAGAGTGGGCAAGCCCGTCACGACCACAGACCCCAACAACGATCCGCTGACTTACAGTCTGACTGGTACCGATGCAGGCAACTATCGCATAGACCAGTCCACCGGTCAGATCACAGTGGCGCCTCGGGTCATGCTGGACGCAGATAGTGACGCCTCAGATGAAGTAACCGTTACCGCCACAGACCCGGCAGGTCAGACGGGCACTGTAACGGTGAACATCATGATAGAGAACGTAAACGAGTCCCCAATGATAACCGGTGGTCCTACCAGTGAAAGTGTCATGGAGAATGACACAGACTCTGATACGGATGGTCCCCAGAAGACAGTCGCTACCTATACGGCGACAGACCCTGAATCTACTGAAACTGACGACGCCTGTAACGTCGCCGCCTGTGTCTGGTCTCTCAATGGCGCAGACGCCGGAGACTTCGACATCAGCGACGCAGGAGTGCTTGAATTCAAGACGCATCCCAACTACGAGTTGCCTACCGACGCCAACCGCGACAACAAGTACATGGTAACCGTAGTGGTAACCGACGTGGGCGTGAACGGCAAGAACAAGCTGATGGCAGAGCGCTCAGTGGTCGTTGCCGTAATGAACGAGGAAGAAGCCGGTATGGTAATTCTGTCCTCGGTTCAGCCGAAGGTAGGCGTTGCGTTGACCGCGACGTTGACCGATGAGGACGGAGTGAAGCGCGATACCGTCAAGTGGCAGTGGGCGCGTGCGGAATCGTCTGGTGGCACATACACGGACATTGAAGGCGCTACATCAAGTTCATATACCCCTGTGGCGGCGGACGCCGAAGCCAATAGCGGCGCAGGCGTGTATCTGCGGGCGACCGCCATGTACTCGGATGGCGCTGGCATGAGTGAACCCAAGATGAAAGAGTCTGACAACGCTGTAGTCGCAGACTTGACGAACAAAGCGCCCAGCTTTGACGACCATTCGGGAAGCCTCAGTGTGCGTGAATCGGCAATGATGGGCTCCGTTGTCGGGCAAGTCAAGGCAATGGATTCCAACGACGACAATCTGACCTATAAGTTGAGCGGTCCCAATGCGTCTCTGTTCGAGATCGCCAGCGTGGACAATCCTGATACGACAGGCGATGGTGAGGATGAAGAGGGTCAGATCACGGTTAAGTCCGGTACGAAGCTGGACTATGAGACCAAGAAGAGCTACATGGTTACGGTGACCGCCACCGATCCCAGCGGCCTCAGCGCATCCATAGACGTAACCATCATGGTTGCCAATGTGGACGAAGCTCCGACCATCGCTGGAGATAGCGTTGTCAGAAGGTCCTACGCGGAGAATCGCGTGGGTTCTGTAGCGACGTTCACGGCGAATGATCCGGAGAGGCAAAGCATATACTGGTCGTTGGCATTAGACGCTGACGTGACTGCTGAAGCGGACATTGATACTGCTGACAATGCGGACGCCGATCACTTCACCATCAACTCTCGTGGCGTTCTCAGTTTCAAGTCTTCGCCTGACTACGAGACGCCTAGCGGGGAGGGAGCAACCAGCAACACCTACAAGGTAGTGGTGGTTGCCTCAGACGACGCTCCCGGCGCAGTTATTGAGGATGATGCTGATGCCCGCAACAAGGGCTATAAGAAAGTAGTCGTTACGGTTACCAACGTAGATGAGCCAGGCATGGTAACCCTTACACCATCGTTGCATCCCCAAGATGGTGTTGCGATTACAGCCACTCTAGTGGACGAAGATGCCAATGATACCCAGATTAGCGACGCGACGTGGGTGTGGCGCCATTCATCCTCTCGCTCCGGCGGGTCTGTGATTGATAATGCCACAGCCAGTGCCTACACGCCCGTTGCGGGAGTAGTGGGCAGGTATCTGCGTGTGACCGCCACATACGAGGACGAGCATGGAAATAATAAGACGGCGACAGCGGTATCGGCTCGCCCAGTCAGGGCAGCTCCCTCTGCCGCCAATGCAGGTCCTACTACTGGCGGCACAGAGTCTCGGTCTGTGTCTGAGAATTCACCTGCGGGTACAAGAGTGGGCAAGCCTGTCACGACCACAGACCCCAACAACGACCCGCTGACTTACAGTCTGACTGCTGGCGATACTGGCAACTACCGCATAGACCAGTCCACCGGTCAGATCACAGTGGCGTCTCGGGTCATGTTGGACGCAGATAGTGACGCCTCAGATGAAGTAACCGTTACTGCCACAGACCCTGCAGGTGAGACGGGCACTGTAACGGTGACCATCACCATACAGGACGTAAACGAATCTCCGATGATAACCGGTGGTCCTACCAGTGAAAGTGTCATGGAGAACGACACGGACCCTAGTACGGCAGACGTACTCGATAAGACCGTCGCTACCTATACGGCGACAGACCCTGAATCTACTGAAACTGGCGATGCCTGTAACGTCGCCGCCTGTGTCTGGTCTCTCAAGGGCGCAGACGCCGGCGCCTTCGACATCAGCAATGTGTCAGGTGATACCTTCGGTCAGCTTTCCTTCAAGAATATACCTGACTACGAGTCGCCTGCCGACGCCAACCGCGACAACAAGTACATGGTGACCGTAGTGGTAACCGACGCGGGCGTGGACGGCAAGAACAAGCTGATGGCGGAGCGCTCAGTGGTCGTTACCGTTACCAACGTGCAAGAAGCCGGGGAAGTAACTCTGTCTTCTGTGCAGCCGAAGGTAGGCGTTGCGTTGAGAGCGACGTTGACCGATGAGGACGGAGTGAAAGGCGATACAGTCAAGTGGCAGTGGGCGCGTTCAGACTCGGCTGGCGGCACATACACGGACATTGAAGGAGCTACGTCAAGTTCATATACGCCTGTGGCGGCAGACGCCGAAGCTAATAGCGATGCAGGCGTGTATCTGCAGGCGACTGCTATGTACTCGGATGGCGCGGGCATGGATCAATCTATGATGGAAGAGTCTGCCAACGCTGTGGTTGCAGACTTGACGAACAAAGCGCCTGACTTTGACGATCATCCCGGAAGCCTGATGGTGAGTGAATCGGCCTTGCTGATGGATCCCCCAATGCCAAATGTGGGGCAAGTCAAGGCCACAGATCCCAACAGCGATAAATTGACCTATAGCTTGAGCGGCGCTGATGCGGGTCTGTTCAATATTGCCAGCGTGGACGACTCTAGCACTAGTGATGTGGATGAAGAGGGAATGGTCACGGTTAAGTCCGGAACGAAGCTGGACTATGAGGGCAAGAAGAGCTACAGGGTTACGGTGACTGCCGCCGACCCCAGTGGTCTTAGCGCTTCCATAGACGTGACCATCATGGTTACTGATGTCAATGAAGGTCCTGAAATCATGCGCGGCGGCCTGGCCATATCTGGTCCCAGGAACGTCGAGTATGACGAGGGCGAGACGGACGCGGTGGCGACCTACTCGGCGACGGGCCCAATGTCCGACATGGCGATCTGGACAATCGAAGGCGGCGCTGACGCCAGCGACTTCAGGATTGTCTCGGGCGAACTGTTCTTCAGGGCTACGCCCAACTACGAGTCGCCCGCCGACTCCGACGGCGACAATATGTACATGGTGACGCTCAAGGCATACGACGGCGTTTACATGGACACCCACGACGTTACTGTCGAGGTCATGGACGTGGAAGAGCCTGTAGATCCATTGGTCGCCAAGTACGACGCCAACTCGGACGGCGAGATACAGAGGAGCGAGGTCATAGCCGCCATCGGCGACTTCTTCGACGAGGGCGCGGACGCTCCCTCCAGAGCCGACATCATCAGGCTCATCAACCTCTATTTCGACGCCGCCAACTAGAGAATTCAGGAGAGAGACGACTGGATTTGCGGGGAGGTTGCGCGCGCAGATTGTGAATCGCGCGTAGCCTTCCCATCCATTCCGATAGCCTAGGGGGATTCCCTTGTTCAGAAGAGTATTAACCGTAACAACAATCGCCGTAATAGTGGGCATGGTGACGCTGATCGGCATGAACTCTACGTGGGCGCAGCAAAATCCCAGCGCCAGCCGTACAATCTCCCCGACCACCGTAGCCCCCGGCGGGCAGGTAACGGTCACCATAAGCGCGTCCGGCTACGGCGGATTCGGGCGCGTCACCGAGACGCTGCCGGCTGGATTCGACTATCAGGGCAGCAATCTGGACCCCGGCGCCGTGTCGCAGAGCGGCCAGAATGTGAACTTCACGCTGCTGAACAATACATCGTTCACCTACACAGCCACCGCGTCCAGCAGCCCAGGTTCCTACGCCTTTACAGGCCAGTTGCAGGATTCTAACAGGAACAACCATACGATAGGGGGAACTTCCAGCGTAACTGTGCGCGCTGCGGCAGTCCTGCCCACGCCCGTCAGTACCCCTGTCCCATCCGTTCTCAATCCCAGCGCCAGCCGTTCCATCTCGCCGCCTTCCGTGGGTCCGGGCGATTCGGTCACGGTCACCATCAGGGTGAATGGATACGGCGGATTCGGGCGCGTCACCGAGACACTGCCGGCGGGATTCACCTACCAGCAGTCCAGCGGCCTGGCGTCCTCCAATGCCGTGTCGCAGAGCGGTCAGAATGTGAACTTCACACTGCTGAACGACACGTTGTTCACCTACACAGCCACCGCGTCCAGCAGCCCAGGTTCCTACACCTTTAGTGGCCAGCTAACCGACGCCGATGGCAACAGCCATAGAGTGCGGGGCTCTTCCAGCGTAACAGTTCGCTCCCCCGAAGCATCTCGGTCGCTTCCATCGTCCGTAAGGCCCGGCGCGCAGTTCAGTGTCTCGATCAGTGTCGCCGATTACGGCCCCTTCGGTCGCGTTACCGAGAACCTGCCCGCTGGATTCAGTTACCAGGACAGCAGCCTGGTGGGCGCCGGCGCCGTGTCGCAGAGCGGCCAGACAGTCATCTTCACACTGCAAGGCGATTCATCGTTCAGCTACACAGTCACCGCGCCGAACGATACGGGCAACTATCGCTTCTCAGGTCAACTGGCGGACTCCGAAAGGAACTCATACGCAGTGAGAGGTTCGTCCAGTATCAGGGTCGGCGCGCCTTCCTCGGGCGGAGGCGGTTCAGCGCCGCCTGAAGATACGGCCACGCCTACGCCAATCCCGGAACCGACCCCGGAGCCGACTACGGAACCGATGGCTACATCAACGGCTGAGGCGACCGCGACGAATACTCCGGTTCCCGAACCGACCGCTACGAACACCGCGGTTCCCGAGCCAACTGCGACGAACACCGCTGTTCCTGAGCCGACCGCTACGAATACTCCGGTTCCCGAGCCAACTGCGACGAACACCGCTGTTCCTGAGCCGACCGCTACATACACGGCGGTTCCGAAGCCGACCAGAACTCCCAGCGAGCCCATGCCTCAGGCGGCGGAGCCGAGGGCTACTGCCACGCCCGTCAATGTCGAGAAGGTGGCTGTCACGCCGGTCGCCGGCGCGACCACAATCGAGCCGGACGAGCAGGTAACGCTCTCCGCCGGCAACGTCACGGTCAGATTCCCTGTACTCTCCCGCGCCCGCACTTACCAGGTGGCGCTATCCGAGTCGGACAACTGCGGCGACGACGCTCTGGCTTGCGCCATGATCGTCATATATACCGCGGAAGGCGAAGTAGAGTCGGACGCGCGGCTGATTTCGTCGGCGGTGATAGTGGTCTCGCTTGACGAGGCGACGATTGACGGGGTAGGCGGTCTGGCCGTAGCGATTCAGGCGAACGCGCTCGGCGGCATAGTACTGCAACTCAGTGACGACGAAATCGGCGGCTGGAACACCATCCCGTCTCAATACAAGGTAAATACCGACGGCAGCGCGACGGTTACTGGAATGACGCGCCGCTTCAGCAGCCACATCGCGCTGAACGCGCTCGCGGACGTAGTAGAGCGAGCCCAGACGCAGTTGAACGTGGCGCAAGGCACTGTCGTCCCAACGGCGACGCCTGTCCCGCCGACCGCGACACCCGTTCCGCCTACACCCACGCCTACGCCGGTTACGCAGACGATTTCTGCGCTTCCTCGCACGGGCGATACTTCAGCGACTCCGTTCCTGATTCTGTTTGCGATGGCGATAGCGGCTTCCGCGGTCGCTCTGGCCGGAGCCAAAGTCATAACGGCGCGCGCAAGGCGTTAGATATATCAGCTAATAGGGGCTTGAACAGGGGGCGTTCCGCTAAGCGAGGCGTCCCCTGTTCTTATGTTTCTTTGCGCTGGTCGCGGACGCTAGACAATTCAAAATTCACAATTCCCTCTTTGACCCTTCGCTCAAAGAAGGCTATCCTTCTGGAAATGCAGGCAATCTCAGGAGTGGAATAGGAAACTGAGCGAGCAGAACTCAAAGCTGAACGCAGGCAAGTTGCCGCTGAATCTTCTCGGAACCCTCTTGGGTGAAATCGAGATAGCCGATCCGCGTGTCGCTCTGGGTCCGAGGCCCGGCGAAGACGCGGCGATGATTGACTTTGGCGACCGCTATCTCGTCGCCAAGACAGACCCCATCACATTCGCCACCGACCTGATTGGCTGGTACATGGTGAACGTGAACGCCAACGACCTCGCCGTCATGGGCGCGACTCCGCGCTGGCTGCTGGCGACCCTGCTTCTTCCGGAGGGAACGCGCGAATCCGATGTCGCGGAAATCTTTCGGCAGTTGCGAGACGCCTGCTCCCAACTCGGCGTCGCGCTGGTGGGCGGACACACCGAGATAAGCTACGGGCTGGATCGTCCCATAGCCGTCGGCGCGATGCTCGGCGAGGTTGACAAGGACAGGGCCGTTCTCAGTTCGGGCGTCCGACCGGGCGACGCGCTCATTCTGACAAAGGGCGTCGCAGTGGAAGGGACGTCCATACTGGCGCGCGAGGCCGCTGATGAATTAGCTGAAAACGGCGTTGACGCCGGCGAGATCGAACGAGCCGCCAGCTTCCTGTTCGATCCGGGAATCAGCGTCATAGAGGACGCGCGCATTGCCGCGGAGGCGGGCGAAGTCCACGCCATGCACGACCCGACCGAGGGGGGCCTGTCCGGCGGCCTCTACGAACTTGCCGCCGCGTCCGACGTCGGACTCGACATAGACGCGGACGCGATTCCTGTCCTGCCCGAGTGCCGCCGTTTCTGCGAAGCGCTCGGACTCGACCCGCTCGGTTTGATTGCGTCCGGCTCGCTGCTCGCGGCGGTCGCGCCGGACTCCGCGGATGCGATTCTCGACGCTCTTGCCGCCAGGGGCATCCAAGCCGGGGTGATCGGAGTCGCGCGCGGAGATACAGGAGAGGTCACGCTTCGTTCTGGCGGCTCGGTGTCCCCGTTCCCGAAGTTCGAGCGCGACGAACTGGCGCGCTTCTTCAGCCCTTTGTGACGGGCCTGCCGAATCACTGATAGCGTCCACATTCGTTCTGAGCTTGTTGAAGGATGAGCGTGGACGCTATCTGCGCTCTTGGATTACCCATATAAAGAGTGGTCTGTTATCATGCCGAAAATTCAATCGAGGAGAATTGACCTATGGGCGAAACCAAGAGCATTAGAGTGGGATATGGCGAATACGTTTATGAGCATGTTCCCGAATGGGGCAGCCTGCCCGACGGATGGGAGTGGAATCACGCGGTCGGCGTTGGAGTTGACGCGCAGGACCGCGTCTTCGTATATAACCGAAGCGCGCACCCTATGATCGTTCTGGACAAAGAGGGCAACGTTCTCGATAGCTGGGGCGAGGGACTGTTCGGGTCCGCGCATCATCTTACCGTAGCGCCCGACGGCTCTCTGTTCACCACGGACGTTGGCGACCACACTGTGCGAAAGTGGTCTGCCCAAGGCGACCTCATCATGACGCTCGGAACGCCGAACGAACCGGCTGAGATGATGAGCGGCGACCCGTTCAATCGCCCCACGGACGTAGAGGTAGCGCATGACGGTTCGCTCTACATCGCGGACGGCTACGGCAACGCGCGCATCCACCACTTCACAGCCACCGGCGAGCGTCTGCATTCTTGGGGAGAGCCGGGAGAAGGGCCTGGACAGTTCCGCATTCCGCACAGCGTATGCCAGGATAAGGCGGGCAACATCTATGTCGCCGACCGCGAGAACAGTCGCATACAGGTGTTTACCCCCGACGGACAGTATATGAGCGAGTGGGGCGGAGTTCACAGGCCGGATCACATCTGGCAGGGGCCGGACGGCAATATGTACGTTACCGACCTCGGTTTCCGCCAGGGGCTCGGCGCGGACGCGCCCGCTCCCAATTCCGTATCGCACCCCGCCGGCGTCAAGATACTCACTCCCACCGGCCAGTGGGTTGGCGGCTGGGGCATGAGCACCGACACGCCCGGCGACATCATAGCCGGACACGCCATCGCCATGGACTCGGAGGGAAGCCTGTACGTGGGCGAGACGCTCGACGGCGCGAAGGTGCAGAAGTTTGTCAGGGTAGAATAGAGCCGAAATCTAGCGCTCTGGGCGGTTGGCGCGCGCTGGCCGCCCACTCTCTCCCCCTTTGATACTCGCATATATTCAGTGAAACGCGAATCGGGAGCGGCCCAATGACGACTACTCACACGAACCCGGAACATGATACGCGCGAACTGACGACTCAGGATGTGCTGGGCGGAGGCTCGCCGCAAATCCTCACGCACGCTCGCGGACCCGTCGGAACCGTTCCCTTCACCGAGGATTTTCTCGTCAACGGCGCCAGCGGGGATCACTTTGGAATGACGCAGAACGCGGGGATGGGCTGGAACCCAGCCGAGCTTCTCAGAAAGCAGTTCGTCATCCTCTCGACCGCCGGCGGACTCAGGAACGCGGACGGCTCGCCTGTCGCGCTCGGTCTTCACACCGGTCACTTCGAGCTTTCGACGATGGTTCAGGCGGCGGCGCTCGAACTGCGCGATCAGGGCGCGATTCCGTTCGCTCTATTTTGCTCCGATCCATGCGACGGACGCACGCAAGGCACCACAGGGATGCTGGACTCGCTTCCGTACCGCAACGACGCGGCGCAGGTCTTCAGAAGACAGGCCAGGTCTCTGCCCACGTCGCGCGGAGTGATGGGAGTGGCCTCGTGCGACAAGGGGCTGCCGGCGATGATGATGGCGGTCGCCGGGCTGCGCGACACGCCCGTCGTGGTTGTGCCGGGCGGGGTGACGCTCGCGCCTGAACATGGCGAGGACACCGGCATGATCCAGTCCATTGGAGCGCGATTCGCTCAGGGCGAGGTGACGCTCGAATACGCCCAGGACGTGGGATGCCGCGCCTGCGCTTCCCCCGGCGGCGGATGCCAGTTCCTCGGCACCGCCGGAACGTCGCAGGTGGTGGCCGAGAGCCTGGGGCTCGCCATAACGCACGGCGCGCTGTCGCCGTCCGGCACCGGAGCGTGGCTGGACATAGCGAGGCGCTCCGCTCGCGCCCTCGTCATGTCTGAGAGGCGCGGCGTGTCCTCCAGCGATATTCTCACGGACGCCGCCTTCCAGAACGCGATGGTGGTCCACGCGGCTTGCGGAGGCTCGACGAACCTGCTGCTTCATACGCCGGCTATCGCGCATGCCGCCGGCCGCAAGCGCATGGGCCTGGAAGAATGGAACAGAGTCAACAAAGAGACGCCGCGCATAGTAGATGTTCTTCCCAATGGACCCACCGGCTACCCGACCTCGGTTCTGTACGCCGCCGGAGGCGTTCCGGAAGTCATGCTGCATCTGCGTCGCATGGGACTGCTGGACACGTCCGTCCTGACGGTCACCGGACAGACGCTGGGCGAGAATCTGGATTGGTGGGAGGACTCAGAGCGGCGGCGCGACGTTCGCCGGTATCTGCGCGATGAGACTCGCGTTGATCCGGACAACGTCATAATGGCGGCTGATAAAGCCAGGGCGAGCGGCCTGACCAGCACGGTCTGCTTCCCCGCCGGGAATCTGGCCCCGGAAGGTTCGGTCATCAAGAGCACCGCGATTGACCCGACGGTGGTTGACGACGACGGCGTGTATCGAAATGTCGGTCCGGCGAGGGTATTTCGATCCGAGAGGGCCGCGATAGCCGCCATCAAGAGCCGCGACGACGCCGAGAAGGTGAAGGCCGGCGACATAATGATACTCACCTGCGGCGGGCCGCTCGGAACGGGCATGGAAGAGGTCTATCAGATAACAGCCGCTCTCAAGCACCTGTCTTATGGCAAGCATGTCGCGCTGATTACAGACGCGCGCTTCTCCGGCGTCTCCACCGGCGCCTGCATAGGACACGTCGGCCCTGAAGCGCTCGCGGGCGGTCCAATCGGCAAGGTCAGGGAAGGCGACGTAATAGAAATCGTCATTGACCGCAACACGCTCGAAGGCTCCATCAACCTGGTGGGCGAGAACGGTGTAAATCTTGGCGCGGAATGGGGAGACGCGGAACTGGACAGCCGTCCGGACCCGGACGATCTCGAACCGCACCCGAGTCTGCCGGACGACTCCCGGCTTTGGGCCGCGCTCCAGAACGCCTCCGGCGGGGCGTGGGGAGGCTGCGTCTTCGACGTGGACGCCATCGTAGAGACTATCGAGGCGGGTATGAAAGCGCTCGGCAGAACGGAGTGACCTCTTACAGGGGACATCATTTCCGCAATATATTAGACCATAGGCAGCAAGTCACGCGGCTGGCCGTGTGCTATCATTTTTGACCATACGGGGATTCGACGATGCCTCCGGATGGAGATTTTGACTATGACAACGCCAGCTATCAATAGGGCGCAAACCCCATATACAAGGCTTGAAAATCTGCCTCCTCCAGACTATTCCTACTTAGAACCGTTGCCCGACCCGCCCATAGATCCGGATGAACGCCAATATACGTGGGCGCGCTACTTCCATTCCACTCTCAAAATTCGATTCGTTGGGCGCAGGGATATGCTGGTTGCCGGCAAAGGCTATCTGAGACGCCTGCCGTATGATCACAGCGAATCCCTCGCCCCGGACTGCATAGTGACTTTTGGCGTCAACCCCAAGAACATCTTATCCCGCAACGGCTATGTAATAAGCGAAGTGGGCAAGCCGCCCGATTTCGTGTTCGAGGTAGCCAGACGCGGCGCCGGTCGCCGCGACTACGCGGTGAAACGCGAAGCGTATGCCCGCTACGGCGTCGGAGAGTATTGGCGTGTTGAACATACGGGAGGCCACTTCTATGAACCGCCGCTGACCGGAGACATCCTGACCAATGGCGGATATGAACCGATTTCGACCCATAATTTGGGCGACGGAGTTATATGGGGATACAGCCCTGTGTTGGGATTGGATCTGTACTGCTATGATGGTGAGTTGCGTTTCCGCGATCCCAAAACAGGGGAATTCCTGTTCGCGCCGGAAGAGGCGAGCGCTAACGGGAACGGCGCTATTTCTCGCGCCGCCGCGACCCGACCCAAAAGCTCTCTGTCGGAGGCTCAAGAATCCATGCTGAGAGATACGCTGCGACGCCTGCTCAAGAGTTGATATACTCTTCCGAGAATCGGAATGGATTATCAGGCTTCTGAGGGTGGGAATGGAAAAAGAGAGGCTTCACCGCGAAATCATAGCCATGCGCGTCGCGCGAGAACTTCACGATGGCGACGTCGTAAACTTGGGCATCGGCATACCCACGCTCTGCTCGCAGTTCGTTCCCGAGGGGCGAAGCGTTACGTATCACAGCGAGAGCGGAGTTCTGGGCTACGGTCCAATGGCCGAGCCGGGCGAGGAAGATGTTGACTTGATCAACGCGGGCGGACAGTTCCTCGCGCCCAATCCGGGTATGTCCTTCTTCAACTCTGTCGAGGGATTCGCCATGATTCGGGGCGGACACATAGACGTGGCGGTGCTGGGCGCGATGCAAGTCTCCGAACGCGGCGACCTCGCCAACTGGATGCTGCCCCAGCGCGGCATAGGCAATGTGGGTGGCGCGATGGACCTCGCCGCCGGCGCGCGGCGAATCATCGTCGCCATGGAACACACCGACCGTTCAGGCAGCCCTAAGATAGTCCGAGAGTGTTCGTTCCCGCTCACCGCGCCGCGATGTGTCAGCCTCATAGTGACCGACATCGCGGTCATAGACGTGACAGAAGATGGGCTAACGCTCATCGAAGTGGCGCCCGGCTGGTCGGCGGAAGACGTTCAGGGTCTTACCGAGCCGAATCTGGCCATATCTCCCAACCTGCGCGGCATCGAGTTGTAAGCAGAACCTGTAACAATTTAGTCGGCGCTCCATCTCGCGCAAAAGTCCCTTCCCCCTCGATGGGCTCACAGGGGTAGGTAACGCTCTAACCGACCCCAAAAGTCCCTTCCCCCTCATGGGCTCACAGGGGTAGGCAAACGCCCAAACCAACCCCAAAATCCCTTCCCCCCGGCCGGATTGCCCGCCTGAAAAATTCCCCATCATGCAAATCCCCAGAATCACAAAAATCACAGTTCACACATCCCCCCACCCTGTGCTACAATACTCACAATCTAAGAACAAATATACGTAAATCGCGCAA
>CAZXFX010000078.1:0-13762 GCA_964640295.1 uncultured Dehalococcoidia bacterium | reverse complement strand
CGATCCAAGGATCAATCAGAAATTCAAGAGCCATGATAGATTTTCCTTATCTCAGCGATATTTGTCGAAAGACCGATTCCAAGATCGTTCTGCTGGTCGTTGACGGGCTTGGCGGACTTCCATGCCGTGAGACCGGATTGAGCGAACTTGAAACTGCCCACATTCCAAATCTGGACGCGCTCGCTTCTCGCAGCGCGTGCGGCGTGACCACCCCTGTCGCTCCGGGAGTCACCCCAGGCAGCGGACCTGGCCATCTCGCGCTGTTCGGATACGATCCGCTTAAGTACGTCATTGGACGCGGCGTTTTGGAAGCGTTGGGAATTGGAATTGATATTGACCCTGACGACATAGCTATTCGCTGCAACTTTTGCACTCTGGACGCGAATGGAGTCCTCACAGATCGAAGGGCGGGGAGAATTTCAACATCCGAGTCCGCCCCTCTTGTTGAGAGGTTGTCCGCTATCTCAGTTCCCGGCGTAGAGATTATCGTCCAGCCCGTTCAAGACTACCGTTTCGTAGTGGTAATACGCGGTGAAGGACTCGGCGAAGAGGTGACCGATACTGACCCGCAGCGCATCGGCTTTGAGCCACTCGCTCCGATTGGTCGCTCTGACGCCGCTAATCGCACAGCCAGCAAAGCGTCTCAGTTCATCGATGCCGCGCGGGACATCTTAGGAGAGCGAGAAGTCGCGAATATGATCTTGATGCGCGGATTTTCGAAGAGACCAGACTGGCCCCTGTTTGGAGATAGGTACAATCTATTTCCGGGCGCGGTCGCCGCTTACCCAATGTATCGTGGCATAGCTAATTTGGTGGGTATGAACGTCATTCCCACTGGTCAGGATTTCGACGCTGAACTTGACACTCTCACCGACTGTTTCCATGAACATGACTTCTTCTTCCTTCACTATAAGCCGGCCGACGCGGCCGGGGAAGACGGCGATTTCGACGCCAAGGTAAGAACTCTGGAAGAGCTTGACAAGCGCATTCCGCGAATCCTCAACTTGGGAGCTGATGTGATTGCGGTAGCGGGAGACCACTCCACTCCATCGAGCATGGCAGCTCATAGCTGGCATCCAGTTCCGTTCCTCATAAACTCTTTGTACACCAACAAGGGAATGGGATCTCCCGCGTTCAGTGAGCGTAATTGTCGCAATGGCTTTTGGGGAGCGCTGCCTGCTACTTCACTGCAGTTGCTTCTCATGGCTCACGCAGGCAAATTGGATAAATTCGGCGCATAGTTAATCAATTATAATATGGATATATAACATGAACAATCTTACAATAATTGGAAATTGGAAAATGAATCTGCTGGCGAAGCAAGCGAATTCGTTAGCGTCTGACGTTGTATCAATCTGCGGCAGATCTGATTTGCATAAGTTAATCAATATCGTAATATGTCCTCCATTCATTTCAATTGACTGTGTGGCCCAGGCTGTGGCGGGGTCCCGAGTTCAAGTCGGCGCTCAGAATGTCCACGACGAGGTTTCTGGCGCGTTTACAGGCGAGGTTTCGGCCTCCATGGTGGCAGAATTGGCGAATTTCGCAATTGTAGGCCACTCAGAGCGTCGAATTCTTTTCGGCGAGTCCGACGAATTCGTAAACAGAAAGGTGATAGCGACTTTGGATAATGGACTTAAGCCAATACTTTGTATCGGCGAGTCATTCGAACAGCGGCAAGCGGGTAGGGCGGAAGATGTGATGAAATCTCAGTTACTTGACTGTCTTGAGAACGTTTCAGATATTTCAGATTTGCTCGTGGCGTATGAGCCAATCTGGGCGATTGGCTCTGGGGAGGCGGCCAGTCCTCAAATAGCCCAAGGCATGATGAATTCGATTCGTTCAGTCCTCCGATCTGAATTTGGAAATATCGCCGATTCGATTCCGTGTCTGTACGGTGGCAGCGTGAACGCGGATAACATCCAAGATTTCGTTCGCGAACCTGATATTGACGGCGCATTGGTTGGCGGCGCGAGCCTTTCCGCAGAATCCTTCGCTGCAATAGTCGCCAGAGCATCGGAAGTGGCCTCCGGGTAATAGGGTAAAGGAGTCCCTGGTGCAGAACAGGTATGTGGGAGATGTCGGAGACTTTGGAAAGTGCGGCCTATCGCGCTACCTTACAGGACAGATGGAAACGCCTGTGCCTGAACCTGCCCTGAAGCTGGGAGTCGTTCGGTATCTCTATCCAGACGAGTCCCACAACGCCGACGGCAAGCACACCGGTTACCTGGACGATACCTCTGATAACTATGCCGCGTATCGCGCGTGCGATCCCCACCTTTACCGCAGGGTCGCCTATAGTTTGAAAGCAAGTCTCGCATTGCCGCGCTTGCCCATCTCTCTGATATATCGTAGGGGAAGCGCGCGAGCCTATTTCGTTGTGCCCAGGAAGGCTGATAGCGCGGTCCTTGAATGTCGAGTGGCCGCGCTTCTGGACAGTCAGTGGAACGCTTATTTCGAGTGGGTGGAGTAGGGGGACACCGTCGTATGTTTACGGGATTCGGTCCGAGACATGCCTGATTCTAAAGATATGTTCATGCCGCGCCTGCTGGCTATCGTCGGTCCCACCGCGGTCGGAAAGACCGAATTGGCTATGCGGATAGCTGAAAGGATATATGCTGAGGTAATCGGAGCGGATAGCCGCCAAGTTTACAAGTTCATGGACATAGGGACGGCCAAGCCGACTCTCGCTCAACTCGCCTCCGCGCCACACCATCTGGTTGACATCATCGCTCCCGATGACGATTTCAGCCTCGGAAAGTTCTTAGACCTGTCAAAAAAGGCTATTATGAACGTGAATGCTAGAGAAAAGACTCCGCTCGTAGTTGGCGGAACTGGACAGTACGTGATGGCGTTACTGGAAAATTGGAACGTCCCGCTTGTCCCGCCCAATCCTATTCTGCGTCTGGAACTGGACGATATTTTCCAGTCGCATGGGATTGATGGTCTGCTCATCCGCCTGCGAAATCTCGACCCCGCCGCCCTCGACCGCGTTGACTCAGCCAATCCACGCCGCATTATTCGCGCCATCGAAGTGGCGGAAGCGCATGATACCTCGCAGAATCTTCCCAGGAAGAACGCGCCCTGGTTCCGGTTCGCCATCATCGGCATCGGCATGGAACGCGGCGCGCTCTATGACCGCGCCGACGACCGTGTGGACCGTATGATGCGCGAGGGCTTTTTAGACGAGGTTGAGGGTCTGCTAGCTATGGGATACTCCCCGGATCTGTCTTCAATGAGCGGAATCGGTTATCATGAACTGGCGGACCACTTGCTGAACGGGACGGAACTGTCTGACGCGGCGCAGCGGACGAAGTACAGGACGCATCGTTACATTAGGCAGCAATCCAACTGGTTCCGAAGAGGCGATCCTCGCATAACTTGGTTTGAGCGGTCTCAAATGGATATAGCAGTCGAGTTTGCTTTGAAATGGCTGGATGACGATGGAGCGCGTTGATGAATTTCATGCCCGATTGCGTTTCGATTGAACTGAGAGGCGTTGTCAGCGCGAGCGCGTATCGCGTCAGTTGATGGCCGGTTTCTTAAAATTATTGAACCCCAATAACAGACACGACGCCAATAGGAGCTATATATGAAATTCGTCAAGCTGCACGGCGCGGGCAATGATTATATCTATGTCGATGCGCGGTCCCAAACCCGAGACTGGCCGGAGATGGCCAGGCGAGTGAGCGACAGGCATTTCGGCATAGGCGCGGATGGGTTGATTCTCTTGCGCGACTCGGATAAGGCGCATGCCAGAATGCAGATGTTCAACGCTGACGGATCCGAGGGCCAGATGTGCGGCAATGGCATTCGCTGCTTTGTTCGCTTTGGTCTGGACAGTTCCGCCCTTGACGGCTCATCTGATTCCTTTCAGATTGAGACGGGCGCAGGCATTCTCTCTGTGCGCCCCAATTGGGAAGATGGCGTTATGATTGGCGCATCGGTTAGCATGGGCGACCCTATTCTCAAACCTGCGCTGGTTCCTGTCGCCGCTCCCGACGATCTGGAAGTCGCGCTGAACTACCCAATCCAAGTTGACGGATATGAGATTCTGGTCAACTGTGTTTCTATGGGGAATCCTCATGCGGTGGTTTTTTTGGATAGCCCAGTTGATGACTACCCGCTGACTCGCGTTGGCCCGATGGTCGAGCGTCACCCATTCTTTCCCGAGCGCGTCAACTACGAGATAGTAAATGTGCTCGCGCGAGACCGAATTAAAGTACGCGTCTGGGAGCGCGGCTCCGGCATCACTCTAGCTTGTGGGACGGGAGCCTGCGCCTCCGTGGTAGCGGCCAGGCTACATAATCTGGTTGACAACGATGTCGCTGTCGAACTTCCCGGCGGCGATTTGTTCGTATCCTGGCCAGGAGAGGGAGAAGTGATTATGGAAGGCCCGGTCGCTCGCGTCTTCGAAGGTGATTGGCCTGACTGACGATCTGCAGAGTCGCCTCTTCCTCGCTTTGCTGTTTCTCTGTACTGAGAGGAATAGAGAGTATTTCGCTCTAGTCTAAATCGCTAGTGAATACTCGATACGGAATTGGAGATAAGTCGCTATCGGGCCTCGGTTGGAGTCGAATTTTCGCCGCCGTCTTCATCCCGTGCTACAATACTCACTTGAAAATGTCTCAGATCTAAGAACTGAAGACGGATAACCGATAACTGAATCCAACGGAGTTAGCATGAATTTCGCCAGTCGCGTGGAAAAGATACCGCCTTATCTATTTGTTGAAATTAGCCGCAAGATCGCTCAGAAGCGCGCCGAAGGCATCGAGGTCATCTCCTTCGGTATCGGAGACCCCGATCTAGAAACGCCCGGGACTGTGATTGACGTCTTGCGCGATACAGCCGGAGACCTACCAAATCATC
Organism: uncultured Dehalococcoidia bacterium; assembly: GCA_964640295.1. GTDB lineage: Bacteria > Chloroflexota > Dehalococcoidia > Lucifugimonadales > UBA1123 > VXRN01. Next base: position 8,893 of record CAZXFX010000078.1, on the reverse strand, counting down.
GCTATCCTGAGTCGGAAGGTCTGCCGGAATTCCGCCGAGCGGTCGCTGACTGGTATCGACGCAGGTTCGATGTCTCGCTAGATCCTGAAAAAGAGATCATATCGCTCATCGGAGCCAAGGAGGGAATCGGCCACGCGGCTCTCTGTTTCATCGAGACGGATGACATCGCCCTTGTGCCAGATCCCGGATATCCCGTTTACTCGGTAGGGACATGGTTCGCGGGCGGCGAGTGCCACTGGATGCCTCTGAGGGAGGAGAACGGCTGGCTACCTCAACTCGAGGATATTCCTGAAGATGTGGCGCGAAAAGCCAAAGTGATGTGGCTGAATTACCCGAATAATCCGACAGGAGCAATCGCGAGCCTGGATTATTTCGAACGGGTAGTCGAATTCGCCAAGTCCTACGATATAGCCGTGATGCACGACGCCTGCTACACTGACGTCACTTTCGATGGGTATAGGCATCCATCATTCCTGGAAGTCAATGGAGCTATGGATGTAGGCATGGAGTTTCACTCACTCTCCAAGACTTACAATATGACTGGGTGGCGACTTGGCATGGCGGCTGGAAATGCGGATATGATCAACGCTCTTCTCATCGTAAAGTCGAATCTCGACTCCGGCGCTCCGCAGGCGATTCAGCATATGGGCATCGAGGCTCTCAACACGTCGGATGATTGGATTGACGAGCGAAACGCAGCTTATCAGAGACGCCGCGATAAGGTTCTAGCTGTCTTGGATGAGATCGGTCTGGATGTCTCTCCGCCCAAGGCCAGCCTCTACGTGTGGGCCAAGACGCCGAAGGGTTTTACAAGCGGCGAGTTCGCAGAACAATTGCTTGAGAACTGCGATATTGTGGTGACCCCGGGCGCAAGCTACGGCGACTGCGGCGAGGGTTATATTCGCTTCTCGCTTACTATTCAGGATGATCTGCTTGAAGAAGGTCTGAGAAGGCTCGCCACCTATACAGGCTCGCGGTAGCGCGCCATATCGAGATGGAAGGGAGAGTGTACGTGGCCAGAAGGAAAATGAAGATGACCAGGCCGAAGAGGGAGCGCGCTATTCTAGTAAGCGCTACCCCTAAACGCCAACGCCTACTTTGGAACCAACGGGATTCGCTTGATGAGTTGGCAGAGTTGGCGCGGACGGCCGGCGCGAAGGTCGTGGATAGAGTCTCGCAGCGCGTTCCTAAACCCACGCAAGAGTACGTGGGCAAGGGAAAGCTGGAAGAGATCAAGAGTCTCTGCCATGAACTGGACGTGGACACTGTCATTTGCGATGATGAACTGACTCCCACCCAGCAGCGCAATCTGGAAAACGCGCTCTCCGGCCAGAAGGTGATTGACCGCACCGCGCTGATTTTGGACGTTTTCGCGTCCAGGGCGCGCACCAAGGAGGGTCGCCTCCAGGTCGAACTGGCGCAGCAGGAATATCTACTGCCTCGGCTCGCCGGCCAATGGTCCCACCTGGACAGACTCCGGGGCGGATCAGGCGCGGGCGGCGGCATAGGAACCAGAGGACCGGGCGAGACGCAGATAGAAACCGACAGGCGTCTCGTTCGAGGCAGTATCCAGAGACTCAGAAAGGAACTGGAGAATGTCCGGCGCCATCGTCGGCTACATCGCTCCAAGAGGACGAACAATGGCGTACCGGTCGTCTCTCTTGTCGGATATACCAATGCGGGGAAGAGCACTCTGCTGAACAGAATGACTCACGCCGGGGTTATGGCGGAGAATTTAATGTTTTCGACTCTGGATCCTGTTACCAGGCGAATCGAACTTCCCTCCGGACAGCCAATTCTTTTGACCGACACAGTTGGTTTCATTCACAAGTTGCCCACGACTTTGATCGCCGCTTTCCGCGCCACTCTCGAGGAGATTTCAGATTCGTCTCTGATTTTGCACGTGGTTGACGTTACTCACCGCAATGCTCCAGAGCAGGTGACCGTCGTAGAATCCATATTGCAGGATATGGATATGGATAGAGCGCCGACAGTGATGGCGCTCAACAAGGCGGACCTTTTGCCTGAAGCAGACGAAGACGCTCGCTCTGAGTACCTCGCCCAGATTAAGTCCGGCCCAAATGACGCGGCGCTGATTTCCGCGCTCACAGGTGAGGGAATCGGCGACCTGCTCGAGATTATAGAGTCGCATCTGGTCCTCGATGACGCGCGTCTGAACAGCGCCTTTCTCGCTCCAGTCAACGCCTGACGCGCAAGTCTCGCTCTATAATGCAGTTATGTCAATCAGGCGAGCGGACTCCGTATTCAGGATTAGACACAATTTTCGGACAGGGCAGATAAATCCGCCAAATTAGAAGTTCGCACTATATATGTTATGTAAAATAACAGGCATAGATTTATCGTCTGAGCGGCTGTATTTTACATAACTTTTTCTGTAAGGCCAGATTGGGACTCGCTATAGCTATAGTTTACATACCCAGACCAGTCGCGCTATTGTCGCTAAATTGAAGAGCGCCTGCGCGCCTTGCGATATATGGGAAAAGGCGCGCGCAGCTCATCCGACCGAAACCTTGACTGTTCCGGACTGCACCAGCGCCGACATTAACGCCGGATAGACACTCTCGCCCCGGCCCACTCCGATGACCGTAGCGGCCGGATCATCCGCCGCCGGATGGCCAGTCGCCTGATTTTCGTCCCTGATGAGAATAATCAACTTGTCCCCGAGTTGGTAGGACAGCGCGCCCAATGCCGACCACACTGCCGGACCTGACAGCAATTCATGTTCAGAATCGGGGTCAGCCGGCCATACGAATACGCATCCGCGCGTCGTTTCCAGAGCGTCCGCCAGCTCTGGCGACACTATCCATCTCTCGGACGCGTTCAGGCTCACTGTCTTGTACGGCGCCGACATCGCTTCCAACAGGCCTATCGCTTCATCTCCCACCGAGTCGTCCGGCGCGCAGACTATTAGTATGTCATCGCGCCGGCGCGTTTCAACTCGAGCCTCTCCAATATCGCCCGCAGTTCGATCAGGCTCTATTTCTTCATGTGGCGCCGTCGAGTAGCGCGTCTCTTCTTCGCTATCGGATATCGCTCTGACTACTAGTTCGCCGCGCAGGTCAGACACCAGGCCAGAGACCAGTCCGTTTCGCCTGATTATACCAAGGCACTCTTCTGTCAATTCCCAGGGAACTCCCATTTCACGCGCGAGAGTATTCGATGCGTATATGTCTTCCGGCATCCGTTTGCCTGCATACATTCGATAGAACTTCCTGAATATATCAGGCTTGGCGACCGCCTCCAGCATGGAGTCATTCTTTTCCTGCGCGCTACTCGGCGCGGTGAGCGCCTCTCCAAGCTCAGTTAGCTGAATATATTCGTCAGAATACGATCCCACTGTCAGCCCGTACTTGGATGATGAGTTCAGCTTTTGCATAAACGCGCTGCTCTTGGCGGAGGTTCCGAGTTCCCCCGCCAAGAGCTCTGTTCGCACCGGACGGCCTCCATTCACTCTCTGGATAGTTTCTGCTATCGGAAGCGTATCCTGTATCGAATGGGTCGGGTATGGACGGTTGATTCTAGTTCTCTTCGCCATTTGGTGTATGCAAAACCATTCCTTTTCTGAAAATATACATCGGCTTATTGATTGTATTTTATATTCAACACGAGATCAGTTTACCATATTTCACATATTTCTGAAAACGCAATCCCGTGGTTTCAGGGTTTTTTTCAGAGGCGCTTACTCTTGAGTCCGATCCGTTTTCGGCTCGGACTTCGTATATACACCTGTGTCGGTGGGCTCCGCGGCTTTCTAGCGCTAGACGCTTTGTCGCGTCGCTAAATAGTGAACTCCACGAAGACTGTCTTTTTTAGAATGCGCTGAATCTGCTTCAGGCGCTAGAATAAGATTCATGCTTTCCCAAATTTATCTACACTTGGATAGGATTCGCTCTATGCCATCTTTGAAGTCTCGCGCCGCTGTTTGGATCGGAACCGCGGCGTTGGCCGCCGCTCTTACGCTTGGTTCTTGTCAGGACGATTCAGACCCAGCCGCCTCAGTCTCAGACAGCGTCCCCGCAACTAATGAGGTTGGGACCGCCCCCACCACCACCCAAGGTGAGCCTCCTCCTACCCCATCCGGCAGCGCGCCGCTGGCGCAAGACCCAATGGTTCTCCCCACCGCCATACCCGCTCCTGACAATTTCCAGGTACCCCAGGGTGTGCCGGATGATCTCGCGACAGTATGGGAGGTTTGGTCCATACTCAACGAACAGCACGTGGATCGCGAGAATTTCGACGCCGACGCTTTTGACGAGTCCGCAGTCAGAGGTCTTATTCAGGGCTTGGATGACCAGCATTCGGGCTATGTTCCACCCGAAGCGTTCGAAATAGAGAACGAGGATCTGTACGGTTCGTTCCAGGGCATCGGCGCGCGCGTAGATATGCGGCCCGACGGCAAACTTCAGATTGTCGCCCCTTTGGAGGGAAGCCCGGCCGAGGCGGCGGGATTGAAACCAGGCGATTTGGTGCTCGAAGTCAACGGCGAAAGCATAGACGGACTGAGTTTGCAGGAAGCGGTTAATAAGATACGCGGCCCCGAGGGGTCGGAGGTTCGCCTTCTTGTCAAGCGTCTAACCGAGGCTAGTGAAATAGAGATAGTGGTTGTTCGCGATACGATTCCTCTCGATAGCGTTTTCGTGCGCAGCAGACCCGAGGATAGATTCGCCCATATCAGGCTGACGACTTTTTACGCCAATACCGCTGAAGAACTGGCTGAAGCTATCGAGGAGGCGCAAAGCAATGGCGCGGAGGGCCTCATTCTTGATGTGCGCGATAATCCTGGCGGACTTCTCAGTAGCGTAATTGAAGTGACGAGTATGTTCCTCGATGATGGCGACCTAGTCCTGTATGAACTCGATGGCCTCGGCGACCGCGATAACCATAAGGCTAGGAAAGCGGGCGAGTTCTCAGATATTCCACTGGTCGTTCTCGCTAACGGGTTCAGCGCCAGCGCTTCGGAGATTGTCGTCGGCGCGCTGCAGGATCATCAGCGCGCCGAAGTTGTCGGAGAGACGACGTTCGGCAAGGGTAGCGTGAATATCCTGCGACGTCTCACAAATGGAGGCGGACTGTATATGACGATTGCTAAGTGGTACACTCCAAACGGTCGCTTGATAGAAGGAAATGGAGTCGAACCTGATTATGAGGTGACGTCCAGAGATAGGCAGGCAGCCGACATTACTCAGCTAGAGAAGGCAGTGGAAGTTATGGAGGAACTTGTGGACAGAGCCGGGTCCTAAGGATAGGAGGCGACGGGATTGAGTATCGGAAGTTCGATTATTGCGGTTAATCGCCGCGCTAGGCGTGATTACGAGATAGTAGATTCTGTCGAGGCGGGTCTTGTCCTTACGGGAACAGAGATCAAGTCGGTGCGTGACCGGAAGGTGAGCCTCAGCGATTCTTACGCCCGCCCGCTGAACGGCGAGATGTGGCTTCATAATCTCCATATTGATGAGTACGCGCCTGCGTATAGGAATAACCATGATCCTAAGAGGCCTCGAAAGTTGCTTCTGCGCCGAGATGAGATTTTAAATCTCTCCAAACAGGTTGACCAACGTGGCCTAACCTTGGTTCCCCTCAGGCTGTATATCAGGAATCACAAGGCCAAATTGGAACTGGCTGTGGCGCGCGGAAGGAAACGTTTCGATAAGCGACGCGCATTGATAGAGCGCGAACGCGAACGCGAAGCGAGAGCCGCGATTGGGGCCAGACGGCTCTGACATACATAAAACTCCTTTCCCCAATCCAACAAAACAAATAGCCGCCTGGATTATACGGCGGCTATTTGTTTTGTTGGAATTATTCCATTCCCGCTGCCCGGGAGAATGGACCATATCAACTAACTCGCTTTATTTCTATGGTCTCTCCAGGAGCGAGCGCAACGCGCCTCACATTGATGCCCAGCTTGAGCAGCCAGTAGCCCAGCGTGGCCTTGCTGACACCCAGCCTGTCCGCAGTAGAGGACAGCCCCTCGGCGGTGACCATCTCCGGCAATATCTTTTCGAGCGGCTGGTGAAATTTCTCTTCTACGGCAATCATCTTCTTGGTCTTGCGGGTCATTTCCTGCTCCTCAATCACTATGATGTTATATGTCATTCTATTATTGTCAAAACATTGTGTCAATCAGCTTTTCAATACTTTTTCGGGCACTTGCTATAGTTATGAAATAGCCAGAATTGCTTCTGAAAGAGCTTATTTGCATACTTCAATATATTTAGACGCCTATTTTGTGTTTAATTATATACATGACGGCAGTCCGTTCTCTCGGCTTCCCCAGCATGCAGAGATCACAAGGTAGGCAAGCGGCGCGCATACCGCCCGCAAATATCCCTCCTCCTATCGAAGGGGAAATGGCTAGGATGGGCGCTTCCGAGATGTGGGTGATTAATCTCAATACCTGCCCCCCCTCAGTCCACATACTACAAAGAATGTGGTTCGGCTCGCGTCCGTCTAGCGTAGCCGCGAGGGCGCGCTTGCGCACCCTGCTGATTACTTTGGTCACACATATCCTGAAAACTATCCACGCGGCTTGCGCTTATATAGTCCCACAGCCCCCGGTCTCAGCGAGACAGGAAATCGTCGAGACCACGTCCATGTCTCTGGCTATCACAAAGCAAGTTATGGACCCGCCTGCGCTCATCACGCTCCAATCGCTAAGCGTATCCGCCCCGAAAATTACTTAAGGCCAGATCACTGGTCAGAGTCTCTAAATCTCTGAATCCGACACCGGTCGTGTCTATCGCTCCCAGGTTTCCTGAGATGATCGCGTCGTCCCTTATCAATCGCGACACGGCTTCGTACATCGTTATTATCTCCGCGCGGTGGTGTCTTATCTGACAAGCCCGACGCGGTTCATTAGCAACTCGCGTGCCTGCGGCGGCAGACCAAATATACGAATCAATCTCAGCGGCGCCGCCGGTATCGTTATGTTGCGTATATCGCTACTTGTGCAGGAGTGGCTTTCTCTGGCATCCGAATTTATGTATGGTTCCGAGAGCGGTTATTTTACTCAGACAGCTTTCGAATTATTGCGCGCCGATTTTGTTCGTTCACTTTTCTATGGGTACCCAGCGGCGCGCGCGGACGCTTTTGGTGTGATATTCTGGAGCGGACTTTATGTGGCTGGAGGGTTAAATTGAAGATTTCCATTGTGGATAATGTCCGCAGGAATCACGCGATTGAACATGCGACCGTGACTTTACTTCTTGAGCGTGGCGCCCACGCTCCTATGGGAGGCTATTCGATCTCGCCCGGTTTTGTTATATGGTCCCGCGCGTCATTAAATGATGTTTCCATCGCCGCCCGCGATGCGTTAGATCTGCTCAAGGCAGGCAATTCGGACTTGGCGATTTCTCCGTTTTGCGGCACGAATATCGTGACTTACGTTCTGGTTGGCGCGCTCGCCGCCAAGATATTCTCCGGACGCAGAAACACTTTTTGGTCTATGGTGAGAGGTTCTGTTGCCGCTTTGATAGCTGCGGCGTTTCTTGGAAGGCCACTTGGAAGGCTTTTTCAGCGCCACTTCACTACCCTACCCTACGTTGAGTCTGCCCAAGTCTTAGAAATTAGACAAATTCTCGCTTATCCGGTGTCTGTGGTATGGGTAAGGACATCTCACAAGAACTCATGATCCCACGGCGTTGAGTATAGGAGATTGTTCCGACCGCCGAGTGTCCTATTCTCAAAAGTCCATCTTGCAGGTGAGATGAACGAGCCGCCCCGGTCATAGTGTTCTCCGCGCGATCCGATTCTGCCAGAGAATCCTATATATGCCTGTGCAGGAAAGTTTTCCTAATCAGCGCATATCCTGGATGACGCCATACAGGTCTCGGCGCTAATTCTGAATCAGACGCCGAATCGCCTATTCTGCCTTCTCAAGTGGCGCTCATCAGATACCCGTTTCATGCTGCTGGGTTGATTGACATCCTGCACTTGCCCCAAGATGAAATCTACAGCATCCTTAATTCCGCCGCCATAATTCGTTCGCGAAATACGCCTCCACCGAGTTTCTTAAAATGGCTCCTGGCTATACGCTATGTAGCCGGATCAGAACACAGAATATATACTCTTCAGCTCCGCGACAGATTCGCATTTTGTATTTATCTTGAGCGTCCCTGTTACCCACGCTTGAAGTTTTGCTCTGTATAAAATCGGACAGTCGCCTATCTGCAATCTGCAAGTATGCAGGCAAATGCTAAAGGTCGCGGGGTACGCCAAAATCGCTGTAGCGATGAACCTGAGATTTTCACTCGACATTACTACCGTCAAGTGAGCGTCGAATAAATGTTAGCCTGGCACCAATCGCTCTCCTGGTGAAAGTGAATGGGGCGATCCTCACTTCCGCAATGATTCCTGTCATCTCGCCCGTGTCACTCTCTGCAGCATAGTGGACGTTGAAAGATGGCGGAGACAGATCCCCCTTGGTCAATCGTATTCTTTCGGGTGACGGTTCTACCGGTTTTGGCTATACTCTTACCCCGTTCATCCCTATCCCTGTGCATTTGGGAGATATGCCAAGTCGCTCGGCAGCGTTCTCGATTCTCAGATACACGACGCTCGCGCATCGTGTCCTGTGAACTCGCCTGTCCGCCATGGCTGAAAGCCGACGTGTAACATACGCTGCATCATGGCGGGCTTCATACTATGGTCGGAATCCGCGGACTATGAATCTTCACGACAACTCCGCAGGTCCCCATTCAGATATCAACCACTCACCTACTAAGCTGATACAGGCTCCATAGCCACTTCCTCGCTTGACCCGATTATGACCCGTTGCTAAACTTGATATATCATCAGATTGTGTCCCTGTAGCTCAGCTGGATAGAGCGGCTGCCTTCTAAGCAGCGGGTCGCGGGTTCGAATCCTGCCAGGG
>CAZXFX010000077.1:0-14018 GCA_964640295.1 uncultured Dehalococcoidia bacterium | reverse complement strand
CTGTTTGATACCTAAAAGATGCCACATAGCCATGCGCTTTCCAAGTTCTCATACCATTTTTAGACTTTACCTACCCCTGTGAGCTCATTGAGGGGGAAAGTGCTTTTGCGCTATGTGAAGCGCCAAATGACGCCAACTGAATTGATGCTAATTCATCTAAGATTTATGACTTGAAGGAGACTGACATGAGCAGGTAGCTGATAACGCTGGGGCCAAACCGATGGATCGCGTGGAGCTTCATCGCATCGCTTGCGCTCATCATAGGCGTCTCGCTCAGTTTCGGCACGGCGCGCGCGACCCCAACGATAATCGCCGAGCATAACGGAAAGACTCTATCCGCCGACAGCGTGATTCGGCTCACGTCGGATGGCGAGCACAGCGAAACCTCTCTTACGATTCACCTGTCCGAACCGCCACAAGGCGGACCCCTGTATATGACGGTCTTCGATTTCGGTAAAAAAATCGAGTTCTTCACTCCGATACCGGATGTCCCCACTGAGTGGTTTTCCACCAAGAGTCTCAACTTCGACCAAGACGATTGGAATACCAAGAAAGAGATTAGGATTCGCTCGGCTAGTCCCGGAGAGAGTTACATCACCGTCGTAGTGCCTACCACGAATAATTTTTCGGACGACAGTTTCACCCCTATCCGTCTTCAGGTTCTCGAGCCTGGAGTGCCTCTTACTACCCAGATATCTATTGACGACGCCTCAGCCATCGAAGGGTCGTCCGTAGATTTCACCGTCTCCGTATCTCCTCCCTTCGCCCAGCAAATCTCGCTAAACTACGCCACCGCCGACGGCGCGGCGGACTCCAGCGACTATACTGCCGCCAGCGGAACTCTCACCATTCCCGCCAACTCCAAGTCCGGCTCTATATCAGTCCAGACGACAGCGGATACCACGTTCGAGCCGGACGAAACGTTCACGGTCACCATATCGGGCGCGCCGAGCGATACTGAGATCAAAAAAGCGACGGCGACAGGCACGATTGCGAATGACGACCCGCGTCCAATATCCCACATCAGCATAGCCGACGCGTCCGCGGATGAGGGAGACGACATTGATTTCGATGTAACCGTTTCGCCGCCTTGGTATCAGCCAATGACGCTGAACTACACAATCGCCGACGTAACCACTTCATCTTCAACTGACGATTTTCCTGGCGGAGCGCGTTCAGGCGCGCTCTCGCTTGCGGCAGACCAGGCCTCGGCCACTCTTTCTATCCCCACCGAGCACGATTTCGGGGAGGAGACGGACGAAACGTTCACGCTGACCCTGTCGGGCGCGCCGAATGGCACGAACCTGCAGCGCGCGATGGCGACAGGCACGATAGTGAACAATGACACTGCGACCAGGTTAAGCATTGCCGACGCGTCCGTGACAGAAGGCGGAACCATGACGTTCGTTGTAACGCTGGAACCGCCCTCTCATAAGACCCTCCACTTCCTGTATCGCACGATGCAAGACACGGCGACCGTCGGCGATGACTACAGGCCGGGCTATGAGGAAAGCGATACGAGCTTTATAGGCGCAAACGCCCAGGCGGGCGAAACCAGGCATCTCATAGAAGTGCCTACGGTTGACGACGCTATTGTAGAAGAAATCGAGACCTTCTCGATCGAAATAAACGTATCTGAACCACCGGAATTCGCCAGAGTCATCCGCGGGCGCGCCACAGGCTCGATCAAAGATAACGACCATGTATCTGTCGTCCCCGGAACGCTCGATATTGGCGAGGGATCTTCCAGCGAGGCGTCATACACTGTCGTACTGGTTCAGCAGCCTTCGCAGGGCGCGACCGTAAGCATAAGCGAGTCGCCGCAAGGCAAACTGACGCTGGACAAGACCCAGCTTACGTTCTCCACCAGCACATGGAACCAACCGCAAACCGTAACCGTAACGGGCATCCCGGATTCGACTTTCGATAGTCACGACGTCGTTCTCTCTCACACGCTTCAGGTCGGCTCTGTCACGCGCGACGGAGCGGAAACGCGCGTCCGAGTTCACGACCCCATACAGGTAGCCGGCCGCTTCGTGGGCGCCAGCAATGCATTGACGCCCGGATTTTCCGTTACGGAAGAAAATAGCTTCACTTACAGCTTCCGTCTAGCCGATCAGCCGCAGTTCACGATGAACCTGCGTCCCAAGATAGCGTCGGGCGACCCCGTATTGACGTTCGATCCCGAAGTCTTGACGTTCACCCCGCAGAACTATTCGCAGGGTCAGCAGGTTACGGTGACAGCCATCGTAGATGGCGATCTGGACGACCACACTGTTTATGTCAGCCATTCGGCAGACGAACTCCCCAACGCGGAGATCACCGGCAAAGCCACGGTTCAGGTAATCGACGACAAGCTGATTCGTAACATGACGTTCACGCCCTCGTCAATCCACATCGCGGAGGCAGGTTCGGGAACTTACGACATTTCCCTGAAGAACGATCCGGGCGGAGCCGCGACGGTCACTATCACCCCCTCGAACGACGCCGTATTGTCGGTCTCGACCACTACGCTGACGTTCGACTCGACAGACTACAATATGCCGCAAACGGTGAAGGTGACCGGAATTCCTGACGATACGCGGAGTTATTATCCGCAAGTATTCAACATCAGTCATACGCTTCAAGTGGGATCCGATCCGGTGGAGGCTGGCCCAAGTCTTAAGGTCAATGTTCACGACAGGCTGATAAATAACTCCGGGCAGTTCTCTACTTCATCAGAGGATAGGACTTTCAGGGCTAAATTGGACGAAGGCGGCGAATCGGTTACGGTGGGCTACCGGATCACCAATCCCGTGAGGTTCCCCGTAACCTTCCGTCCGAAGATATACCATGGCGCTAACGCGATTCGGTTCAGTCCGGAGACACTGGCGTTCACGCCCGATAACTACAATACATTCCAAGAGATTACTATCTCTGCCGTGAGCGACTTCGGCCATAACGACCATGATGATATTCGCTTCACTTTCAAGATAGACGAGTTGCCAAATGACGGCAGCTACTCGCGCGGCATCATATCCGTAAAAGATGACGATAAATCATACATTGAAGTTGACCCAGACACTGCAATCAATCTGGTGGAGGGCGGCAAGCCGGTCATTCTGCGAATTCGGCTTACATTGGATCCAAGGAGCGTTGTCGATGCGCATGTGATCGTTCACTCGCCAACTGACGTGGACCTGCCCAGAAAGGTGAAGGTAACTCCTGGCGGAGGGTCGTTCACGCCGGGTACAGACGGAAACTGGAATGATTGGGCAGAGTTCACGGTCGAGCCGATAGAAGATGAGGACTTTGACGATGAGGCTTGGGAGTTGATCGCCAGCTTCACCCACGACCACAACGCTCAGCGCAAGTACATCCCCGTCAACGTAGAGGACCCGCCCATTCCCGCCGTCAGGGTGTCCCGGGACAGCATGACCATCACGGAAGGAGCGGCAGGCCAATCCTATACCGTAAGATTGGCGACGGACCCGGGCGCGACCTCGACAGTGACCGTCGGCGTGGCGAGCGATAGCGCCAATATCAACGTCAGCACATCCACGCTGACGTTCGTGGGAGGCGACGACGGTGACTGGTCAACGGCGCAATCCGTTCAGGTGACCAGTTCGCAGGACGGCGACTCCGACTACGAACGAGCGACGATTTCCCACACCGTAACAGGCTATGAGGGGGTGACGACAGCTCCATCGGTGCGAGTCGGAGTCAACGACAACGAAGCGGCCAAGGACATGATTCTGACGCCTTCTTCATTCTCCATCTACGAAGGCGGCAGCACATCTACCATCAACGTCAGGCTAACGACCGACCCAGGCCACATGGTCAAGGTGTCAGTCGATCCTTATGCCATTGACGGCGCGTCGCTCGACACTCACAACTTCACGCTGACCCCAGGACCGGACGGCAATTGGGAAGCCGGCTACGACCTTCTCTTCACCACCGATGACAATGACAACAACGAGACACACGATAATATCAAGCTCGGCATATACGCTTGGGGCTACCCAACCGAACTCAGGGATATACGCAAGTCCGTCAATATCGTGATACTCGATGACGACGCGGTCGCGGGTCTTACGCTGACCAACGACCCGTTCGCCATCAATGAGGGCGCGAAGGGATGGCACTACGACGTTCTCCTGAACACAGATCCAGGCCAGGAGGTCACGGTCTCCATAGCCAACCCGGACTCGGCCAAACTGGACATCTCTGCCAGCGAGCTCACGTTCGACAGCGAAAACTGGCGCAAACCGCAGAGGGTGGCCGTCCGAGCGCTCGAAGACGCCGATACAGACCATGAAGACTTGACGATTGTACACACCATAACCGGATACACGGGCGTCACGTCCGTCTCCAAGGACGTGTTGGTGTACGACAACGACGTATCCCCGGCCGTCATCGTCTCTCAGCGAGAACTGTCGCTAACAGAAGGGGGCGCGGCGGGCAGTTTCGACGTCAGCCTGGCAACCGACCCGCGCAAGCCGGTGACGATTGATATAGTCAATCCCGATAAGCGCGCGGTCAATATCGCATCCAGCACGCTCACTTTCACGCCGGGACCCAACGGCGACTGGCGCGAGCCTCAAACAGTCGAAGTGACGCCGCTCGATGACAATGATGGGCAGTATGAGCAGTTCACGCTGACACTGGATGTGAAGGGATATGGAGGAGCTGGGACAGCCCCATCTATACGGGTAATGGTGGAGGACGACGAAACGCCGTCAACGCTGCCTGTAGTAACGCCGTCAACATCCACGCTGGAACTGACCGAAGGGGTCGCGGGAACTTATACCATCCAGCTAGCGAGCGATCCCGGCGGACAGGTTTCGATAAGCCTCGCGAACCCCGATCCGGGCGCTGTCAGTCTCTCGCACGCGTCGGTCGAATTTGACAGCGGCACGTGGAACAGTCCGCGAACCATTAAGGTGACGCCGGTTGACGACGCGAACGCCGCCGACGAGTCCGTAGAGATAGAGCATAGGGCATACAACAAGAATGTGGGCAGCATAACGGTAACCGTCGAAGATGATGACGGCACGCCGGGCGTCATCATGTCTCCACCCCGGATGTATATGGATGAGAGATACGGCTCGAACCTTCTAGAACCTGGATTCAACCCCGACAGATCCCTCGCTTATATCGCCGAGCGCGCCAACAACATGAGTCTGTGCTTCCAACTCGCTACGGATCCGGAAGGAGATGTAACAATTCATCTTCCCGTAAACACTAACTTCGCGTATTGGAAGCCGACAGGCCATAACAACTGGGTTTTGCAACACAGTTATTCAGTTGCGTTCACAGGAGGAAAGAACGGCAATTGGAATCAAAGAAAGTGCGTCGGAATCGAGCCACACGCAGATCATATTCATGAGGACAAATCAGGAACCACAACCTTCAAAGTCACTGGCTACCAGGGAGTCGAAAGCGCGTCCCTGAACTGGGAGATTTGGGATAACTACTGGGCGCGCATTACGTCGAGCAAGAGCGCCATAGATGTGAACGAGGGTGGGGACTCCACTACTTACAATTTGCAGATATGGTATCGCCCGTCCAAGGAGATGACGATTACCGTCAACAACCCGGATGAGAGTTCTATCCAGATCTCGCCGAAACAGTTCACCATTGATCCGAGTAACTTCAGAATTCTGTCCTATGGCAAGTGCGGTCCTGGAGCGTATATCTATTGCAGACAGGTAAAAGTGACGCCGCTGCGCGACTCGAACTTCTCTGATGAAGAGGTGGTCCTGACGCACTCGATCACGGGTTACTTCGACATAACTGAGGGGCCTGAAGTTACCGTCAACGTACTGGAGCCGTTCCGAAACGGAATACACGTCTTCCCGACAAAACTGATTCTGCTCGAGAACACCATCAGCGATAATGTCTACCTTCGGCTGGGCGCGGATCCCGGCGACAGTTCCACGGTCGTCACTCTCACGCCGTCCGTGGACTCGGCTTACAGCTCGAAGGTGAGCTTCTCGCCGGCCACGCTCACCTTCACGGGCGGCGAAAGCGGCGACTGGGATACATACAAGACCATCGCCGTGTCATCCAACGCTGACTCGGACATTGACGACGAGAGTTTCACCATCACGTTCACTGTCAGCGGAACGTCTGCTTCGCTGTCGGCTCCGGAGGTGTCAATCGAAATTCAAGACATTGGCAATTAGCTTGCGGGAAAGTCGAAAGCGCCATCAGTTGAATGGTGAATGGTGAATTTGGAATTATCTGACGACTGACTGGGGTTGAGTTTTCTCCGCCGAGGGGCTGAGAGGGGAAGGGATTTTTGCGCGAGGTGGGGCGTGGCTAAATCGTTACAGGTTCGGGATGTCCTTCGCGGATTGGCAGCGAGGCAAATTCGGTATATCATTCAGACAGACTAGAATTAGCCGATAGGAGGATTGGACATGACAACCACCGTTAAGTACACATTCGATGAGTTCGTGCATGACATGAGCGCGCTGGTGGACGAGCAGGCGGAGCAAGAACGGCTCTTCGATCTTGGCTCTACGTATCTGGAGCGTCTCGTGAACAACCCGGACGCAGTGCCTGAAGAGTACAGAATACCCGCCATTCGCAACGGGCGCAGAGCCAACCACGGCACATATCTGCTCCACTACGGCGACAATGGACTGCTGGTCACGTCGGTCGTCTGGGGGCCGGGCGACCACATCGGTCCGCACGACCACTGCACCTGGGGCATGATAGGCGTCATGGACAATGGCATCACCGAAACGCGCTTCACTCGCCACGACGACCGTTCCCGCGATGATTACGCGCTAATAGAAAAGGAGCGCGAAACTCTCGTGAAGCCGGGAGAAGTCAGCCTGCTCATCCCGGATGTGGACGAGATTCACCAGATGGACAACTACTCCGACAGGCCCACCGTAGAGATACACGTCTATGGCAACGACCTGCGCGGACTCCAGCGCAGCAACTACAATCTGGACACTGGCATGGTGAAGCATTTCGCCACCAGCCGCTTCGACAACTGCTAACTAAGAACGTGAAACCGCCAGTCATCGCGCCGCTCCCAACAGAATCGAGGTATAGTCCATGCCTTCTACCATATCCTGCGCAGAACTCGCCGACTTGTTTGACGGCGACGCGCCGTTCGCGCTGATAGACGTCCGAGAAGCCGGGGAGTACAACAGCTCCCACATACCAGGCTCCAGTCTCATGCCGCGCCGCGACATCGAATTCTTGCTCGCTGACTCGGCGCCGTTTCGCGGCGCTCGCGTAATCGTCTGCGACGACGACGGACGCCGCGCTTCGCTCGCGGCCAAAACGCTGGAACGGCTGGGATACTCCAACGTCTCAGCGCTGCAAGGCGGAATGAACCGATGGGTGACGGAGCGACGACCCACCGAGTGGGGAGTCAACGTTCCCAGCAAGGATTTCGGCGAGAAAGTGCAGGTGCAGCACGGCGTCCCGGAGATTGACGCCGTGGAACTCAAGAGGCGGATGGACGACGGCGAAAAGATGATGATACTGGACACGCGCACGCCGGAAGAGTTCCGGCGCTTCTGCATACCCGGCGGTCGCAGCGTCCCCAATGGGGAACTCGGCCTCCGAATAACGGACATTGCGCGGCAGACGGACGACGATACGACAGTCGTCATAAACTGCGCCGGACGCACCCGCAGCATCATCGGTACGCGGCTGTTGCAGCGAATGGGCTTGCAGAACGTGGTCGGGCTGGAAAACGGCACGGCGGGCTGGGAACTGGCCGGCTATGAACTGGAAACAGGCGCGGACAGAGTGGAACTGCCCGACCCGACTGAAGCGGGCAGAGCGGCAGCGGAAGAGTTCGCCGACCGCCTCGCCGAACAGGACGGCGTTCGATACATGGATGTAGGCGCGCTCCGCGAAATAGTCGCCCGCGCCGACAGCGAAAGCGTTTATCTGATAGACGTTCGATCCGAAGAGGAGTACATCGAGGGCCACATTCCCGGATTCCGCTGGTTTCCGGGAGGTCAGGCCGTTCAGCGCTCGGACGAAGTGGCGGTGGTTCACAACGCGCCGATAGTCTTCTGCTGCGACGGCAGAACGCGCGCCGCCCTCACGGCGTCATGGTACAGGCAGATGGGCTTCGACGAAGTTTACGCGTTAAACGGCGGAACGAACGCATGGGTTCAGGACGGCAATTCTCTCGAATCCGGCTTCCCCTACTCCGAACCACTCGGTATCTCAGAGGCCCTCGGCAGGGTTCGCATTCTGTCTCCCGAAGAGACCGAACGGTCATCTGGCGCGACGATCATCCACGTTGGGCTGAGCGTCGAGTTCGCGCAGGGACACGCGCCGGGCGCGTCCTGGGTTCCCAGAGGCTGGCTGGAGTTGAGAATAGAGGATGTCACGTCTGACAAGTCCGCTCCGATAATCGTCACCTGCTCCGGCTCGGATAGCCAGCAGGCCGTATTCGCCGCCGCAACCCTGCTCGACTTGGGCTACACGAACGTATCCGCGCTGGACGGCGGAATGAGCGCGTGGCGGGACGCGGGACTCGCCGTCGAGACGGGCTTGTCCGGCGTGATGTATGCGCCCTCCGACATGGTGGCGTCGGGACCCGACCGCAACTTCGCCGACAAGATCAACTACCTGCGCTGGGAGGAAGAGCTGGGGCACAAGTACGCGCCAAGTAGATAGCGCGAGAGTGAACCCATCCATTTGACGAGCCGCCCGACTACAATCCATTCCGACTCGGGCTATTACCGCCCGGGTCGCCTGGCAACTCAGGCGGAGGTTCGTCAAATGGCATACCCTTCGCTTTGGCTTCCTCGCTCTTGCGATACCATATCAGCCAAGCCTTGTGCATCTCTGACTTGCCCTCTGCCAAGCCCTCTGCAATACCTTCCGTCTTGCCCTCTGCCCTATACTTCTCCACAATGGGCGTCACGAATTTGCTACTAAGATAGCGCGCTGTAACCAATATCAACCCTCCCAATACATCCAACCAATATGTAACACATACGCCAATCAACAGGATTAGCGGCACACCCGGGGACGATTTATCTACAATGGCAATCGTCTTTTCGACGGTATCGCCATATTCCGCGCTCTCTGTAACTACGCCAGCTATGATCCATATCCAAGCAAATATAGCAACACTGACCATAGCGATGAAAAACGGAAGCCACTTCCGGCTAACCGCCCATATTGATTCGCGGTCATCCGCGGCTGGCGGCCGAAGGGCTATCAATAACAGACGCAGCCAAAGTGGGGCTCTTGCGCTTTGATCGTCTCTCACAATCCTGTTCCTACCTAGTGTTTACCGAACCGAATCTTGTGTCAAGACTCTTTTGCCAATTCGACGCTCTCCAGGGCCGCCGCCGCCGCTTCAGCGCCGGCTTCGCGCTTGCTGCCGCCGCGCCCCTCTCCAAGCGGCTTTCGATTCACCACCGCCCGAACGACAAAAGTGGGGGCATGATCTGGGCCTGAACGCTCCACCTCTTCATATACCGGAGGGGGGTAGCCTAGCTCCATAGCCGCTTCATGCAGAAGCGATTTGGGATGGCGCGGCGGGCCTTCCATATCCGCCGCGGCGTCTAACTCGTCGCGCATGACACGCAGAACGAATCGGCGCGCCGATTCATACCCGCCGTCCAGAAACAAGGCGGCCACAAGCGCCTCGAATGCGTCTGCCAGGTTGGAATCGCGGCCGGCGCCTCCTATGTCCATCTCTCCCTTTCCCATCACCAGCCACTTGCCCATCCCCAGCTTTCTGCTTATTCCCGCCAGCGCGGTTTTGTCAACCAGCGAGGCGCGCATTTGGGTCAGGCCGCCTTCGGGATGACCAGGAAATCGTCGGGTCAGTTCTTCGGCTATTGCCAGGTCGAGAACAGAGTCGCCCAGAAATTCGAGCCTCTCATTGGATTCGTCGAATACGCCCGGAAACTCCGCCACGAACGAATCGTGAACGAGCGCGCGCTCCAGCAGTTCTATGTCCTTGAAGCGGAGGTCGAGCGCACGCTCTATCCGTCGAAGTTCTTGAGCCGAATGTTTCACGTTCGATTCCGTCCGATGGGGATGCCTGTCTGAGTTTTCTAGCCCAGCGCTTGGAGAAGTCGCTTGGCCCTGTAATCGAATATCTTGCGCGCGTCGCGCTCAACCAGTAATTTGTTGACCAGCGCGCCGCCGTGAACCGCATAGCTAACATTGTCTTTTGCGAGAACGCCGTCGTCGCTTTCCGCGAAAGTATGCTCATGCTTCCACATTCTATATGGACCGCGTCTTTGTTCATCTATAAACCGATACGGAGGTTCCCAAGCTGTTATCTCGCTCTGCCACCTGATTGGGACGCCCCGAAGCCTCAACTTGTAGTCAATCCTGGTCCCGACCGCCATTCGGATGGGCGCTGGAGTCAATATCTCGAACCTGAGCGTGGGCGGCGTCAGCCTTTCCAAGTTGCGCGCGTCCGAGAAGAAGTCGAACACTTCATCAATCGGACGCGGCAGCCAGACCTCTTTCCGAATTTGGAATATCCTCATGTATCACCTATGACAATCGGAGAATGGGGTTTGCCCATTCTCCGATTCTAGCTTATCGAGCGCGAGTTTGTATTATGACGCGCTCGCTCCCGCAGCGTCGCCTTGCATGTCGGATTGAGCAGATGCGTTCCCGCGTCCCATAATGCGGCGGAACAGGTTGGGGATACTTTCATTCATCAGCATATAGACGACTGGCACGACTACGAGGGTGAGCGCGGTCGAGCTTACCAGTCCGCCTATGACCACGGTTGCGAGTTGCGCTCCAATGATGCCTCCCTCGTCTTCCACGAATGTGGCCAGGGGAAGAAGCGCTATGCTCGTCGTGAGCGCGGTCATTAGAATTGGCCTGAGCCTTATGCGTCCGCCTGTTATCAGCGCTTCATAGACGCTCAGGCCGTATCGCTGCCTGAGTTGCTCCACGAACGCGATGAGCACGATAGCGTTGGTGACGACGATGCCGACCAGCATCAATATGCCCATCATTGCGGGGAGGCCCAGAGAGCGTCCGGTGATGAGCAACGCGAATAGCGCGCCTATGATGGCCAGAGGCAGGCTGGTCACTATAACGAATGGGTTCCTGAGCGAACCCAGGCTTGCGACCATCACGAGATAGACCAGCGCTATGCCCACCGCCATGGCTATGAAGATGGTCTGGAAGCCTTCCGCTATTTGCTCGAACACGCCTCCGCTTGTAACCTCCACGCCCGGCGGAAGGTTGAGAGCGTCTATCTTCTCCTGAATCTCGATGCCGACCGCCTGAGTGTCGTCGGAGGTTATGCTTCCGGTTATGCTTGCCGAGCGCAACCCATCTGTTCGCGTGATGGTCACCGGCCCGGGCAGAACCTGAACATCCGCAATCTCTCGCAGGGAAGACACGCCGAGCGGTCCGGCGATAGCCAACGCGCTAACGCTTTCGACATCCGACACTCCAGTCGAGTCCACGCTCAGATTGACGTCCACCGCGCCATTTTCTGTTTGAACGCGAGTGACACTCTGTCCCACGAAGAACTGATTCACCTGGAAGGCGACTTGCTGGGCGTTAAGTCCAATGGACGCCGCGCGTTCAGGATCCACGTTGACGACAATTTCGTCTCTCGCTTCGCTTACGTTGCTGGTTACGTTCTCTACGCCTTCGAGCGATTCCAGTTGAGCCACCAGTTCCAGGGTTACCGCCGAAATATCGGCATAGCCGCCGCCGGTGACTCTCACATCCAGTCCCGCGGTTGGGGGGCCGTTGCTCACCTCGGTGATATTGACGGTTCTTCCAACTGCCCCTTCGAGCGCGTTCCGCCAAGAGGCGATTATATCCTCAGGGGCGTCTTCTTTCAGCCTGACGAAAGTGTTGGACTGGTTGAATCCACTAGGGACGTTCGCTCCGAATGAGGCTGAGGGACTGCCAATCGTGGAGATATAGACTTCCGAGTACGGAGCTATCTCGGACTCCACTTTCGTCAATTCGGCGAGAGTTACATCCGCGGGTGTTCCGGAGGGAAGCGACATATCTATGTTGGCGAACCGCTCTCCACCGCCCTCGAATAAATTGACCGGAATGAGGCTCACAATGCTGAGGCTGGCGACAGTCAACAAGGTGGCGGCGACGAGAGTAATAGCCTTATGTCCGAGGACCCATCTCAGAATCGGAGTATAGACGCGCTGCAGCCACGTCTCCTGTTCAGGCAGTTCGTCGCCCTCTCCGACGCCTTCAGGCAAGTCGCCTTCCCTAAGCAGATACGCGCCCAGAACCGGGACGGCGGTCAGCGCAACTACCAGGGACGCTATGAGCGCGAAACTGACCGTGATCGCGAATGGGAAGAAGAACGCGCCCACCAGTCCTTGTATGAACGCCAGCGGTATGAAGACGACGATGGTGGTAAGAGTAGATGCGGTGATGGCAGGACCAACCTCCACCGTGGCGTCGAGCGCGGCGCGCCATCGCTCTTTTCCTCCCTGTATATTGCGATACACGTTCTCCAACACGACGATGCTGTCGTCCACCACCCTGCCGACCGATATGGCGAGACCGCCCAAAGTCATGAAGTTGAGGGCGAGTCCCTGCCAACTCATCAGCAGAACGCCGGCGAATATGCTCAACGGAATCGAAAGCCCGATTACGATGGTCGGGCGCAGCGTCGTTAGTATGCCGATTATCGCGTTCGGGCGCAGCGTGAGGAAGAAGATGAAGACTACCGATATAGCGAGTATCAGTCCCAGAATCGCTTCTCGCTCCAACGTGTTTATCTGGCTTTCTATGACGGGGCCGTCGTTAGAGACGGTTACCATCTCCACGCCCGCGGGCAGCTCTCCCACTTCTTCCAAAGCGTCGAGGACCCCTGTCGTTACCTCTATGGTGTTGGCGTCCGGATCCTTGATGACGGAAACGCCAATGCTCGGCTTGCCGTTCGTGCGCGATATGCTTGTCGCAGCGCTGGGACTTAGGCTAATGTCCGCAATATCGCCAAGCGTTACAGGGGATGGAGGCGTAGTTGGGGCGGCGGCAGGCGGCGCGGCGCCCGGCCGAGTCATGGCAGAGGGAGAGAATCCGATTACCAGATTCCTGAGATCGTCGAGCGATTCGTAGGTATTGGTAGTCTTTATGGGCAGTACCTGTCCGGAGTCGTCGCTGATGGCGCCGCCCGGGAAAGACACGCTGTTCTCTCTGAGGGCTTGAGAAACCTGGAACAGCGAGACGCCTTTCTCGCCCATTCTGGCCGGGTCCACCACTATCTGAGCTTGACGTTGAACTTCTCCTACCACCTCCACTCTGAACACACCTTCGACTGCTGAGACCGCCGGCAATATCCTGCTCTCCAGCAGGTCCTGCAACTCGACTAACTCGCGCTCTCCCGTAATGCTGAGTTGAAGCACTGGGAATGAATCAGGATTGATTCGACCCACTATCGGGTCTGTCACTCCGTCCGGGAAGTTTATACCGCTGACAGAAGAGTTTAGATTGTTCTCCACGTCGGTCATGTCTGTCCCGAACTCGAAATTCGCAACGATGATTGACCTGTTTTCGGAAGAGAACGACTGAACGCCCTCCAAGCCGTCCAAGCCTGAAAAAGCGTTCTCTATGGGTTCAGTTACATCCTTGGCGACCGCCTCTGGGTTCGCCGACGGATAGAAAGTGGTGACTGTTACGAGCGGAAACTCTACTTCGGGGAACAGTTCCACCGGGAGCGTTCTGTATGTAAAGATTCCCGCCGCCATTACAAGGAAGATGGCCAGAACGGTGACTGACCTCCGATTCAACGCCAATTTGGTTATCCAATCCATTTTGTGTCAACCTCGCTCCGCGCATTTTCGTTTTTCGACAGCCCGCCTCACCAAGCCTCCACATCAATAATAATGACAAATTTCACAAATGACATAATTAAATGATAGTAGATTGATAGCGCAATGGATATAGCAATTCTGCGACGGGGGCGCGTTCTGTTCTTGGGTCGCGCTGTCTTTGTCGAAGTCAGCTCAGAGGGGGGAGGGCTGAGAGGGGTAGGTATTGAGGGTGAACACCCCCATCCCAGCCTTCCACCATCG
>CAZXFX010000076.1:0-14214 GCA_964640295.1 uncultured Dehalococcoidia bacterium | reverse complement strand
CTTTCACTCTCTTATCCATATCCGCGTACCTCGCCTGATATTGTCTGTAACATGGGCGGTCAACACAAACGCATCCCTATCCAGCAATTTCACTACAACTCTAACATACTTGGCCCCTACAGGAGTGTTCCAGTACCACCGATAGTATAGTATTACCGTGTTAGGATCTTCTTGAGACATCCTAACCTCATCAGGGCTAGCCAGTGTCCCCTGAATCAACTCAGGATAGTGTTCCAGGTAAGGGTGATTGTCAGCTACGTGGGTTTGTCGCTCTTCAGGATAGCGAATAGTCCTTCCCCAATAGTCTGTGAACTCTATAAGCGGCATCGTCTAGCCGAGCAACTCCCGTCTGATTTCGTCCAGCCTGGCGCGCTCCTCCGGCGTCGCCTCGGGATACGGCTCCCCCTTCATGCGAATCGAACCCGTGAATTCGGGGGCCCGCTTTTCCAGGAACGCCGCCCTGCCCTCATCTCCGTCCGCGCTCATCTGCGTCAGCAGCGCGTTCATCAGCGTCTGCACGCGCCATGCCTCCGTCACTGGTATATCTCCAAACCTGAGAACCAGTTCCTTCATCATGCGCGTGGCGAGCGGAGGCAGTTCCGCGATATGGGCGGCCAGTTCCTCGGCGCGAGACATTAGCTGGGCGTGCGGAACGACCTCGTTTATGAGGTTGATTCTCAGCGCCTCTTCAGCGTCGAAAGGCTCATCCATGAGCAGGATGCGCATAGCGTCCGCGTGCGCTATCTGCCGAGTCAGGTATGTGGCGCCCGGCCCGCCGCCTACCCAGCCCTGGCTCAGCAGCGCGAATTTGAAGCGCGCGTTCTCGGCGCTGGCGATACGTATATCCATCGAGGTCAGCATCAGATAGAAGCCGGCGCCCGCCGCCCAGCCGTTTATCGCTCCTATGACCGGCTTGTATATCTGCGGATAGTGGTCGCCAAGCCGCCCGTCCGCTCCAATGCGCGCGCCGTTCACGGTTCCGCTCAGAGGCCAGAAGACGCCCTCCGCCCGAAGTCGTTCACGCTCTTCGGGAGTTATATCCGGACGGCTCGCCAGATTGTGGCCGGCGCAGAAGTGGCGGTCGCCAACCGCCGTCAGAATCGCCACTCGCACGTCGCGGTCGTCCCACACTTCCTTCCATATCTCGGCTATCTCGTGAGAAGTCTGCCTGTCCAGAATGTTCGCCTTCTGCGGATTATTTATCGTGATATAGGCAACCTTGTCTCGTTTTTCGTAATCAACTGGCATATCGTATCCTCTCGCTCATGCAGTATGGTGATTCTCAGATTCTATGTCTCATTGGAAAGCGGGTCAACGCGGCGCGCATGATGTACAATCTCATTCGCGAAGATTAGCGAACGCCGAGTAGGTCAATTGAAGAAAGTTACCATATATACGGACGGTGCGTGTTCCGGCAATCCGGGTCCCGGCGGATTTGGCGCCGTCCTCGAATACGGTTCCAGCGCGAAGGAGATTAGCGGGGGCTTTCGGAAGACGACGAACAACCGCATGGAGTTGCTGGCCGTCATCAAGGCGCTGGACGCTCTGAAATCACGGTGCAAGGTGACGATATACAGTGACTCGCGGTATATCGTTGACGCGGTAAACAAGGGATGGGCAAGGCGCTGGCGGGCGAATGGATGGCGGAGGAACAAGAGGGAGAAAGCGGTCAATCCAGACCTGTGGGGGCGTCTGCTGAAGCTGCTGGAAATACATGACACGGAATTTCGTTGGGTCAAGGGACACGCGGGCAACGAAGGAAACGAGAGAGCGGACGCGCTCGCCGTGTCTGCGTCCAACTCTGAAGCTCTGGGCATAGACGCCGGGTATGAAACTCAGCGAGGTTGAGCGGGCGAATGCTGAATGGTGAATTTGGAATAGTGAATGGGGAAGGGATTTTTTTGCTTGATTGAAAATCATTCCACGCAAGGTGAGGATATTGACTGACGACACACAGAGGCTAACGCACGTTGACAGGAGCGGCAAAGCGCAGATGGTGGACGTGGGCGACAAGCCGGACACGCAGCGCGAAGCGGTGGCGAGAGGACGAATCGTCATGCGGCCCGAAACGCTCGCGCTAATACGAGACAACGCCTTCGACAAGGGCGATGTGTTGGGAGTCGCTCGAATAGCGGGTATAATGGGAGCGAAGAATACATCGCAGCTTATCCCGCTCTGCCATCCTCTTCCGTTAAACAAGATCGCGGTCGAGTTCGACCTGGACTCCAAAGACAGCGCCGTGAACATAACGGCCACCGCGCGAGTGACAGGCAAGACGGGCGTGGAGATGGAGGCGCTGACGGCGGTGAGCGTCGCGGCGCTCACGATATACGATATGTGCAAAGCGGTTGACAGGGCCATGCGAATTGAAGGGGTGCGCCTCGCTCGGAAGACGGGGGGCAGAAGCGGCGACGTCATACTCGAAGACGCCTGACGAGAAAACTTATCGCATACGGCAGAGGATTCAAAATGCGCCGCGGCCGGCTCAGACACGCATTCGGCAACCAGGCCGCTCATCGCGCCAATATACCAGAATTCCGTCTTCGAGATAGAGAGTCTCGAACAAGTAGATGACATCTACGAAGGACGGCAGGACGGATTCATATACTCACGCGACGACAACCCCAACGTGTCCATACTGGAACGAGTGGTCGCAGACTTGGAAAACGCCGATGACGCAGTCGCGTTCTCATCGGGAATGGCCGCTATCGGAATCACCTTGCTCGCTCTGCTCGAATCTGGCGACACCCTGCTCGCCGCCGACGCTCTCTACGGCGGAACGAACGCGCTTCTCAGGCAGCATCTGGGCAAACTCGGAATACGGACCCAGTTCGTTCACGCCGCCGACCTCGCGGCGGTGGAGCGCTCGCTCGAATGCGAGCCCAAAGCGATACTGATTGAATCCATCGCCAACCCGCTCCTGAGCCTGACAGATATTCGAGCGATAGCGAAACTGGCGCGAGATCGTGGAATCGCGCTGATAGTAGATAATACGCTTGCGACGCCCGTATTGCTGAGGCCGCTGGAACTGGGCGCCGACGTAGTCGTTCACAGCGCGACGAAGGGCCTGGGAGGTCATTCGGATGTAACGGGGGGAGTCGCGGCGGCGAGAGCGGACATCGCCATGCGGATACGGCAGTCGAACCGAATATGGGGAGCCGCTCTCGATCCATTCGCGGCGTGGCTGATAGCGCGCGGCATACGCACCCTGCCTCTCAGAGTGGAGCGAGCCTGCCAAAACGCGACGCGCGCCGCCGCGTTTCTGTCGGAGCATCCGCGCGTGAGCGCAGTCCACTACCCCGGTCTGGCCGTTCACCCTCAGCGCGACCTGGCCAAGGCTACGCTGTCGGGGGGCTTCGGCAATATGGTTTCCTACGAACTGAAAGGCGGAGACGCGGCGGCGTCCAAGTTCGTTCAGGCGCTCGACATGATCAAGTTCGCCCCCAGTTTGGGCGAGTCTCGCACCACCATATCGCACCCCGCCAAGACTTCTCACCGCTCCTTGTCTGAAGACGAGCGAATCCGGTCAGGCATTTCCGGCGGACTCATCAGAATGTCGTGCGGCATCGAATCTCACGAAGACATAATCGCCGATCTGGGGGCGGCGCTCGCTCGAATCTAGGGAAGACGACGCAGGCAATACACGCAGCATATACAGCCATAGCTCAGAGAATTTCCCAACAAACACTGTTGCCAATTCGCTTGAAGCTTATTTCCCGCGCCCTCATAATCGAATTGTCCGCGAACCATGAAAGGATCGTAAATACTCAAGACTGGGAAAAGCTTTTGAGCTTCCCAATAAAGTTCTACAATGGCGCGAGACTGGGATATTCGCGTTCAGCCAACCAAGTGAAAGGAATCAATCCGATGTTGCAGAGAATGATGGGCGCCGCCCTTTTGAAAGCGGATGCATACGAGGACGTAGAAAATGACGGAGGAGCGACTCCGCAAGCGCTTCTGGTGGTGGTGATAGTCGCGATAGCCGCCGGAATCGGCGGCATACTGAGCGGGGAGTCCAGCATCATAGACGGACTGGCGTTTGGAGTAGTTAGAGGAATACTTAGCTGGGTCGTGTGGTCTGCGATAGCGCTGTTCGTCGGGTCGCAGATACTTCGCACCGAGGAGACGGTGGCGGACTGGGGTCAATTGGCGCGCTGCACCGGATTCGCTCAGACTCCGGGCCTTTTCAGCATCCTGGTCTTCATACCGTTCGTTGGGGGAGTAATCTGGGCCTTAACATTCCTGTGGCAAACGGCGACCATGATAGTGGCGGTGCGGCAGAGTCTGGACTACACCTCGACGCTGCGGGCGTTCTTCGTCATACTCATATCTCTGATTCCTGTCGCCATCATAAACCTCATTGTGTTCTGGGTACTGGGCATATAGGCGCGAATGGGGACGAACTTGCGCGCGGGCGGCGCTCGGAATCCAGCGGGCCCGCCCGCGCGACATAGCGCGTCCCTTGTCTCACCTTGCCCGCCTCTCGATTCCTCTTTTCACCCTCCTCCACTCCATGCTACAATTCACACATCAAGAATGTAAGAGCTAATTATATATTGAAATTTATGAACAAAGTTCCAAGCGACTCAAAAAAAGTTCGTGAACAGGTAAATGCAGGTGTTTACAGGTGAGACACAGGCCTAAACCCTACCTGAATGCCACCAGAAGGTCACCTGTAAGCCACCTGCAGACCACCTGCGCGCTCACCTGCGCTATTTCAGAATTCATAAACCATCGCAAATACAACTAGTCGGCGCGCCGACTTGGTCACCCCTATGAGCAGAGATTTTCCACCCACTTCGTAGCGGATTCTCTTGTCGTTGCCGTATTGGCCGATGACGCTTCACGCGGCGTTCCCGATACATATAAGTATTCGAGTCTTGGCAAAGCTTAGCATTACCTTATATCCCTGCCAAAGCGCTACAATTGAACCGGCAGGCGACTGGATTCGATCTCACTCGCCCCAACCGGCAATACAAGCATTCCCTAGGAGGAACCTAATGGCAGCAGTAAGAACAGCGAGATCGGTGTGGACGGGCAGCGTAACCGAGGGCGGCGGAAAGGTATCCGCGGTGACCTCGGGCGTATTCACCGATCTGGACGTAACGCTTCCCACCCGCAGCGGCGAAGAGGCGCGGGGCAACACCAGCCCGGAAGAGTTGATAGCCGCCGCGCACGCCTCGTGCTACAGCATGGCGCTATCCGCCGGTCTCACCAGGGCGGGAACCCCGCCTGACAGCCTGGACGTGAGCGCGAGCGTGACATTCGACATGGTTGACGGCGCTCCCACGGTCACTACCAGCGTACTGAGCGTAACCGGAAGCGTGCCGGGCGTAACCGCCCAGCAGTTCGCCGATGCCGCTGAGGCCGCCAAGAACGGCTGCCCAATATCGCGCGCTTTGGCCGGCGTAAATATAAGCCTTCAGTCGGCCACGCTGGCTTAGGCTAAGGTAGAGCGCCGACTGGACTGACACGCATTCAAGTCGCGCCGGCTTCCTTGACAGGGCGAATTCGGCTTGACTAAGCTGAGTTACCCAGACAACGAATATACGCATCGCAAAGACGGAGACGAGTAGAAAGGCGATTTCCGGCTCAGAGAGCCTGGCAAGGTGAGAGCAGGCGCCGGTCAGCCTTCCGAACATCCCTCCCGAGCTTCGGACCGAACGTCGCCGTTGGCGGCAAGTAGATTCCGACGGTCTCGCTCCACGTTATAGGGGCGTCCCGGTCGCCTCGCCGCCGCCGGGACTGAGAGTCCGCTTCACGGCGGAAACGCGGGTGGTACCGCGGGAAGTCTATGAAAGCTCCCGTCCCAGAATTCTGGGACGGGAGCTTTCACTTTAGGGATGGCAAGATAAGGATGAGAGATGTGTCAGAGAGCGACTCACTGGACTCACAAGCTCTTCGTGGAAAACGCCGACCTGTATCTGCCTTTTCTGGAGCAGGCGAAAGAACGCGCCCAGCGGGAGGCCGAGGCGCTGTCCGCGCTATTCACTGAATATGGCGTTCCCAGTGGAGGCCGCGTTCTGGACCTGGCCTGCGGCATCGGCAGGCACAGCGTACTTCTATCCCAAATGGGATACGACGTAACGGGATTAGACATATCGCCGCTCTTTATCGAGAAGGCGCGCGAATACGCCGCGGCTGAAAAGACCGACACGAAATTCATAGTCGGCGACGCTCTCGACATAGACGGTCTCGCGATTGGGGAGAAGCCCTTCGACGCCTGCGTCAATATGTTTACATCGCACAGCTACTATGGGCGTCGGGGCGACCTCGCCATGTTCGGCGGCGTGGCGCGCGCGTCGGCGGAAGGAGCGACACTGGTGGTCATGACCATCAATCGCGATTCTCTGGTCAGACGCTTCGAGCCGGAAGGGTCTCAGAGCGCGGGCGATGTCACTATCCTAGAATCGCGCCTGCTAGACCTGGAGACATCTCAGATGATGAATACGTGGCGCTTCTTCGAAGGGTCTAGGCCAGCGTCTCCGCGTCTTTCGATAGACATGAACATACGGGTCTATAGCCTCCACGAGATGAAAGCGCTGCTGGAAGAGTCCGGCTGGCGGTACAAGAGTGGATTCGGCTCTCAGTCAAGCGGGGAAATCAGTCTCGCTCCTCTGGACTTGGACTCAAGTCGCATGTGGGTTGTAGCGCAAAGGCGAACATCTTCGGAGTTCGATCAGAAAGTGGATATAGGAGGATAGGCAATGTTTGACCCGGTGAGTTCCAGGGTGGATTTCGTCGCAATGGAACAGGACATAATCGAATCATGGAATGAGCGCGACATACCTCTGAAATATCGCAAGCGCAATGAGAACGCTCAGAAGAAATACTCGTTCATAGACGGGCCAATTACCGCCAACAATCCGATGGGAGTGCATCACGCCTGGGGGCGCAGCTACAAGGATTTGTTTTTGCGCTTCCGCAATATGCAGGGCTACCGCCAGCGATTCCAGAACGGATACGACGGACAGGGGCTGTGGATAGAGGTGGAGGTCGAAAAGGAACTTGGCTTCAAATCCAAGAAAGACATCGAGGAGTTTGGAGTGGGCGAATTCGTGGACCTGTGCAAAGCGCGCGTTGACAGGTTCGCCGACATCATCACCGATCAGTCCAAGCGGCTCGGCTACTGGATGGACTGGGACAACTCCTACCACACCAAATCGGACGAGAACAACTACACCATCTGGCGATTCCTGAAGACCTGCCACGAAAAGGGGCTCGTGTATGAGGGAACGGATGTCATGCCTTGGTGTCCGCGATGCAGCACTGGGCTCTCCGAGCACGAGATAGTCACGGAGGGTTATGTCGAGATAGTCCACCCCGGCCTGTTCGTCAAGTTCCCTCTGGTTGGCCGCGAAAACGAATCGCTGCTGGTATGGACGACCACTCCCTGGACGCTCTCATCGAACGTCGCGGCGGCGGTCCACCCTGAACTCACTTATGTGAAAGTCCGCAACGGCGACGACATACTATATCTCGTGAAGGGCCGCTTGTCTGCGCTGAGAGGCGAGTTCGAGGTATTGGAAGAGATGCCCGGCAGCCAACTGGCCGGACTCGAGTACAAGGGACCGTTCGATGAATTGCCCGCCCAGAAAGGAGTCCGCCATTTCGTAATCGAATGGGACGAGGTGTCGGAGAGCGAAGGCACCGGCATCGTTCACACGGCGCCGGGAGCGGGCAAGGAAGACTTTGCGCTGGGCAAAGAACATGGGCTTGCGGTGATAGCTCCTCTGGACGACGAAGGGGTCTTCGTCGAAGGCTTCGACTGGCTGAGCGGCATGAGCGTGTTCGACGTGAACGAACCCATCTACGACAGCTTGCGCGAGAAGGAAATGTTCTACTACGTGGAACGCTACTCGCACCGCTATCCGGTTTGCTGGCGATGCGGCACTGAATTGGTATTCCGACTCGTTGACGAGTGGTTCATCAGGATGGACCCCATCCGCGACCTGCTGATGCGCGTTACCGAAAACATACGCTGGGTGCCGGAATTCGGAAAGGCGCGCGAACTCGACTGGCTGCGCAATATGGACGACTGGATGATTTCCAAGAAGCGATACTACGGGCTGGCGCTGCCAATATACAAGTGCGGCGAATGCGACTCGTTCGAGATAATGGGTTCCGAGGACGAACTGCGCGAGCGCGCGGTCGAGGGATGGGAAGAGTTCGAGGGCCACTCGCCCCACCGTCCGTGGATTGACGCCGTTAAGATACAGTGCGGAGGCTGCGACAACAAGCTATCCAGGATTCAAGACGTGGGCAATCCGTGGCTGGACGCGGGAATCGTGTCCTTCTCCACTTTGGGGTTTAGGAACGACTCGGACTACTGGAATGAGTGGTTTCCGGCGGACTGGATCTCTGAAAGTTTCCCGGGCCAGTTCAGAAACTGGTTCTACAGTCTGCTGACGATGGGCGCGGTAATGCAGGAAACTGAGCCGTTCAAGCTGGTGTTCAGCTACGCGCTGATGCGCGACGAGAATGGCGAAGAGATGCACAAATCCAAAGGGAACGCCATCTGGTTCGAGGACGCCGCCGAGAACATGGGGGTTGACGCGATGCGCTGGACATTCGCGCGACACCATCCGGCGAACAACATCAATTTTGGGTTTGGAACGGCGGACGAGGTTCGCAGACGCTTCATCATACCGCTCTGGAATGTTTATAGCTTCTTCGTTACATACGCCAACATTGACCGATTCGACCCCGACGCGGCGGAACCGCCTCCCGTTTCCGAGCGTCCCGACCTGGACAGGTGGATACTTTCCGAGCTGCATCAGCTCATCGCGGACGTTACGCGCGACTTGGAGAACTTCAACCCGGACGGCGCGGCGCGGCGTTGCGAGGAGTTCGTGGAATCGCTCTCCAACTGGTACGTGCGTCGGAGCCGGCGACGCTTCTGGAAGAGCGGCCTGCTGGACGGCAGGAACGGCTCGGCGTCCGGCGGAGACATAGCGGACAAGCTTTCGGCCTACGCCACGCTCTACGAGGCATTGCTGACCCTCACCAAGCTGCTGGCGCCCATAATGCCGTTCGTTACCGACGCGATGTTCCGCAACCTAGTCAACTACTCGCGCGAGAGCGTTCACCTCGAAGACTATCCGGAGGCGAATCTTTCGCTGGTTGACCGGAGCCTCAACGACGTCACGCGGCTGGCGCAGCGAATATCGTCCATGGGGCGAGCGGCGCGCGGCAGAGCGCAGATCAAAGTCCGACAGCCGCTCGAAAAGGCGTTAGTCAAAACCAGAACCGCCGCGGAACGCGAGTTGCTGCCATCCGCGGCGCCGCAAGTCCTGGACGAACTCAATGTGAGAACTTTGGAGGCGGTGGACGACGCGGACTTAGTCGAGTATATAGTCCGTCCGAATCTCGCGCTGCTCGGCCCGATATACGGAAGAAGAGTTGGGGAAGTCCGGCAAGCCATCGCCGACGGAGACCCGGCTCAGATAGCCACTTCGGTCAGCGCGGGACAGAGTGTGTCGCTGGGAGAGTTCGAACTGCAACCCGAACACATTCTGGTAACCACCGAGGATAAACAGGGCCTAAGCGTCTCTGCCGACGCCGGCTACTCGGTGGCGGTGACCACGACGGTCACGCCTGCGTTGCTGCTCGAAGGACAGGCGCGGGAACTGGTGCATCGCATACAGAACATGCGAAGAGACGCCGGCTTCGACATCGCAGACCATATAACGACGTACTATACGGGCGACGATCTGGACGAGACGCTCGCCCATCACGCCCACTACGTAAGCCAGGAGACATTGAGCGTGGACATCGTCAAGGCGTCTCCTCCGAATGGCGCGCACGTCGAAGAGCAGAGCTTTGACGGACTCCGTTCCACAATCGGGCTGGTGGCGACTAAGAGCTGACGCGATAAGCGTGGAGCCATAAAGTCGAGCGGGCCGACAAGCGCCCCTTCGTCTTATTTAGGCGGAGGGGGCTTGTACTTTGAAGCACAATGTTGACAAGTAGGCGCTTTGCGCTTATCTTTAATATCATATACGTTAATGAGGTCATTGCAAAATATGATAGATATTGCTTTCACATTAAAGAACTGCGAACTATTCACTGGCTTGAACGAAGAAGAACTGTCGAATATCGCGATTATATGCTCTAGCGTGAATGCTGTTGAAGGCGAGCGCCTATTTCTGGAAGACCAAGCCGCCCAGAATATCTACATAGTGATTAGCGGCAGAATAGCGCTGCAAAAGAGTCTCGGACACCACAGAGCGCTCTCACAGCGCGACGCGGCAACTATCGCGTTCTGCGAGCCTGAGCAGATTGTAGGATGGTCGGCTATGGTGGATCCGTACCGATATACACTGTCCGCCACGGCGTGGGAGCCAACGCAACTGCTTGCCATCAGGGCGTCGCTGCTGCGAAGGGCGATGGAGCTAAACCCGGACATGGGGTTCCGCGTCATGCAGTCGCTGTCAGAAGTGATGGCGCGCCGCCTTCAGCATATCTCGCGCGCGCTGACCGCGGCGCGAGAATCCCGCAACGGGGCGACTTTTGCCAGAAGATTAGACGAGGCGATATGAAGTTCCAACGGACGGAATATCATCAGGCAGGGGGAGGATGAGACGATGCTGCCAATAGTCCAACTGAGACAAGTGACGAGAAACGACGTAAGCCGAATAGCGGGATGGCTCAGCGACGCGGAAGTGGCGTCGCGTTGGTTTGGACACTATGCCTTTGGCGACCCAATTCACCGAGGATACGAACCTTCCCTGATGCTCAACGCCAATGACGAAGACTGGGCGCGAGTGTTCCAGTACGACAGGGGGCACTTGATATTCTCCATCTACGCCGGAGACGAAGGCCACGTGGGAGAGTGCCAGGCCGTGTTCGATGAACACGGGGACGTGGAAATATCGCTGCTCATCGGACGCAGGGAATTATGGCAGAGAGGCTATGGCGCGTCGGCCGCGATTCAATTGATGGACAGAATCTTCTACGACTATAACGTGGAACAGGCGTGGGTAAGCGTACCGCAGGACAACGTCGCCGCGCTGCGCCTATTCACAAGACTCGGATTCGAGCCGATCAGCGAAGTCCGCGTGAACGACGATGGACTGCGCGCGACGACCCTCGTTCTGCAATCCGCGGATTACCATAGTCGCAAACCACAGCCGGCGGGAAATAGCCAGGCGCTGTCTCCCATCGTTACGATCACAGGGCTGCCGGGAAGCGGCTCCGAAATTGTAGCAGCCGAGGTCGCGCGGCTTATCAAGGCGAAACTGTTGGACGGCGAGATCATCGAGGCGCTCTCGAACAAACTGGATCGGACTGTGGGAGAGATACGAGCGCTGGAAGCGTCTTACAGCTCGGTATGGGCGCGGATTTTGAGAGCGACGCTTGCGCCGTGGGAGCGATATGGCGCCATGGACTACTCTGCGGAACTGATAAGCGCATTTCCGGCAGAGCATTACATGGACGCGCCCCTCCTCGACTACCTTAGCAGAGAGGATTATCTAAAGGGATTGAGGACGGTGACGCGAGAGTTGGTTGCGGGCGGTCCCGCGGTCATAAATGAATATGGAGCGCCGCGCTTCCTGCCAGAAGACAGACCGACTTTTCACGTGTTCGTTGATATGCCATTGGAACTGCGCGCTCAAAAGGCGAGGTTCGAGGAGGGTTTCACGACAAGGGAGGCCCGCAAAATCCTGAAGCGGGCAGACCGTGAGTTCATATCCATTCACAAGAACCTTCTCGGAGCGCATCCCCTGAGCGATACCCGCTACGACATGGCTGTGAACATGAACCGCTTGTCCGTGGAAGGCGCGGCGCGGATGGTGTCGGGCGCGATGGCGCGTTCGGCCAATGCCCGCCGCTCGACTCGAAGAGCGCTTCAGCCCGCGTGAGCGCGATTGGCAACTAGCCTCTCCTCAACGAGGGCGCGCGGACGCCAAGCCTTCCAGGAACCAGCGAACGGTTATTTCGAAGGCTTCGGGAAAATCCTGGTGAAACCAGTGTCCGCCGCCCTCAAGTTCCGCCAGCCGAACCTGATATGTCGGCAGGCGTTCCCTCATCCTTACCGCCGTTTCGTGCGTGAGCAGCGCGCTCTGGCGTCCTCTTACCAGCAGAACCGGGCAGGATATCCGGCTCCATGAATCCCATAAGTCGGGACGTTCATATTCAGTCACTATCCTCATGTCCGCCTTCCATGCATATCCTCCGTCATCGGTTCGCTTGGCGATAGCGGGAACCTGCTTCCTGAGCGCGTCTTCGGGAGTGTGAACGCGACGGGTCTTGAGGTATGCGAAGAAATCTTCTTCAGAAAGCCATGACTCTGGTTCTTGGGACGTGGCGTGAACGTCTCTATCGGTTTGAGGATTTTGCGGGTCTGGGTCTATGTCCACTATTACGAGCGCGCGAACCCTGTCGGGATTCTCGACCGCGTAGTTCCAGGCGTACCTGCCTCCCGCCGAGTGTCCGACGATTATCATATCGTTTAAGTCGAGGCCATCGGCAAGCGTTCGTATGTCCGAGATATATTCGCCGAAGCGGTAGCCGTTCGCGCCGGCCCGCTCGCTGTCCCCATGCCCCCTGCTGTCCAGGGCGAGGACTCTGTATTCACCGGACATGGCGCGGGAGAAGATGTCCCAGCTTTGGGCCGAGTCGCGCATACCGTGCAGCAGCAGCATGGACGGCAGAGCGTCTCCGCCGTAGTCGAGATAATGAAGCCGGAGGTCTCTATTATCAATGTATTGGGAAGCTGGTGGCACTTACTCGTCTCACAAGTTCTATACTCAATGTTATTATATACCTATGGAAGACACTAGAGAGACCATCCGAAGGCTTCAAGTCAATCCAAAAGGCGTTGATTTGCGGAACTCGCCAGGATATGCGACAGATATTTTGGCGAGCCTCGTCAGAGAAGAAGCAGCCGTAGAGTCTATCGGACACCCTGGCAAGGCGACCCAAGAGTGAACATCCTCTTCGGAGTCATGCTTCCCGCAAAGCGGCAACATTGACGGAAGGGCGTCAAATACCACGTTCATATAGAGTTGCGCTTCAGGTGTGGTTCCGGCAAATCGGAAACAAGACCATCTATGGTTTCGGCGAGTCCGTCATAGCCCACTTCGGTCGCGCGCACCTGTTAAGTGGATTAAGTCCGATGGTCTTCTGGCCGGGCGGCAGGTCGCGTTCGAGCGCGACTAAAAAGCTCCATTGGTCTGCGCGGCGGTGGTCAACCATATACGGATTCGATTCGGGATGCCACGCGAATACGTATATATCTGAGACGCGAAGCGGTTCATCGAGTTCTCTAAGCGTGCCGTCCAATTCATAATATCGTTTATGGGGTTCTATATCAAAGCTGGGTTTCTTGCTTTTAGCAAATTCTGAGTGTTCGTTTCGTGATTGAAGGGTGGCGGACTGTTTGACTTGTATTCGGACGCCGCCGCTTTCCAGATCCCATGCGGACCAGTCATCGCTGAGCGACCATGGCTTATAGGTTGAACGTTTCAGAGCGAGGCTGATCATACACTCGACGTACTGACTGCGATAGGCATTATCAAGCAAGGGTTTGTCGTAAAACTGATTGATTAGCTCCCTTAATATGCTGTTATACATATCGTCATTACCTTATTTTCGTCAAACACACAACCTACTAGTTTACATGGATATACAACAGATGCCCGCCGAAATGGCGGGCATCTGATTTTTCTGGTAGCGGGGGCAGGACTCGAACCTGCGACCTTTGGGTTATGAGCCCAACGAGCTGCCGCTGCTCCACCCCGCGACGGTTGATTTTCAAGTTATCGGCGACCAGTCTTACGACTCATCGCCGATAAAGAAAATCCTATTTCTGAATCCTGTATATATCTCTTGTAGTAGTAGCGCATGAGTTAGATAAGCCCTAATGTGGGCCAAGTCCTCGGTCGATTAGTACCGCTCAGCTGAGGCGGTTGCCCGCCTTACACCTGCGGCCTATCTACCCGGTAGTCTCCCGGGGACCTTACTCACACCCGAAGGTGATATTTGGGAAATCTAATCTTGGAGTTGGCTTCGCGCTTAGATGCCTTCAGCGCTTATCGCATCCAGACATGGCTACCCGGCGGCGCTTCTGGCGAAACGACCGGTACACCAGAGGTCTGTCCCTCCCGGTCCTCTCGTACTAGGGAGAGCTCTCCTCAAATTTCCTGCGCCCATGGCGGATAGAGACCGAACTGTCTCACGACGTTCTGAACCCAGCTCGCGTGCCGCTTT
>CAZXFX010000075.1:0-14862 GCA_964640295.1 uncultured Dehalococcoidia bacterium | reverse complement strand
CTCGGCTACGAGTCCGGCTCGCAGAACATCGGCTACCTCTGGAAAGTCCACGTTGACGAAACCGAAGAACTCGCCGACGAGGTGGGACGCAAGTTCGTGCAGGGCCCCAGCAACCCGTTCCTCGCCGGCAACGAAGGCACAGCCAACCCCGCGCTGCTAGGACTCCCGGGGCTCACATCGCGCAGGCGCGTCCTGCCCACGCGAGACGCCGCCACAGCCAACCGCGGCGGCATACTCAGCACATCCTACGAAGAGCAGGTGGAAAATTACACCGTCGTGTCCGGCACTCCCGATACAGTCATCCCCAAGATTCGGCACGTGCTGGAAACGCTCAGGCCCGGCAGCGTCTTCTTCTGGGACGGCGACGGCGCCATGACCCACGAAGACCAGATGCGCAGCCTGCGGCTCATGGGCGAATACGTACTGCCCGCCGTCCGCGAAATAGCCGACGAACTCGAACTCAACAGCCCGTTCGAGATAGACCCCGCCACAGGCAAGCCATTCGAAGAAAAGACCGCCGCCACCGAAGCCGCAGCCGACTGACTATCCAAACCCAACCCGATATACCCAGTCCCGGGCGAGACCAGCTAACTCGCCCGCCACCAACAACCTAAATCTGCAAAACCAAATTTCCGCTTACGCCGCGTGTCCCCACGTGCTATAATGACCGTCACCGCAATGTGGGGACGCGCGGGTTCGACAGGGGATGACTTTGCGGGGCTGCAAGCCGAGGCGCCATCAACCTCGATAATCAGGTGGCAAAAGAAAGTAACTGACGACAATCAGTACGCACTAGCCGCTTAATACCGGCTACGTCTCCCGGTTCCTCCTCCCGAAGGGGCCGACGAGGCGCCGAAAATCGGGATGCCGTTTCGGTAACGCCGATGCCCGAAACGAAAGACCATCGGCTAGCCTTGAGCGCGATCTCTGCCGATGCGGACGCGCCAAGGTGACCCCAAGCATCGGATAAGCTTGTAGATGCCTTGGTCGAAGAGTCTTCTGGACGGGGAGTTCGACCCTCCCCCGTCTCCACCACCTCCCCCTACCGAACTCACCAAAGACGCGAAGGCAGGCGCATCAACCAACCGTTCGCCCTGGACTTATCGAAGAACGCGCGGATCTATTGCTCGCCTACCTCTACCCCTATTAGCCCTATAAGCGACTCTACCGGACGGCGTACAAAATCCCGCTGTCCGCCGCCACGAATAGCTTGCCGCCGGCCACAATCACCGATGTCGAAACCCTGTCGTCAAGCTCGAAACGCCACGTCTCTTCGCCTGTTCCCGCATCTACTCCGTACACCGTCCCTCTCGAATCCGCTATATAGAGAATGTCGCCGGCGAGCGTCGGAGACGCTCTGGCGCCGCTGTCCATCTCGAACTTCCATACCCGCTCGCCGTCGGACTTGTTCAGCGCGTACAGCACTCCCGACTCAGAAGCGACATACAGCCTCTCCCCATCCAGAGCCGGCGCTGTTCGGAAGACCTCGCCCGGCGCTCTGTAACTCCACTCGAACCCTTTTATTAGAGGAAGCGAGTTCCATATACCCCAGAAGAATAGCTGCGTCCTTGCGAACCGAGCCACCTTCTCCAACGGCACCTGCTTCTGCTTCAGATCTATGGCCTGGATGAATCCCCGCGAGTTCGCCACATACGCCCGCTCCCTGTCCAGAGCCGCCGAGTCATGTACGTCCCTGGTCGGATAGTCCAGTCGAAATTGGCCGGTTCCCGCGTCGTATATATACAATTGCTGATCCTGAGAAACGACCACCACATAGTCCCCAATAACCGCTGGCGACGCCACTATCCGCCCACCCGTCTCTCTGCTCCAGCGCTCCTCCCCCGTAAAAGCGTCTAGCGCGTAAATACTGCGGTCTCCCGAACCAATATACGCCACGCCCCTATGCACAGTCGGCGATCCGTAAACCAGGTCGCCCGTCTGAAACTCCCAGCGCGACAGTCCGGTCGCCCTGTCCAGCGCGATAAGCCTGCCATCTCGCAATCCCACGAATACCAGGCTGCCCGCAATCGCGGGAGACGAATTTACAGGTCCCGACACCTCGCGCTCCCACTTCACCTCGCCCGTATCAGCGTCCAGCGCGACTATGCGCCTGTCGCCGGAGCTAAGATAGAGAACGTCCTCAACCACAGAGGGAGAGGCGTACAGCCTTTCGCCGGTTCGGAACTCCCAAGCCGACTCCCCCGCGGGCGCGGGCTGCGAATCGGGTACATACCCCGAATGCGCCGGGTCCCCTCGATACGCCGGCCAGTCTCCCGGCGCGGAAACGACTCCGAGGCCGGTTGCGGGCGGGTCGAGCCGCGCCCCCGGCCCAATGGTCGTGTACGCCGTCGCTCCCACGACGGCGACCACCGCTATCGCCAAGACGAGCGCCCATCTAATCACGCGCCTTCTGCGCGCTTCCGAAAGGCGTCTATCTTCTATATCCCGCGCCTCTTCAGGGCTGACGCGCAGCCCTCTGACCAAGCGGGATCTGCACTCGACGCAGTAGGCTGCGCCAGACAGGTTGCCGTGTCCACATCCGGGACATATAACCATAGTTTCCATGAACACACTATCGCATTGCCCTGTTCCACCTGCGTATATGGACAGGGAGTAAATATCATCTAATTCTAGCTATACCGACACTCGCGTTCAAATCCGCAACGAACGACTTTAACCCGTATCAACTTAGCAGGCGCTCCAACTCGCGCCAACCAACCGCAAAAACCCCCTTCCGCCTCGATGGGGAGAGGGGTAGGTAAACGCGAAAACCAACCGAAAAAATCCCTTCCACCTCGATGGGGGAAGGCTAGGATGGGGGTGCTCAGCCTCAATACCTACCCTTCTCAGCCTCGATGGGGAGAGGGGTAGGCGCGTAGTAGGTCGGAGCGCCCTTCGACAAGCTCAGGACGAACGGGTTTTTGATTTACCTACCCTTGTGAGCGTCTCGATGGGAGAAGGCAGGATGGGGGTGATTGTCCTCAATATCTACCACTAACCGCTAAAAACTGATGGCTAAACAGAGCGCGGATACGACAGAAGTTCCGCGCCCTGTTTCAAGGCTAACGGCTGTATCCGGACGAAGTTCGCGGCGACTCGAGATCCATGCTCTCTATCACGAAAGCGAAGTCCCGGTAGGAATCGAGTCCGCCAATTCGCTCGTCCAACGCGCCGAGGTCGTCTTTCAGAACAGACAGATCATAGCTCGCGTCATGCCGAGCGTTCGGGTGTGGCAGAGCGCTATACCTGTCGGCGGACAGCGCCACCAGCGCGCTGAACTGAAGCAGCGCGCCGTCAACGTCGCCGGACGGACTGTCATAGCGAGCGGCTATTTGGGCGTGCTGACGATTAGAATCGTTGCTCATCGGCGTCACCCACCGCAGTTCGACATCCCCCAGGTTCACCATATCTCCAAGACGCGGATAGCGAGCGGGCCTGATTTCGTAGAACACGGTCGTCGCCGCCCCGGACGGAATCTCCGCGAACTCTTTGCGCGCCTGCGTGAAATTCCTGTCTGCCGTGACCCTGTTTTCGTATCCGACTATGCGCCAAGACTCAACCACTTCCGGATTCCATGTAACCTGCGCGCGAGTCTGGTCTGCGAATGGCATGGCAAGCGCCAGCCAACTCTCGCGGCTGAACAGCGACCTCGCCTGTTCGGTGTCGTTCAGGTAGCGATACCACCCATTGCCATGCTGAGCGAGTTGCTCAAGCAGCAGGTCGTTGTAGTTCGCTATGCCCACGCCTATCGTTATCAGGCGCAGCGGATTGCTTGCGTCTCGGTCCTCGGCGGATTCGAGTATTGCGAACGGATTGGTCGCGTCCACGTTGGCGACGCCATCCGACATCAGGATTACATAGTTGTACGCGCCCGGATTCTTGAGCCGCATATAATCCGCAATCTCCACTCCCAGATCCAGCCCCGCCTGTACATTGGTGGAGCCGCCCGGCGCAAGCCTGTCCAAGGAGTGTATAACTTCTCTGGAATCGGGATGCTGATTTTCCACTGTCAACTCGTGAATGACCTGATTGTCGAATTGAACGACGGATATCCTGTCTTCGTCCCGCAGACTTGTGCGAATTCTGTCGGCGGCGACGCGCGCTATCTGCACCCTGTTGCCGTCCGCCATGGACCCGGAAGCGTCCAGAACGAGCGTCACGTTCAGTGGTATGCCGTCATCGCGCAGTTCCGGAGCCTGGAATCCAACGCGCGCCAGCAGCAGTTCGCTGTCCAGAGGATGTGGCATGATGTCTGCGCTGATGGCGAAACTGTCGTCTCTGGTCGGTTGGTCATATCCATAATCGAAGGCGTTCACCCACTCTTCGGAACGCACCGAGTCGGGTTCTATGTCGTATCCCGCTCTCGCCCAGTTCAGAGCGAGCTGGAACGACGTGCGGTCGGTGTCCAGGCTGAACGTGGAAACATTGTCAACCGACGCAAGTGTGAGCGCGGAACGCTCATAGTCCCTGAACGTAGTCGCGCCCGGCTGCCCGCCTCTATGCCCCGACGACGGACGGGGCGGCGGTGGCGAAGCCGACTGAGACATCTGTGGCGCGGGCGCGGGCGCCGCCGCTGCGGGAGCCGCGGGCATAGATTGAGGAGCTACTTCAACCGATTTCACCACTTCTTTCTCCACCACAATGGTTTCGCCCGGAACCTCCACTTCTTTCACCACTTCCACTATTTTCTCTACTACCACCACCTCAGGAGCCGGCGCGGCTGGCGCGGGCAGCGCGGGCGCGGCGGTCGGCGCTGGGGCGGGCTGCAATCGAGAGTCGGGCAACTCGCGGGATAGAGACTCAGACTCAAGATTTCCCGAATTGTCCAACCCCCCGGAACACGCCAGAGTAAACGCGCAAATTATCATCAATGCGGGCAGCGTTCTCAATATCTTGGCTAACATATCTGCAACTCCTCGCTCCTATCGCTGAAAATCACATCCACGCCGGACGCATGGCGACAGTGTGCGGGCGCTTCCGCCATAAACAGAACGTCAACATTGGCTCATTCGGTAAAATTCGTGAGTCACATTCGTCACATTCGCCGTTTTGAGCGCGAGTGGAGGCGCTTCCCCGCGTTGACTCGGCATTGACAACGGGACGCTAATCGGATTGTATTGCGTATGCGAAAGACAGACATTCTGAGGAGACATACATGGCAGACCTGAGATTCGGCGCCTTTCTGGCGCCGCACCACCCCATAGGCGAAAACCCTACCTTGCAGTTGCAAAGCGATCTGGAGTTGGTAGAACTAATGGACCAACTCGGCTACGACGAATTCTGGTGCGGCGAGCATCATTCTACCGGCTGGGAGATAATCGCCTCCCCTGAGTTGTTCCTCGCCGCCGCCGCCGAACGCACCCACTGCATAAAGCTGGGAACAGGCGTAGTGTCGCTGCCCTATCACCATCCGTTCATGGTAGCGCAGCGAATAGTTCAGCTCGACCACCAGTCCCGCGGCAGAGTCATATTCGGCTCGGGGCCGGGCGCGCTGCCGTCCGACGCGCACACGCTGGGCATTGACCCGATGCTGCTGCGCGACAGGCAGGACGAAGCGATGGGCGTCATACGCCGCCTGTTCGAGTCGGACGAGCGGTTCAGCTACGAATCCGAATGGTTCAAGCTCCGAGACGCCAAGCTCCAGCTAAAGCCCTTGCAGAAAGACATGGAGTTCGCTGTCGCCTCGATTGTCAGCCCGTCCGGCATGACGCTGGCGGGAAAGCACAGAGCGGGGGTCCTGTCCATAGGTTCGCTCACGAAGGACGGCATCAGGGCGCTGCCTCTTCAATGGAGTTTCGCGGAAGAGTCCGCCGCTCTGCACGGCAACTCGGTTGACCGCAAGGACTGGCGCATCGTGCTGAACTGGCATATCGCCGAAACTCGCAAGGAAGCGCGCAAACAGGCGGGCGAAGGCTTGATGCGACACAACAACGAATATACCATCGGCACCCTCGCGGGCGGCGACGGGCCAATCTACGACACGCCCGACGAAGCCGTGGACGGCGTAGCCTTCTCCGAACTCAGCACCGCGGTAATCGGCACTCCCGACGACCTGGTCGCCAGAATACGCGAGATGATGGAAATCACAGGCGGATTCGGCTGCGTAATAGGATTCGTACACGACTGGGCGAACCGCGAAAATACGCGCCGAAGCTGGGACATGGTGGCTCGGTACGTCATCCCTCAGGTAAACGGCCTGCTCTACGACTACTACGAGTCGCACAGGTTCGTGACCGACAATCGAGATACGTGGAACCGCGCCAACAGAGCCGTCAGAACCAAGATACTGGAGAATGAACGCGCCGCCGACGCCCTGGCGCTGGACGTGGCCAAAGGGAATGAAACCAGGCTGGGCGCGTAGCATACTCCTACCAGTCCATGCGGCAACAAGATATTTCAGAAACGCGAGCGAGGAGCAATGGCGAAAGTAATCGAAAACACCCTGTCAACGCTGTTTCCAATCGCCGGATGGGACGCCAGCCGCGTCTCGGAAGTCGAGACATGCGGTGGAGCGGACCCTATTCTCCCCACCCCATTCCGAATTGGCGAAACGGCGGCGGCGAGCCTGGCAGCCGTCGGACTCGCCGTCTCAGACCTATGGGAACTGCGAGGAGGACACAGACAGCAAATCAGCGTCAACGCGCGGCGAGCGACCGCGTCGCTGAGAAGCGGCAAGTACATAACCATGGACGGTAAACCGGCCGGCGCCGAACGCCACCCGCTAATGGGTGTGTACCCAGCCAGGAACGGACGCTGGAGCTATCTGCACTGCAACTTTCCGAACCATCGAGACGCCGCCCTTAAAACGCTGGGCGTCGAAGCGGAAGATGACGAAGCGGTGCGCCGAGCGGTGGCGCGGTGGGACGCGCTGGAACTGGAAGAGGCCATCATCGCCGCGAACGGCGCGGGCGGAATGGCGCGCTCCATGGATGAGTGGGCGCGTCACCCGCAGGCGGCGGCGGTCGCCTCGCTGCCGCTGCTCGAAATCGAGAAGATTGGCGACAGCCCGCCAGAACCGCTGCCCGAAGGCTCCAGGCCGCTGTCCGGCGTCCGGGTTCTCGACCTTACGCGGGTGCTGGCAGGCCCCACCTGCGCTCGCACTCTCGCCGAACACGGCGCGGACGTAATGAAGATAACCGCTCCTCACCTGCCCAGCATACCCGCGCAAGAGTACGACACAGGGCACGGCAAGCTGTCCGCCCACCTCGACCTGCGCCAGGATAGCGATCTTGAAACCATGCGCGAGCTGGTGAGGCAGGCAGACATATTCTCGCAGGGATACAGGCCTGGAACGCTCGCCAAACGTGGGCTGTCTCCAAAGGATCTGGCCGCGATCAGACCGGGCGTCATATACATCTCGCTGTCAGCGTTCGGACGAGTCGGGCCCTGGGCGTCGCGTCGCGGATTCGATACAGTGGTGCAAACAGTGAGCGGGATAACGACCAGACAGGGGGAGTTGTTCCCCGGCGCGGAGCCCGGGCCGCAATTCTACCCGGTCTCCGCCATAGACTACCTGACCGGCTATCTGATGGCTTTCGGCGCGATGGTCGCGCTGGCGCGTCGAGTCGAAGAGGGCGGAAGTTGGCTGGTCAGACTTTCGCTCGCCCAAACAGGACGCTGGCTGCTGAGTCGAGGACAAGTTCCCGAGCCTGAACTCCGGGACACACCGGCGGAATTTACCGCCGCCGAATTAAAGCGCTGGTCAACGATCACTAATGTCCCGGAAGGAAGACTGGGACATCTCGCGCCCGTTTTGGAGCTATCCGAAACGCGGCCCTACTG
The DNA here is from genome assembly GCA_964640295.1 of uncultured Dehalococcoidia bacterium. Taxonomy (GTDB): domain Bacteria; phylum Chloroflexota; class Dehalococcoidia; order Lucifugimonadales; family UBA1123; genus VXRN01. The sequence continues at coordinate 7,080 of CAZXFX010000075.1, read as the reverse complement.
GGCGCGCCCATGCGTTCCGCTAGGCCATCACGAACCAGAGTGGCCAGAGCGTTAGGAATAGGAGACGCGCGGATTCCCAGAAATGGTCTAAACGCCTCCGCGCTATCAGCAAGACGCGCGGAGGCGGCGCAAACTCGGGCCTTGGGATTCGACTCTATGGCTCGTCTTTTACCCAAGTCATTCTGAATCCACCCATCAAGCTTTCGATCTCATCCAAGTCGGCGGGAGTGAGACGCCAGTCGGCCGCCTTGGCGTTGTGAAGCGCCTGTTCGGGCGACTTGGCGCCAACCAGAGCCGAGGACACAGCCGGGTTGGCCAGTACCCAGGCGATTGCGAGTTGAACGATGTCCCTGCCCTGGTCCCGCGCCCATCCATCCAGCCGCTCCGCCACCGCGTGGGCGCGCTCGAACAAATCTCCTCGAAAGAAGTTGAACAGCCTTCGCTCGTCGTCCGGCGCGAAGCGGTGACCCGGCTTATGCTTGCCGCCAAGTATCCCTTTGGCCAGAACCGAGTGCGGTATTACGCCGATTCCATTCTCCAGGCAGTACGGCAGCACATCGTCTTCCAAGTCGCGCCACATCATGTTATAGCGCGGCTGAGAGCTATGAATCGCCCCATAGTCCATAGCCTCCCGCGTCTGCTCAGGCGAAAAGTTGGACACCCCGATATAGCGTATCTTGCCCGCCTCTTTCAGTCGAGCCAGATTCTCCATAGTTTGCGCTATGGGCCATGCGGGCGAAGGGCTGTGCAGTTGGTACAGGTCTATATAGTCCGTTCCGAGGGCGCGCAGACTGTTTTCGATGGCGTCGTTAATATGCTCGGCGGAGTGGTCGCTTCCAGAAAGTTTCGTCGCCAGAAACGCTTCGTCCCGCCTACCCTTGATCGCCTTGCCCACCACATTCTCGCTCGTCTGGTAGCCCTCCGCCGTATCAATGAATGTCATTCCCGCTTCGAGCGCGGCTCTGACGGCGGCTATGCCCCGCTCTTCAGGCACATTGCCCAGTCCGCCGCCAATCGGCCACGCTCCAAACGCGATAACCGATACATCGGGGCCGTTTCTCCCAAGCTGACGCTTATCCATATACGTTTCTACTCCTTATCATCATGCGACCACCAAAAATCGAGATATGGCGGCGCGATTGACTGCAAATGCTCCCATGTGCCAGGCTCCGCATCTTTCTCCGGATCAAAATGCGCCACCTCGCGCATCCGCAGCAGCGCGAATCCCAATTCGATGGGCCCGTTCAACAAGGTCTCCATGTTATGCCTGAACTCTCTGGGTCCCTGAACCCGACGCCGCGAACCGTCCCGCGCCCTGAACGTCCACTCGTCTCCTGTCGCATAGAATACCTCCCCCTCCACATACCTGTTCCTCAGCGGATACGAGTCGCCGTTCCACTCCTCCTCGTCTATGCCGTGAAAATATGGATTGCTGCATGAAAGATGGTATAGCCCTCCTCGCCTCAGAACTCTGCTCACCTGTCCGAACACGACGCGCGCATCCGGCACGAAGTTCAGCGAGTGTCCATGCCACACCACGTCGAAGGCGTCTTCGCCAAACGCCGACAGGTCTCGCATATCGCCTCTCACTGTCCTTATATCCAGACCGTAATGCTCCGCGGCGACGCGGTCCCCCTCCAACTGCGCCTCCGATACATCCAGGCACGTCACATTCGCCCCCATCAAGCCAAACGCAGCGGTTTGCTGTCCGCCGCCCGCCGCCAGGCACAGAACGTCGAGTCCGCGCGCGTCCCCGATGAATCCCTCGGCGTCAACCAGCGCCCGCGCCGAGCGCTCATCCAAATCCAGGTACGGCCTGGCGTACTCTATGCCGGCTCGCGCCAGTTCGTCCCAACGTTCCCCGTTGAACCTCGCCAAATCATCCAAACTCATAATCACAGTCCTGATATACTTTTCTTCTAACACAATTCCCAATATAACGTTATAGACTATAGGCAGCAGGCAGCGCATAATCATTCATTCTTATCCTGGAATTATCCGAAGCCGCAAACTGGCTCCCATTCGGTACAACTATCGCAATTAAGCAGCCAAATGAGAAGATACGCTACAACTCTGATAATAGCCCTGACCTCCATCATACTAACAGCCGTATGCGGAGGCGAACCAGTCCCCGTTCCCGCGCCCGCGGCAACTCCGGTCGCGGCAGCCAGACTCGCTCCAACCCCCACACATAAGCCAACCGCGTCCCCCACGCCTAAGCCGACACATACCCCAACGGCAACGCCGAATCCTACGGTCACGCCCACATATACCCCTACCCCAACGCCAGAACCAACCGCCACGCCTGTTCCGACCAATACGCCTACGCCCAGTCCGACAGCCACGACTGTTCCGACCAACACTCCTACGCCCGCGCCACAGAGCGTGAGCGCTCAGCCCTCGGGCGACCTGCCCACGACTGAGGTCGTCAGGATACTCGCCCCCTCAGTGGTGAAGATAGAAACCGAGATAGAAACGACAGGCGCGCTATCGTCTCCTCTCGGACTTGGAACGGGCGTCATTATAGACGACGAAGGACATATCCTCACCAGCAACCATGTCGTCGCTGGAATCGAGAGGGTCACAGTAACCCTGCGCGACGGAGAGGCGCTGGACGCGGAAATCGTCGGGCGAGACTGGCACACGGATCTGGCGGTGCTGAAGACAGCGGCGCGCGGTTTGCGCCCCGCGCGGCTTGGAGACTCGTCAGCGCTCTTGGTCGGGCAAGATGTGATTGCGATAGGCCACGCGCTAGGACTCGGCGACACGCCCACCGTCAGCAAGGGCGTCGTAAGCGCTCTCGGTCGCACCATAGGCACGGAGCGCAACACTACCATGGTGGACCTGATACAGACCGACGCATCCATCAACCTGGGCAACAGCGGCGGACCGCTCGCAAACGCGCAGGCGGCGGTAGTGGGCATAAACACCTCCATACTGCGCGCTGGGCAAGGCATCGGATTCGCCATAAACATAAACGACGCCAAAATAGTGGCGGAACAGATAGTGGAACGCGGCTCGGTAAGGCGCGGCTATATGGGAGTACTGTTCTCCGACCTGACGACGAACCTGATATACCAGCTTGGCCTGGACAACGACATAGAGGGCGTTCTGCTGACCAGGGTCGTCCCGGACAGCCCCGCTTGGAACGCCGGCCTTCGCATCGGGGACATCATACTGACGGCGAATGGAAAACCGATGCCGACCACAGGTGAACTCCTCAAGTTCCTGATGATGCATCCCCCGGGAGAGGCGATGGAAACATCCCTGTTGCGAGATGACGAACTATTGACGATAAGCCTGGTGCTGGGAGAGCGGCCAACTAACTGAGAGGTGAACAGCGCGCGATACCGTCGAGATCGATCTGCCCTGAAGCTATGCGTTGAATCGTCTGCGGGTAGAGTATGTGTTCGACTTCCAGAACGCGAGCCGCCAGCGTCTCGGAGGTATCGTCAGGCATGACCGATACTTGGGACTGGGCTACCACCGGGCCTCTGTCATACTCTTCGTCAACCAAGTGGACGCTGACTCCGGACACGCTTTCTCCCGCGGCCAGTACAGCCGCGTGAACGCGCTCCCCGTACATCCCACGCCCTCCAAACTTGGGCAGCAGCGATGGATGAACGTTCAGAATGCGATTGCGATAGCTGCTCAGAGTCTCAGGCCCCAGCTTCTTCATATAGCCTGCAAGCGCGACCAGTTCCACGCCGCGCGACGCCAGCGTCTCGGCAATTGCCTTGTCCAGAAGGGACGGAGCGGGATGGGTCGCCGAACTGAGGTGGACAGTGGGGACGCCAGCCAAGCGAGCGCGCCGCAGCGCGATCGAACGCGAGTTGTTGGAGATGACGACGCGGATTTCGGCGTCGAGAGAGCCGTCGGCGCAGGCGTCAATGACGGCTTGCAGGTTCGTTCCGCCGTGAGAAGCCAAAACGCCTATGGGCAGCTTTCGACCCGACTTGCGCCCATTCATGGAGTGTTCAGTCCGCGCTGACTTCCTGAGCTTCCATTACGAGCTTGTCCATTTCCAACTGAACGGGAATGGGATACTCGCCAGTAAAGCAGCCAAGGCAGAATCTGTCCTCAGGGCCGTTGACAGCCCGCAGAAGACCCTGAAGGCTGAGGTATCCAAGAGAATCCGCGCCGACCAGTTGTCGTATCTCCTCGACCGAACTGTTCGCCGCTATCAATTCACTTCTAGTCGCCATATCCACTCCGAAGTGGCATGTAGAGGTAATGGGAGGCGCGGTTATCCTGAGATGAATCTCTTTCGCTCCCCCTTTACGCAATAATCTGACGACGTGGGGAGTGGTCGTGCCTCGAACGATGCTGTCATCCACCACCACCAGTCTCTTGCCTCGAATGATCTCGGGAAGCACGTTGAGCTTTCGCCTTACGCCAAGGTCGCGGAGGCGCTGATCTGGCTCGATGAAAGTGCGTCCCGCGTAGCGATTCTTGACAAGCCCTTCTCCGTATGGGATTCCCGACTCCTGCGCGTATCCAACCGAGGCGGCGGTCGCCGAATCAGGGACGCCTATCACCATATCGGCCTCCACCGGATACTCGCGAGCGAGTTCCGCGCCCATTCTCATACGGTCGTTGTAGATCAGACCGCCGTCTAGTACGCTGTCCGGTCGCGCAAAGTATATGTTCTCGAATATGCAGCTAGAACGGCGATTTGGCTCATCCGGAGCCTTGACAGTTCTCAAGCCGTCATCGTCAATCAGAACCGCTTCGCCCGGCTCTATTTCCCTGATGTAATCCGCTCCAACGTGGTCGAATGCGCAGGATTCCGAAGCGATTATCCATCCGCTGGAATCTCCATTCAGCCTTCCAACGCAGAGCGGCCTTACGCCCAGAGGGTCCCTGATTCCAAGAAGGCCGTCTTTCGTTAGAACCGTGAGGGAATACGCTCCCTGAAGCCTTCGCATAAGATAGGATATACGCTCCTCCCAATTCAGAGCGGGAGTGTTTGCCAACACGTTGGCAATCACCTCAGAATCGTTCGCGCCCGCGAACTGGAAGCCGCGATCTTCCATCTCGCGTCGCAGTTCCAAGGCATTGATTACATTGCCGTTGTGAGCGAGCGCGAGTTCCACGTCCGGGCCGCGCGCGACGATGGGCTGAGCGTTGACGATGCGATTCGAACCAGTAGTGGAGTAGCGCGTGTGGGCTATGGCGAAACGCCCAGGCAAATCCAGAAGGTCATCCTCGGAGAATGACTGGGTTACCAGTCCCATCTCGGTGCGTACCCGCACCTTATCGCCATCCGAGGAAGCTATGCCCGCGCTCTCCTGCCCTCGATGCTGAAGAGTATAGATGCCGAAGAAGGCAACGCGCGCGGCGTCCCCTCCATCGTCGTAAACACCCACCACGCCGCACGCTTCGCGCGGGCCGTCGGCGTAAATAGAACTTGCGCGAGAACGCCGCAGAGCCATATCTGCGGAATTTACAGAATTACCCGTCTGCCTCGGATATTCACCATGGAGGCTATTAGGACCGATGCGACTACACTCCCTCGATTCAAAGGGTCAAGAACTTCGCTACCGTCCGAGCATCCATATTCCCAAGACGTTAGCGACCACATACGCCTGCGAATGTCGAATGCAGACAGATTATAGACACCTATTCGGCAGAGGGTCAATAATCCACAAGGCATCTCGCGGACTCAGTTTGGAAACCGCCGCGCGATCTATCCGGGATACGCGATAACGCTGGCAACCCTTCCGAAGCGCGTCAATCCACCGAGACATCTGCGGGTGTCATGCCGGAACGCCTACAATATGACCCTCGCTCCTTCCTCATTGACAATCTCCCCCACCTCCAGCGCGTCCGGAATAGCGGCCAGAACGTCCGAGACCCGGCTCCTGTCGCATACCAGGACCATGCCGAGGCCCATATTGAAGACGCGATACATCTCCTCGCGCGATACGCCGCCGTCTTCCTGTATCTGCGTGAAAATGGGCAGAACAGGCCATGACGATGTATCGAATCTCGCCGCTACCCCGTCGGGCAGCATTCTTGGAACGTTCTCTATCAGCCCGCCTCCCGTTATGTGCGCGATTCCGTTGACCATTCCGAACGCGGGCGCCAGCCGATTGTAGTAGGGCGGGTGCGGTCTCAAGAGCGCGTCTCCCAGAGTTTCGCCAAGTTCGGCGTGGAACTCGTCGAGCGGCGCGGGATCGGCGTCCAGATCATATATGTGCCTCACCAGAGAATATCCGTTGGTGTGAAGTCCGTTGGAGGGAATGCCTATCAGCGCGTCCCCCGCCGCTATCTTGGATGTATCCACCATATCCGAACGTTCCACCGCCCCCAGAACAAAACCCGACACGTCGAAGTTATCCCCCGCGAACACACCCGGCATCTCTGCGGTCTCGCCTCCGATAAGAGCGCATCCGACATCCGCGCACGCCCTCGCCATGCCTTCAACGAGAATCTCGACCACATCCGGCCGCAAGACGCTCATATTGATGTAGTCGAGGAAGAGGATGGGCCTCGCGCCGCACACGATCACGTCGTTCACGCAAGCGTTCACCAAATCCTCGCCTATGCCCTCGAACCGACCCGTCATGACCGCTAATTTCAGCTTCGTCCCCACCGGGTCCGTGCTGGCGACCAGAACCGCGTCTTCGTAGCCTGCGAACGAGTATAGCGCTCCAAACGCGCCGACTCCCGCCAACACCTCCGGTCCATGCGTCGGCGTTACTACGTCCCTGATGCGTCTCTTCAGGCGCTGGGACGCATCCAGGTTGACTCCCGCCCGCTCGTAAGTTAATCCGCTCATTGGGTCCATGTCCATGTTGTTGGGATGGCAAGATTATAACCCTGAGCGCGCTTCTTGCAACAGGTCGCTCGCAAGCAGGAGCCTGTATCAGTTTGGTCGGAGGATTGGATCACCCCCGTCCGTTGAATGGTGAATAGTGAATGGTGAATTATCTGACGACTGGTTGGGGTTGAGCCTTCCCCCATCGAGGGCTGAAAGGGGGAAGGGATTTTTTCGGTCGGTTAGAGCGTTTGCCTACCCTTGTGATTCCGCCGATGTGCATATATTTTGGTTTATAATCTGCTGGTTGGGCTGCA
>CAZXFX010000074.1:2580-14956 GCA_964640295.1 uncultured Dehalococcoidia bacterium | reverse complement strand
AAACCCTAACAGGTTTCCCTGTCTTTTTCTTACACACCGTTTATGGGACGGTTACGCGCGGATGCGGGACATCGTCGCGATCACGTTCACAGAGGCCGCCGCGGCAGAGCTCTCCGAGCGAGTCCGCTCCCGCCTGGAGCAGCTACTCGACGCGAGCAATCCCCAGAACGACCAGGACCTGCTCGCTGAGGACCTTACTGACGAGGACAGAACGCGCCTTGAGCGCGCCGTCTCTGAGCTTGACGAGGCATCGGTGCAGACCATTCACAGTTTCGCCGCCCAATTGCTGCGCGAGCGTCCGCTCGACGCCGGGCTTCCACCCGGCTGGATGAATCTTGATGAGATAGACGACTCTGAGCGATTCAACGAGCGATGGGATGAATGGCTGGAGACCACCCTTGCCCGTGACGCCGACATTTCGCCGGAACTCGCAGCTTCCCTGCGGTACCTCGCAGAGACTGAGGGCGACATAGGGAAGTGGAAGACCGTCGCCCAGGCGATCTCCGAGGACCTGCACAGATTTCCCGACGGCGATGAGATAGTGGAGAGCGGCCTGGAGAGCGTTGTCGATACCACGCTGGAGGCGCTTGATGACTTGGCTGGCGAATGCTCAAGTCCGTCCGACAGTCTCTATAAGCAGCTACTCGGCGCGCTCCAGACAGTGCAAGCTGTGGGTGAGGTGGCAGACGATCCTGTTGCTGCAACATACGCCGTGAAAGCGGGTGATCGAGTGACTCCCTACGGACCAGTGGGGTCCAAGAGCAACTGGGGGATGGACCCGAAGGAAGTACGGGACGAGTTTCGTCATGCTGGCGAGATCCTTCAGGCCGCAGTCAAGTTCGCTCCTATTGTCCCGTTTCTGAACGAGTTAGGCCGGTTTGCCCAAGCTAATGAGTACGTTCGCAGGTCCGGCGGCGAGGCGAACTTCAGGGACCTGCTGGTGTGGGCGCGGGACACGCTCAGAGACAACCCCGCCACGCGTTCTTACTTCCAGGGACACTACTCCCACATCCTCATCGACGAGTTCCAGGACACCGATCCCCTGCAGGCCGAGATCGCGTTCTACCTGGCCGCCGAGCCGGACGCGGAGGTGAAGGGCAGTCCATGGCACACGCTGCCGCTCTCTCCCGGAAAGCTGTTCGTCGTTGGTGACGACAAGCAGGCGATCTACCGTTTCCGCGGTGCTGACATGGGGGTGACCCAGACCGTGAAGGATGGTGGCCAACTCGCGCAGCTATCGCTCAATGAGAACCGCCGCTCCCAGGAGCCGCTTCTGGACTGGGTGAACGCCGTCTTCGGCGAGTGTGGGCTCATGGAATATGACCCTGGCATCCAGGCGCAATACTCAGCGCTCACGCCAAATGCCGAACTTCAGAACGAGGATATGGACGCCTCGGTTCGGCTGTTCGGTGAGCGGACGGATTTGGCTGCCGACCCAACCCGAAGACGGGAGGCGCGACATCTGGCCAGCATCATTGTGTCCTCGATAGCGGACGACGATGGCCTGAAGGTCTATGACAAGGGTCTCGGGCAAGTCAGGAGAGCGAAGCTTCAGGATATCTGCATTCTGATCCGGTCAAGGACCGGATTGAATGTGCTCACTCGACAACTGGAGAGCGCCGGGATCCCGTATCGGATAGAGGGTGGTTCGCTCCTGTTCGACACGCAGGAGGTGCGCGACCTTCTCAACTGCCTGCGCGCTATCGCCGACCCCTCGAATGAGGTGTCCGTCGTGGCGGCGCTGCGCTCGCCCGCGTTCGCCTGCTCGGACGTGGACCTGCTCCGCTGGCGCGACACGCGCGGCCCCTGGAACTATATGTCGGCGCTTCTCGGAGACAGGGTATTGTCCGACGAGAGTAGCGAGACACGCCGGCAGTACCTGGCCGGCGACATTTCGCTGTCGAATGTGCGCTCGGGACTTCTAAAGTTGCGCGAGTATCACGATATGCACCAGACCACAGGCGTCTCGCGTCTCATATCCGAGTTCATACTGGAGCGAAGATTAGACGAGCTCGATCTAGCCGGGAGCAGGCCGAGGGAGACATGGCGGCGGCGGCGCTTTCTTACAGAGCAGGCAAGAACGCTTGAGTTCGGGCGTATGGTCAGTTCCAATTCCCAGCCCCTGAATCTATACCAGTTCATCCAGTGGGTGGAGCTTCAGCAGGAGGAGCGCGCCCGGATAGCTGAGGTGGTCGTTCCCGACACCGACGACGATGCGGTCAGGATAATGACGATGCATGCCGCCAAGGGGCTGGAGTTTCCGGTAGTGTTCGTATTGGGCCTTGCCCAGACCCCCCGGCGGAACGACAAGCCCCTGTTCTTCGAGCCGGACACGGGCGCAGCCGAGGTGAAACTGGGCTCGATTGCGTCCCAGGGCTACTCCCGCCTGCAGAAGGTAGAAGACGCTCACGGCGGAGCGGAGCAGGTTCGTCTGGCATACGTTGCCGCTACACGAGCGCGCGACCATCTATTCGTCAGCATGTACAGGTCCACCCAGGGCAAGGGCGTGACGTCCCTGATCGAAGAACATTTGTCGCAGTTAGAGGGGCTTTACGAAGAAGCGTCTGTACGCGCGGATGACGATCTGAAATTGATACCTGACGCGCCGAACGCGGTAGAATCCGATGACTACAACCCCGGTGCCTGGCTCGATGAGAGGAGCCGCGCCATCAGAGGAAGATCGCTTCCTTCGGCGTTGACCGCGACGCAACTTGCGCGGATTGCAGGGAGCATGGTGGATGCAGAGCAGATAGAGGACAATGACCCCGAGCCGGATGAGGAGCGGGCGATTATCCGTGGACGGGGAGGAACCGCGTTTGGAAGCGCGCTCCACGCCGTGCTTCAAGAGGTTGCGGAACTGCTATCGGAACGCCTGCCGCTCAAAGAAGGTTCCACGGTGGACGATATTCTCCCGAACATTGGCGATGTGATTGCTAACCTGGCGGAGACCTATGCCGCCGCGCACGGCGTGTTCTCGAGCTGGGGCGAGTTGGCCACGCTTGCGGACCAGGCCCTTCGGCATTCTGCCGTGGAAGCCGCGTTCAGGTCCCCACGCTTGTGGTCAGAGATCCCCGTTGCGGGGCAGATAGAGACTGAGCGAGGCCCCGTCGTTATCGAGGGTATAATTGACCTGCTCTACGAGGACCAGGATGGGAAGCTCGTGATCGTCGACCACAAGTCCGACTACGTTCCCAATGCCGGAGCGCTGTCCTCCAAGATGGACCTTTATAAATGGCAGGGCGCGGCCTATGCACTGTCTGTTAGAGAAGCTACCGGAATGGAGGTGAAGGACGTCCAGCTACTGTTTGTTAGGGCGAACGAGGCGCGTTCGGTGCCTGACCTTGAAGAACTCGTCTCGCAGTTGCCGAAAGTCATTTCACAGTCTTAGATGCCGAGTCCATTTCCTCCACACAGCGGATATTGCATAGGATGGCGGTGGCGCTCACGAATCTTAGTATGGCCTGACGCCCAACATCGCCGTGTTCACTGCTGTTACAAGTTCCTTCATCCATCGCGCCGGCTATGGCCTCGTCCTCTCGAGTCTGTCTTGCAGGGTCGTCGCCGGACCGCTAACGGTCCACCCGCCAAGCGGATATACGCTCACGCCGTCAAATTTGTTTGACATGACATTGAAACGGATGTTAGCATAGTGCGTCAAAGTTCCTGCAATTTTGAATCATATTCGCTTTGATGGGGAGTAGTATCTGGGCTGTTGGACGATAGAGAGTCGGAGCTGGTGGAAATCCGATGTCCTGAGCCTTGAGAACTCGCCCCTGAGCTTCCTGCCTGAAGGGAATGAATGAAGATAGAGAGGGGTATAGTCTCGACCCTGTGGTCGGGACGCTCTGTATGTCTCAAGTTCCTGTGTAAGGCCGGACGGGGTGGCGCCGTTACCAAGCCGAAGAGCGGCGTGGAGTGTTCTTCCGCGCAACTTGGGTGGTACCGCGGGGTATCGCTGTGAAAACAGTCCCGTCCCAATAATGGGCGGGATTTTTTGGTTATATAGAAATACGAAATACGCACAGTCGGCAAACTGTTCGGCCATGGATTGAACAGAGAAGGGTTGAGAAATATGCGACGCAACGGGGGACAGATAGTCTGTGAAGCGCTATTGAGGGAAGGCGTGGATGTGATCTTCGGACTTCCCGGAGGAGCGATTCTGCCTCTCTACCAAATACTGCCCCAGTATCCGGAACTTCGTCACATTCTGGTTAGGCACGAGCAGGGCGCGGCTCACGCCGCCGACGGCTACGCGCGCGTCACCGGAAAGCCGGGCGTGGCTTGGGCGACATCCGGGCCAGGAGCGACCAACCTCGTAACCGGCATTGGCACTGCCATGATGGACTCGGTACCAATGGTGGTAGTAACTGGACAGGTGGGACGCGCCGCAATAGGCTCAGACGCCTTTCAGGAAACGGACATTACAGGCATTACCCTGCCGATTACCAAGCACAACTATCTCGTCATGCACGCATCCGAGATAGCCGATGTCATACATGAGGCGTTTCACATAGCCAACTCGGGACGTCCCGGTCCCGTCCTTGTGGATATACCGAAGGATGTCTTCACGGAGGAGGTGGACGTCGAGTGGAATGACGAGATTGACCTGCCCGGCTATAAGCCAACCCTCAAGGGTCATAGCGGAATGGTTCGGCGCGCCGCCGACCTCATCAATGCAGCGGAACGACCGGCCATATTGGCGGGACATGGCGTCATAATATCCAGGGCGTATGACGAATTGCGAGAACTGGCGGAAATGGCGCAAATACCTGTTATCACCACCCTCTTGGGTATAAGTTCGTTCCCCGAAAATCATGTTCTGAGCGTGGGTATGCCCGGCATGCACGGCATGGCATACGCCAGTCTGGCAATTGAGGAAACCGACTTGCTGATAGCGCTGGGCATGAGGTTCGACGACAGGATTACCGGCGATACCTCGCTGTTCGCGCGCGGCTCTAAGAAGATACACGTTGACGTAGATCCTACGGAGATCGGCAAGAATATCGCGGTGGACGTCCCCATAGTCGGCGACGTGAAACTGGTGCTGCGGGAACTCAACAAGCGCGTTAATCCAACATCCAGGCTTGCGTGGCTGAACGAAATCGAACAACTCAAGCGCGACCATCCGTCCATGTTGATACGCGATACAGACAAGCTCATTCCGCAGTACGTCATAAATCAGATAGCGGAAGCGACCAACGGAGAAGCCGTCATAGTGACCGGCGTAGGGCAGCACCAGATGTGGGCCGCGCAGCACTACACCTTCAATGAGCCATGCACTTTCGTCTCTTCCGGCGGCGCTGGCGCGATGGGCTACGAGGTGCCGGGCGCGATGGGCGCCCAGGTCGGGCGTCCTGATAAGGTGGTCTGGTCCATAGCCGGCGACGGCGGATTCCAGATGACTATGTGCGAGCTCGCCACGCTGTTCGAAAACCGCATACCCGTCAAGATAGCCATACTGAACAATGGATTCCTGGGCATGGTGAGACAGTGGCAGGAACTGTTCTACGAACGCTCCTACGTCGCCACCGGATACTCGGGCAACCCGGACTTCGTCAAGTTGGCGGAGGCATTCGGCATATTCGGCGCGCGCGTTACGGAGAAGTCTCAAGTCAGAGGTACAATCGTGGACGCGATGGAGTACGATGGCCCCGCGCTGATTGACTTCGTGGTGGAGCAGGAAGAGAACGTCTATCCCATGATACCTGCCGGAATGTCTGTCGGACAGATGATAGAGGAGCCGCGACCGCAGGAGGCGCTGAGATAATATGACTATGATGAATGGCGCGCAGGAAGGCCATACCATAACCGCGCTCGTGGAGGATAAGCCGGGCGTCCTAAACCGGATTACCAGCATGTTCAGGCGCAGGGGATACAATATAGCGAGCTTGGCGGTCGGTCCGAGCGAGTTGCCGCGCCTCTCGCGGATGACGTTCGTGGTAGAGGGCAACCCGCACACGATAGAGCAGGTGGCTAAGAACCTGAATAAGCTCATTGACGTGCTCAAGGTCGTTGATATATCTGACGAAAATAGCGTCCGACGCGAACTCGCTCTAATAAGGGTCAGGTGGAGCGACAAATCTCTGGGCGAAGTAAAGACGCTGGTTGACATATTTGGGGCGAAGATCGTTGATACAACCCCTGAATCCGTGATAATCGAGGTGTCGGGCAAATCGGAAAAAGTGGACGACCTGATAGGCGATCTGCTGGGAGTCGGCTTCCAGGTTCAGGAAGTGATGCGGACGGGCATGGTCGCTATGAGCCGCGGCTTGAGCGGTCCCGACTCGATTCGACGCACTCACGCGGCGCTTCCACAGCCTAAATGGGAGAGCGGCAGCGTTTAAGTCCTAAGAATTAACGACTAGAAACTGAAAGTTAACGAGGAACGAAACCAAATGGCTAAAATGTACTACGAAAATGACGCGGATATGTCCCTGATACAGGATAAGACCATCGGCATCATCGGCTATGGCAGCCAAGGGCACGCGCACGCGCTCAACCTGAAAGACTCCGGCCTCAACGTCATGGTCGGCCTTTATGAAGGCAGCAGCAGCATCGCGAAGGCGGAAGCCGACGGGCTGAGAGTCGGACTGGTCGAGGAAACCGCCCAAGAGTCGGACATCATAATGATGCTCATTCCCGACCACATTCAGTCCGAGGTCTATCGGGAGTCTGTTCTGCCGCATCTGCTACCCGGCAAGACGCTCATGTTCGCGCATGGATTCAATATCCATTTCGACGCCATCGTTCCTCCCGACAGTGTGGACGTCTCCATGGTTGCGCCCAAGGCGCCCGGCCACAGGATGCGTGAGGTGTTCACGCGCGGCTCAGGAGTGCCGGGGCTGCTCGCCGTCCATCAGGATGTGTCTGGCCAAGCCGAGGCCGTCGGTCTCGCCTACGCGCGGGGCGTCGGCTGCACGCGCGCCGGCGTTCTGGAGACCACGTTCAAAGAAGAGACGGAGACGGACCTGTTCGGAGAGCAGGCCGTGCTGTGCGGTGGCGTCGCCGAGCTGGTCAAGAGCGCGTTTGAGACGCTCATCGAGGCGGGCTACCAGCCGGAGTCGGCCTACTTCGAGTGCATGCACGAGCTTAAGCTGATAGTTGACCTGTTCTACCAGGGTGGACTCGAGTACATGCGCTACTCTGTCAGCGATACAGCCGAGTATGGCGACTACACGCGCGGTCCGGTCGTGATTGACGAGAGCGTCAAGGAAAACATGCAGAAGATATTGGCCGACATTCAGGACGGCAGTTTCGCGCGCGAGTGGATAGCCGAGAACGACGAGGGTCGTCCTCGATTCAACCGCCTGCGCGAGGAAAACGCGGGCCACCCGATAGAGAAGGTGGGCAAAGAGTTGCGGGGTATGATGTCCTTCCTACAAGACGCTGACTAACGTAGAAAGGGACGGTATGAAAGAAATCCTAGAAATGCCGCCTATTGAACTTGAGTGGTCAGAGTGGCATTCTTGGTTTGATGTTGAGCGTGACGCACGGTATCAAGGCGGAGTCTCAGTGCCCAATAAGCAGGGCGTTTATGAAGCTAGGCTTAAAAACCAGAATGAACGCTTAACTATTGGGAAGGCATCGGACCTTCGGATGCGAGTCAAGCAAGGATTGGTAAAGGGGAAGACTCCCCATTCTACCGGACAGAGGATTCGAGCTAGTGAAGATGTTTCAGAGGTAGTTGTGCGATGGGCTATTACTGATCGCCCAGCCGCCGCAGAGGAAGAGCTACATCTCCGTTATAAAGCTAAATTCGATGGTCGTCTTCCAAAACATACTAAGAATACTTAGGGATAACTCTGAACTCGCAGCGAGATAATACCAATTCGGAGTGATGTCACCATGTTCTGACAGACCGGGCGTGATGGATTCCCGCTTATCTCGGACATTCACGGCATAGTCAGACTTAGATGGTATAAGAATACAGGAGGCTCAAGATGACCACTGCAACACAAGAAGCCCCCGAAGGCGAACGACTCGCAAGGCTGGAAGCCACAGTCGAAGCCCTTGTGCGCGAGGTCAGTGACATAAAAGCCGAGCTACGTGACATCCACTCCACGTTAAACAGGAATATGCTCACAACTCTTGGAGTCATGATAGCAATGTGGATAACTATAATCATGACCGTCCTTTTTAGGACCTAGGCAGGAGAGAAATTAACATGAAGACCGCGGAGGTATCCCCCGTAGTCCGCCATACAGACCGAGTTCTGGCAACGCTGGGTCCGGCGGACTGCGCTGTCCTTTAGAGTTCCCTGGACAGATAGACATTCAGGCCAGAGCACACTCAGATAAAGAGGACGAAAAATGCCAGAAGAAAAAGTAATGATCTTCGATACCACCCTGCGAGACGGCGAACAGTCCGCGGGCATTGGGCTGACTACCCCCGAGAAGCTGGAAATATCCCGGCAGTTGGACAGGCTCGGCGTTGACATCATAGAGGCTGGCTTCGCAGCCAGTTCGCCCGGCGATTTCGAGGCCGTGCAGATGATAGCGCGCGAGGTTCGCAGGCCGATAATCACGTCGCTGGCGCGCTGCGTGCTGTCCGACGTGGACGCCGCCTGGAACGCCATCAAGGACGCCGAGCGTCCGCGCATACACGTGTTCATCTCCAGTTCCGACGTCCAGATAATGCACCAACTCCGCAGCGATCCCGAAAGTGTGCTGTCCGCCGCCGTCGCGTCTGTGGAGCGCGCTAAGCAGTACTGCGATGACGTCGAGTTCTCCCCGATGGACGCCACTCGCACCGACATCGAGTATCTGTACGGTATGCTGGAAGCGGTCATCAACGCTGGCGCGACTACCGTGAACATTGCGGACACTGTCGGTTACACCATACCCGCAGAGTTCTACAACAGAATCCAACTCATCAAAGAGAACGTGCCGAATATAGACAAGGCCGTGCTGAGCGTACACTGCCATAACGACCTGGGTATGTCAGTGGCCAATAGCCTTGCCGCTGTGACCGCCGGAGCGCGGCAGGTGGAGGGTTGCATCAACGGACTCGGCGAGCGCGCCGGAAACGCCGCGCTGGAAGAGATAATCATGGCGATAGAGACCAGGCCGGATCTCTTCGACGTCGGCACCAACATTGACACGCGCCAAATCTATCGCACCAGCCGACTGGTTAGCGACATAACAGGCTTCCCCGTCCAGCCCAACAAGGCCGTCGTTGGAGCCAACGCATTCAGACACGCCTCCGGCATTCACCAGGACGGCGTTCTGAAAGAGCGCAATACCTTCGAGATAATGGACCCGCGCTCAGTTGGCTGGCCCAGCAACGAGCTTGTTCTGGGCAAGCTGAGCGGACGCGCGGGGCTGCGCTCCCGCCTGGAAGAGTTGGGCTACTCGCTCGATCAGGACGAACTCAACGAGACGTTCGAGGCATTCAAGGAACTGGCCGACAAGAAGCGCGAGGTCAGCGACGCCGATCTGGTGGCTCTCATGTCCGTCCGTCGCCGTCGCGTGGACGTTCCCGCCGTGTACAAGCTGGAGCACGTTCAGGTGTCCTGCGGCAGCCACGAGATACCGACGGCTACCGTTCGAGTTATTGGCCCGGACGGGACCTCCATTACCGATGCCGCCACCGGCACCGGCCCGGTGGACGCCGTTTATAAGGCTATCAACAGGATCATTGATGTTCCGAATACCCTCACTGAGTTCAGGGTGAACGCGGTAACTGAGGGTATAGACGCAATCGGCGACGTCACTATCAGAGTCGAGGCTGACGACAACGCCTACCTCGGACGCGGCTCAGACACCGATATAATCGTCGCCAGCGCCAAGGCTTATATGAACGCTCTCAATCGCCTTGTGGCTACGGGCAACGGACATAACGGCACAGACGACCCGTCTCCGTAATAGAGATTTGCCATATAGCGGGCCGCGTCATAAATTGCGCGGCTCGCTATGTGGCTGGACTTTGGCGTCCGCATAGTATGGGTGGCGCGTCCCGAAACGCGATCAGTGGACGTGTATGGCGCTGACGGCTCTGTCCGGACTCTCGCTGAGGATGAGAGTCTGGGTGGAGGCGATGTTCTGCCTGGATTCGCCTGCGCCGTCAAGGATATTTTCTAGGAATAACTAATCGAGGAGAAATCAATGTCGCCCAAGACGATGTTCGACAAGATATGGGACGCCCACATAGTGCGAGAGCAGGAGGGCCAGCCCACTTTGCTGTACGTTGACCTGCATCTGGTTCACGAAGTCACATCTCCACAGGCGTTCGAGGGACTGCGAATGTCGGGCCGCAAAGTCCGAAGGCCCGACCTCACAGTAGCGACCATGGACCATAACACGCCCACGTGGGAACTCAGCCGCCCGATTATAGATCCGATTGCGGTCAAGCAACTTGAGTACCTTGAGCGCAACTGCAACGACTTCGGCATTACGCTCTACGACAGGTTCAGCCCCTACCAGGGAATCGTCCATGTGATAGGGCCTGAGCAGGGATTTACGCAGCCGGGGCAGGTCATTGTATGCGGCGATAGCCATACCTCGACTCATGGCGCGTTTGGGGCGTTCGCAATTGGAATCGGCACCTCTGAAGTCGAACATGTTCTCGCAACACAGACGCTGCGTCAGTTCAAGCCTAAGACGATGGAGATACGGGTGGAAGGTCCGTTGCCTTTCGGGGTGTCCGCCAAGGATGTAATCCTTGCGATAATCGGCGAAATTGGCGTCGCGGGAGCTACTGGGCACGCTATCGAATACACGGGCGAAGGCATACGGCAGCTTTCGATGGAAGGGCGCATGACGGTCTGCAATATGTCCATCGAGGGCGGAGGTCGCGCGGGAATGGTCGCGCCGGACCAGACGACCTTCGACTACATGCGCGGCAGGCCGCAGGTTCCGCAGGGCGACGATTTCGACCGCGCCTGCGAGGAATGGAGCAAGCTTGCCACGGATCCGGGCGCGAAATATGACAAGACGGTCATAATCAACTCCGCCGACCTCGAACCGCACGTGTCGTGGGGAACCAACCCCGGTATGGTCGCTCCGGTAACCGGGCGAGTTCCGAATCCCAATTCGTTCGAGGATGAGGGTGAGCAGGAATCGGCTGCGCGCGCGCTTGAGTATATGGGGCTGGACCCCGACACCCCGATACAGGACATTCATCTCGACCGCGTGTTCATCGGCTCATGCACCAACTCCCGCATCGAAGACTTGCGACTTGCCGCCGATGTGGTGAAAGGCAAGAAGGTAGCCGGCAGCGTTTACGCGATGGTCGTTCCCGGTTCCGCGCAGATCAAGGCGCAGGCCGAAGATGAAGGGCTCGACAGAGTCTTTACCGACGCCGGTTTCGACTGGCGCGTGGCCGGCTGCTCGATGTGCCTGGGCATGAATCCGGACATTCTCCAGCCGGGCGAACGCTGCGCCGCCACATCCAACCGCAACTTCGAAGGGCGCCAGGGCAAGGGCGGCAGGACGCACTTGGTCAGCCCTGAAATGGCAGCCGCCTCGGCCATCGCCGGTCACTTCGTTGACATACGTGAGTGGTAGTAACAAATATGAGGTGTCGGGCGATTGTACTGGACATGGGACCATGACAAGAACCGGACGAACATACAGAAACATGGTATTAGCTTCGAGATCGCCATGCTCGCGCTCCAGGATGAGTTGGCTGTAACAGAGGATGATGATTTTCCCGACGAAGAAAGGTATCAGACTACCGGAATGGTTGGACTGGCCGTCCTGATTATCATCCATACATTGCCCGAATATGATCCGGTGTTCGGAGACGAGATCGGAAGGATAATAAGCGCTCGAAGGGCCACATCTGCTGAAAGGGGGAAGTATGGGAGTGAAAGTTACTGAACTGACTCCCAGCCAGAAGGCGGAGCTTGACGCGCTAATGGATCTGCCCGATGAAGAGATAGACACGAACGACATTCCCGAAGTTCTGGAGTGGAGAAATCCCAGGCGCGGTCTTTTCGCCGGTTCTCCAAGCAGGAAAGCTGAACTAAAGAGCCAAGTGGATAATGCACAACGTCAGCACACATTAGAGTTCATCCGTGAACTTGGTCTCACTTCTAGGCAATATGAGAAGAAGGAACGTCCAGGAGGGTATAATTTCTTCGTCTCATCTGGTTCAAATCGACCACCCAGATTCGGATACGTGCGAATCAATATTGAAGGAACAATGGTTGTGGTCGTGTCAAACGGAGACTTCTCCGACCCTGAAGGAAGGTTTACTGCCCAACCAGGGAGTAGGTATGCTTCATACAAATTCTGGCCTGATAATAAAGACGCGATGCGTTACGCGGCGAAAGTTGTAAGGTCAGCATATGAGAGTAAAGCCTGACGCAGTTAAAGACATACTTAGACTGGATAAAGTCGGCGCAAATAAAATGGTTTTTCGCCGACATTAGTTT
>CAZXFX010000074.1:0-2570 GCA_964640295.1 uncultured Dehalococcoidia bacterium | reverse complement strand
ACGGGTGTTCTAATTGTTTGTATTTTTTTTATGTTCATATTTTTTTATAAACCGTGCTGTATTTAAAATAAATACTTCTACTGTAAAAGGGGGGCCAAATCCATTTGTTTTGGCCCCGACTTTCGTTTCAGCTACTCCCCTCCGAACACTACGTGTGACCGCATATAATCCATGTCCATCTCTACGCCCAGACCCGGCGCGTTCGGCACGTACAAGTCGCCGTTGCGGATATCAAGGCCTGGCTCGATGAACGCTCCATACGCGCCCAGGTCGTAGCGAGATGTTTCCAGTTTGTAGAAGTTGGGCGTGGTCATCATCACGTGCGCCCCGGCCAGCACGTTTATTGGCCCGCTCGCGTCGTGTGGCGATACGGGTATGTAGTACGCCTCCGCCATCGTCGAAATCTTCTTGAGTTCGGTAATTCCGCCCGTCCAGGTTACATCCGGCATGACGAAGTCGGCCAGATTGTTCTCGAAGATGTTCACGAATTCCCAGCGAGTGTGAAGACGCTCGCCAACCGAAATTTTCACCGGAATCTCTCGGCGAACCTGCTGCAGCGCTTTGTAGCTCTCGACCGGCACTGGCTCCTCAAACCAGTGAATGCCGTGCTTGGCGAGCCGGTTGGCGAGTTCTATGGCGGTCGGCACGTTGTACATGCCGTGCGCGTCTATGAGTATCTCTATATCGGGGCCGATAGCCTCCCGCACCGCGCCGACTATCTCGTCCGCGGTGGCGAGCCCCTCTTTGCTTAGCTGGCCGTCCAGAAAGCCGTCGTTGCCGCCCGGTATGAAGCGCATCATCGGGTCGAACTTGAAAGCCTCGTAGCCGGCGTCAATTATCTGTCGCGCGTCTGCTATGGCGTCGGGGATGTTGCGCGGTTCGGGCGGGTGAGTGTAGAGCGCGATGCGGTCTCGCACCGGGCCTCCCAGCAGTTCGTAGATTGGCAGGCCAAGCTCTTTGCCTCGTATGTCCCAGAGAGCGATGTCAATTCCGCTTATCATGGCGGTCGTGGCTCCGCGCGTGCCTACATAGGTGAACGAGCGGAATATCTTCTGCCAGAGGCGTTCGAACTCGTTCGCATTTTCGCCCGCCAGGAAGTCGCTGACTTCCCGAATCATGGCGGCGATGGCGCGGTTGGCGACCGGACCCGGGTATGTGGTCACTTCTCCCCAGCCGGTTATTCCCTCATCGGTGTCCACCTGGACGAACACTAGCTGCCGGTCTCTGGTTTCAGGCTTCTGCTCGACGCCCGTCCGCACTTCCCACGGGAACCTGACAAGCCACGGCGTTACCTTCGTTATCTTCATACTCGTGTCTCCTGACGTTTTGCGAGTGGGCATCAATAGTTGGTTCTTCAGTTAGTTCTTCTCATACAGAGACTCTTTCGTCAACCCAAAAGCGGTGAATGAGCCTGTATCATCCAGGCAATGATATATTAAGGTACGCATACGCGCGAGTATCTTCACGCTGTGTCGAAGCGCGCAGTACCGCAGTCCGCTTATTGGAGACGCCTTTGCCTTTCTTGCTGCCGCCAATCGAATCGTGGGCGGATTGGTCCGCCTCGTTCAACGACGCTCTCTTATGGAAACCGGTCATAGACGCTATCTGCGACTCTGAGGGGGTCGCCTATGGGGTAGTCGAGATCCCCAAGTCCAACACCAACGCGGTATTCATCCTCGACAGGCGCTTCGTAGTCAAGATATATAGCCCATTCTGGTCGGAGTTCGATATAGAACCCCCACTCCTCCAAGCGCTGAGGCGCGGCGGGGACGTTCCCGTCCCTGATGTTGTTGCGGCCGGCCGCTTTCAGGACAGGGCGGCATGGGACTATCTCGTCATCGAATACTGCGAGGGGCAGACACTCGACGCGATAAGGACGGATATTTCGCGGGAAGATGTCCTGTCCATCGCGGCTCAGCTAGGTCGAATAGTCAGTTCGCTGCATGAGACGGACTTGAGTCTGGTCGGGGATATTGGCGCGGGCGAATCGTGGGAGGACTTGGTGGAGCGCAGAAGAAGGGACGCGCTGGCGGAACTCGTCGCGAGAGGGATGATAGCGCCTGGGGTCGCGGACTCACTCGCGCCCATTCTGGACGCGGGCGTATCCGGCGCGAAGCGTATGCCGCGGGTGGCGGTTCATGGCGATCTGGAGTCCGATCATGTTCTCATCAACAACATCGGCGGAGAGTGGAAGATAACTCGCATAATAGACTTTGGGGACGCCAAGATAGGCGTAGGCGATTACGAGTGGATGCCGCTATGGCTGGGGATGTTCGACAGGGACATCGAAGCAATGCGCGCGTTTCTCGGTTCGTATGAGCCGAGCCTCTTGACCGACGAAGAGTGGCCCGGTCGAGTCATGGCTTGGACGCTGCTACACGACTTTGGAACGGACGGTGTCTCAGAGGCGCTGGGGAGGTCTGGAGCGCGAACTCCAATCGAGACGCTCGACGAACTGGAAAGCGTTGTCTGGCCCTGTCTGCGCAACGGAATGAGATGGCTCCGCAGGTAGGATTCGAACCTACGACCAATCGGTTAACAGCCGACCGCTCTACCACTGAGCTACTGCG
>CAZXFX010000073.1:0-15302 GCA_964640295.1 uncultured Dehalococcoidia bacterium | reverse complement strand
AATGCAGGTGACAAAAGACACCAGAACCACGTGCAGCGCATCAGCAGGCCACCTGCAAAACGCCTGCAGCCCAACCAGCAGATTATAAACCAAAATATATGCACATCGGCGGAATCACAGGGGCAGGCAAACGCCTGAACCAATCAAAAAGTCCCTTCCCCCTCGATGGGCTCACAAGGGTAGGCAAACGCCCTAACCGACCGCAAAAATCCCTTCCCCCACATGCCTCAATTCAGCAAGTCTCAGTCCAAGGGACTAGCTCTTTGGGTATATGGGGCAATACAGGCAGGCAGCGGCTGTCAGAACGCTGTGGCTGCGGCGCTGTCGTTCGTGGCCAAATTCTACACGATGCGCCAGTATCTCAGAGAGTGGCTGTATGACGGAGCCGACCGCGCCTGCCCCAGCCGGTCGCAGGTGGATGTGGAAGCGTGTTTCGTCCCGCTGATGAGATGGGTCTTGGAACTTTGGAAGTCGGACTGTCTGGCCATTGCGATAGACCCTACGCTTAAGGGAGACAGGATAAGCGCTCTGGCGATAAGCGTGGTGTACCGCAGTTGCGCGATTCCGGTGGCCTGGCGCATTCTGCCCGCCAACAAGAAGGGCGTATGGATGGAGCCAATAGCGGAGATGTTGAGGACAGTTTCGGAGGCGGTTCCCGAAGATATGACAGTCGTAGTCATGTGCGACCGCGGAGTCGTCGTCGGTTGTGGGATCAGATAGTCTCTTTGGGGTGGCATCCCTCAAATCCACAAGCGGCGCTCGACCTGATAAACTTAGCCCGTACACTCACACACTGGAAAGAATCAGGAGAGGCTCACAGTGAAGATCACCGATATTCAGGTAAACCAACTCAAGCCGGCGGGCAGTTCCGCGGCGGGAACTCCGTTCGTGGGGAGGCCGGGACGTCTTCTCGTGCGCGTATTTACGGATGAAGGACTGGTCGGGATAGCCGAGGGTTCGCGCGGACTGGGCGTATTCCGCGCCTACCTGGACGAGGTCATAAAGCCGCTTCTGGTGGGCATGGACCCGCTTCAGCCGCGCCAGATATGGGATCTGCTGTCGCTCGGAACCGGAGAGAGGGCGACTCGCCTGCCGTCCCAGATAGTGGGTTCGATTGACGTGGCGCTCTGGGACATCATGGGGAAGGCGGCGGGTATGCCCGTGTACTCTCTACTGGGAGGAGCTGCCAGAACGGAAATCCCGATGTATTGGAGCAGGGGAAGCGGGTGGCGCAAGTCGCCGGGCGAGATGCTGGAAGAGGTGCAGGAGGGATACGAGCGCGGCTTCAGGGCGTTCAAGATACGCATGGACTGGCGGGACTATCGGCAGGACGCGGATCCGAAAAAGGACTTTGCCATATTCAGGGCTTGCCGCGAGTGGCTGCCCGACGACGTGCCGCTCGGCTTCGACGCCAACTGCGGCTATTCCGTCTCCACCGCCATAATGCAGGGGCGTCGGCTAGAGGAGATGGGCGTGGCGCACTTCGAAGAGCCGCTTCCGCAGTATGATTTCCCGGGACTCAAGCAGGTGGTGGACGCGCTGGACTGTCCGGTTTCGACCGGAGAGCAGGAGTTGTCGGCGTGGCGATTCAGAGACCTGATGCTGCTGGGCAACCCGGACATATTGCAGCCCGACATACTGAACGTGGGCGGCGTTTCCGAAATCATGCGGGTATATGAGATGGCGGTCGCCAACAATAAGGTGATAATGCCGCACAGTCCGAATATCGGCGCGAACTCGCTCGCCAGTCTGCACGCATACAGCACGGTGACGAACGCGATTCGCCCGCACGAGTTCTCTGAGGAGTTCACGGGGCCAGCCGAAAGCGTGGCAGAGCTATTCGTCGAGCCGATCATACCTGAGAACGGCAAGATCAAGCTGTCCGACAGGCCGGGGCTCGGTCTAGAACTGGACGAGCGAGCGCTGGCCGAGGCCATCGTGGCGTAAAATTCAAGACAGTCCGGCATGGCGGCGCCAACGTATATACGGGGCAAAGGAGGATAGCCATGAAATTACGAACGCTGGGCTTTGGCTCGCTGGTCGGCGCAATGCTGGCCGCTCCGATGATAGCCATAATGTACCTGGCCCATACGTGGATGGGGCTATCGTTCGCCCCGTTCGAGGTGTTCGACTGGATAGGGAGAATGCTGCCAGGACCGGTCGTCACGTTCGGCATAGACCGCATGGTGGACACGCTGCTGCTGTTCGGCGCAAGCGTGTCCGGCACCGCGAAGACGGCTGAGCAGGGCATTGGCATTGGGATATTCTTCATGGGAGTGGCGGCGGCTACCGTCATCGCTTACTGGTATATCGAGGTGCGCGAGCGAAAACCGCGGAGCGGACTGGGTATGTTGGCCGGGGCGGTCCTGGGCGTACCGGTCGGGATCGTCGTCGCCTATATCGGCCAATCTTCGATGCACCCGGTCGCCAACTTCCTGTGGGTCTTGGCGCTGTTCGTGGCGTGGGGAAGCATAACTGCGAGGTCGGGACGAAGGCTGCTTGCGTCGCAGGCCGCTGTGTCCGGCGCGGAAGAGTCCGAGCCGATTGAAGAGCGGTCCGTCCAGGTCATTGACAGGCGCAAGTTCCTGATACAGATGGGCGCCGCCACCGCGACTATAACGGTGGCGGGAACCGGAATCGGGCGCGTTCTGGCCACATCCGAGCGGGAGCGGCTGGAGAGAGAATTGGCGGCTGTCCAGTCGCGGCAGATGCCCGATATGCCCCCGATGATCAAGCTTCCGAACGAGGGCGACCCCGTCAAGCCCGCTCTCGGCACCCGGCCCGAATACACGGCGGTCAGGGACCACTACCAGATATTCATAAAATCCCAGCCGACCATCATCAACGGCGACGAGTGGACTCTCCCGATAACGGGGCTGGTGGACAATCCCACCGCGCTCACGCTGGCAGACATTCGCAACAACTACGAGCCGAGAAACGAGTTCGTAACGCTGTCCTGCATATCCAACCGGGTCGGCGGGGACCTGATAAGCACCACGTACTGGACGGGCGCGAGTGTGAAGGACATCCTCGCCGATGTTCGTCCCAAAAGCGAAGCCCGCTACATGATCATCAGTTCAGGCGACGGGTTCTACGAGACGGTTGACCTCGAAATGATAAGAGCGGACGAGCGCATAATGTTCGCTTACGCGTGGGACGGCAGGCCGATCCCGTTCGACCACGGCTTCCCGCTCAGAATATGGCTGCCCGACCGCTACGGCATGAAACAACCCAAGTGGATAACCGGCATCGAGATAGTGGAAGAGTATAAAGAGGGGTACTGGGTCGAACGCGGCTGGGACGAAGAGGCGCGGGTGAAGTCAACTTCGGTCATAGACACTGTCGCCGTTGACTCGGTTATCGAGAAGGACGACCAGAAGTTCGTGCCAATCGGCGGAATCGCGTACTCGGGAGAG
Source organism: uncultured Dehalococcoidia bacterium (assembly GCA_964640295.1). GTDB lineage: Bacteria > Chloroflexota > Dehalococcoidia > Lucifugimonadales > UBA1123 > VXRN01. Next base: position 11,886 of record CAZXFX010000073.1, on the reverse strand, counting down.
CGCGGGATATCCAAGGTGGAGGTCGAGGTGTTCAACAAGGGCAACTGGATGGAGGCGGAACTTCGCAGGCCCCTGTCGGACGTTTCCTGGGTAATCTGGCGAGTTGACTGGCCATTCGAAGAGGGCAACCACGAATTCGTGGTTCGATGCGAAGAGGCGGACGGAACGCCCCAGATAGCAGAGTACAACTCGCCGAGACCGAGCGGAGCTACCTCGTACCACCACAAGAGCGAGACGTTGTGAATGGCGAATAGTGAATTTGGAATTGCCCGACGTCTGATGCGTTCATCTCTGTTGCCCCACAACAAATGGTGAGTGGCGAATTTGGAATTGTCTGGGGACTGACTGAATTCGAGTATGTGTCAGTCGTTATGGGCTGAATGAGAAGAGACTGGGGACCGAATATGAACGACCTTGTGAAGTTGACCGCAAGACAGGCGGTGTCCGAATTGGAGCGCGGAGCGGTATCGCCGCTCGAACTTATCGAGGCGGCGCTGGAGCGAATAGACGAAACGGCGGACGCGGTGAACGCGCTTCCGACAGTCTGCGCTGACAGGGCGCGAGAGCGCGCCGCTCGCCTGCCCGACAAGGACGAGTCGAGCGCGCCGCGCGGCTATCTTCATGGCCTTCCGATAGCGATAAAAGACCTGAAAGACGTGGCGGGCGTCCGAAGCACGCGCGGCTCGCCGATATTCAGCGATCATGTGCCGGAAAAGTCCGATCTGCTTGTGGAGATTCTGGAATCGAAGGGAGGGATCGTTCTGGCCAAGTCGAACACGCCGGAGTTTGGAGCGGGAGCGAACACGTTCAACGAGGTCTTTGGGAAGACTCGCAATCCGTGGGACACGTCCAAGACCTGTGGCGGATCGTCCGGCGGGTCGGCGACGGCGCTGGCGTCCGGCCAGATATGGCTGGCGTCCGGCAGCGACTTCGGCGGCAGCCTCAGAATACCGGCCAGCTTTTGCTCGGTCGTTGGACTGCGCCCCACTCCGGGTCGAGTGGCGCACGGACCCAGCGGGGTCCCGTTCGGCACGCTGTCGGTCGAGGGGCCAATGGGCAGAAACGTCGGCGACGTCGCGCTCATGCTGGACGCGCAGTCGGGCGCGTACCCGGGCGACCCGCTGAGTCTGCCGGCGCCGAGTCGCTCGTTCGTGGATTGGGTGGATAATCCGACACAGCCAACCAGAGTGGCCTACTCGCCTGACCTGGGCATAACGCCGGTGGATTCGGAGGTGGCTGAGATATGCCGCGGCGCGATTGACAGGTTCATGGATATAGGTGCCGAGGTGGAAGAGACGGCGCCCGATATGGGCGACGCCGAGTGGATATTCCAGACGCTGCGCGGCGCGCAATTCGTCGCGTCGTTCGACTCTCTCATAGAAGAGCGACGCGCGGACCTGAAGGATGAGGTCATCTGGAACGTGGAGCATGGGCTGAGCCTTACTCCGCGCGACATTGCGCGCGCCGAACTGGGACGCGGCGCGATAATCAATCGCTGCGCCGAATTCTTTGGCGAATACGACGTACTGGTATGCCCGACGGTGGTCGCTCCCCCATTCGACGTGGACATCCGCTACCTGACGGAGATGGAAGGACACACCTTCCCGACTTATATAAGCTGGCTCATACTCACGTTCGCGCTGACGCTGACGGGCTGCCCCGTCATATCAGTTCCGTGCGGCTTCACCAAGTCCGGCCTGCCGGTCGGCGTCCAGATAATGGCTCCCTGGAAGGAAGAGGGGTACCTGCTGGGCGTGGCCGCGCTCTTCGAGCGAGCGACGGGAATCAGCGGGCTGGTACCGATGGATGCGCGTGGGTAGGGGGCGCCGCAAGGCGTTCCGTATCCTTAAACCTATCCGCTTCACGCCATCGTACCCACACGCGACAACATGGCTATGGTCAAAACAATGCTAAAACGCGCTCATGTAGATACATAAGGAGCGGGATTATGACGGCGAACAGCGACATGGCGGCGAATGTCCGAACTATGAAAGCGTCTGAGTTCAAGGCTAAGTGTCTCAGGCTTATGGACGAAGTGGCCGAACTCGGTGAGGAAATCGTCATAACGAAGAATGGAAAACCAGTGGCGAAATTGGCTCCTTACCGACGGAAGCCAAAGATGCTTTTTGGGCGCAACCGCGAGAACATACGGATTCTGGGCGACATCGTTTCTCCCATGCCAGCAGAATGGTTTGAGCAGTCTGATGCAGAGGAATTATTTTGATACTACTGGACACCCACGTATTGCTATGGCATGAGCGGGGTGACCGAAGGCTGGGGGCGAAGGCGCGCCTCATGTTCGAGAATGCTCTGCAAGAAAGTGAAGCTGCGATATCGGCCATATCCTTTTGGGAAGTCGGTATGCAGATCCTGAAAGGTCGGATGAGCTTGAATCTTGATCTGGACGCATGGCGACGCGACGTTCTTGACCACGGGATGGTAGAAATTCCTGTTGACGGCATAATCTCGGCGCGCGCCGGGCTGCTTGCGGATATGCACGGTGATCCGGCAGATCGCCTCATTGTCTCGACCGCTCTTGAAGGTCATCATCTATTGACTGCCGATGAGAGAATACTCGGCTGGCCGGGAAACCTGAGTAGAATTGACGCAAGGATATGAGAGACTTGGGGGAGAAGGGCGTGGCCGCGCTCTTCGAGCGAGCGACGGGAATCAGCGGGCTGGTACCGATGGAGGCGCGTGGGTAGGGGCTAGTAGAATTACCGCGCTTACATGGAAGAATGGAGGGTTTTAGCCTGCCCTAAAGAACAGAGCCTTATCTGCAGCCAAATCTCAGAGTTGCTCTTATTTGAAAATCCACTTCGCCTGTGGGAGAATCTCGACAAATAGATTTTTCCATAGGTGACGCGGATGCTCGATATGAAATGGCGATTTCGCAAAATGTCCAAGGCGGAACTCAACCAAGACCCCATGGAACGGGAGTTCTTTGAGGGCGAGTCCATAAATACGAGGTTGGTGCGTGAGTCAATACAGAATTCACTGGACGCCGCCATATCTCGGTTTTCAGGCAACCAGACGACCGCCAACAACCAGCCTGTAAAGGTTCGTTTCGCGCTCGCTGGAATTCACAACCCTCTGCCAGCCAGGGTAGCCTCGAAATACTTCACCGGACTTGCGCCCCACCTGGACGCCCTCAACGAGATTGACGATACTATCGCCAGACGCGCCGCTCAAGGCGACCTGACACGCGACAACGTGCCTTTCATGGTCATAGAGGATGAGGGAACTGTCGGGCTAGAAGGCGATTGGGAGCAGTTCGATGACAGCGAATCCGAAACAGCGAAGAACAATCACTTCTACTGGTTCTTCCGCAACATAGGGCGTTCAGGCAAAGGCGAGTCCGACAACGGCTCATGGGGACTTGGCAAGTGGGTGTTTCCGGACGCATCCCACGCCAGCGCGTATATTGCGGTTACTCGCCGGTATTCCGACGATGAAACTCTTCTCATTGGGCAGTCTGTTTTAAGCAAGCATACTATAGATGGGCAAAGACACGCTCCTTACGGGTACTTCGCATTGGCAGGCGACGAAGGCATCGCGCTTCCGCTACGGCGCGGCGAACCTGATCACGCATCGTTCATAAACCAATGCGTCGCCGATTTTGGATTGCAATATCGCAATAACCCGGGGCTGTCTGTCATCGTCCCCTTTCCGCGCATCTCCGGCGAGGAAGCCTATATAGAGACTTCAGAGATGATCGCATCCATAGTTCACAACTACTTCTATCCCATAATCAATGGAAAGCTGGAGGTAACTGTGGATGAAGGAGACGGGCGACCTGTTCGGATTAGCGCGGACACGATAGACGATATTCTCTATAAGGCCGAGCTCGATGAGTCAGGCGAACGCAGCGTTGACGCCTATCGCGGCCTATTCGAGATGTGTCGCCAAATCGGTCAACTGCGCCAAGAGGATTACATAGATATATCGGACAGCAATATCTCGCAACTGGGGAACGACTACCCCGGTATAGCCGGATTGCGTCGCAGGTATAACGCATACGAGTTGCTCGCGTTCCGAATATCTACGGATACGCAACGCAAAAATGAGTCGCGCAAGAAAACCGAGTTCTATCTCTACGTTCAGCGAGACGATTCGCTAGACGCTGGACACGACTACTATGTGCGCGGGACGCTGTCCATCTCGGAGATGAACTACCTGGGGCAGATACGGGCGCGCTCCCTGCTGGTCGTCGAAGAGACAGAGCCGCTTGCTGCTATGCTGCGCGACTCGGAACCGCCCGCGCACACGCATTGGCGTCCACAGGTCCATCGCGTAACTTCTCGCTGGGTTGCCGCGCCAAGACGGATAACCGCCGTTCGCTACGCTCCGCGAAACGTGGCGCGCGCCATGGAAACACCAGTCGAAGAACTGCAAAAAGACGCCTTTGCGGATATATTCTCTTACCAGAGTCCAGACAGCAAGCCTGGCAAGGGCAAGAAAAATGGAGGTGGCAACGGCGGACCGCCAGGAGTGCCAACTCGCCAAGACTTTCAGGTGCAGGACACGCAATCAGGGACGGGGTTCCGGGTTCGCGTTGCCGCGGGATCGGAGAATCCGCCTCTGATAGCTCGACTGCGGGTGGCATACGAAGCGCCGCGCGGCAATCCGCTCAATCTGTATAGCCCGAACGATTTCCGATTGCGCGGCGCAAACTCTCTCAATGTGAATATGCGAGGCTGTCGAGAAATTACTCCAATCCCAAATGGGGATGAAACTCCCAACGAACTTCTCCTACGGATTGACGACCCCGATAGATTCTGGCTCACAGTGCAGGGATTCGACCGCAATAGAGACGTATATGTGAGGGTGGAAAGAGTATCCGACATGGCGTTTGGGGAAGGAGGCGCAGACGAATGATTCGCAGACTCAACTACACTCAGCGCAAGCGCATCGAGCGAGGACTGGTAAACATCGAATTGGTCGAGACCGACGATGATGCCCCAATGTCTTTCAGAGCGGATTTGAACTTGAAGGATATGGGGCTGACGTCTGACGCTCTGGTTGTCGTCATAGCCTATCGCGGTCAGGTCTCTATGCGATTCGACTGGGGAACTGTGGCGAATCCTACGCCTCCGCCCGATACCGAACTGACTCAAATCTCCGACAATCCCACTTTCCGCGTAATGGCGCTGGCGCCGGACGGTTCTGGCAGGCTACTGGCGTTGGCAGACCGGATCAAGGCGAAGCGCGGCGGTTCGCTCGACTCGCTTCTTTGGCTGCAAGAAGCGGATCTAGGTAAAGAGGTGTGGCGTCTGGATTTTGCAGACGGCAATCCTACAATGCTGATCAACAAAAATATACCGGGCATTAGTTCAGCGGTGAGGGAAGACCCCTCCTTCCGCTCGCTGGTCATCCCTGAGGCGCTGCGAGCTATATTGACTCGCGCAATCATCGTCGAAGACTGCGACCCGGAAGATGCAGACGGCGATTGGAGCGACTGGATGGGATTCGTCCAAGATTTCTACAAGAAAGAGTTTCCCGTAGCTTCAGACGATACTGACGACGCGCAAAGGGCGGACTGGATCGAAGGAGCGGTCGAGGCATTTGCGGAACAGCGATTCCGCGCTAGCGACCAGTATGCGATGACGAGGACATAGCTATGGTTAGACAGCGAGTTCACGAACTTACCCCCAGGGGCATAAAGTCCGCCAAAGCGTGGCTGGGCGCATTGCGGTCAGGAGTCGATATCCCCTTATCTTCCGATATTCTCACGGCGCCGTCCTACGCCAAACCAGTACATCCCGAAATATATGTGGAAGACGTAGAGTTCAAAACCCGCCGCGACGCAGGCTTGTACTTGGTACGGAGGCTGGCGCCTATGGGCGAGGCGCGAGTCATTGACAACGCCTATCTATGGTCATGGCTGGGTATGTTCTACTTCGACAAGCTCGTCCGCAAAGACTCCGATGGAAATATAAGATTGGGAAGAATGCCGGACATCGCCTATGTCATAGATCCTGACGCATCCGGCGAAAGCTGGGGCGAATCGCGTCGCTACGCCAACAGGCTCATGCTCGCCTACGACATCTACCGGCAGCACGGCGAAGACGCTTGGTTCATGCTTCAAGAGCCGGTAACTTCTTTGGGGCGTTTCACGCTTCGTCTCGCGAGCGCGCCTGAGTTGTTTCGCTCCAGAGGCATCGTGAAGTTGGCACAGCTACTATACCCTGACCCTGAAACGCTCGAAATGAAAGATGGCTGGACAGGTGAAACCCGGGCCACGGCTCCGCCGGGCAGTATGTTGCGCCTCATAGACGTGCTGAAACAGCTATACATGACCTACGACGTGTATGGCATGACCGCCGAACAACTTTTACCGCTGCTGCCGTCTGAGTTCGACAGGTTTAAGCCGACGCAGTGAATCCTCTATCATCAGAAGCCTAGGAAAAGAGGGTAGGAGTGAACTTTCAGGGCTTTTTCAAAATTAATACAGATACTTCGGGGACGGTCCTATCTTTGGCGTTCTTAGCGCGTATGGGTATTTGAGCTTTCATAAATCAGCGCGTACTGAGAATATCCCTATCTTCTAAAATTGAGAACTTATGTACTCTATGATAAAATTGCATATATCCCGCTAGGATGAGATCAAAGGGATGTCTCCTAATCTCATACAAGAGCAACTGTCTTGGTCATACATACGCGCTGTGTCATATCGCGCGGGTTATAGCTTGTACCGTCCTGAAGTTGATGATCACGGCATAGATGGCACAATTACGGACCCTTCAGCCAGAGGCATGAATAGGATTGACTTTCAGCTTAAGGCGACGACAGTGTATGACGTAGATCACTCATCAATTAGATATGACCTGCGTGTACAGAACTATAATCAATTGATCAAGGAAGATGACGTTCCTCGAGTTCTGATACTGTTCATTATGCCGGAGGACGACAGCCAGTGGCTCACGCACAGTTCGGAGCGTCTCTGTTTGAGAAGATGCGCTTACTGGGCTGATTTAATGGGAAAGCCGAATTCCAGCAACGCTTCAACCGTCCGCGTTTCGCTGTCAACAGACGATGTATTTGACCGGGACGGGTTGTCGGATATGTTTCGACGACTGGCTGCTTAGTGGAGGCTTATAGATGGATGTGCAAATCAGGGATGCGAATGCGTTACGTCGTATAACCCCGGTGATGTTGCGCGCCTATCTTGAAGCTCATGGATGGGTACAAGAGGAGACTTGGCGCAACCGCGTCTTAGTATGGTCATCGAATCACCAGGGTCATGTACAAGAGGTTCTCACACCTCTGCGAGAACAATCCGACGCCTATGCCGTAAGAATTTCGGAGTTGGTAGCTGTCCTCTCCGATGTCGAGGGACGCTCCCAACTTGACGTATATTATGACCTGGTTGGAACCGGCTCAGATATTATTAGACTGCGCTCACTGAATGGTTTTAGGCAATCAGACTGGGCGCTTGGCGACAGCGTGGAGTTCCTTACACGCGCTCGTGATCTGGTAACTGCGGCGGCGCGCTTCGCAGAACATCCAGGCAAGCCTGTGTATCGCGGACGCGCCAGCGGGATGGTTGCGGAATATGTGCGAGGAATCCGCCCGCTACCAGGATACGAAGCCAAGCCTGAGTTGACCCTGCATTCGCAGGTGCCGGCGGGCTACGGAGTGCAAGAGGACATGGGAGACGCCTTCCAGTCGCCATTCCCTCGACGCGCGACTATTGCGCTAAATGACGGATTGCGTGAGGCAAGCAGGACAGCCAATGTAGTGAACGCGGGGGCGAAAGTATCATCATCCTTTGAGAAAGCGGCCCAAAAGGGTGTTAGCGCTAATTTTTGCGACGCGGTGGCGGCGCTGACCAAACAGGGACATGGCATAGAAATCAATCTGTCCTGGGCTGCGGTGCGTCCTTCCAATTCACTTGATGATGAGTTTGAGTTTCCAGAAAGTACCGCTGATGTATTTACAGAGGGAGCGGAGTGGCTGCGTCGAAACAGTCCATTTTTGGATGCCCACGTGACTGGCGAAGTCGTTAGACTGCTTCGAGAATCACAAGCTGATTTTGATGGAGAGGCGGTGGTAATGTACCAACTTGACCGACGGCCAGTCGCTCTGGAAGTCCAGTTTGATCCGCCCGACCATGAGGAAGTTTATCGCGCATTTCGAGAAAGCCTTGAAATAAGCGTAGCCGGTGACATTTACCGTGAAGGAAGGCGGTATTTTTTGAAGAACCCGCGTAATTTTTCAATAGTCTGATACCATTTTAGTTTGACTTATGATGTGAATTGCCAAGCGCGCCGTTTACTTTCAACCGCGCTAAATGGATTTCTGCGAACGAAATACGACTGCATCATTCTGAAATGATATACCACCCGCTTTGATAGTAGTCTTTGTCCCCAGCTTGGACAGATGCTATATTCATAGCGCAGGTTGTGAGAGCTTGACGCCACATCTCCGAATTGAAAGCCGACACCGCAGCCCTCCATATAAATCTCGGGGAAGCAGCAAACCATGCCATTCAGCGGGGAAACAATAACCGTAGTGTCTCGCGGGGGCTTGTCGCCTTTGGAACAGAGCGCTATGTCCAAGATGGACGCGCTGGGAACTCCGCTCGGAGATTGAGGCGTCAACACTGACCGGCTCGCCAGGGCCATGTCCGCCAATGGACTCGCATCTCACGATGACGACTCAGAACCGCTCAAGTATCTCCACGCGGTAATGAACTCCAGCCTGATTCAGTGGCGTCTTCAGCATTCAAGCCTACCCATTGATGCGCGCGCCATTGAATTAGCGCCCATACCCCGAATCACCGACCACGAACAGCGCCCTTTCATCCGACTGGTTGACCAAATCCTCGGCGCAAAGGCCGCTGACCCCGACGCGGACACCTGGATGCTGGAAACTGAGATAGACGACTTGGTGTATGACTTGTATGGATTGAATGAGGAAGAGATTACGACAATCGAGCGCGGTATGGGGCTTATACACCAGCCATAGGTTCAATCGTGACCTGCGGCGTCTGCGAGACCGAGGCGCGCAGCGTGGAGACACCCGCAAAATAGAGGAGATTCGCGCGGCGACGCTGGCCAGATTTCTGCATCGCAAGGATATATACCGATACTGGCCATAGCCGCGGACACCTCACGGCATCCAGACGTTGAAGTTCCGAAACGCCGGCGAGGATTCGTGCTCGAAGAAGAAGTTCCCCATCGAGTGAACGCCGCCCGGGTCCATATTGTGGGACAGGTCTAGCCGGGCGATCACATCGTCGTTCAGGAACAGCCACCCGTATTCTTCGACGGCTATCAGAAGCAGATGGTTCCCGGTCTCTGAAAATGGGGCGTCGTCAGACAGCCACCCGTCGGACACGTCGGCATATTCGCCATCCCCTATATCGCGCGTCTTGTGGAACCAGTACATGAATCCTGTGATGCCAACAACCTCAAGCCGCTCAGCGTCAGGGCTGCGAATTATGAATCCGTAGTCCCAATCTTCATCTTGCGGACTGATGAATTCGGCCTCAACCACAAGATCGCGCGTCCATATACCACTGTCATGTTCCGCGACGAAGCCGGACTCTTTCTCCAGTATTCCATCGGCGGGGCCGTAAATTCTGTTCGGTCGCCAGCCTCTGAAATTCTCGAACCGAGTTGCTTTCCCGTCCACTTCATCTCCAGTAAACGCCCCCGTGATGACGGCGACGTCGCCTTCGTCCATAACGTCTGACAAGTCGAGGAAAGCTACAAATTGGTTATTGACGAAGAACCAGCCTCTATCGCCAATAGCTACCAGTCTGAGATGATTCCGCTCTCCGTCGCCAGTAAAGAAACTGGCGAGCGCTCCTTCGCCTATGTCGTCATAAGGGGGGTCGCTCCCGGATTTCGCAGACCAAACGCCGTTGTCGCTCACCACTATATGTATAAATGGCGCGTCGCTATTCTCTCGCAGCATGAATCCGTAGTCCCACGAGCTATAACTCGATGAGTACGGGTTTGTGAAAGTGGCTTCTATCGCCATATCGGCCATAGAGACGTTGGCGTAATGGGTTTCGATGAAATCGTCGTCGGCGTTGTGTCGCAGTTCGCCGCTCAAAGGCCCGAACCCGTATGTTCCGACTGTGTCCGGACGCGGCGGCGCCACCGGCGTATTCACGGGCTGGGCGGTCTCCAATTGGAGCGCGGGAACGCTGCGCCGCGCCGTCATTGCGGAGATGGCGAAGCCCAAGCCTTCCACGTCGGTTTCGGAAATCTTGAACGTGTTGATGCCCAGGATCTCGCCATTCAACGACAGCATCGGCCCGCCGCTGTTGCCCGGATTGATGGCGGCGTCGGTCTGAATTACGTCGCTCTGGTGATCTGCGTCATAACGAATAGCCGAAACGATGCCCCTGCTTATAGTAGCCTCGCCTCTCATTCCCAGCGCGTATCCGATGTTGACCACTTCGTCGCCCGGCTCCAGGATGAAAGCGTCTCCAAACGGCAAACTGCTGAATCCGCCGCAGCATATTCTGACCACCGCCAGGTCTCTAACCGAATCCGTTCCCAGAACATCGCCCTGATATTCGTCTCTGTCTTTCACAGTCACCCGGACCCGATTGTTTCCTTCGATTACGTGATGATTAGTGACGATGTAAGCGATTTCGCCATCCGTTTCATATATTGCCCCGCTTCCAGTCCCCGATTCTGTTTCTATCCTCACCACCGCAGGCCTGGCTGTCTTGACCATGTCCCGCAAAGACGCGGCTGGAGAGTTTGTTGGAGACGGGAGCGAAGTCGCGACGCGCGTAGGAGTGCGTGTCGGCGCTTGAGTCGCGGTGGCCGTGGGTGCTGCGGTGGGCGTGCGCGTAGGAGTCGGTGTCGCGGTGGCTGTATGAGTATGTGTCGGTGTCGCGGTCGGAATGGGGGTGTCCGTGAGAGTAGGCGTCGGCGTTAGAGTGGCCGTTATTGTTGGAGTGGGCGTAAGTGTTGGGGCATGGGTATGCGTGAGCGTAGGAAGCGCGACAATGGTGGCGACCACCCCCGCCTCGATTGTGGCTTCTATGTCAGGCGTGGGGGTGAGTGTCTGTGTGGGAAGCGCCGCCATTACCATCGCTTGCACGGTGGCTTCCAGATTTGGGGTGGTGGGCGTTGGAACGATGGATTGGGGCGTCAATCCGCAGGCTATGACCAATATGAGAATTGGGGCTGCTGTCGCCAAGATTTTCATAGCGCGAATTCTAACATGGAAAGTGATTTCCTCATAAGATTCAAAAGGGTGTGCAAAAATGCCTTTCTCTTTGATGGAAGATGGCTAGAATGGAGATGATCCAACCCTCCTGCACAACTGATAGAGGTTCGCGCATGAAAATCATATATAGTACGACTGCATGGTATAATATGTAATATATACCTTGGGACTGGAGTGTGAAGGCATGAAAACGTTGCTTGGCATTGTGGCTATGCTTGCAATCGCGCTGGCCTTGGTATTCGGACAGAATAGCGCAATTTTCAGCGACGACCCCGGCGCGTCGAATGAGGGCGCCCTGAACCCACGCTCGTCAGTGTCCGCCGAAGAGGATGACGACGATGACGATGATGGGGGAGAAAGTCCAGACACCGATAACGATGGCTACGATACCGACGTCAATACAGACCATGACGGAACGGACAGCGACGGCATAGACACTCCGCATACCGATTATGACGGCTACGATACGCCAGACACCGACTACGACGGCATTGACACGCCGCTCACTGACGACGACGGCGTTGACACTCCTCTGTCCACCGACGACGATGGCATACACACCCCATACACCGACTATGACGGCTACGATACGCCAGACACTGACTACGATGGCATAGACACGCCGCTCACTGACGACGACGGCATAGACACTCCCACTCCCACCGACAACGACGGATTACACACCCC
>CAZXFX010000072.1:0-15375 GCA_964640295.1 uncultured Dehalococcoidia bacterium | reverse complement strand
CTGAGCTTGTCGAAGGGCGCGCCGACCTGCTACGCGCCTACGCCTCTCAGCCCTCGACGGGGAAGGCTCGAACCCAATCAGTCGCCAGATAATTCCAAATTCACCATTCACTATCCATCTGACTCAGGCTAGGCCGTTATGGTAGCCTTATGTAGCTTTTGGGAGGCGGGTCTGTGGACGCCGCGCGAGGTCTTGAGAAGTAGAGAGATCTGGGAAATGCAGAACGTCAATTCAAATACCAGTCCAAGCAAAGTGTTGGTCATCGGCTCAGGGCCGATAGTCATAGGACAGGCGGCGGAGTTCGACTACGCGGGGACGCAGGCGTGCAAGGCGCTGCGCGAGGAGGGCGTAACCACCGTGTTGGTGAACTCCAATCCGGCCACTATAATGACGGACGAGGACATCGCGGATGTGGTGTACATCGAGCCGCTGACGGTGGAGGCGCTGGAGCGAATAATAGCGCGGGAGAATCCGGACGGGGTGCTGCCCACGCTGGGAGGCCAGACAGGTCTGAACCTGGCGGTTGAACTGGCGGACGCGGGCATACTGGAACGTTATGGCGTCCGTCTGCTGGGAACGCCGCTTGAAACCATCAGGAACGCGGAGGACCGCGAACTGTTTCGGGACTTGCTGATCGAAATAGGGGAGCCTGTTCCGCCGTCCGCAATCGTAGAGTCGCTGGAAGACGCGCATGAAGCGCTTGAACAGATCGGCCTTCCGGTCGTGATACGCCCGGCCTATACGCTGGGAGGCACAGGGGGAGGCATCGCCGATAGCCGTGAGGAGTTCATTCAGATCGTGAGGGGCGGCCTGGCAGCCAGTCCAATCGGGCAGGTATTGATAGAAAAGTCGCTGGTCGGGTGGAAAGAGATAGAGTATGAGGTGATGCGCGACGGAGCGGACAACTGCATTACTATCTGCAACATGGAGAACATAGACCCGATGGGCGTCCATACAGGAGACAGCATTGTAGTCGCGCCCAGCCAGACGCTCACCGACAAAGAATATCAGCTTCTCCGCTCGGCGAGCCTGAAGATAATCCGGTCGCTTGGAATCGAGGGGGGATGCAACATTCAGATGGCGCTCGAGCCGGGCGACGTGGTGGCGGAGACGCTGCCGGGCGGAGGTCGGGCGGAGAGCAGTTACTACATAATCGAGGTGAATCCGCGCGTCAGCCGCAGTTCGGCGCTGGCGTCTAAGGCGACCGGGTATCCAATCGCGCGCGTCGCGGCGAAGATAGCTGTCGGCAAGCGTCTGGACGAGATTCCGAACGCGGTAACTCAGCGCACGCTGGCGGCGTTCGAGCCTGCGCTCGACTACTGCGTGGTCAAGATTCCCAGATGGCCCTTCGACAAGTTTCCGGGCGGTGACCGCAGGCTGGGGACCCAGATGAAAGCTACCGGGGAGGTGATGGCGATAGACCGCTCGTTCGAGGCGGCGTTCCAGAAGGCGGTCAGGTCTCTTGAGATAACCAACCGGTCCCTGCTGTGGGAGGACAGTGGCTGGAACCGATCAGGAGAAGACCTTCTGGATCATCTGCCCATTGGCCCAAACGACGAGAGGCTCTGGGCGCTCATGGCGGCGCTTCGCCGGGAAGTGTCGCCTGAGAAACTGTCGCGCGCCACCGGCATAGATCCGTGGTTTACGAGAGCGTTCAACCGAATCGCGCGGATGGAAGAGAGGCTGATTCACGAGACGCTGACGCCGGAACTGATGTGGATGGCGAAGCGGCTCGGATTCGGGGACGAGAAGATCGGGGCGCTATCCGACCGCTCGGCAGAGCAGGTTCGCAAGACCAGAAAAGAGTGGGGCATTCGCCCAGTCTATAAGATGGTGGACACGTGCGCGGCGGAATTCGAGGCGCAGACACCGTACTTCTACAGTACATACGAAGAGGAGAACGAAGCTGTTCCGACCGAGCGCCGGAAGGCGCTGGTCCTGGGGAGCGGCCCGATACGAATCGGACAGGGCATCGAGTTTGACTACTGCTCCGTTCACGCGGCGTGGGCGCTCCAGGAGGAGGGCATCGAGAGCGTGATGGTCAACTCGAATCCTGAGACGGTCTCGACCGACTTCGATACGAGCGACAGGCTCTACTTCGAGCCGCTGGATGAAGAGTCGGTGCGCGACATTCTGGAAAACGAGGCGGTGGAGGCAAGCGGGAACGGTGTGGAGGCAGCGCCTTCGATGGTGCAGTTCGGGGGGCAGACGGCGATAAATCTTTCGCAGTCGCTGGACAAGGCGAGTCTGCCGATACTCGGCTCGACGGCGCAGTCAATTGACATAGCTTCCGACAGGCACTTGTTCGAGGAGTTTCTGACGCGGATCGGGATACCGAATCCGCCGGGCGCGGCTGTCATGGATTTGGAACGCGCGCTGAACGTGGCGCAGGAGATAGGCTACCCTGTGCTCGTCAGGCCGAGCTATGTGCTTGGCGGACGGGCTATGGAGATAGTGCAGAACGCTTCGGAGCTTGTGCGGTATATGAACAGCGCGTTTGAGGCGGGTTCGGGGCGTCGCGTGCTGATAGACAAGTATTTCGAGGGGCGCGAGGTGGAGGTGGACGCGATATGCGACGGCGAGACGGCGCTGATACCGGGAATCATGGAGCACGTGGAGCGCGCCGGCGTTCACAGCGGCGACTCGATGGCCATCTACCCCGGTCTGACGCTGAGCGAGGAAGAGGTGAACACGGTCGTTGACTATACGACCCGCATAGGCAAGGCGCTGGAAGTGCGCGGACTCATGAACATACAGTACGTGGTGGTTGGCGGTCCGGCGTACAGAAGCCCGCAGTCCGCGCGGGACGGCTCCCGAAACACGTCCGTCTATGTAATCGAAGTCAATCCGCGCTCCAGCCGCACTATCCCGTTCATCTCCAAGGTGACGGGCGTTCCAATGGTCAATCTAGCCGTGAAGGTCATGCTCGGGCGCAAGCTCAAGGATATGGGCTACGAAGGCGGACTGTGGAAGCGCCAGAAGTTAGTTGGCGTGAAGGCTCCCGTCTTTTCGATGTCCAAACTGACCGGGGTGGATACGTATCTTGGGCCTGAGATGAAATCCACCGGTGAAGTTATGGGCATAGACACCGAGTTCAGGCCGGCGCTGGCCAAGGCGCTGATGGCGGCGGGGCTTTCGATCAAGCCAGGCGACCCGACTCTGCTCAGTATCGCAGACCGCGACAAGGCGGAGTCGGTGCAGATGATACGGGACCTGCATGAGGCGGAATGCCCTCTCTACGCGACGGATGGGACCGCGGCGATGATAGCGGGACTGGGATTGCCAGCGATTGCGATTCCGAAGCGGCTGTCAGGCCATCCGAACGTGGTTGACGTCATCGAGGACGGGACTGTTCGGGCGGTGATCAACACCGTAACGGGCGACCGCGAGGTTTTGCAGGACGGGTTTGCCATACGCAGGGCGGCGACCGAGGCTCGGATACCGTGTTTCACATCGCTGGACACTGCGCGCGCCGCCGTGGAGAGTATGTCCGGTTCGGGAGCCGAATACAGCGTGAAGCCGCTGCCGGCGTATCGGGGCTGAGGGGCGAGCGGCGCCAAAACAGGTGATGTAGCTAGCTATTGATGGGTTCGCGCATTCTGGCGCTTCTCTTATCGCCGCCGAACAGCTTGAACGTAAAGCGTTCACATGCGACATTGATCCTGTATTCGCGGAGATAGCAATCAGACGGCTGGAGCGATACAGAGAAACCGGGGAAACGGGATGGGAAGTGGCGGAGTCCGTTTCCTGAAATGTGTCAGGACAACAGAAGGGCGTAAAATCAGCGAATCAAGTGCAACTGCGTACCCACCTGGAAGAATTGATCACGTCTATGGAAGATGAAGACAGAACGCTACTTCAGGCCCGTCTTCAGGGACTGGTATCGGTATTTCCGTTCAATTAGATGGGGCGAGACGCTATTCAGGGAACGCATCCCAGAACTTGTCGGCTTGAGATTGGCTGCCGCCTTCCCCTAAGCCCGCGCCCCCACTGCCCCCGCCGGAATCGAGGCTCTTGCCGCGGTCCTGTTGCGTCTGGGCGACAGCGCGAGAAGCGTTCCCAGCATGATGATTGGCCCCGACGCCCACATCCACCACACCATCGGGTTTATCAGAACTCTGAACACCGCCTCGCCGTCGCCGCTGAACTCCGAAGGCACGATGTAGAAATCCTCGATGGGCGTGCTGTGAATCGCGCCTATCGTGGACGCGATTCGGAACGACGGATACTCTGCCCTCAATGGCTCCATGACGCCCAGGTAGCCGTCTCCCACGTACACGTCGAACCGCGCGTAGGCCTCTTCCCTGTCCGGGAACGAGGCGTGTTCGGTTCCGAGATAGGTGAACCGGTACTCGCCGAGCGACTCGGTATCGCCCGGACTCATAGCGAAGTCGCGCTGCACTGAGTAGAAAGACGACCCTATCGCGCCCGCCGCCAGCATTATGATGCCCAGATGAACGACGTATCCGCCGTATCTGGGACGGTTCGCGGACAGCAGCCTGATGAACGCCGTGTGATACGCTTCGCCGCGCCGGTTTCGCGCCACAGTCCCGCGTATCCATTCCTGCAAGACACTCGCGGTTACGAGCGCGCAGATCATGAACGCTATCAGGGCGACCGGCCGAGTTATGCCCGACGCGTAGAGGGCGGCGCCCGCCAGTATTGCGGTTAGCGCGGGGTAGCGCAGCATGAACGCTATATTGCGCGGCGACGCCCTGCGCCACGGAAGCGTCGGGCCTATCCCCATCAGCAGCACGATGAGCAACAGAGCCGGTCCGTTGACTCGATTGAAGAAGGGCTGACCGACCGTGACGACCGTGTCGCTCGCCGCCTCTGAGAAAATCGGGAATATGGTTCCCCACAGCGTTACGAACGCCACGGTGAGAAACAGTATATTCTGCGCCAGAAACGCGCTCTCCCTCGACAGCGCCGACTCAAGTCTGCCCCTGCTCCTGAGCGTATCCGACTTCCAGATGAAAGCCGCTATGGACGCTATCATCGTCGTCGCCATGAACGCCAGGAACAGCCATCCCATCGAAGACTGGGCGAACGAGTGCACCGACGGCACCGGCCCGCCTCGATTGATGAACATTCCAAGCTGAGCCATCGTGAACGCGATGATGATTATCATCATGTTCCACATTCGGAACATTCCGCGTCGCTTCTGCACCATGATCGAGTGGACGAACGCCGTCATCGCCAGCCATGGCATCAGCGCCGAGTTCTCTACTGGGTCCCATGCCCAATATCCACCCCACCCCAATATGGTGTAGGCCCACCATGAACCGAGCATCAGTCCGGCGGTGAGCGTCAGCCACGACAACATTCCCCACAGTCGTCCCTGGTCGACCCATTCGTCGTTGCCTCCCTTGTTGGCGAGCATCGCGCCCATCGCTATGGAGAACGGGATAGCCACGGAGACGAGCCCCGCCATTTGCAGGGGAGGGTGTATGAACATTCCGAAATGCACCAACAGAGGGTTGATGCCCTGCCCGTCCATTGGCGTTACTTCCAGCCGCGCCAGCGGGTTGGCGAGAAACAGCATTACGCCGAGCAGGAACGCAAGCACAAGAGCCATTATGCCGACAGCGTAAGGGGACGTATATGGCAGTTTCTTGCGGATAGCGGCAATGGCCGCCGCCGCCATGATCGCGAAGATCATCGCTATGTAGAGCATGGAGCCGGCGTTGCCGGCGTAGAACGCCACCCACGTATAGGCGCGGGGCATGGCGAGACTGCTGTTTTCGGCGACGTAGCGCACCGAGAAGTCGTTGTTCACGAATGCGTAGATGAGGGCGCCCGTCGCCACCATGAGCAGCGCAGGTATGCCGTACATCCCGAATCGCCCGCTGACAAGCAATTCAGGCGACCGCCGCGCCACTCCCAGAAAGGACGCGAGCGCCGCGTACAGCGATATGATGAACGCGAGCGCGAGCGCTATCTGCCCAATTTCAACTATCACTGCGAACTCTCCCCTCGGTTTCGTTTAATGTCTGTGTCATCGTACCGCGTCGCTTCTTCGACTCTGCGCGCGTATTCTATGCGCTTTGAGTCATCGTCCGCGTCCGCGTCGGACTGTTCCGACGTCCTTCGCATCCACCGAAGGGTGAGAAGCAGGGACACGAGCGCGAGCGCGAACGCCAAAGGCGGAACGATCCACGCCGCTATTCCGAAGCCGGCGGACGGCGGTTCCATGAGTACGCTCGGGCCGTACCTCTCAACGAAGAAATCTTTTATCTGCTGATCGGACCATCCCTCAGCCATTTTTTCGTCCACGATTGCGCGCATCTGCAACGCGAGCGGATTCTGGCTCTGGTCAATGGATTCACCCGGGCATACAGGGCACATGACGCTCTTGTTCAACTCCGAAGCCCTGCGCTCCGCCTCAGGTATATCCGGCTGGGCTGTGGTAACGCAGCCCAGCGCGAGTCCCAAAACCGCTATCAGCGCCAAGGCGAATATCGAGCGACAAGCGCTAGTCCAGTCTATTCTGTACATTCTTGCATCCTGAAGATCCTGGTTCAGACAACTAATTATAGCCGCCGTTCGCCCTCACATGGTAGAAACTGACAACTATCAACCGATAACTGTTATAATCTGCGGCGTTGAAGCTACACAGTCAGGAGCGCTCCATGTCTCTTCTAATGGTTGCGTCGGACAGACCCGGCGCAGGCAAAACCGCCCTCGCCCTCGCCCTGTCGCATATTTCCAATCGGAACGGCAGGACGACATACGCCTTCAAGCCGTTCTCTTTCGCGGAAGACGACCCCGACCGCGACGCCTTCGCCCAACTCGCCAATCCCGCTCCAGACGGGTGGCCGATTCTAGTATCGGAGTCGGGACCGACGCGCGACGATATAGAGACAACGGCCCGCCATCTATCCGTAGCAGCCGCGGGCGACAACCTGGCGATTGTGGAAATACCGTCCGACATTGGCGCGGACGGACTGGCGGAACTGGCGAGCGCGTGGGACGCCAGCGTATTGCTGGTGGCCGCATACCGACGCGATTTGCGCGCCAGTGACTTGACTGAGTGGCAGAGCGCTCTCGACGACAGGCTTGCGGGCGTCCTCGTGAACGGACTCACGCGATACCTTGGAACGGAAGCGGAGGATAACCTGGTTCCTTCGTTCGAGGAGGCGGGAATCCCGCTCATGGGGCTGATTCCGGAGGACAGGTTCATGCTGTCCGTCTCCGTAGATGAGATTCGCGCTGGGCTGGGCGGACGCTATGTGGTGGAAGAGGGCAATCTGGACGCTCCAATCGAGTGGTTCCAGGTGGGCGCGATGAGTCTTGATCCGGGCGAAATCCGCTTCGGTTTGTATCAGAACAACGCGGTGATAACGCGCGGGGACCGCCCCGACATACAGATGTCCGCGCTCAACGCCTCGGTATCATGCCTGATTCTAACCGGCGGCATCGAACCGATTGAGTACATAACCTACGAGGCGGGCGAAGAGGAGACGCCGATAGTGCTCGTCGAGTCCGACACCCAAGCCACGATGACGGCGCTGAACGACGTAACTGCCGGCGCGCGCGTGAACGGACAGGCAAAAGTTCATCGTTTTGCCGAACTGGTCGGCGCGCGCGCCGACTCTGATATGCTTCGATCAGTCCTCTAGGCTGCCGGGGAACGCGCCTGCGAACAGGTCTCCTTCTTCGGGCCACTCCGCCTTGGGCATCTCGTAGTACGCCTCTATCTCATTGCCGTCCGGGTCAGTGAAATAGACTCCGAGCGATATGCCGTGGTCGCCCACGCTCAGTATGTTCACGTCGTTTGACTTCATTCGCGCATACAACTGCTTGAGGTCGTCGAACGATTCCATCTCCCACGCGAAGTGAAACAGACCCACCCTGTTCGCCTCTGGGCCGGGCGCGTCCGGACCCACAGGGACCAGGGCCAATTCGTGCGACGAGTTGTCAACCGCGCTCATGAACGTCATCTGCCCCGGCCTCTTGTTCGTCACGGCAAGTCCCAGAACGTCCGAATAGAATCGCTCCGACTCTTCCAAGTCTCTAACTCTGATAACCAAGTGTCCAAGCTGCTTCGGTTTTACCATTCTTCAGCCTCCTCGCGCGTATATCCTATGGGGAAGTGTCTCCCCGTAATTTCATTGAGTGTATCGCCGCTTTCATGCAAGGTCAATTTCTAAACGGACTTGTAACCGTCCTTGACACAACCGCGCCCACCCATATAATTTGCGTATCGTTGTACGCTTACGCTCAGAGAGGTGCCCCTATGCAGCGCAGAGAATATGAATCCGGCGGTCTTCCCCCTGTGGAACAGGAAATTAAACGCGCAAGTCCTTGGGCGCGATTGGCCGCGGTCATCATAGACGCATTGATAGTCGGCCTTCCTGTTTTGGTTCTCACCCTTGTGGCAATCATCTCAACTCCCGCTGGAGAAGACTCTTCCCCCGGATTGATTCTGACTGGAGTAGCAATATCCCTAGTCCTGCTGGTCATCCAGATGGTTCTCTTGGGGACTCGCGGTCAGACTATTGGCAAGATGGCGCTGAACATCCGAATAGTTGACGCGCAAACAGGAGAGCATCCCGGATGGGCCAGGATCGTCCTGTTGAGAGTCATAGTAAACGGCATTCTCACAGGCATACCGGGCTTGGGATTTATCTACTGGATAGTAGATTCCCTGTTCATATTCAGAAGCGACCATAGAACCATCCACGATCTCTATTCAGGCACTCGCGTAGATAAACTCTAGGTCTGAGCGCTCGCGCAAGCAATAGTTGCAATCCCCATGCCAAGAAAACGCAATACAGAACATTTGATGTCCGCTGGGGGCGTGGTGTATCGCGTCAATGCGGCGGAGCGAGTCGAAGTGGCGATTTGCGGCCTGAACAATCCCGTAAGCTGGAGACTCCCCAAGGGAACGCCGGACCCGGGTGAGTCCATCATTCAGACGGCCCTGCGCGAAGTGCGCGAGGAGACAGGACTTCAGGTCGTCTCCGATGATTATATTGGCAACATCGAGTACTGGTTCACGCGCGCCCAGGACGGCGCTCGCTGCCACAAGATGGTGCATTTCTACCTGATGAGGCCCGTGGGCGGCGACGTTTCGCAACACGACCACGAATTTGATATTGTCAAGTGGATGCCGGTAGAGGAAGCGCGCGGCTCTCTCACATATGAAAGTGAGGCGGATATTGTTAGGAAGGGTATTGCAATGGCCGGGCAGAAAGTCCGACCGTAATAGCGGACGCAAAGACGTCAACATCAAGAGCGACCGTATAGTCCTGCGCGAGAAGAAGAAGTCGGACATTCCTGACGACTACAGGTGGCGCAGCGATATCGAGTTGGCTGAACTCGACGCATCCAGTCCCCTGAACATCAGCTACAAGCATTTCGAGCGACTTTCCAAAAACGAGAAATCCTACCCCGATTCACGCTCCAAGCGTCTGTCAGTGGACACTCTCGATGGCCAACACATCGGCAACGTCATGTTCTACGACATAGATCTCCGCAGCGGGGAGGCCGAACTGGGGATAATGATTGGCGAGAAGGCGTATTGGAGCAAGGGGTTTGGGACTGAAACTGTAGATCTGTTGCTCGACCACATGTTTGAGGAATATCCGTTCAACCGCGTCTATCTGCACACTTTGACTTGGAACCACCGGGCGCAGAAAAGTTTTCGCAAGTCCGGCTTCAAGGCTATCGGTCCAATTCGAAAGAATGGACACGACTTCATCAAGATGGAGATATGGCGACATGAATGGGAATTGAAGCGCGCCACTGAAGCGCGCAGTCACAACTCGAACGACATGAGTTCGTCCGTGAAGAGCAACTCGCCATCGTAGATCCGCTTCACGTCGCCTATGCCCTTCTCCATCGCGCCGTGTCCTGACAGATGCGGGCCTATATGCACCAGAGCCAGTTTCTTTACGCCCGCTTCCCTCGCCATGCGCGCCGCTCCCACAGTTCCGCACTGACCGCCCGCCTCGCCTGTTTCGTCCATCACATCCTGGTCGTCCCAGCACATGCACAACATAAGGTCGGCGTCCCGGGCCAGGTCGCGCACGCTGTCGCACGGCTGCGTGTCGCCCGTGAACACCACGCTCCCGTCCGGGGTGTCGAACCTGTAAGCGAGCGAGTCCAGATACGGCTGAACGTGTTCAGCCGGAGCGGCTGTCACCTCCCAGTCCTTGCCTGAGAATACCTTTCCGGGACCGATATCCTTGGCGAACACATCAGGGGCGGGACGCGGCAGCGTACCTCCGCGATTGACGAATATACGCTGGCTGAGAGGGTGGTTTACCCGCGCCTTCCAGTCGTGGGCGAACACGCCGTCCTCTCCCAGAATTCCTTCTGTTATCTTCTCAGTAAGCGTTGGGCCATACACCTGAAGCCTGTTCTCTTTTCCGACGCTCTGATCCCACCTGCACAACAGGAAACACGGGTAATCAATATCGTGGTCGAAGTGGTGATGCGTGAAGAACAGGTAATCAATCTCGGTTGGCCACAGACCCGCTTGCACCAGCTTGTGAGTAGCGGCAGGGCCGCAGTCCACCATTATGCGGTCGTCGCCTGTTTGCAGTACAAACGAACTTCCAAATCGTGTCGGCGTGGGCGTAGGCGTGCCCGCCCCGAGAACATATATGCGAGTCATATCTTATCCTGTCCTCCGCATCATTTCGCGCGGCGCTCTGCGAGCCGGTCTCCAACACAGAGTCGGAGCGTTGCCGCGTCCCGCGTCTTCCAATGCTATCATACTGATTCGCTCGGCATGGCGCCGACCAAACTGATACAGGCCGCCGGGGGCAGCGTCAACTTGACATGACAACTAAAAAACATGAAAATCTTTGCGTTATTAGCTGATGAAAGATTCGTTAAATTATGGAAAGGACGAGTGCGAGACGTTGAAAATAGCAAAGAAGAGTATTTTTCTATTCCCAATCACGCTGATCGCAATACTGGCGATTGCCTGCTCGGGCGATGACGCGCCCCCTCCGGCGCCGACGCCAGATGTATCCGCAATAATCCAGCAAGCGCTCCAGGCGCAGCCACAGGGGGCTACCGCCGACGAAGTGGCTCAGGCAGTGCAACAAGCGATGTCCGCCCAGCCGGGCGTAACCGAGGAGCAGATGGCGGCGGCCATTTCCAACGCGATGGCGGAAACGCCGGGCGTAACCGAGGAACAGGTCGCAGGCGCTATATCGAGAGCGATGGCGGAGAGGCCGGGCGTAACCGAGGCGCAGGTAGCTAACGCTATCGCCAACGCGCTGGAGGCGCAGACGCCTGGGCTGACCGAGACGCAGGTCGCAGACGCAATAGCTCAGGCGCTGGCGGAGAGGCCGGGCGTAACCGAGGCGCAAGTCGCCGACGCCATTGCCAGCGCGCTGACGACGCAGACGCCAGGGCTGACCGACGAAGAGGTGTCGGAAGCAATCGCTAAGGCGCTCGCGGACCGACCGGGAATCACCCAGGAAGATATACAGAGAGCGGTTCAGGAAGCGGTCGCTATGGCCGGGCCGACAGGCGCCGGCGACGCGCCGGGCATGATGATGGACTACCCGGACCTGCTGGTAAGAGACGTGTTCTTCTTCGCCACGCTGACGCCCCCGAGAGGTTGTTCGTTCTGGGGTTGCCGCGTGTCGTTCAATATGTTCGACGGACTGGTAGCGATAGACAACACATCCGACGCCAAGAATATAGCTCCGAATCTGGCCGAGTCCTGGGAAATCAGCGAAGACGGCAAGAGCTACGTATTCAACATACGACCGGACGTGAGTTTCACAACCGGACGGCCATTGACCGCGGACGCGGTTCATAAGTCGTTCCAGCGAGCGTTCAACATCTTCGAGCGCGAGGGAATCGCCGAATCTCAGGCATGGTACTCCCTTACCGACAGCATGGAAGCGGTTGACGACATGACGTTCCGGTGGAATCTGACCGACCCTTACGCGCCGCTCCTTCCCCTGCTCACATCCAAGGACCTGCTGATAGTGGACGCGGAGGAGGCGCTCGCCAATGAGGTGACCGATGAAGACGGTTCAGACTATGGCGTCGCGTGGGCAAACGAGAGGTCTATCGGAACAGGCCCGTTCATGGTGGAAAGCTTTACAGCCGAGCAGCGGCTTGTGATGGCCAGGAACCATGACTACTGGGGAGGCCATGACGGCGTAAGCCCATCGGTAGAGCGGATTATAGACATCCACGTGCCGGAACCGGCGGTCGGCGCGCTTCAACTGTCGGCAGGCGAAGTGGATGTGGCGCTTCAGCTCGATCCGATCTCGCTTCAGTCGTTCCAGGGCGACGAAAACGTCTCTGTTTACACATACCCGTCGCTCATCACCTGCAACATACTGGTAGATAGGCGCATACCGCCTCTGGATACGCCGGAGGGATTCCAGGCGATTCGGTACGCGATTGACTATCAGGGTATGCGAGACGTGGTGGCGCTCGGGCTGGCGGACGTTCACCAGAGCCTTATATTGCCGGGCATGGCGGGACACGACCCGACCATAGCGACGAAGTATTACCACAACCCGGAGTTGGCGCGTCAGTTGCTGTCGGACGCGGGCTATCCGTACATGGAAGCGCAGATTCAGCTCAGGACGGGAGCTTGCGGATCAGTGGTTTACCAGAAGGCGCTCGAGTTCTTCCAGAACAACCTGAAGGAAGTGGGAATCAACGCTGAAATAGTGCAGTCAACCGGTTCGAGGTTCTGGGGCGAAATCGTGGCCGAGGAGTTGCGCGACTTCGGGATATCCGGACTTGGGGCGACATACTTCGACTCCGACCAGCCCGCCACGTGGAGGGCTTTGGGCGAGTGCAATATGCTGGGGCTAGACGACGTCGCGCCCGACGTCGCAGCCCGCCTCAAAGAGTTGACGGACATGGGACGGTTGGAAACCGACTCGCAAAAGCGTCATGTCATCTACAGCGAGATGTCTGAATTGATGGTGGACAACTGCGGCGAGATCACGTTTCTCCAGGTGCGCGACACTGTGGCGCATCGGTCGAATATAGGGGGCATCGTCCCGGCCGCTCACGCATTCACGCCAGAGTTCAGATACATGACCAAGAAATAGCCGCCGAAATATAGCTATATCCGGCGCGGCGAGGGTTGTCCTGACAGCCTTCGCCGCGCCGATTCGCCAAATAATTCAGACCACGACACTCCGCCGCCTCGATCTTCGGAAGGGATTCATTTGTCTCTAACCAGATATATAATTCGACGAATGCTGCTTCAGGTGTTCGTCTTGGTCGGAGTCTCCTCGCTTACGTTTTTCATGATGATAATCATGCCGGGCGACCCCTCCACCATACTCATGGAAACGACGGGGGGCATTAGCTCCGAAGCGGTGGAAAAGTTTAGAGAGCGATGGGGATTCGATCAGCCCGCGTACATGCAGTACATGACATTCATGGGGAATCTGGTTCGCGGCGATTTCGGCGAGTCGTTCGTAACCCGCAAAGAGATAAGGACCGAGTTGGCGAATTTCCTGCCGGCCACGGCTGAACTCTCTGCGGTAGCCTTTCTGATGGCTGTGATAATGGCTATACCCGCGGGGATAATCGCGGCAGTCAAACGCAACGGACTGCCGGACCACGTTGTGCGCGTAGTATCGCTGTTTGGGACATCCATGCCCATATTTTGGTTCGCGATTATAATGCTGCTGGTCTTCTTCTACTATCTGGGCTGGGTGCCGTCATCCCAGCGCATATCCATCACTCTCGATATTCCGCAGACCATAACCGGCTTCTATACGATAGACACGCTCGCGGCGGGGGATTTCAGGGGCTTCATATCCGCGTTGCACCATCTGGCGCTGCCCGCGTTCGTGCTGGCGTTCTCGGTTGTCGGACTGCTTGCCCGCGTCACGAGGACCAGTATGCTGGAGGTTCTCGGCGAGGACTACATTCGCATGGCTCACGCAAAGGGGTTGCACAACAGGGTGGTGCTCTATCGGCACGCCCTCAGAAACGCGCTGATTCCGACCGTGACGATTCTGGGTCTTCTGGTAGGCGGGCTTTTGTCTGGAGCGGTTCTCACTGAGACGATATTCGCCTGGCCCGGACTGGGGCGGTTCGCGGTCCAGTCCATATTCTTCCTCGACCGCGCGGCGGTCACGTCGGTCGCGCTCATCATTGGAATCGCCTACTCCACGGCCAATCTCATCGTGGACATAGTCGTGGCGATTCTCGATCCGCGCATCACATACAACTGACAGGACCGCGCCATTGTTCTCCGCTCCACAACAGCAAAACATGGGCGCCGTCGCGCTAAGCAGATTGCAGGCGACGGGGCGCATACTGAGAAACAATCTTCCTGCGGCGTTTGGCCTGGCTTTAGTTGTGGTTTACATATTCGTAGCCCTCGCCGGTCCCTCCATCGCGCCGCATCCGTATGACAAGTTCGCGGTCGGACAGCCACTCTCGGCGCCGAGCCTGGATCATCCATTCGGGACAGACGAATTTGGGCGGGACGTGCTGAGCAGGGTGCTGTACGGGGGCCGAATAAGCCTGCGCGTAGGGGCTCTTGTGGTGATAGTGGCGGGCAGCATCGGTGTTACCGTGGGTATGATAAGCGGGTTCTACGGCGGATGGATTGACGAATTCGCCATGCGGATTACGGACATCTTCCTGGCGTTTCCCGATCTCGTCATGGCTCTTGTGGTGGCTACCGCTCTTGGTACCAGCATCGAATCGGCGATTATTGGAATCGCCATCGTGCGCTGGACGTCATACGCGCGGCTGATGCGAAGCAGCGTTCTGGCCCAAAAGGGGAGGGACTACATACTGTCGGCGCGAGCGCTGGGCGCGCATCCTGTTCGGCTCATCTGGCGGCACATTTTGCCGAACAGCTACGCTCCGGTTCTGGTGCAAGCCACTTTGGACTTTGGTCTCGCCATATTGCTTGCGGCGGGTCTCAGCTTCATCGGAGCGGGCGCGCAGCCGCCGCTACCGGAGTGGGGCGCACTGGTATCAGGTGGACGGCAGTACGTTCAGGCGGCGTGGTGGATTCCGATATTCCCCGGTTTCGCCATATTCGGAGCGGTGCTGGCGTTCAACCTTCTCGGAGACGCGCTGCGGGACGCGATGGATCCGCGTCTGCGGCATCTGCTTCAGGACGCTCGACGCTAGATGTTGGCGAGGGAAGAACAAGGGCGCATAAGTAGGGTCTCTTGATGAAAGCCGCAACGTGTTCGTCCTTCGACAAGCTCGGGACGAACGTATTTTTGATTTGCCTACCCTTAACAGTCACACCTAGGGGCTGAGAGGGGCAGGTATTGAGGACAATCACCCCCATCCTAGCCTTCCCCCATCGAGGGCTGAGAGGGGTAGGTATTGAGGGTGAACACCCCCATCCTAGCCTTCCACCATCGAGGGGCTGAGGGGGTTGGCGCGCCCTTC
>CAZXFX010000071.1:0-15417 GCA_964640295.1 uncultured Dehalococcoidia bacterium | reverse complement strand
CTGACGTAAGAAATTCGCAATAGTATGGTCATAATGCAAACTTGGATAATTAAATATGATAGGCTCAACTTGCATTATCCTGCTTCTTATCTCTGATGCAAGCGTTATCATTGCAGTACAATGGTCGTATCCATATAAGTCAACTCGATCATGTCCAATACCCTTTTCAGTAGCCCAGTCAAGAAATGCCCATGAAAATAGGCCGGCTCCACACCCTATATCCACATGCGCCACTCGCTCCATGCCATAGCCTGATTTCACATGACGTCGCAATGCTTCTTCATAACGATTATACCGATAATGTGAAGGCTTATCATATCTGCCTGTAACATACCATCCTGTGTAATGGACAGCTTCGCTGGCGCCAGCATTGGGCGATACTATGTAATTTGGCTTCTGAAAGGGAGCAGATGTCATATTATGGTCTTCCATCAGAGTATATATGACGTGATGGTAACGTTGCTTTATTAAGGATCTGATCATATTACTGGGGCGAACCATACCGATACTCCATGCGACATATACGTCATGCGCAGCTAACTGCGCCAAGACACCATGCCAACGAGCCTGCCGCAGCCCATAACCGCGGCAGGCTCTTCTAATTCAACGGGTTAGGCTTACGCTACCGCGGATCTTCTGACCGGCGTTCGGCGTCGCCCCACCACATGTTCAGGAACAGTGGCGAACCGACAGGCGCGCCTCGGATTTCCACGTCCATTATGTCCTTGTCGTAGATTCTGAGCTGGAAGAACTGACCGAAGGTGACCCTGCGCGGGTCGGCCCATGCCGCGTCCGCTATCTCGCGCGTTATGGCGAATTGATCATCGAGCGTGCTCGCCTGGGCGAATTTGGTCTTCAGTTCGGTCATCAGCATTCCTGTCTCGGAGTCCTCTGGGTACGTGGTCTCGCCGACGCGGTAGTGCGTCGCCACCAGCGGATGGTACAGGTTGCTGCTGTTCCAGTTGGTGAAGATGTGCCAGCCGTCAACCTGTCGGAATGTGGCGATCTGGCCGGCCCAGTCGGTCGCCTTGATCTGGGCGTTAATGCCGACCGCGGCTAGCTGCTCTTTCAGAACGGGCGCGATTGGGTGAATGGTCGGGAAATCGGTCGGGTCGAGTATGATGATCGGCTCGTTGTCGTATCCCGCCAACTCAAGCAGTTCTCTAGCCTTTTCAGGGTTGTCCTGGTTGTAGAGCTCTTCATTGTCGGTGTGCTCCGCCCAAGGCGTTCCGCACATCTGGAGAGACGGACAAAGCTGCCAGAGGCGCTCGTCGCCGTAGCCCTTCATGATATCTTCCGCGTTGACGGCGGCTTGGATAGCCTGCCTGAGAGCTATGCCGCTCTCGTCAAAGCCCATAAGCGGGTCGCGTGTGTTGAAGCCGATGTCTGGCTGCGCTCCGGGTATGCCGATATGCACGGATACGCGGTCGGAGTTGTCGAGCGCCTCTTCGTAGAAGTCGGACGAGACGACGTCGAGGTAGTCCACGGTGCCGGTCAGCACTGCGGACACGCGGGTCTGCTGGTCGGGAATCTCTTTCATGTCAAGACGATCGAAGTAAGCGAGTTTCGCTCCCGCGCGATAGCTGGGCGTCTCGCGGCGAGGAACGTACTCTTCGAACCTGTCGAGGATTATCTCGTTGCCCGGGTCCCAACTCACGAACTGGTAAGGGCCAGAGGCGACAAAAGTCTGGACCAACTCACCGGGAGGCACCGACTCGGCGGTCTCTTTGGGCATGATATTGGGCTGAGTTCCGCCGACATAACCGAGCGCGGTCATCAGCAGGGCGGAAGGCTCGCTCAGTTCTATCGTGAACGTCTGGTCGTCAACAGACTCGAATCCGACCCAGATGTCATTGAGAACGGGAGCGAAGGACTTGTCCCACGCCAGGAAGCGAGTTACGGACGCTTCCACGTCCTCTGGCAGCACCTGAGTTCCGTCGTGCCAGAGCAGATTGTCGCGCAGCTTGAACGTATAGGTGGAGCCATCCAGTTCCCAGCTATCGGCCATGTCGGGCTGGATGAAGCCCTGCGCGTCCCACTGGGCGAGAGATTCCCAGAAGTGCCAGGAGACTCCTCTCCCGATGGCTGTGCCGGATGTCATGGAATCGAGGTTGGGAACGGTTCCCTGGGGCACCCAGACGAGTTTGCCTCCGAACCTGTCTTCAGAGAAGATATTGGAGTCGGCGTCGGATACTGGAACCATTCTGGATGTTGGCGCGGTGGACGGTATGATTGGCTCGGCCATGGCCGGCGCTCCGGGCGGCGCCTCTGCGGGAGCGGCGGGAGCCGGAGCGGCGGGCGATTGCGGCTGAGCGGCTGACATGGCGGGAGCGGCGGGCGCCGGAGCGGCGGGCGCGGCGGGCGCGGGCGCGGCAGGAGCCTGGGGCTCAGATGTCTCGCTGCCGCTGCACGCCATCGCCAGAATGGCGATAGCGACTGCCACTATCGGCAGGATGTATTTCAAGCGTGTCATTTATTCCTCCATTTTCCCATGTGATATGAAATGGGTTCATTTCAGTTACGATAAACAATAGGGCAAGTTCAGTCAACCGAGCGGAACTAAGATAGATATACGACTATTATATGCAATCGCGTCAGCCAGGCTCTACGAAAGCGAGCAGCCGTTTGGGGTTTTCTACCATGATGCGGCGCATCTCGGATTTCGATACGCCGAGAGATTCGATATACGGCAGAAATGTTTCCTGAAGATAGGTGTATCCCGCGCCGCCGTACTTTTTGAGGTGCATCTTCCAGCAGACGTCTTGGGAGAGCAGGATGCGGTCGGCGTACCCTGCCGCAATTAGCTGCGGGATGGCGTTGGCGACGATGTGGTCTCGCCCCACTTCAGTGGTTTTAACGACGCCCAGCGTGTCGAACTGTATGCAGACGCCCCTCTCCAGCAGGCTGAGCATATAGGGAAGATCGTCGGCCATGTGGCAGGAGTGTCCGAGAATGACGCGAGTCAGGTCGGCGCCCTCTTCTTCTACGATGTCCAGTACCGCCATCTTTTCGTCCTTGAGCGGCGGAGAGTGGAACGAGATGGCGGCCCCGGTGGCGACGCTGGCGCGGGCGGCTGCGCGTATGTTCCTGTCCTCGTTCGGCGTTATCGGGTCGCCATTGACGCCTATCTCGCCGATGATACCGGAGCGAACGCCAGTATCGGGTATCCCCACTGTAATATCTCGGACTATCTCGTCGGTGAGCGACTCGACAGTGCGCGCGTCCATATCTTTGGGATGAAAGAGTTTCTGATACCAGCCTGAGCCAAGGACGATGTTGACGCCCGCGGTTCTGGCGACGCGGACTATCGCAGGAATGTCCCTCTTGAGTCCCCTGCTGGTGACGTCAACGAGCGTTCCGCCGCCCAGTCGAGCGAAGTCCGCGACTTCCGCTACGGCGTCGGACTCGCTGGAGAGTATGTAGTTGTCCACAAGAGGCATCATGCGCCGAGCCAGATGCAGGTTGGAAAGCTGGAGCGGCGCGAACCATCGGTCGAGTTCGGTAGCGGGAGCGTCCGGATCGGGCATGTGGTTCTTGCTCAGGTCGAGAAAGAGATGCTCGTGCATGAGGGTGAAGCCGAGTTGGTCAGGCTCGATGGGGCCGGATACGGTCATCGCTTTGCCGGTCATATCGGTCATGGCAAATTCCTTGCGAGTATGAACATCTTATGGAAGCCGCACCTTGAACTGCGCTGGGTCTTGCCCCATCTCTTTGATAATGAGAAGAGCGTTTTTTGTGTGGTATGAAGAGCTGTATTTTACCTCCAGATACAAATGGCCTACCTGCTTTGGCTGGTTGAAAGAGTTTCCATTCTTGTGAAAGGGGCTTGTAGATAATATGCGTAAGGTTTTTCGTTTTACAGGTAGATTAATCATATCTATCTTATCGTTATCTATAAGCCACCTTGTTACTTCGATAGGTATCTGATTCCAAGAACCGATTTTTACACTTGAGCCGTCTGGGAATGCTATTTCTCTTGGCTTGGGCGAACCTGAAACTGGATTCAATTCTGATAACGGTTGCCAATCGCCATCGCCTTTAACAGGAGCGACGGGCGGCGTCGGCTTTTTAGTAACCGTAACAGGGGGCGGTTTCGCCGCAGGTTCGATTACCGGCGTCTGCCCTGCGGCTACATTTCCCGACTCTACACTCGGTCTCCACAACGCCAAGGCTTTCAGGCATACCTGAGCGGGGCCATCCTTCAGGTCAAAGCGCACGATGCGCTTTTTATCTATCGGAACCTGCTTGTGCGTCTCATATATTTCCCACACACTGCCGTCTGTAACGCAAAGATGGCTTGTTCCCTCCATGAGGCAATAGTTGATTCCCTGAGACAGTACCGCGCCTCCCAAATTTGTATCGAGGCTTTTTGCCTCCACCATCATCGCAGGGCTGCCGTTATTCATCAGCGCGTAGTCCGCTCGCCCGTTTCCCGACTTGTATTCCGGTATTACCATGCCAGGGTCGGAAGTGTCCCAGCCCAGTTCGCGCAGGAGCGGGTCTATCAGCGCGTAGCGCGTGAGCGCCTCACTCTGTTTGAGAGCGCCGCTGTGTCGGTCAATGCGGTCGCCGAGCGTCTCAACCAGTTCGAGCAGGCTTTCGAGCGGCATTCCCACATAATCCTTTCCGAGAACCGTCAGTCCAACGCAACTATCCCGAAACTATATCGCTTCTGATGTCCACGCCCCTATACTATATGCCTAAAGACACACCTTGTCATCTGGGCGATACGCATCGGGGCTTTAGATGGGCCCAGCGCATAATTCGCAATTCCAAATTCACCATTCATCATTCCCACTTCTCATTATTCCCAATTCCCATTTCCCGGTCATCTGGGCGATACGCATCGGGGCTTTAGATGGGCCCAGCACATAATTCGCAATTCCAAATTCACCATTCATCATTCCCACTTCTCATCATTCCCAACTTCCCCGCTGTGTTATGCTATAACCCAATCAGCCCATCCAAAAGGTATAGCTCATGTTCGTTGTAGGCACGGCGGGCCATGTTGATCACGGCAAGTCCACTCTGGTACAGGCGCTCACGGGGATAGACCCTGACAGGCTCGCCGAAGAGAAGGAGCGCGGACTGACGATAGACCTGGGGTTCGCGTGGCTTCAACTTCCGAGCGGCAACGAAATCAGCATCGTGGACGT
This sequence comes from uncultured Dehalococcoidia bacterium, assembly GCA_964640295.1. Lineage (GTDB taxonomy): Bacteria > Chloroflexota > Dehalococcoidia > Lucifugimonadales > UBA1123 > VXRN01. The sequence goes on along the minus strand of CAZXFX010000071.1, from coordinate 10,261 downwards.
CCCCGGACACGAGCGGTTCGTAAACAATATGCTGGCCGGCGTGGGGGGAATAGACCTCGCCATGCTCGTGGTTGCGGCGGACGAGTCTGTCATGCCCCAGACGCGCGAACATCTCGCCATACTGGACCTGCTCCAGATAGGCAGGGGGCTGGTGGCGCTTACCAAGAGCGACCTGGTTGACGAAGAGTGGCTCGAGCTCGTTACCGCGGACATCGAGGATACGCTGGAAGGGACAGTACTGGCCGGCGCGCGCGTTATCCCTGTCTCGGCGCACACCGGCGAGGGTCTGCCAGAACTCATGTCGGCGATGGAAGAAGAACTCGGCGATATACCCGCCAAGCGGGATCTGGGACGTCCGCGCCTGCCGATAGACCGCTCTTTCACCATAAGGGGCTTCGGCGCCGTTGTGACCGGCACGCTGATTGACGGCTATCTGAGCGCGGGGCAGGACGTGGAGTTGGCGGTCTCGGCGCGCAAAACGCGAATTCGCGGCATTCAGACTCATAAGAGCGGCGTGGAGCGAGCCGAGCCGGGCACGCGGGTCGCGGCGAACCTGATTGGGGTATCTCACGACGAAATTCCCAGGGGCGAGGTTCTGACGCTTGCGGGCTGGCTTCGTCCAACCACCGCGTTCGACGTCCATCTGCGGGTACTGCCCGACGCGCCCAACCCGCTTCGCCATAATATGGGAGTGACCGTCCACACGGGGTCGAGCGAGTCGGTGGCGCGGCTGCGCCTGTTCGAGAACGACAGCGCTCAGCCGGGCGACACCGCGTGGGCGCAGCTAAAGCTGGACAACCCCATAGCCGTGGCAAAGGGGGACTACTTCGTCATACGCTCCAACATGACAACGCTGGGCGGCGGCAACATCGTTGACACGCACGCGCCGCGTCCGCGCAGGCGTCACGCGGCCACCATTGAGCGGCTGGAGATAATGGAGCGCGGAAACGAGCGCGAAATACTGCTGAAGACCATTGAGGGGCTGGATCCGGCCGAGTTCGAGGCGGTCGTCAATCGCGCCAACATGAACGCGGCGGCGGCGAAGTCGGAACTGGAGCGGATGGTCGCGGACGGCGACGCGGTCGCTCTGGGTAGCGGAGGCGTCAACCGCGCCACCCGGTTCTACACGGCAAACGGCTGGAACGCCTTGATGGAAAGAGCGCGCGCCGCCCTGAGCGACTACCATCGCCAGTTCCCGCTGCGCTCAGGCGCGCCCAAGGAGGAGTTGCGCTCGCGTCTGCGCCTGTCTCAGCAGGTGTTCAACGACGCGCTCAGAATCCTAAACCAGAGCGGCGTCACCGTCGAAGAAGGCTCCACGGCGCGTCTGCCCGACCATGTTCCCGACATCGGCGACGCGCTGCGCGAGATGGTTGACGACTATCTGCGCCAGTTGGACTCCAATCCGTTCTCGCCTCCCACGGACATCGCCATAGACCCTGAAGTGGTGAATCTTCTGGACGAACAGGGGAAGGTGGTGAAGGTGAGCGACGGCGTGGTGTTTTCGGCTTCCGCCTACGGAGAGGTGGTTGAGAGGGTATCGAAGTATCTGGAGAAGAACGGCGAGATAAGCGTGGCGGACGCGCGAGATATTCTCGGCACAAGCCGCAAGTACGCGCTGGCGCTGATGGATCATCTCGACCATACGCGGGTGACCCGTCGAGTCGGGGACGTAAGAGTTCTCAGGTAGCGAATCCACATTACAGGCGCCATGCTACATACGAATTCAGACAACCGATACAGGCTCACACTCTCGCTGGACGGGAAGAGGCTGCCCGTGTCTTATGTCTCCTCAACTCTCAGAGTCTTGCAGGCGGCGCTGCGCGATTTCGCGCGGGGCGTGGAGGGTGGCGAGTCGCTGTTCGGCGGACATCCGCAGCCGGCGCTGCTTCTGGACTCGGCGTCGAACGAGCGCGAAGTGGTGGTGGAACTATATTTCGCGGACCCCGAAGACGACGCGCCAATGCGAGAACTCTCGGCGCGCGCGTTTGCGGTCTTCATGGCGGGTTTCGGAAAGCTGCTAAAACGAATGCCTCAGCGCGATCTGTGGGGGACCATGAGCAGCGGCTCAGGCGCGCCGCGATTCGAATCCGAAACCGACCGCAGGCTGAACGAATTGCGCGCGGAACTGCGCCGATTCAGACGCGCCCGCCTCCAACATGGAAGCCGCTCCATCACTTTCGACGGCGACCAGCTAGAGATTGAATGATGGGCAAAAGCCTCTTTCCCGCAGGGCAACCAGGGTCTTTCGGTTATTCTACAATATGCCTACGAACTGACTGACAGCCCCTTCAACATGAGTCCTTCGACAAGTTCAGAACGAACGGATCTCAAATAATCGAAAGGCCCTGGCAGGGCAACGCCTCTCATTGTTTTGATAATCTGGCGTTCTTAGCGCGTATGGGTATTTGAGCTTTCATAAACCAGCGCGTACTGAGAATGCCTATAATCTTGCGGCATTGCTCATTCATTGTTTCAAGCGCTACACTGCCCGCCAAAAGGACATCGCCTTGCAACGCCACAACCATGAATACGACTCTCGCTACATTGACCCTCCCAAACCTTCCGTCCAGCGAGCGGAACTGCCGCAGGGACCTCCGGAGACGCCCGTCATCGGGAAGCCGCTACGCCTTCGAAACGACTTAGTGGGTCTGCTTCGAGAGTCCTCCACTTACGGCGATGTCAGCACCGTGTCGGTCAACCCGATTCTGATGTGCCTCGTGAACTATCCCGATCTCAATCGCCAAGTTCTGGTGACCAATCACCTGAAGACTGGGCGGAGCGCGACCGCGTTTGAAACTATACGGTGGATGCTGGGGGACGGCCTAATAGCGTCCGCCGGATCGTTTCATTTGAAGCAGCGGCGGCTGATACAGCCTCGGTTTCATCGCAGGTACATCGAAAAATACGCGGAGGCTATGACCGAAATCTCGTCTCGCAAATCCAGGCAGTGGCAAGATGGAGCCATTGTGGACATGGAGCGAGAGATGAGGCACTTGGCGCTTCAGATAGTGGCCAAAACCTTGTTCAATATCGAGACGAGCGACGTTGTCCAGCGTATTGGCGAGTCTTTCGAGGAAGCCGATAGATATATGTATCTCCGATTGACCCAGCCAGTGTTTCTCCATCGTCTTCCGCTGCCTTCTTCCCGGCGAGGCAAGGCCGCGCGCGCTTATCTGGACGATTTGATATATGGCCTGATTAAGGAGCGCAGGCAGTCAGATGGCGAAGGGGACGATTTGCTGTCCATGCTGACGCAGGTCAGATACGAAGACGCGGAAAGCGAGGAAGACAGCAAGATGAGCGACGAGATGGTGCGCGACGAGGCAGTCTCCCTGTACATCGCAGGGCACGACAGCACGGCGACAGTCCTGGCGTATGCGTTCCATCTTCTGTCCCAGAACCCGGACGTGGAGAGTCGGTTCCATGCCGAACTGGACGATGCGCTGGGCGACCGCGACGCGACGCTCGATGACTTGCCCAATCTTCCTTTAACCGATCAGATAATAACGGAGACGATGCGACTCTATCCGCCGCTCTGGGCTCTTGCAAGGATGGTGTTCGAACCAATAGAACTTGGCGGCTACCGCATCCCGCCGGGAGTCCCGGTGGTGGCTTCGCCTATAATTACTCAGCGGGACCCGCGCTGGTTCGACAACCCGCTTGAATTTCGACCCGAACGGTGGACCCCTGAATTCCGCAGAGAGTTGCCTCGATTCGCATACTTCCCATTTGGCGGGGGGCCGCATCAGTGCATCGGCGAAGGCTTTGCGTTGATGGAGGCGAAGATCGCGCTGGCTACCTTACATCGGAGCTGGCACGCTGAGGCGAGAAGCGAGGCAGAGATAGCGCCTCAGATAACTCTCAAGGTGAAAGGCGGCATGCCGATGCGACTCGAACGTCGTCGCTGAGTTGACTGAAGCGCCGCGGCGAGTACCCTATCGCGCATCGAGGAAACCAGACTTGTCTCGCTACCACGACGAACCCCTTCCCGCCTTTCTCAGGTGGACGGACTATTTGACCGGCAAATCCTGCATCCTGAGAGTGGAGCCGGATGATGTCAACACACAGATAGGAAAGCTGATTTCCGATTATCTGGCAGTCCAAGACGCCAGCCGACTCGTATCCGACCGTCGCCTGCTGCCTGAATCTCTGGCGGCGTTCGAAGCGTTTCAGGACATTACCCTTACCCTGTCGGACGAGGGCGTTCCAGGGAACCTGATTCCGGGCTCGGTTCTTCGAGACGGTCCGCGCGAACTGAGCCTGTCGGAAGAGCCGCCGCGCGAAATGGCGCTACTGAACGACTCTTACGTGTATTTGCTGGAAGTTACTATTGACCGCAGCGAGACAGGGTACGCCAGGAACTGGAGCGGCTTCTACAAGAGACGGTGGGAGCGAAACCAAAGCGCGTTCCAGAAGTTCATGGATAACGCCGCCAGCGCCGAAACTGAGCCGGGGAACGTGGCTTCATCGAACGCGCTGGGAGAGAACGTAGTATTCCTTCGGCGACTGGCCAAAGCCATCTGGGATACCCCTTTCGAAAATTACTCCCGATTCACAGGCATGAGAACACCCTACAAGACGGGGGACGAAACGCTATTGAACATGATAGCCGGGCATGGAGCGATATGCTCGGAAAAGGTGCAGGCGCTCAAGTTCCTTACGGATATGCGCGGAATCGAATCCGGCTATGTATTCGCGGGGCCCGACGCGGCGGGACGGCTTCCATGCGGGGAGTTGCGCCGAATACTGGAAACGTTTGACTTTCAGGAAGGGCGCCACGCCATGAGATACTGGCAGCATATCGCGCTCGAATACGTGGTTGAGGACCGGCGCATACTGGTTGACGCCACCAATGGCAATATCCCCTTCCTGTTTGTGGACGGCGCCGAGCGCCAGTCCATACTCAGTGAGGATTCACGGAAGCCTGTGCCGGTCAGAATGGGAACATACTGGGAGAACTTCTACTACCATCGAGCGCCCGACGATCTGGCGCTGGACCTGTGCTACGCGATGGAGAACTACATACCAGAGATTGATCTGGCGCAAGTATTCGACAACGAACTGGGGCTTATGATAACGCCCGAATTTCTGGTCGCGCCGGCCCCGTACAAGACGGACGACGAGTTCCAGGAACTTCTTGGCCTGTACGAGCGACTGGCGGCTCCGGACGGGTTGGATATGGACGTCGGGCAGGAGTGGGGCCTGGGCGGCCCGCTAGGGGAAGCGTTCTGTTCCAGCTATCCCAAAGCGGCGGACGCCATCGCGGATTCGCGCGACCACCTACTGGCGCGTTACGATATGTTCGAGGGTTTCGGACATCAGATGGGGTTGGCGATAGTAAGTCTGAAGAGTGAATGATGGGCGTTCTCGACAGGTATGGTTATTCAAATCTGCATAAATCATCGCGTACTGTGAATATCGAATGACTCCGCTTGTCCATTCGTGCGGCAGGCGGATCGAACTGCTCGCCGAAACCGTGGAAGCGGCGCGCCGTACCGAATTCTGGCGTCCGAAGATTGGGAACGCCACCATAGATTCGCTATCCGACTTCAAGCGTCTTCCAATAGTGGAAGCGGACGAATACCGACGACAGCGATTCTCGGACCTGGTCGCCAACCCGAATGACATAGAGTGGATACCCGGGCCGTGGCTCGGCCAGTCCCCCAGCCGAGCGCCAGTCGCGGAGGGCGCGAATGAGGCGCGAATCAGGGTGCGAGTTATGCGGAACGCTCTTTCGAGAGTCATTCCGAAAGACGCAAGAGACGCCGCGGCGGTCGTGGTATGCTCGTTTGACAACCGATACTTTGGAGCGGAGATGTGCGCGGTGTTCGCGCGAATGGGGACGCCGGCGCATCTTGTGTCGGAGCGCGGCGCAAGCGACCTGGTCAAACTGGTGAACGACTTCCAGCCGGACATCGTGGCTCTTCTGTCGGACAAACTCGGCGTTGACGAATTGCCTCGCTCAGTACGACACGTGGCAACCGTCGGCGCGAATCGGCTTGGATTGACATTTTCGCTGGACTCGGAAAGCGGGGCAGTTCGACACGTGGCAACCGTCGGCGCGAATCGGTCGCCACGAGACATTCAGTTCGTGGACCTATACGTATACAACGAGTTCGGCGTTCTGGGATCGAGACGCGGCGAGGGAGAATACGAACTCGCGCATGACGCCTTCTACTTCGAGAATTCTTCACGAGACACGCTCATAGTCACGCCATACTTCTCTCGAACGCAGCCGATCATCAGGCTTGACACGGGAGACCGCATTCGCGCCACCGCCGCGCCCAATCTGTGTTAGATTTAATTCTGATGGATGCCGCAGAATTTGACAGTCTGATAGAAACTCAGGCCAGCGCCGCGCTGAATGTTCCGGTTACGCCCGCTTATGTCTATTCCGTAAGGATATTGGACGCGACAGCCCAACAAGCGGCGGCAATCGCGTCCAGAGCGGGTTGCAGCCTGTTATACACGCTCAAGGCCTGCGCCGTCGTCCCTGTCTTGAAGGCGCTCGCTCCCTTCATGAGCGGGTTTTCCGCAAGCTCCGTATTCGAGGCGCGCATAGCCGCAAACGTCATAGAGTCCGGGCAATCTCTGCACTGTTACTCTCCCGCTTTTTCAGAAGCGGACCTCGAATCCACGATGTCGCTGGCGGACTATCTGTCTCTCAACTCGCTCACGCAGTTGGATATGGCCGCGAGGCTGAAGCGAGGAAGCGCGTCGCTCGGTCTGAGAATAAACCCGGAGATTTCCTTCGTCCACGATTCTCGATATGACCCGTCGCGTCCAGGTTCCAAGCTGGGAGCGCCGCTTTCCGGCTTGGAGAAACTGGCGCGCATTCCGGACGCGGTAGAGGGAGCGCACATTCATAACAATTGCGAGTCGGACGATCTGGGTCAACTGTCGCGGAGCGTGGATGCGCTTTCGACGGTTCTCAATCGCATTGGCGACCTGCGCTGGGTGAACATGGGGGGCGGATACTACCTGGGGGCCGATACGGATGCAGAGCCGCTGGAGCGGGCGGTCCGATGGCTGCGTTCGGAATTTGGAGTCGAGGTATTCATCGAGCCGGGGACGGCGCTTACGCAGCAATCGGGATTTCTGGTGAGCGAGACGCTCGACATTTTCAGAAACGGGGACGCGGATGTAGCGGTTCTGGATACGACGACGAGCCATCTGCCCGAAGTGTTCGAATACGACTACATTCCGGACGTGAATCGCCCGACGCGCGAATGGGGCAGTCCGACGAATCTAGTGGGGCGCTCGTGTCTTGCCGGGGACATATTTGGCGAGTACAGGTTCACAGAACCCGTTCGAGTAGGAGACCGAATCGCTTTCGAGAACGCGGGGTCGTACTCTCACTCGCGCGCCGCTCCCTTCAATGGAATAGCGACGCCAACCGTGTATATCCTGAGAGCGGACGGGACTTTCGATCTGGTCGCAAGATACGACTACGACGATTTCGCGGCCAGAAACGGAGCGATATAGATTGCGCCTCATTGAAAGAAGGATAGCCATTAGTCCCAAACCCGACAGCTTCGACTCGATGCGGTCGCGCGTGGCCGGTTCCCTGGTAGAGGATGAGACTCCGGCGCGTTTCGCCGTCACCAAATCGAGCGGGAACGCCTACGAGTGCGAGATAGGGGTAATCAAGGGGGAGCATTCTCACAGCGTATCACCGCTGTTTGAATTCAGGCGGAGGGAGTACGAATCTCAAGAGTCGTTCAACGTGGCGTTCATAGTTCCGACAGGAATCGGGGCGGAGATAGGCGGACACGCGGGCGACGCGACGCCCGCCGCGATGCTGTTCGCGCAGATAGCGGACACGCTGCTAACGCATCCGAACGTCGTGAACGCATCCGACATCAACGAACTTCCAGCGAACGGGCTTTACGTGGAAGGAAGCGTCCTGACACGGCTCATGATGGGAACGGTCGGGCTGAGAAGAGCCAGGTCGAATCGCGTTCTGGTGGCTCTGGACGCAAGCTATAATGAACGCTACGCCAAATACACCATGAACGCGGTCAACGCCGCCCGCGCCACATACGGCCTGAAATGCGCGGGAATAGTAGGCGTCGAGCCGCCCATAAAGGTTGTCGGCGGTTACAGCGATACAGGGCGAGCGTCCGGCTACGTCGAAGGTGTCGGCGGGCTGATAGAAACGCTCAAGAGAAGACGCGCCGAATACGACGCGATAGCGCTGGCTTCAGTGGTGGAAGTGCCGCCCCACTATCACTACGATTACTTTACGAGCGGCGGTGAGATGATAAACCCGTGGGGTGGAGTGGAGGCGATGCTGACCCACGCGGTGTCCGCGATACTGGACGCGCCCACGGCGCACGCGCCCATGATGGAGTCGGACGACATAGCCGCCGTTGACCCCGGGATCGTGGATTCGAGAATGGCGGCGGAGATAGTATCCATTACGTTCATTCAGTCCGTGCTGAAGGGGCTTCACCGCGCCCCATCTATTGTGACCGACGCCTCGCGTTTCGGCGGATCGGACGTCATTACAGCCGAGGACATATCCTGCCTGGTGATTCCGGACGGATGCCTGGGACTGCCCACGCTCGCCGCGCTGAAACAGGACATCGTCGTCATAGCCGTCAGAGAGAATCGCAGCCTCATGCAAAACGACATTGGCGGATTGCCATGGAAGGAAGGACGCTTCTACATGGCGGAAAACTACTGGGAAGCCGCCGGAATCGCCGCGGCGCTGAAGGCGGGGCTTGATCCGCGCTCGGTCAGGCGCCCGCTAAACACTCTGCGCTCCCATTAGCTGAGCGATGTCGAACGGCGACGCCATGTCATCACCTCCATATTCGACGGCAATCGAGATGATCGCTCTCCCCTCCCCTGCTGAATTGACTGCGCTGCGAGGCATGGCGCTCCACTGCGTCCGCAACTTCCCGACTTACCGCAGAATAATTCATGACGCGGGAGTGACAGAGCGCGACGTAGAGTTTGAAGATGCGTTGGAAATACTCCGCAGCCTGCCCACCATTGGCGGCGAGGAACTGAACGACATAAGCAGGGAAGCGGTGGGCGCGCTTGACTCGATAGTGGATACGGAAACATCGTCTGGCACTGCCAGCGGCGGCAAAATACGGTTCATCTCATACGAAGATGACACTGCGGAACACGACTTTCTGGCGCGACTGCTAAAGACTTGCGGAATAGGCGTCGCCGACAAAGTGGCGTGCCTGGATACGGACCCCGCCGCCGTCATGGTAGCGTTCCCGCGCGCCTGCGAACTCATTCCAACCATAGAGTCGTACTGCGTTAGCGTGGGAAGCGGATTCAGCGGAACGGCGCGGCTCTTTCGTCGTCTCAGGCCTACCGCGCTGATTAGCGTGCCTTCGATCATCCAAAAGGCGCTAGACGACGCTGAAGAGTCGGGCTGCCCCATGCCAGACACGATACGCCGGGTGATATACATAGGCGAGGGCATGGACGCGACGTTGAGAAGGCGGGTTGAGGACACATTCGGCGCGCAAGTCTTCTCATACTATGGCGCCAGCGAAACCTCCGCTCTGGGCATAGAGTGCGAGGAGCATTCTGGCATTCACCTATTTGGATCCCGAACGCTGTTCGAGATAGAAAGAGACTCCTCCAATCCAGGCCAAGGCGAACTGATAGTAACCACTCTGGCCCAGAGAGCGCTGCCGCTGCTCAGATACAGGCTGGGAGACATTGCGCTACCCAGACAGGGCATTTGCGGGTGCGGACTGGAAGAGCCGCGCGTTGACGTAATGGGCCGCTCGGAGATGTTCGCTTCCATACTGGGATCGAAGATTCACCACCACTCCCTATATACAAGCATGGAGCGCGCGGGGCTGAGCGGCCCCCTCCAGATATTCCTGGAAGCCGACCGACACTCGGAGACGATGAGACTGCGAGTTGGCGACTCTAATTCGGGCATCGAAGAGCGGCTGCTTGCCGCCATCCTAGCCGACCACCAGGACATAGAGTTCCTGCGCGAGAGCGGGCTGCTCGATTTGAAGATCGAGTTCGTGTCTGCGCGCGAACTGCTGAGAAACAGAAAGCCCAACAAGCTGGTGGATCTGCGGCCCTGATACTGTTCACACGCATTCGGGTGTCCCAGCGCGGCATTGAGGCTAATCATCCTCATCCGTTGAATGGTGAATTTAGAATTATCTGGTGACCGAGTAGGTTGGGCATCAAGGCTGACAGAGGTCGCCAAGTTGTATTTATGTTGGTTTATGGATATTGGAATTGTTCTGGTGAGCGCGCAGGTGGGTTG
>CAZXFX010000070.1:7410-15685 GCA_964640295.1 uncultured Dehalococcoidia bacterium | reverse complement strand
GAGGATGGAGAGGAAGGTTCGGTCTGAGCCGAAGCTTCGCAGGCTGGTGGTGGATTTATGCGGCAAGTGGCCGAGTCTGTTATGTCATCAGAGAGTGAGAGGCATGCCGCAGACGAACAACTGTACAGAGAGGGCGATAGGAAGGAGCAAGATAAGATACAAGACGGTAAGAGGGTATGAGAGTATAGGGGGGAATGATGAATGGACTGGGCCTGACGCAGTGGGCGTGGAGCGGTTTGGAAGGTCTGAACATGAGTGACCTTATCGCTGCTTAGTCAGAGCCTCCCTTACTCCCAGTAACTCGACTCCATTATCCATGCGACAAATTCGCCCACCGACTATGGGACGGGCGGGCGGGTTCCCGCATCTATTGGATAATCGCTGTCCTTCGGTGGCGGGGAGGTGAGAAGCAAGCAGTAGTACACGCAGAACACAACGCAGTAGGAGTGAAGAGGAGAAGATAGACATGTTTACCGTAATGCAAGGCGTTAACCCGAGGGGAGTGCTCCGGGCGGCTACCCTCATGGCCGTGGTGCTCCTCATGGCCATGGCCGCCATCTACCTCGCCCTGTACTCGGCAGTGGCCGACGCCGCTGGGAACCCTGACAGGGTGAAACGCAAGGGCAGCCAAGCCGTGGGACTGGACGCCAACTATAACAAGGTAATGCCCTTGAGCGACGCGGAGCACATCCGCGTGAAGGCCCCCAAGTCGGAGGTCACCCGGTTAGAGCTGGTGGTCGTCTATCCCTCTATGGAGGAGTACTATCCTGGGGCGAAATTCTCGCAACGGGATTACCGGCCGCCCCCCTATGTCAGCATGGTTGACGGGCAGATCGTGGTGGACCTCACCCCCTCGGACAGCTACATGATGGGCGAATGCCGCAGGCATATCAACCAGATTGACGGCTACGGTAGCGGCGGGAGCATAGCTGCTCTAAACGCCACTATAGGCCGGAACCGGACGTTTGACATCCCAATACCGGAACGTATGGCATTCAATGATTCCGGCGGGACGTGCATCATGTCCCTCGCGCTGATCGGCTACAACGGCAACAAGGTAGTCAGCCTGTACAATCCCAAGCTCAAGGGTAGCGGGAAGACGGCAGGCGCTGCGGGGGAGTGGAGCTACGATGCCTCGGAGAAGGTGCTCCAGGTGGACGAGAACCGGATGCCGCTACGGGGCAGCAGCAACGAGCTCCTGCTTGGTGGAGACCGGGACAAGACCGAGTACCAAGTCATCACCATTCACGTGACTGACCGGAAGTACCGGTAGGCAACAAGCGGAACACAGTCAGAGAATTTTAGGAGAGACAAGTTCGAATGTTGAAGAGCATCGAACAGTCCAAGCGCAACGTGGCCGTCGTGTTCGCCATCATCGCGCTGGCTATGATGGCAACCGTGGCCACGTTCGTGGCCGTGTCCGGGAACCAGAACATGGCCTCCGCCAGCGGCGGGGACTCCGAGCAGAGCCAGTTCACCCAGACGGTTAGCTAGGCTATGTACGACGGGCCGACCTATGAATTTTTCCGCAACCGGGACGGCGACAACGTCGGTGCAATCGACCTCGGTCTCACCGTCCGGTTACCACTATAACGACTGCGGTAGTCCAACCGGTGCATGGATTCTTCATCGAGAATCCGACCACCAGCGGATTCATCTGTAATGCCAAAGAATCCAGCGCCCTCACGAAGGACAACATACAGCTCTGTTCGAGCTCAAGACCGATTGGGGCACGCCCTACAAGCTGGGCAACGCGAATCGCCACATGCTGACCATTACGGACAACGACGGCGGGGCTCCCCCATCGACGCCGGTGGCGTCGTTCTCCGCCACTTCATCGAACGCGGGCGAGAAGTCGGGCAAGCAGAACGTCACCGTGAACCTGGCGCCGACCTCGGACATCACGCTGGCCTACACCGTGGGCGGCACGGCGACTGTACGCTGGCCGTATCCGAGCGAAGGAGGCCAGCGTTGACCTTAGACCTTGACACTAGACCTTGACACTTTCCTGACCGCATTATACACCATAGTTGACGATCTCTATAAACAGCATTGCGCCCATCACAAACCGATTCGTCCAGGCAGACAACCCAAACTGTCCGACAGCGAAGTCCTGACCTTGATGATTTACAATGAGGGGTGTGCATAAATGATTTGACACAATCGGACAGAGACGGTTCTTCTCTTAAAACAACACACAGAGAAGGACCACAATGGTGTATCCGCCCGCTCTAGCCGATTATATCGGTCTCATTATCAACCTGTTCACCCTATTCAATCAAGACCCTGACAACCAACGAACCAAACATGGACGTCCACTCAAATACACTGAAGAGTCTTTCATCATATTCTTCTGTTCTATGGGAAAAGTCCTACTTATAATTGGACGGACGACGCTCGCGGGCCATATAGCGAAGAGTATCTCAGAAACGCATATCGCAACGAAGACCACAGAGGGCGTTACACTACCGCCCCGCTACACGGCAGAACGCTGGCTGGCGGCGGTTATTCATTCGAGTGGCGCGGGATAATGGATACTTGGAGGTTTCCGAAAGAGCGACCGGACGAACTTGACGCCGATAAGCGGACCCACTGGCCTACAAGAGGAAGAATACCGAGACGAAAAGTGTATATGGACGAATCCAGGGGGGGGGGTACCCGCCAGGGATATTATCTACGATATAACGGGCGTACCTTCAGACAACGAACGGACGGGCTGGCGAACTCAGAAACCGGTTGCGCTGCTGGAGCGAATCATCGCGGCGTCGTCCAATCCGGGCGACTTGGTTTTGGATCCGTTCTGCGGGTGCGCCACGGCCTGCATAGCGGCGGAGAAACTGGGACGCGAGTGGATAGGGATTGATATAGCTCCGCAGGCCGCGGTGGTTCTTGCTCAGAGGGCGAAGCGCGAATTGCAGATACCCTTAGATGATGGCGATGGCAATGGATGGGAGGACTGGACTCCGCTCATACGAACCGAGGATCCCAAACGTACTGAAAACCTGATGCTGCAAAGCCCGACAGATCCCCAGTCGGACAAGGAATTGCTATACGACAGCCAAGAGAGAAAGTGTATCGGGTGCGAATATGAACTGCCGCTGCACGTGCTGACGATAGACCATATAACGCCGCGGTCAAGGGGCGGCTTGGACGCTATCGGCAATCTTCAGCCTATGTGCCACACCTGCAATGCCATCAAAGGGAACCGGGCATGGAGTATCTGAGGACGCAACTTCAGGCGCGGGGGATATTGGGGGCGTGAATCACGGTAGCGTCCGCAAGATAAAATCAAGACTATTTGATGAGGACAAAGTAAATCAAGTCTTAGCAGAGAGGCAGAAATAGACATGACAAACCAAAATCTACTGATAAGCGTCCATAGCACAGAACCTGTGGTTGAATCAGATATGACTCTGATTCAGATAGAAATAGCCGGGACCACAAAACATATCTCTCTGATACAAGCTGGAGTGTTGGCGGGCAGGCTGCAAAAGGCATCGGACGCGAATGAGAAATACTTCTTGGAGGATTTCCGAAGGCATATCTGACCGGAAGGTGCGCATCGCCTTGCAGAAGCCATTAGGAATCAAACGGTGGTCGCTGTCCAGAGCGATTCGCAACTAATCCACTAACATCACCGTATCAGTCCATACTGAACTGAATCTTATATTGAGGCTTCTGACAAAATGCCTGAATGTCAGCTAACCTCGCGTCTCCACTCTGCCCTGCGGCGTTATGCGCGATACGCCTGCGCTGGATTCATAGGCCACGGCTCGCACCGACGCTTCTACACGCTCGCCCGGTTGGAGAAGGAGGGCTGTGCCGTTTTGGATGGCGTTGACGAGGCCCTCGTTGGTGTAGCTGGTGAATGGTTCCAGGCCGGCGTTGTAGGTGCGTCCGTACCAGGGGTGGCCGTAGCCGCCGCCGAAGGACTGCCAGTACCAGAGGTACTTGTACACGTCGGTTGGAAAGGATAGACCGAATCCCACTCCCAGCGCGGTGTTGGTTATGGCGTACCAGCCTTCAGGCATATCGGTGATGTAGGACTGGTCGTAGCTGTCCAAATCCATGCTGGGGACTTTGCTCAGATCATGCATAGAGCCATCCTTGAGCGGAACCATGGGCCATGGACCCTCATAGCCCGCCCGCAGTTTGTTGTTCGGGTGGAAGTCCTCGGGGTGGTTGATTACCGTTCCACCCGAAATGTCTATGACGCAATCCTCGCTGAGGAAGGGGGCGCCGAGCGCGATGTGCTCGCCCCAGACGCAGTGAACGGGCTCACGCCCCTCGTTCAGCAGCCGCTGATCTATCTCGAGGACGGATGATCCTGACGACAGGGATAACGTCTTCTCGAAGAAGAAGGGCGTTCTGTATGTACGAACTGAGAAGCGGACACTGGCCCTCTCTGGCGTGTCTTGCAAAATCACGCAGTCCCACGGCATGGTGTTGACCTCGGCGTGCAGTCCCATGTCCGCGCCGCCATAGACAGACGGAAAGCCGCCGCCGGGCAGAGCGGTCTGCCAGCCGCCCTCGTAGAAGTCGAGCCAGACGTTGGAGGGCGCGCCCGTGGAGGAAACGAATCGGCGCGGATCTCTAACGCCCCACGGCGAACGCCACATGAAATCCGTATCAGTGCGCTTGTGTACGAACTGGTAGATGTCCGCGCCCTTGTCGGCGAGGACGACGATTCGCAGGACTTCGTTCTCAATGATGACCGTCTTGAGTCCGCGGAATGTCCAGTCATCGGAGATTCGCGCTCCGTATGTTCGTTCGAGCTGATAGTGCATTCGAGATACTCCGTCAGTTAGTATTTGGCGAGACTAATCGCCATCGGGTTTCGCCGCAAAGTAGTCCCAGAACTTCGCTGCCTGTTCAAGGCACACTTGTATGTCCTGTTCGAGAAGATAGCGCTCTTTTGCGAGGGCCACAGCGGCGTCGCGCACTTTCGACAGGTATTCCTCTTTGGAAGCGTATCGTTCCGCTATGGACTGGCGCGGGTCTCCGATTGCCTCGCGCGTCTCTTTGTCGGGCGCGAACGGAATGGAGCCGCCCGCGTACATCAGTAGCTGGGTTTCACCGCCGATGTCAGAGTGTCTTAGCGACCAGCCTGTGTGAGCGGCCAGAGGGACTGCGATTTCGGGCAGCTTGACTCCCGCGATTTCGTTTCCGTCAGCGTCCACGTCCGGAACGAGTGAACCGAAGACCTTGCCCATTTCGGGAGGCAGCTTGGTGGCTTGCTCTACGTCGGAGCGAAGCGCGTAGTCGCGGCGATGCGGCAGCGGGTGTCGGGGCGGGTAATTCGCGCCTGGTATGGCGTCGTATGTATCGCGCAGTTTGCGAGTGGAGACGGCGGTTCCATCGTCAATCCTTGGATGCCTACTCGGCGGCGGCTCCACGCCCTCGGCGGCCCATCTGTCTAAATTCTCAAGGCAAGCTCTCAGCAGCGGCGCATAGTCAATGACGCTGCGAATGTTCTGAGTTCTACTCACGCCCTCGCCTGAGTCCGCCGTGTCCGTCGGAGGCCATGTACCTGTACCGTGTTCCGTCCCTGTAAAGTGATAGACGCGGACATTTCGACCGTGTTCGATGTCGTATGCACCATCCGGGTCGGTATGTATCAGGGAAGCGTCGCCTCTGTGGTACTCCGCGGACGTGTTGGTATAGAACACGCGCAGATCGCCGCCGCGCTCATCCAGCCTGCGATGAAGCGAGTCCGTCGCGCCTGTCTCAGGATCTGTCTGTTCGACGCTCGCGAAGGGGAATAGCTGAGCGAGCATACTGTTCCTGTCTTTGGAATTTTGACCGAAGCGCTGGTTGAACTCGCCTCTCATGCCGCCGGCGACGTTCGCTATTATCCCGTCCAGCGCGTCCTTGCCTTGTTCGTCACGGTTGAAATTGTTGTAGATATACGTGCGCAGGAAGCGTCCGGTCTGCGACCGTCCATAGGCGTAGGCATAGCTGATAGGGATGGGAGATTCGGAGCGGTCGGAGCCGCGCTTAAACCAGGACACGCAATCTCTTAGAGCGGCGAAACTCAGTCCCATAACCGGAGCGCCCACGGTCGTATAGACTATCTGGTAGATGCGGCCCTTCTCGAACTTGCGCTCGGAGCAGATATAATTGGGATCGGCTATATAAGCGCCGTCTTCCTCGATTCTGCCAAATCGCCAGAATGAGCGAGGCGCGAGGCTGGCTGGGCCGTCGGGCATATCGCGCACTTCCAGACGCGCGTCCTTCTCGTCCATATCGTACGCGGGATAAGCGCGATGTCCCTTGTCTGAGAGTAGAAAATTGTGGGTGTCTTCTACGCTCTGAAGCTGTGTATAGACTCTGCCGACCAGGGGATTGCCTTCGTCGTCGAGCGCCTGGGGGCCATCCATTGCAATCAGCGCCTGCCTGTCAGGGGTGTCTCCCTGCCAGCCGCAAGCGACCACCGTGTAGCCGCGCTCCATCAAGAAGCCGTCGCCGAGGTCCACTTCTGCGTCGAGGGGCGTATCGGTTTCAATCGCCAGCCGCGAGGATCTATTGAAATTGGGCAGAGCCACCCTGTTGCCTCGGTTAACCACGTCGAGCAGCAGGCGACCGCTGCCCTTGGAGCGGTCCGCGGGCATTATTATGGATACGTCTGAAGAGAACTCTATTTTGCCATTTGAATTCGTGGGGGCGAGTCTCACATCGGTGATTCGCTCATTGGCGTCGCTTGTCGGATCAATTGCGAATCGCAGAGTTCCGCGTATCTCTTCGTATGGGCCAACGTCGCCCCAAGATCTGCCGTCGGCTAGTACGCGCCGAAATTTCACATCGAGTCCTGTTACTGGCATCGTTTCATCCCTTCTGTGTTTGGATAAGTTCGTCTTGGGCGGGATTCCTATTGGGGGAATCCGCTTCTTTGATTGTATCGGATGTCCACTTCTTTCTTATCGTCCACGAAGCGATTATCAGGCACGCTGACATGAACGCGATAGACACGATTATGAGAATGGTCGCGGTGAAGAAGAACGCTTCAGGGAACATGGCTATCAGATAGTCGCGTCTTGGGTCGAGCTGCCACAGGTCGTTGGTAAAACTGATGAGGTGGAACGCGAGAAATAGGCGGTCGAAGCCGACCGTCATTGCCAGCCCTACTATTATCAGCAGCGCGACTGTCGTCCAGCCTCCCCAGCCGATGAGTCGGCCGGCAGACTGAGCGAAGCGGCGTCCCCAGACGGCGAAGCCGCCCACTATCACTGACAGCAGGTACAGCCCCGTAACCTCCGAAACTCGATACACGCCTTGCACGAGCGCTTTTACGTCGCGCATGTGGAGTACCTCACGCTCGTTGTAGATGTTATCGAACCGGATCCCCCTGACGGAGGCGCTTACGGCCAGATATTCTTCGTCGTTGTTGAAGTAGTCGCGTATCTGTTTTCCGGCTGCAATGAGGTCTTCACGCTCTATCCCGGTTCGTTGCGGTATGTCGAACTGATCGAATCCATAGGAATAAAGGGGCGGAAAGTTGATGACCCATCTCGCGCTGACCGCGATCAGGAACAACGGAACGAGGGTGACAAACAGAGCGGCGATTGAGGTCTTGAGTGGACGGGGTATGGAGATGTCGGGTTTCATAGGGGTTCGCTAATCGTGAGCGTATTGTGTAGAAGGGCGCTCAATTCTATAAGCTCTATAATCATCGCGTCGCCAAGCTTCAGCGGGGTCTGGTATATCGTCGCCTTAGCTGATACCAAGCAACGCCTTCTCTTTCGACTATCATCTCGGCTGTACCGTTGATGTCATTTCCTACTACCATTGCGTGGGACTGCTTATCAGTCAGCATTCTCAAGAAATCCGCGTTCCTAATGGCGCGGTCAACGTCTCTGCTGCCGACTGTATAAGAAACCTCTGCGGCAATATAGTGGTCTTCGCCACTACTGTCCTTGGCGTGTATAGCCAAATCCGCCTCCAAGAAGCTCATTTTCGCATCTTGCGGAACTATTCCGGGTCTGGCGCGAATCATATCCATGAGATCGGACGCGGCAAGCGTCTTCTGGTATCGCATATCTTCGGACAGAGCAAAGACTATCAGATCAGGTCTGCGGATTGCAGCATTCATGGCGTTAGACCCTTTCAGTTCGCCTATGTCGTCCTTCATAACCTTTATCGTGGCATCGGTAGCGGCATTGTGCGCTCGCGTCTCCTCAGCGAACTCTGTAAATCTGGCGTCGGAAGCGTCCATCTTTGCGTCGGATGCATCCATGCGCGCCCAGGTCTCTTCAGCGAACTCTGTGAATCTGGCGTC
>CAZXFX010000070.1:0-7310 GCA_964640295.1 uncultured Dehalococcoidia bacterium | reverse complement strand
CGGATGCATCCATGCGCGCCCAGGTCTCTTCAGCGAACTCTGTGAATCTGGCGTCAGAAGCGTCCATCTTTGCGTCGGATGCATCCATGCGCGCCCAGGTCTCTTCGACGAAATCAGTGAATATCTTATTGACGAAATCGTCAAACCGGGCGTCGGATGCGTCCATACGCGCTCGCGTCTCTTCGACGAAATCAGTGAATATCTTATTGACGAAATCGTCAAACCGGGCGTCGGATGCGTCCATACGCGCTCGCGTCTCTTTAGCGAACTCCGCAAACTTCTCAGGCAAGTCCGCAAGTTCCGTAGCGCCCGCTATTTCTCGCAGTTCTTCTCTCCATTCCGGGCTGTCCCGCAGAATCTGGAAGAGGTCATCCATTGTGTTGATTGTGGACATAGGCGTTTTTCGTTTCCATCCTCTCTTCAGCGAACTCCGCCAATTTCTGAGACAAGTCCGCGGATTCGTCAGTGAGATATATCTCTCGCAACTTCTCTTTCCACTCCGGGCTGTCCTGCAAAAGCCTGCGAAGGTCATGTATCGTGTTTATGGGGGGCACCGCGCCTTTCCGTCTATGTTTAGCATAACTATATCATACAGTAGGCTGCGACTACGATTTAGGTCAAGTCGTTGTGATACTATGAAGCGACTGAATGCGTGGTTGCCCTATATCATAACGTACCGCCACTCTCGACGAGGACTTATCATCTTGATCGATAAAAACAATTTCGATAGCAGTTTCGACGGCATGAAAGACTTGGCGGCCAGGCTCCGCGGGCCGAACGGATGCCCTTGGGACAGAGAGCAGACCCCCGATTCGCTCAAACATCTCTTTTTGGAAGAGTGCTACGAACTGGTGGAAGCTATCGAAGAGGGAGACGACGCCAAGATAGTGGAGGAGCTCGGCGACGTGCTGTTCCATGCCGCCTCGATGGCGCAGATCGCGGAAGAATCGGGCGCGTTCTCCTTAGAAACCGTGTTCGAGGTGGGCATAGCCAAGCTGGTGCGCAGGCATCCGCACGTGTTCGGGGACGACGACGCAGAGGACAGTGGGCAGGTTAGGCTGCGTTGGGACCAGATCAAACGGGAAGAGATGAAGGGAACGGACAGGTCCATACTCGACGGCGTTCCGAAGGCGATGCCCGCCCTCGCCTACGCGCAGGCCATTCAGGGACGCGCAGCGCGCATGGGCTTCGACTGGGAAGACTACCGGGGCGTTATCGCCAAAGTAGTAGAGGAGATTGAAGAACTGGAGTCTGCGGAATCGGACTTAGAGCGCGAGCAAGAACTGGGAGACCTGCTCTTTTCTCTGGTCAACGCCAGCCGCTGGCTGGGGATCGAGGCTGAGAGCGCCCTGCGCCAATCCAACGGGAAGTTCTATTCGCGGTTCGTGACGATGGAGCGACTAGCGCGCGAACGCGGCGTGGATTTCGAGTCGCTCTCGCTAGAGGGAAAGGAATCGCTCTGGCGGGAAGCCAAAGCGATGATTGGGACGCCCTCATCTTAGGCTTTCTCCTTTGATGATGGGAAGGAACTATATCATCGCATATTCCAGAGTGACCGAAATTTCCAAGCGACCAGCGCAAGAAGCAGCGACATCGCCGCGCAAGCTATCCGCGTAGCGGACGGCGCACCGAAGTTCTCGGCCAGCCACCCGGACCCGAGGCTGCCTATCGGGAACAAGCCCCATGTGATCATGTAAAGTCCGGTCACTCTACCGCGAAATTCGTCAGGAACGGTACTCTGAACGACCGCGCTGGTAACCGAGAAGAACATCATCATCGCCGCGCTCACTATCATCAAATTCAGATAAGCGGCAGGGAAGAAGGCGTTCACCGAGAACAGCATAGTCGCGGCGGCTGTAATCGCTATGCCGCAGAATATGGCGACTCCCTTGGACTTGATGTCTCCAAAAGACGCGAGCGCGAATGTTCCGAGTGTAGAACCCGCTCCGAATGCGGACAACAGCAGTCCAAGCCCTTTGGCGTCCACATCGAAGACTTCGGCGGCGTACACGGGCATGAGTCCGTTTAGAGAGGGCATTATGAGCATGGCAGGCAGAGCGGTCAGAGCAAACAGGGCAAGTAGGAGCGGGGAGTTCAGAACGTATCGGACTCCCTCCAACAGACCATCTCGAACTGACGCGAAATTCATACGGGGCTTAGGGGCGGCCGCTACGCGAAGGCTGAACGCGGCGGCTACCGCGCCCAACTGTAGCGCCGCCTCGGCGAGCAAGGCGGGGCCGGCGCCCGCGAACGCTATCATGACACCGCCTACAGCGGGAATGACGAGACGAGTCACGCTGAACGCCATAGAATTCAGCGCGAACGCATTCACCAAGCCTTCTCTTGGAACTATATTGGGGATGAGGGACATTCGAGCGGGATCGCTCACTACCCATGACAGCCCCATGAAGAATATGAACGCGAATATGTGCCATGTTTGAAGGTTTCCGGTCAGTACGACCGACGAGAATATGAGCGTTACAGTGGCCTGATAACAGTATATGAAGGCCAGCAACTTTTTGCGGTCGAAATTATCAACGAGAAGTCCTCCGACCGGGCCGACAAATAGTATGGGAAGAGCGTCTAGTCCGAGCGCGACGCTCGTCCAAAACGCAGAGTCCGTAACCTCGTATGTCAGCCATCCGACGATGACTTGCTGAAGCCAGAATCCGCCCGACGAAAACATCGTCGCCAGCCATAGAAAGATGTAGTCGCGATAGTGGAAGGAGTCGAACGTGTGGAGGCGTGGCCGCGCGACGCGCGGAGTCGCGCGGCGAATTCGGACTGTGGGGAATACGCGGCGGCGCGGGGTCGCCTCAGGTTCCAACTGAACGGCGCCGGTGAGTTCCGCTTCGGGCGATTCCGCCGAAATCAGACTCTTAACTTCATCAAGAGCGACTGCCGGTTCACCTGGGGCAGCATTTTCGACAGCGGCTACGTCCTGTGGCGAGACCGGTGTCGTGTCTTCCGTTCCGACCAGACTTGCCACATCCATATCGGAAATATCGGAATCAACTATTACAGCCGAATCCGGCTGAGAAGGGTGTGTGTGATTCGCCGCGTCCACGACAAGATCGTCGTCGCGGCGAGGGTGTGACGATTCCCTCGCATCCAAGGACATTGCTCCACGCATATAGTTCGATCAAAGCCAATCAACCGAGGCGGGTCGTAGAGCGCGATCCTTGAAGTCGCGTTACGGCCATTCGCCAGAATTCATTATACCATACACGCGGCGTTTTCTATACATTTTACGGAACTTCGATTAGGACATTTTTAAGTTCACACAAGTCATTTGGTAGAGATAGCGCCTAATCATTAGCGGCTTCAACGAGCATATTTCAACGGGGTCAGGATGAACGGACCGCTGCGGCGCTCGTTACTTTGAAAAGGTCCTAATGGACTTGGGGGTCTGAAAGCGAGCGAACATATCGCTGGGACTTTTCGGCGATGAGACTGGCAAAATGGGCGGTTACGCCGATGACCTAGACGCTGTTCAGGCGTATTCGACGATGTGGGCGAACAATCGCTTCAGGCGGGCGTGGTCGGCGGAGTCGAGAGTTGGGGTATCCATAGCGCGGGCATTGGATTCGAGGTGCGCGAGGTTGGAAGTTCCGGTTATGACAGAGGATATTGCCGAGTGGTCGGCGGCGAACTTGTAGGCGGCGGCCACTACCGATTCCACGTCGCCGTGTATCAGCCAGTCCAGCGGCCTCTTGTCAGGCAGGGCGTCTTCGGGAACAAGTCCGCGCGACTTCCAGTCGGCTATCGTCTCTTCCAGCAGTTTCGGATTCGGCAGCTTTATCCTGACAGCCGCCATGTTCAGGATGCCGACGTCATGTTTCACGGCGAGCGGCAGTATCTCTTTCGCGGCGTATTGGTTCAGGATACCGTACTTGAGCATGATTACATCCCACAGTTTGGGAGCCTTTCTCAACCCTTCTATAGCGCCACGCTGGGCAGGGTCGTCAATGAAGCGCAGACTGAAGCCGCGATGCCCGACAAGTCCGCGTTCCCTGAGTCGCTCCAGCACGGGCATATAGCGATCCACTACCATGTCGTGGTGCTCCGGAAGCAGCCCGTGAAACAGCATGACCTCCAGGTGATCAGTATTCAGGCGTCGCAAGCTGCGCTCTACTGACCGCGACAGTTTTTCCGGATCGCCGGACGTATCCCCGTCTCGCGGATACGCCCACTTCGTCACCAGCGCATAGTCTTCGCGCCGAACACCGGTCAGAGCGCGACCGAGTATCGCCTCGCTGTCCCCATACCTCTCATGCGTGTCGAACAAGTTTATCCCCAAGTCCAAGCACTTTCGTATCAGACGGTTCTGCTCTTCCTGGAGAAGTCCCCGCCTCTGCCCGAACTGGCTCGGCCCGCCCGTTCCCTGGCTCAAAAGCGACACCTTCAGGCCGGTTCTGCCCAGCGTCCTGTACTCCATAAGCGCCCCTTCGATGAATGCGGATTCGCCCGCCACCTAGCCAGTCGGCCTCGGTTCTGTTGTGTCTCGTATCTTTCCGCAATGTAGCCAATTCCGCTTCAGCCACAAGACGCATCGCTCTTTTCGACACTCCCGACTGTATGGCTCAGCAACCTCTGGACCATTGGAATCAATTCCTGTCCAGCATAGCGCCGCTCTTTAATTTGAGCACACGGATTTCACGAATTATACCACCACTCCCTTCCATGGATGACGTCAACATCCAGCTTTGTCGCGGTATCTGATAGCATATTGCGCGACATTTAGAACTTGTTCAAAGTGAGGAGTGGATATGACAGACGATCTGATTGTGCGCGAGGAAGGGTATGTGGCCACGTTCATTATCAACAGGCCTGAGAAACGGAATGCGCTGAATCCTGAGATACACGCTGGAATGACGCGTCACATAGACAGAATGTCTGATGAGGGGAATACACGATGTCTCGTCATCAGAGGAGCGGGCAATCTGGCGTTCTCCGCGGGCGATGACTTGCGTCGCGCTCCGGGCGACCCGGGGCCGCAGCCGACTCCGGACAAGCCGGCCGAGCTTCAGTGGCCGAATCGCAAGACGGTACAGGCGATATTCGACGCGCCGTTTCCTGTGATAGCGATGATAGACGGGTATTGCGTGGGAGGCGGCCTGGCCCTGGCTACTGAGTGCGACATTCGCATAGCGACGGATAGAGCGCAGCTTGGGATTCCACCGTCTCGGCTGGGCATAATATATGACTACGAGCGCATACAGTTGTTCGTTGATCTCGTGGGGCCGGCGTTCACCAAGGAGTTGTTCTGCTCTGGTCTGAGAGTGGACGCGCGACGCGCGCGGGACATGGGACTGGTAAACAAGATTGTCGCTCCCGAAGATCTGGAGAACGAGGTCTATTCGCTGGCGAACGAGTTCGCCAATAACGCGCCACTCTCTGTGCGCGGACACAAGCGGATAATCAACACGCTGGTGTCGAGGCGGTTCGAGGGCGCGGCGCTGACCGCGGAGGACATCACGGAGATGCGAAAGGAGCAGGCGGAGGCGCGAGCGAGCCGGGACGCGACGGAGGGGCGGGTGGCGTTCGCAGAGAAGCGGACGCCCGTGTTCAAGGGACGGTGAGGATAGATATGCGGGCGACAACACGATTGTCTTAGCGCGTTCTCTCCATGCTGAGCGGGCGAACTCTGAATTGAGATTTTCCTGTAAATCTTATGGAAGAACGCTTTCTATATACGCGGGTAGAGTGAGCGCGGCAAGCCTGAGAGTTCCATCCGATACGAGCCAAGATGGGACTTTCAGGCCGCCTTCATACGACAGTATAGCCGACCGAAAGACCATCTCCCAGCCGGCTACTCGGCTTCGATACGCGGTATTCTCAGTACGCGATGTTTATGAAGATTTGAATACCCATACGTGTCAAGAACACCCGATACTCTCGTTGGTATCCACGCAACCACCCCTACATGAACTCGGACATGAGGTTTATGTTCTCGACTTGGGGCTCGAGTTCGCCGCGCTCTACACGATTTACGAGCTCTGTTATGCGGTCGCAGGCGGGTGTGGCGACGCCCGCCTCGCGTCCGCGGCGCGCCACGTAACCGTCCAGGTACTCGATCTCCGTTCTGCGTCCCTTAATTACGTCTTGAAGCATGGACGGGCGACCGTCGCCGAGTTCTCTGGCGCCCTCGGCGAGCGTGGACTTGAGGTCTTCGAGCGCGGTGGCGTTCTCTGTCGCTTCGATGTACTGCTGAGACGGTATGTTGTTGATTGGCTCTACGGACACGCCCAGTCCGCCACCAACCCGAGCGACCTCCGCGCCTATCTTGATGGTGACGTCCACGACGCCCGGCGTGTCTCGGGATCCGGCTGAGCCGAGTCCGGTCAGCGCGCAAATGGGATTGGCCATTGAGTTAGTAGCCAATTTGGCCCAGCGATGGCCCCATAGGTTGGGGGTTACCTTCGTGGGGCCGACGACGCTTAGCATGTCAGATATTGCTTGGGCGCGGACGGACTCGACGCCGCTCGGCTCGCCTATGGTGAATGCCAAGCGTGACGCGACGCTGGTTCTAACGGGGTTGGCAGGTTCATACATGCCCGCGCCCAGCGTTATCACGCAGCCGAGAATCCTGCTCCAGCCCGCTATTGGGCCTATGCGCTCGTCGTTGATGCCGTTCTGCGCTGAGACTATCGCGCCATTCTCGGACAGGTGGGGCAGGATGAAGTGAGTCGCCCACTCGGTGTCGTAGGACTTCATCGCCAGAAAGACCAGGTCGAACGGCTCTACGATATTGCACGCCTCGCCAAGGTGGATGGCGTTCGCGTCCACCGTGAAGTCTCCTTCCTGCGTCGAGACGGTCAAGCCCTTCTCTCGCATCGCCTCGACGTTGGCGGGCCACTGGTCTATGAGCGTTACGTCGCGCCCCGACTTGACCAGATACCCCCCGATGATGCCGCCGATTGCTCCAACTCCAAGAACCGCTATTCTGTCGAACATATCTATTATCCTCTCTGGATGAATTATCTGAACGGATTATAGCAAGTAAGCGTGAAATAGGCGGCTACCGATTCCGGTTCTCATAGTATGACGGCGTTCAGAAGCGATAGAGCCTGTATCATTCTGGTCGTAGGATTGGGTCACCCCCATCCGTTGAATTGTGAATAGTGAATGATGAATTTAGAATTATCTGGCGACTGGTTGGGGTTGAGCCTTCCCCCATCGAAGGTGGAAGGGACTTTTTGGTTGGTTTAAACGTTTGCCTGCCCTTGTGATCCCGCCGATGTGTATATATTTCGGTTTATAATCTGCTGGTTGGGCTGCAGGCGTTTTGCAGGTGGCCTGCTGATGCG
>CAZXFX010000069.1:0-16129 GCA_964640295.1 uncultured Dehalococcoidia bacterium | reverse complement strand
CAGCCACAGCAGGCGGCGCCGGCCGCGCAGGCCGCGCCCGCCATTACAGCAGTGCCGACAGCGCAGAGCCTGGCTCCGCCCACGCCTGTGCCTACCCCGGTCCCGCAAATGGCGATGGAATCCGACTGGGTGGCGCAGTACCTCGCCAGCGACGGCTACAAGCCCGAATGGGGACAGCCTGTGCGCGGCAACGTCGCTCGCTACGGCGCGAACCTCAAGCTCAACGGCCATGACCCGAATTACGGTCATACTTATGAAGGGCCGCAGTTCCTGCCGTTGTACAACTCGCTCATCAAGTTCGACCCGTGGCAGGGTCTTACTGGACCTATCATCCCTGACCTGGCCACAACTTGGGATATGTCAGGAGACGGAACGGTCGTCACCTTCACGCTGCGCGAAGGCGTGACGTTCCACGACAATCCCAACTCTACGTTGCCCGACAGCGTGAAGATGGAGGTCATGGGCAAGGACTTCACCTGTGAAGACGCGGCGGCAAGCCTCCAGTTCGCAATCTATCCTCCGGAGTCGCTCAAGGAAGCGGGCGTAACTCACGCGGGTCCGCGCCTCGGTCTCAAGCACATGCTGGACGGGGGCGCAACCTGCCCCGATGGGCCGACAGGAAACACCCTGCGAGTCGAGTTCAGCGAGGCTCGCGCAGGCACCATTGGCAAGTTCGCGGGCGTTACAGGTATGCCTAACAACATGCCCAAGGCGCTGATGGACTGGTGGACCGCCGAATGTCCTGACTGCTGGGACAAGACCACTGACGAAACCTATCTGTATAGCCTTGGCACCGGCGCGTTCATTGCGGCTGATCGCGTTCAGGACGTCGGCACCAAGATTAGGGCCAACCCAGACTATTGGAGAGAAGGGCTTCCCTTCCTGGAAGGCGTTGATCACATTGAGATCGAGGACTCCACCACACGTTTCACCGCGCTCATTACAGGGCAGATAGATTACTACGGCGAAGGCAGCGCTTCCCTGTTGCCTGGTCAGGTGGGCCAGGTACTTGAGCGGTATGCGGATGAGCTCCATCTCGAACCAGTGCTTCACCTTTGGGGCAAGGGCCTCCAGTTCAACATGCACCGCCCGCCGTTCGACGACGAGCGCGTGCGCTACGCCATTCACCTCGGCATTGACCGCGACGACTGGGTCGAGTTCAACAGGATCGAAGGCGGCGGACAGAATGTGGTCGGCGTACTCAGGCCGACGAACTGGATGCCTCCCGGAACAGTGTGGGCTCTTCCTGACGAGGAAATGTGGGAGATGCCAGGATTCCGCAACGGGCCTGGCGAAAAGGCCGAAGACATAGCCGAAGCGAATCGCCTTCTCGACGAAGCGGGTCTTACCGGCAGCCCGCGCTTCACCGCTGGCTGCATGGCGACAGGTTCGATTCAGATCAACATTGACGGTTGCGTGTTCTTCAAAGACCAGCTCAAGAAGAATCTGGACATTGAACTCAACGTTGAGCTAGTCGAATCCGCTGTCGAACGTGAACGCGGACAGACGGCTCACGGAATCGAACCTGACTATGATACGCACTACGGTTCGAAGGCGAGGACTGACGTTGCGGATCCGTCCGATTTTTATAACCTGATGCTAGTTCCTGAAGCGGAAAGCTACTACCATCGCGGCACCGGCAGGTTCCAGGTTGACGCCGAGAGGGCGCAGCGCCTTCTGGATATGTCTAACGCGCAGGCTACGGAACTTGACCCCGAAAAGCGACGCGAGATAGTCCACGACATCGAGCGCGAACTGGTTACGGCTGCGTACATGATCCCAATGCCGTGGTCCATCATCTGGCCGGCGTGGCACAAGGACGTTCGCGGATGGCGCATGTTCAACCACCCGTCCCAGATCAAGTGGTCGGGCTGGGAGAGGATGTGGCTCGCCAGATAGCGCGTTCTGCTGGTGAAATAGATAGCGATAGGGCGTCTCTGATGACATGCATAGACGCCCTACTTGATAGAAATACCGAAGACCGACACTACTAATACTGAGAGGGTAAGCGGATGCACCGATACCTAGTGCGACGGATCCTTTTCGGGCTGTTGACCGCAGTTCTTGTATCCTTGCTGGTGTTCGCGTTGATGCGGATAGCGCCGGGAGACGTTGCCCAGTCTATCGCGGCGCAGCAAGCAGGCGGCGAAGGCGACTCCTTCAGCGAAGAGGACCTGGAGCGTATCAGAGAAGCGATTGGACTCAATCGTCCATTGTACGTTCAGTATCTTAGCTGGATGGGCAGTTTCGTTATTGGGGACTGGGGAGCGTCCTTGTTCACCAAGCGTGAAGTTTTTGATGAATTCAAGAAGAAGGCGGTGGTGACGCTAGAGATGGTGCTCCTGTCGCAGATAATAGCGATTGGGCTGGGGCTGCCCGCCGGCGTCATCATGGCGCTGAAACAGGACTCCGCGGTTGACTACGTGGTTCGCATACTTTCGCTTGCGGGCTTGTCCATACCCTCATTCTGGAGCGCGATACTATTCCTGGTGGCGGGCGCGTACTTCTTCCGCTGGAATCCGCCGCTGGGCTACATCGAATTCGTGGATGACCCGATGGGGAATCTGAGCCAGTTCATCTGGCCCTCGATTATGATCGGATACATTAGCGC
Organism: uncultured Dehalococcoidia bacterium; assembly: GCA_964640295.1. GTDB lineage: Bacteria > Chloroflexota > Dehalococcoidia > Lucifugimonadales > UBA1123 > VXRN01. The sequence goes on along the minus strand of CAZXFX010000069.1, from coordinate 13,518 downwards.
GGCGACCAAAGCGCGCATGATGCGCTCGACGATGCTGGAAGTGCTGCGCCAGGACTATATCCGCACAGCGCACGCCAAGGGTCTGCGCGCCGTTATAATCACTGTGCGCCACGCCCTCAAGAACGCCATGATCCCAGTGGTTACCGTCATTGGGATAACGACGGCGCTGGCGCTCGGCGGCTCAGTGGTAATGGAGCGCGTATTCGTCCTGCCCGGCGTGGGCAACTACATCGTGGACGGGATGCTTCAGCGAGACTACCCCGTGGTGCAGTCAATGGTGCTGGTATTCGCGTCGGCGGTCATTGTGGTCAACTTGCTGGTGGACCTATCGTATGGTTGGCTCGACCCGCGGGTCCGCTACCAGTAGTTATCTGAGAGGAATATCGAATGGCAATTCAAGGGAGCGGCGCGGGGGTAACTCTTGGGCGTCCTCGCCAGACGAAGCTGTGGAAACCTGCCACGGACTTCATTTCACGGAAGCCTCTGGGCGCGTTCGGCGCACTTATCATTGTCATCATGGCGCTGATGGCAGTCGTCGGACCTATGGTTACAGAATGGGACCCGCTGGCGCATAATTTGCCAGATAAGCTTCAGGGTCCGAATTCTAGCCACTGGCTCGGCACAGACGAACTGGGCAGAGATCTGTGGAGCAGGATGATGACCGGCGCGCGCGTTTCGTTGCTGGTAGGGTTCGCGTCGGTGGCTTTTGGATCAGGTCTGGGCGGAGTGATTGGCGTGATAAGCGGCTGGTATGGCGGCAAGGTGGATAATGCGATTCAGCGTCTGATGGACGCGCTCATGTCCATACCGACACTGATTCTCGCCATGGCGGTTACCGCCGCGCTCGGGACGAGCCTGACGAACATAATCCTGGCGATAGGCATAGTCCAGATACCGCGCGCCAACCGCGTGGTGAGGTCGCAGGTGCTTGCCGTAAAGGAATCGCAATACGTGGACGCGGCGCGCGCCATTGGCGCGGTGAACGTTCGCATAATGATTCTGCACATCGCGCCGCAATGCGTCGCCCCTTGGCTCATAATCGCCACAGGCGCGCTCGGAATAGCCATTCTGACGGAGGCGTCTCTTAGCTTCCTCGGCCTCGGAGTTCCACAGCCCGAACCATCATGGGGCGGGATGCTTACAGGCCCTGTGCGAGACTGGTTCCCCATCTACCCGTATTTGGCGATATGGCCGGGGTTGGCGCTCTCGCTGGCGGTGTACGGGTTCAACCTCTTTGGCGACGCCATACGCGACGTGCTGGATCCGAGGCTGCGCGGGACGTAGAATTCCTGGAACTTATCCGACGTACATACAATAAAGCGAAATGAGGACGGCTCTCTTGAAGAAGGCCGTCCTCATTTCGCTTTGGCTTTGATCTGATATACTATATTCGAGCCGAAGGAGGGGAATTGATGGTTACCGCGGACGACCGTATGAGTAGGATGGAGCGCGATATTGGGGAACTGCGAGGCGATATCGGGGAACTGCGAGGCGATGTGAATGGACTCCATCGTCGTGTTGACGATTTGCACCGGCTGATGATGGTTATGATTACTGTCGCTGGCGGGGGATTGCTCTCAGGTATCGTCGGAGTGATATTGCAACTGGTGAAGTAAGGGGAAGGTGGGTTGATACAGGTTCGGATTCTATCTCCAATATGGCATAATATACTCAACTAGAGGCGCGAGGGCGAAGCGGATTCCCCTGCGACCCCATGCCCTCATCACCCGCCCGCCCCTGTATTCTCTTTGGCGAAGGTGTAGATCACCTGGGGAGGAACCAGCAGCGCGGCAACTCCCAGCAGCGCGTAGCGCAGCCCAAAGACGGACGCCACCGCCCCCATGCCCGGCCCAAACGCCGCCTGTCCGAAGGCGTTGGTCTGCTCGTGAAGAGAGAATACGGTGGCCCTGTAAGAAGACTCCGCGTTCCTGTTCAGCCACGCCGCGACCATTGGCTCGGCTATCTTCCTCAGCGCCGAGACCAGCACGACCATTCCCATGGCGACTCCGAAGTTGCGAGTGAGGGCGAACGCGAGACTCGCGCCGATTAAGAGCGCGTTGGCGATAGACAGAACCATGCGCGGAGCGCCCGGCTCCTCCACGCGCAGCGAGCGCTCGATCCACCAGATGGCGCACAGCCCCAGCAATAGCGCGGACGCGGACACTATCCCGAACCAGACCACGGGGTCGAGATTGGCGAGTTGGGGGAAGGTGAAATTGTCCAGCATATTCTTTGCCCAAAGTCTGTCGAACGGCTCGCTCGCCATGCCGTAGAAGAGCTCGATTACTATGAGCGCTGTGAGAACTCGGCTGCCTCTCGCTGCTCGCAGCCCGTCCCGCAGGGTGGCGGTCAGAGTCGCCCAACTCTCTCGCTGCGCGGGCGGCGTTCTCCTGAAGCCGCGCTCCGGCATGATGGCGGCAAGTGTCGCTGCCAGAGCCAGAAACATCGCGCCGGCTACGAGCATGGAAAGCGATATGAAGACGCTGGCAAGAGCGACGCTCAGCCCGATTCCGACAAGCGAGCCGGCGAGTTCGAATCGGGCGCCTCTCACGAACGTTCTGGACGTCTCATCGTCGTCGCCAAGCTCGTCCGACAGCCATGCCTGTCTCGCGCCGCTCGTGAACGTGTAGCCGATTCCCCACACAACCTGGGAGAGCAGAATCGTCCAGAACAGCGGAAACGCGCCGAGTATGATGAAGCCGACGCCTATCAGCGCAAAGCCGATAAGTAGGGAAAGCTTGCGGCTATAAACGTCCGCGACCACGCCTGTCGGAATCTCAAACAGAAAGACGGTCGCCTCCAGCGCGGTTCCGACAAGTAGAAGCTGGAACGGGTCCAGGCGCGCTTCGGTTATCTGATAGACGATGGATACGGTCGCGGAGGTCAGGAACGCCATCTGGCTGACGAACGCCATGACGAGATAGACCTTTGCGGGAGGCGTCTGGAAACGAGTCACGGACGCGCGTCCTTGGGGATGGGTCTGCGCGCGCTGAATATGAGGACCGCGCCGATAGCGTAGGCGGCGAGCGAGTAGTACCAGATAACGGTGTATCCGTTCGTGAGTCCGTACAGAACCGCGCCGAACGAGGGGCCAAGACCCAGGAATACCATCTGGAAGGGGCTGGCCAGTCCGGTAATCGTTCCATAGGAGGCGCGTCCAAAGTATTGGGCGAGCATCATGCTGCCCAGCACGTTCAGCCCGCCGGACGCCATTCCCCACGCGATTGCGAAGAAGATGGCGGACACGCCTCCGCCCGTCACGATGAAAGCGCCTGCCATGATCAGCGCGAGAAGCGTGGCGAACGTGGCGAGCAGTCTGGGCTGATACCTGTCCGCGAGCAGTCCCCAGCCGGGATTGACCAGCGCGCCAAGCGACGAACTGAGGCTGAGAGCGATTACGGCTACGGGCTGGGATATGCCGGAGTCCACCAGGAACGGGACTATCTGGTATCCGACGGTGCCGGACGTGAGGATGGTGAGCATTTCGGCGGATATGATGAACCAGAAAGCGGAGGTGGCGAGCGCTTCGGCGGCTGTCCAGTCGCGTTCATCGGAGGCGGGCCTGGGAGTGGAGCGGGTCGCGCCTTCTCCCGCTCCTCGAGAAACGGGAGCGGGGCGGTCGTCGCCGTCGGGTGATAGTCCGATGTCTTCGGGGCGGCGACGCATTATGAGCAGAAGCGGCAGGAAGAGGAGCAGCGAGAATACGCCGAGCAGGCGGTAGGCGACTCGCCAGCTCGAAAAAGCGGCGATGATGGAGATAATCTGAATGTTGATCGCGCCGCCGACCGGCCTGAACGTGGAGACCAGCCCAATGGCGAGGTTGCGCTTGCGCTGGAAGAAGTTGACGGCAACCGTTCGAGGAACTACGCCGACGAGGTTGGGGTTGGCGATGGAGCGAGCGACGATGTACGCAGCCCAGAAGTGCCAGACCTGGCTGATGCCGGCGAGCGCGAAGTAGGAGAGGCCGACGATGATGGCGGCAATGGGCATGAGCGGACGCGGGCCGTAGCGGTCGGCCAGCCTTCCAATGAACGGGGTGAGCAAACCTGAACCCCACGTTCCGGCGGTTACGGCTAAAGCGACCGTAGTGCGACTCCAGCCCATGTCCTCGTAGATGAGATTCTGGATGCCGCCGAAGACGACCTGCGCCACGCCGGTGGCGGCGTATGTGCCGAGCGCGGCCATACCTAGCACGGCCCACCCGTAGAAGAACGGAACGCGCGGCGTCCAATCCAGTATGCGCTGGAACCGCGTCACTGCGAGAACTTCCGGTTGAACGGGTTGCGCGTCGAGCCCATCAACTGCCGGCGCCGTTGAAATGAGGCATTACGTCCTGGGCGAAAGCCTGGAGTTGCTCTTCGATGACGCCTCGACTCATGCCCATGGCGGCGGTCAGGATGACGCGCTCCAGTCCGGGATAGCGCGCCTGAACGTCCTTGAGATAGTCAACGAAATCCTCGGGCGGACCGCAGAGCCACACCCGCGTCCGCACTCCCTCCTCGATTCCGGGGCGCGAGTCGAGCGACTGTCCGCGCGCGCTGCCGATAGCGCTCATCTGCTCGTCGCTATATCTGAGCATACCGAGCGGGGCGGCGAACTTGGCGTGCTCCTCGAAATACTTTCGCGCTTCGCTCATCGCTTTCTGGGCGGTTTCGGCGATGTAGAACCTGTATCCGAGCGCGAGATTCTGGCCCAGTTGCAGATCGCGCCCGTATTCGGCGGAGGCGTCTCTGTAAGCGCGCGTCCATCTGGCGACGAAAGTCTCGGCGGAGGCGGAAATGACGCCCTTTATGCCGTTTCGCGCCATGAAGTCAATTCCGCGCGGACTGCCGCTCACCAGAGGCTGCCAAACCTCTACCGGCCTGTTGACGGGGCGCGGCACGAGCGTTATCTCCTCAAGCTGGTATCCCCTGTAAGGAACGGACGGCGGAATAGTGTAGTTCTGGCCATGATGAGAAAACGACTTCGACTCGAAAGCCTGCATGATTATCTCGAATTGCTCCTCGAAGAGCGCTCGGTTGGCGTCTGAATCGAGCATGGGCGCGCCGAATGTCTCGACCTCGCGGGTGTGATAGCCGCGTCCAATTCCGAAGATGACCCTGCCGCCTGTCAGCGTGTCGGCGGTGGCGAAGTCCTCGGCGAGCCTGAGCGGATGCCACGCTGGAAGCACGTTGAATCCGCAGCCGAACCGCAGTCGCCTGGTAAGTCCCGCCAGATGGGTGGCGAGCAGGATGATGTTGGGGATGCACTCATACCCTTCGCGCTGGAAGTGATGTTCGGCCATCCAGAGAGCGTCGTAGCCGAGTTCGTCGGCAAGTTGGGCGACGCCGGCGGCGGTCTGGAAGGCGCCGGTCAGACGCTCGTTGGAGTAGCGTCGGTCGTTGGCGGGAACGCCGTCTTCGCCTACGCCCTCCATATCAATTTGCCCCTGATACAGGACATCAAAGGATTTGATCATTGATTCACCGCTAAAGTTACTTACTTGGCGCCGAGATCGAAACGCGCCAAGCCCTCGTTTCCCCTGTAAGGTATGCAAATTCTATGATAGCCATGGCGAGCATGGCAACGGGGAGTGTCTGGCGGTAAGATTGGCGCGGGTTCTTGAATTCAGTAATCTATGCCGGGGATGGGGAACGATTTGGTCATTTCGATGACCTGTTCGCGGACGCGGGTCTGGATGGATTCGCTGTGCACATCCTGAAGAACTTCGAGTATCAGGGTTCCGACCCGACGGGTATCTTCCTCTTTGAAACCGCGACTGGTTATAGCGGGGGTTCCGAGACGCACTCCGCTGGCGACTCTGGGCGGCTTGGGGTCGTATGGAATAGCGTTGCGGTTGACGACGATGTTGGCTCTGCCGAGCGCTTCTTCGGCCTGCCGTCCCGTAACGTCCAGCGGACGCAGGTCAACCAGCGTCATGTGATTGTCGGTGCCGCCAGCGACCAGGCGTAGTCCTCCGTCGGCGAGTGTGTCGGCGAGCGCGACTGCGTTGGCGCGCGTCTGGCGCTGGTACTCGACGAACTCTTCGGTCATGGCCTCTCCGAACGCGACCGCTTTAGCCGCGATGGTGTGTTCCATGGGTCCGCCCTGCGCGTTGGGAAATACCGCGCTGTTCACGGCGCGGGCGTGGTCAGAGTCGGACAGGATTAGTCCTCCGCGCGGTCCGCGCAGGGTCTTGTGGGTGGTGGATGTGACTATATGAGCGTCGCCCACTGGAGACGGGTGCTCTCCCGCCGCAACCAGTCCGGCGATGTGCGCCATGTCCACCATGAGCTTTGCGTCCACCTCATCGGCTATCTGACGAAAGCGGGCAAAGTCTATGACGCGAGTGTAGGCGGTGGCTCCGGTCACTATGAGCTTGGGGCGGCTCTCCTTGGCGAGATTCTCGACCGCTTCGTAGTCAATGGTTTCAAGTTCCCTGTCCACGCTGTAAGACACGAAGTCGTATAACTTGGATGAGAAATTTACCGGACTGCCGTGCGTGAGATGGCCTCCATGGTCGAGAGCGAGTCCCATGACAGTGTCGCCGGGCTGGAGCGCGGCGAAGTAGGCGGCCATGTTTGCCTGCGCGCCCGCGTGCGGCTGTACATTGGCGCGCTCGGCGCCGAAGAGTTCTTTGGCGCGGTCTATGGCCAGTCGCTCTACCACGTCCACGAACTCGCACCCGCCGTAGTAGCGTCTTCCTGGGTAGCCTTCAGCGTACTTATTGGTGAAGACAGATCCCTGCGCTTCGAGAACCGCGCGGCTGGCGTAGTTTTCGGACGCTATCAGGTTGATGTTCTGACGCTGCCTGCGAATTTCGCTCCGGATAGCGCCGGCTACGCGGGGATCGAGTTCATCGAGTGCGGTCATGCGAGTCTCCGTCGGGTTAAACCAGTTCGGGTTCGATCAGGCCATAGTCGCCGTCGTCGCGGCGGTAGGCTACATTGTATTCGCTCGTGTCTGTGTTGAAGAACAGGAAGAAGTTGTGTCCCAGCATCTCCATCTGGAGGATGGCGTCTTCGACAGACATGGGCGTCATGGCGAAGCGTTTGGTGCGGACGACTTCTCCAATGTCCTCAATCGCCTCCTCTTCGGCTGATTCAGGAATATCAATGATGGCGTCCACAGGGATGTCGCGCATCTCCCCCCGGCGCTTCTTGCCCTTCTGCGAGCGATATACCTTGCCTTTGAAGCGACGTATCTGCCTGTCCACTATGTCGGTAACAGAGTCCACGGCGGCGAAGACGTTGGGCGCGCTCTCTTGTCCGCGAAGGGTGTATCCGCCAATCTTGAGAGTCATTTGCGCGTGAACTCGCTCCCCGGAGGAACGCGAGGGGCGTCTGGAGACTTCGAGTTTGGCGTCATCCATGTTGGGCAAGTGTCTGAGGACTCGGTTGAATTTCTTTTGAACATAGTCTTCTGCGTTTGGATTCAGGTCCAGGTTTCTGGCGTAAATCTTGATGTCCACTTTCAGAAGCCTCCTTTCTGATGGAATCGAGTTAGCTATCCAGAACCGCGAGAGCGCGGGGCGGTGTGTCCAGAGATTCTATCACAGACGGAAGAAAGGTATGCGCGCGTGTTCCATCGCCATTCACAGAACAGTGCGTTCTGTGAATATCCGAATATCCATACATGTCAAGAATGACGTTCCATCGGCTGCCACTTTTAAGAGTAAGTATGTATGCGCGCGAAGACGGAAACGATTTTTGCATTGACAAGACAGCGCAATTCTCAAATTGGAGAAATACTCGGAAGATTCATTTGAATTTTTGGAGCAACACTAGAAAGTCATATATCCGCGTATATGTGAATAAAGGTTAAAACAGGACGTGTAAATCAAAATTCTATCTACCTTCTAATCTTCAAAAATTTGTTGTGACCGCTTGATTAGCTGTATTATGGTAACTATCCTCTCTTGGTCGTGGCCATTGTGAATGGGGGAGTGTCGGAATTGGTAGACGAGCATGACTTAGGATCATGTGCCGAAAGGCGTGGGAGTTCGAGTCTCCCCTTCCCCACCATCTAAGCCTGAGCGCTAAATAGTCAGTGGCCGCTATGGGTTAGCGGGTTAGCGCGCCTCAATTCGACTGCGTCGTTCGAGTAGCAACGCGTCTTCGATGAGGCGAGACCTGATCGCGTTGCCCGCTCTACTACCCTGAGAGGAGTGGCGTCGGAATAGATGGACAGGCTGGCTCTTGCCTTACTTTCGCTGTCTTTGACGGCGATATGCTTGCTTGCGCTTCCCCAAGATTTCTCCAACGCGCAAGAAGAAGCGGTTCACTTCAAGGATCGTTCGCTAGAAGGCGAAATACTTGAATATCCCTACGGCTACTCAATTGATCCCCTAACGCTCCCCAAGGCATTCGGCGGAATCGGGGTGTACCAGTATTCGCTCTCGCCCCAAGTAGCAGGCCTGAACTTCGACGCCGACTCGCGCGCGCTATTGGGCGCGCCGACCAGGTTTGGCGATAACGATGTAGTGTATTCAGCGATGGATTCGAGCGACGCCCGCAATTCCGATTATCTGGAGTTCAGAATTTCAGTAGGACCGGGGACCGTAAAGAACATTCGCGCCACGCCCGACATCAATCCTCCGAGCGTTACACTGACGTGGGACGCAACCGTCGGAGCGGACAAGTACTATATAGACCGCTGCGCCGGCAACTGCGATCTGAACAGCGACGGTTGGGAAAACATCTTTGACCGAGACGCAAGAACTATGTTCGTAGATACGAGGGTAGAGATTGGCCAAACCTATACATATCTGTTCGAGGCGAGAGTATCCGACGGGCGCTCTACCATGTATTCGCCCCGCAAACTATCCCAGCCTGTGGAGGTTGCGGGCGCCATGCCAACACCAACTTACACTCCAACAGCGACTCTCACGGCCACACCCACGCCGACTCATACCCCAACGGCGACAGCGACCAACACAGTTACGCCCACCCCAACTCAGACCGCCACCTTCACTCCTACGCCTACCGCGACTCGCGCATTGACTCCAACCTTCACGCCGACTCCAAGCCCGACTCCCACCGCTACGGTCACTCCCACCTCAACGCCGACTCATACAGCGACGCCTACCGCTACGGCAACGCCGACTCATACAGTTACGCCCACGGCTACGGCAACGGCTACTTATACAGTTACGCCCACGGCTACGGCAACGCCTGTTCCAAGTTTTCCGAATATGCATCCCGACAAGTACGACGTCAGCTACACTGTAAGTTCCACAATCGAAGCGTTTGCGCTGCCTGAAGCGAAAGGCGGCAGCGGACAGTTCATGTATTCTCTCACCCCGGAGATCCCAGGGCTGGATTTCGATACCACAACACGCGAACTATCGGGGAAGCCATCTCTGGTTGGCGAATACATGATGACCTACACGGCAACAGACAAGGCTTCCGATATGGGAACGACCGCGCTGGAGTTCACCATCGTCATATCGCCTTCGACAGTATCCAACTTCAGCGCCGCGCTCGCTCCGACTCAGACGCAAGTAATGCTGCGCTGGGACGCGATTCAAGGCGTGTCCGGGTATGACATCGAACGCTACTCGCGCGCCGATACACAAGAAACTTTGACGCTGGACCTGAAGTTTGGACATGGCGGAACTTTGACGCTTCTACAATCTGTGAATCAATACTTGGACGAAGACGTAGTCGCAGGTTATGAGTATTCATACCGAATCGCGGCATATCTCAATCTGGCTACATCGTCGCAAATCACTCGCGGCGCTTGGTCAACTGAGAAAGACATTCTTGTCCCCGCGCCCGCGACGCCCACGCCCACGTCTACGCCTACTAATACGCCCACCGCCACTCCAACCCCTACGCCTACCGCCACTCAGACACTAACGCCTACTGTCACACATACGCCTACAATATCTCCAACACCCACGCCTACCTACACCGCAACTGCCACACCTACGCCCACCGCGACGCCTACTAATACACCGTCGCCCACGCCCACCCAGACGCCAACTCCGACTAACACACCTTCTCCCACGCCCACCGCCACCCAGACACCTACGCCGACTGTCACACAAACCAGCTCTCCAACTCCAACCGTCACGTCGTCTCCCACGCCTACCGCCACTCAGACACTAACGCCTACCGCCACTCCAACCCTTACACCCGCTCCGCCGCCGATTCAGAAGCCATATTTCGCTGAAATTCATATAGACCGCTACGACTCCACATTCGAGGCGGGACAGAAAATAGAACCCATATCGCTCCCGGAAGCGGTGGGAGGCAGCGGAAACTTCACATACACGCTTGAGCCAGACACGCCCGGGCTCAGCTTTGCCACCACTACCCGCGTTCTATCAGGAACTCCAACCCAAACGGGGCGGTATCTAATGACCTACCGGGCTACCGACTCCGCTCAGAGTACGGCTTTCGCCACGCTGACATTCCATATATACGTAACGCCTGGCGCAGTTGGAAACGTTCGGGCCGGATTGATTACGAACTACTTTCAAGTGGAGTTGACATGGGATCCCGTATCCTCAGCGTCGGGATACGATTTGGAGCGCTGCTTAGGTTCATGCGATCAGGGAAATTTCGTTCGGGACGTCAACTTCGGACACGGAGGGATTGCTACTGTCAGAGGCGCTGAAACAAAATTCATAGATGCCGATGTACAAACTGAATCTACCTACACATATAGGATCGCTGCGTATGCGGAGTTCACAGATTCCGAAGGCGACAGTGTCGTTTTTGGCCTATGGTCCATGCCAATTTCCATAGTGGTTAGGAATCTTTCAAGTCCAACGCCCACTAACACGCCTACACCTACGTTCACACCGACACCTACGCTCACGCCGACGCCTACACCATCTCCTACACCGACGCCGACGTTCATTCCCACACCCACATATACGTCCACGCCTACACCGTCTCCTACACCAACGTTCACCCCCGCGCCTACGCACACTCCGACGTTCACTCCCACGTCTACACCATCACCCACATCTACGCATATCCCAACGTTCACTCCCACACCTACATATACGCCGACGCCTACATCATCTCCCACGCCTACGCACATTCCGACGTTCACTCCTACATATACGCCGACGCCTACATCATCTCCTACACCTACGCACACTCCGACGTTCACTCCCACATATACGCCGACGCCTACATCATCACCCACACCTACATATACGCCGACGCCCACATTCACACCTACGCCCACTCAGGCGTCTTCCACTGCTATGCCCGAGTCCTTGCAGACCTCAACGCCGGTCGCCGGCCGAGAGTCGGATCAATCTTCCAGATCAACCGCTGAGGCTACTCCCATTGCTACGTCGGTTGTTGACAGACTATCCGCTCCGAGGCGCAATAATGCCCCAAGAACTATCGAGCGCATATCCAGTCAAGCATCACTGAGCGCGCCTAATGCTGAGCCGAGTAATAAGACAGCCTCAGCGGTAATTTCGGCAATCGCCACGCCCATCCCGCTATATGCGATTATGGATGCGACTCCCGTAGTGGTGGGAGAATCGCACAGCGAGACAGTCGCCACTATACAGCCAGACGCTGAGGGCAGGGTCGTGTCACCGGATGGCAGCGCTGAAGTCGTATTTCCAATTCTGTCCAGATCACGCACATTTCAAGCGGGCGTTGCGTCCAATAGAAAACATTGTCATTATGGAACCGAGGCGCCAGACGCCCTTCTGTCCTGTGTCCGTGTAGATATATTCGACAGATTCGGCAATGTAGAAGAGGATGTGGTTCTGGATTCGCCGGCCATTGTGAATATGGTCGTCAATCCGATGAATGAAGCACTCAAGAGAATATCAGATATTGATAAAGCATACGAATCTGAAAGCGTGAGATTGCTGTTCAGAGAACATCTGAATGAGAAGTGGAGCGAGACGCCATTTTCGATGAGTGTATCTTCTGGCGAGGGTGTGAGGATAACCACGACACGCGACAAACTTGGCATATTCGCTTTGGTTGCAGACGAAGACTCGCTGTCGCAGACAGAGGTTCAGAGCATCGAAGCGACCGCTGCGTCCCCGCCCCCGCCCATTCCCGACGCTACCGAAGAAATCGCCACAGAAGAGATTTGGCCGGGGGCTGCGATTGGATCACTGATCGTCCAATTGGCGCCATACCTCATATTCTTATGGTACGCCAGGATGATGGGCCTGCCACTTTAGGCGAGCGCGCCTAAAATCAAAAGCCCGCCTGGTTGAGCCAGCGGGCTTTTGATTCTTGCGACTGTCTAGGATACTTGCGGCCGGTGGCTCGCCCATGGGCGAGCCTGCTCGAACGCGGCAGACGCCGCCAGGACTGTCTCTTCGTCGTCGGGCCTGCCTATTATATGCAGGCCTATGGGCATTCCATCGGAGTCGAATCCGCAAGGAACGCTCGCAGCCGTGAACCCTATCGTATTTATGGGGTGCGTGAATGGCACGAAACCCCACGCCGGGGTGGGATACGGCTTCTGTCCACCGATTTCCTCAGGGTACCGGTCGGTTGGGAAAGCGGTAACAGGCATTGTGGGCGAGAGCAGAAGATCGAACTTGTCCAGTTCGTCCATGAACTGCTGGATCATGCGGTCCCGTTTTCCGAGCGCGCGTATGTAGTCGGTCATGGTGAACTTCGCGCCCTGCTCGATGGTCCAGCGCGCGTACCAAGTTAGCGGGTCTTCAGGGTCGTCCAATAAGTGTCCGTTGGAAGCGAATGCGTTTCCTCCAAAGAAGACCATCCATGTATCGAATGGATCTTCCAACTTTAGAGCCGACTCTTCCACAGGGCAGCCCATTTCCTCAAACGCCTTAGCGCCGGATTCTGCCGCCTGAGCGACTTCAGAATCAACAGGCGTATAACCGAAATCGGCGCTCCAGCCAAATTTCAATCCCTGAACTCCTCTATCCAGCGCGCCAACGAAGTCGGGCGCGGGCGCCCTGAGCGAGCCAGTGTCTTGCGGGTCGTAACCCGCCATCACCTGGAGCAATATGGCTGAGTCGCGCACCGAGCGCGACATCGGTCCCTGCTGGCTTGTTATATTCGCGGCGGGCGGCGCATCAACTCCCGTGTAGCTGGAAACGCGGCCCTGTGTCGGCTTGATTCCGTATATCCCGTTGAAACTGGCCGGTATGCGAATCGAACCGCCTCCGTCTCCGCCCGTTCCAAGCGCGCACAGCCCCGCCGCGATGGACGCGCCCGCGCCTCCGCTCGATCCCCCGGATGTGCGGTCGGTATTCCACGGATTGCGGCACGGTTCGCCGAGCCGATTTTCGTTCGCGCCCAACAGTCCGAATTCGGGCGTATTCGTCTTGCCCAGCATTACCGCGCCAGCGTCCAGTACCCTCTGAACGCAGGTCGCGTTCGCGTCAGGAACTCTGTCTTTGAAGGCAAGCGAGCCGCCTGTGGTTCGCACCCCGGCCGTCATCTGGAGGTCTTTTATTGAAATCGGCAGACCGTGAAGCGCGCCGAGGCTATCGCCGCGCGCTGTCGCTTCGTCCGCCTTTCGCGCCTGCTCAAGCGCCATCTCCGGCGTCGGCGTCAGGTACGAGTT
>CAZXFX010000068.1:0-16451 GCA_964640295.1 uncultured Dehalococcoidia bacterium | reverse complement strand
TACAGGTCTTTGCAGGTGAGATGCAGGTCTAAATGCCACATGAAGCCACCAGAAGGCCACCAGCATACCACCTGCAACCCACCTGCGCGCTCACCAGAACAATCCCAATATCCATAAACCAACATAAATGCAACCCGACGACCCCTGTCAGCCCTGAATCTCAACCCTAGTCAATTCCAAATTCTAAATTCACCATTCACCATTCCAAATTCCCCATTCATACTATAATCTAGGGGCGCGTTCAGCTAGAAAGGCTTCGCAGGCGGAAGCGAGGCTCGCGAAGGCGACTAATCAGGCTAGCGAGGGATTATGGAACAGAGTGGCAACGGCGCGGCGCGGATACAGGATATGGCCTCCAAGCTGCGAGATAGTATTCAGAAAGTAGTGGTCGGGAAATCGGAGGCAATAGACCTCGCCATGATCGCGCTCATCTGCAAAGGCCATATCCTGATAGAAGACGTGCCTGGCACCGGCAAGACAACGATGTCCAAGGCGCTGGCGCAGTCTCTGGGGTGTTCGTTCAACCGCATCCAGTTTACGCCGGACCTCATGCCGACAGATGTGCTGGGCGTCAACTTCTACAATCAGAAATCAGGCGATTTCGAGTTCAGGCCCGGCCCGATATTCAACCAGGTGCTGCTTGCGGACGAGATAAACAGGGCGACTCCGCGCACGCAATCGGCGCTGCTGGAAGCGATGCAGGAACGTCAGGCGACCGTTGACGGCGTAACGCGCCGCTTCAAAGAGCCATTCCTGGTCATGGCCACACAGAATCCAGTGGAGTTGGAGGGAACGTTTCCTCTCCCCGAGGCGCAGTTGGACAGGTTCATCGCGCGAATAAAATTGGGCTATCCGAGCGCGGAAGAGGAGTCGGATATACTGCTGAGATTCGAGAGGGATACCGTTCTGCCCGATTTGGATTCGGTTACGACCGAAGGCGAACTGATAGAAATGCAGGACTTGGCGACACGAGTCGAGGTGGATGAGGTAGTGCGCGACTACATTGTGGCTATCGTGCAGAGCACCCGAACGAACGACGCCCTCGCGCTCGGGGGCAGCCCGAGGGCTACGCTTGGGTTGTATAAGACGTCGCAGGCGCGCGCCGCCCTGGACGGCAGGGACTTCGTAACCCCTGACGACGTGAAGTCCATGGCCGAGCCGGTTCTGGCGCATCGCCTCATACTGGCGTCGGGAGCGAGGCTCCGCGGACTAAACCCCGAACAGATAGTGGCTAGCGTACTGGAGTCGCTTCCAGTGCCAATCGAAAGGCAGTAGTCGGTTGTTCAACAAGATTTGGCACGATATATGGATAGTGATGTTCGCGCTGCTCATAATCGTCGGCGTATTCTCAGGACAGGGCCTCGTCATAGGGCTCGGGGCTATGGGACTCGTGGTAGCGGGCGTGTCGTGGGTCTGGAACAGACTCTCGCTTGAGGAAGTCCACTACGAACGAGACATAGAGCGGAAGAGGGTGTTCATAGATGAAGAGACGCGAATGACGATTTCGGTAATGAACAGGAAGCCGCTCCCACTGGGAAAGCTGAGCGTCGTGGACGAGGTTCCAGACGAGGTAGAAGTGGCCGACGCCAGAGTCGCGCTCAGCTCCAGCCCAAACTCCAAGATAATCATGCACAGCGCGTCGTTCGCCTGGTACGAACGCATTCGTTGGGAATACAACATCAAAGGGGTTAGCCGGGGGTATTACAGAATAGGGCCGGCGCGTATGGAGAGCGGAGACCTCTTCGGCTTCTTCGAAAGCCATAAGCAGGTTGACAGAAACGACTATCTGTTGGTGTACCCCAAAGTAGTTCCGCTGCCTGAGCTTGGGTTGCCCGCGGTGAGACCGCTGGGAGAGACGCGAGGCGGCATCAGGATATTCCAGGACGAGTCCCGACCGTCCGGTCTGCGGGATTACCAGATGGGCGATCCCCTGAAGATAGTGGACTGGAAGGCGACCGCGAAGACGCAGGCGCTTCAGGTACGCACATTCGAGCCGAGTTCAGCCTTCACAGTGATAATCATCGCGCTGATAGAGACGTCGGAACGCACGTGGGAGGGCTATTCGCCGATAAATCTGGAGCGGGTGATTACGAGCGCGGCGTCGGTCGCCAGCTACGCCGTCGAGCGTCAATACAGCGTGGGACTGTTTTCCAACGGCACGCCCATACTCGCCGACCGCCCTATGCGGCTGAATCCTTCGAGCAATCCCGACCAGTTGACGATCATCCTCGAAGCGCTGGCTACTATCAGGCCGCTCGCCATCGGCCCCATGGCCCCGCAACTGGAACAGCATTCCCGACGGTTTCCGATAGGATCCACCCTGGTGGTGATAGCGGCGATACTCACGCGGGATATGGTGTCGGTGATAGCGGACTTGCGCGCGAGGGGACACAAACTGGTGGTCATATTCGTCGGAGACGACGAACCGCCAGATATGCCGGAGGGAGTGATTCTGCACGACCTGAGAAGGTATTTCGAGAACATGGAGTTGGCCAGTGAGTTCGGTCCAAGATAGGCTCATCTTAATAGCCTGCGTGATTGTAGAAAGCGTCTGGTTCTACGTACTCATCGCGATCTTCAGCCTCCTGACGCTCCAAGGCAATATAGCGATTATATGGATAGCGGCGGCGGCCATGATGGGCGCCTCGTTCGTGGTGGCCCGGACGACCATGATGATCGTCATGCCGCTGTGGATGCAGTACGGCATACAGCTAGCCGCCGGCGTAATCGTCATCTATCTCACGCTCAGCGCCTACATCCTGTCCTCCTCCGCCCCTGGCGTGGACCTGGGCTGGCTGGCGGCTGCGCTGTCGGATGAAACGCCCTCCAACGAAGGTACGCGGGCGGTCGTCGCGTCGCTCTTATCCTCCATCCTGTGGTGGAGAGGCGGACGCATAGCGTCCATAGAGTTTCCGACCGAACATCTCTCGATGACCTTCAGAGTGGGACTGATGGTATTGTCGCTCGGCGCAATCGTGGATATATTCCACCCCGCCAACCTGAATGTCTTCCCGCTCATGTTCACGTTCTTCGCGGCAGGACTGGCGGGTTTGAGCGTAGGGCACGTTCTACCCGCGACCAGCGGAAGAACCGGCCAGCGCAAATGGAATCGCGTCATAGCGGGCGTAGTGGGCGTCATCGTGCTGATTGGCCTGCTTCTCAGCGTCCTTCAGAAATCCGTCATAGACCTCATAGCCGTGCCCTTCAACCTGTTGCTGGACGTTTTGGTCACGGTGGTCATGTACGTCGTTGTATTGCCAATCGCCTATGTGGTGGGATATTTGGTTCTGTGGCTCTTTGGCCTGCTGAGAGGCTTGCTCAGCGAACCGGTTGAACAGCAATCCGTCGAGATAGGACCGGGCGAGTTCCTGAGCGAACTCAGAGAACAGGCGACATCCTCGGAACCGTCTATATGGGGGAACGTGATCGAATGGGCTGCGATTGCGATTCTGGTCATGGTCGCTCTTGCGTTCATAGCGTGGGGATTCAGGCGCATAGTGCGCTGGCGTCGAATAGAGGAGGAAGGAGAGCGAGAGGCCATCGCGGAAGATGTTGACCCAGGTCTGGACATGGCGCGCCTTCTGTTCGGTCTTCTTCCAGAACGCTTCAGGCGGCGCAGACGCGCGGCCGGACTGCGCCTTCCAAACGATGAACAGGCTATCGTGGACGTGTTCCGAATATACTTCGGCATGTTGAGGGTAGCCGAAGAGAAGGGATTCCGGCGCGCGAGTCACCAGACTCCAAGCGAATATCGACCCGCGCTGGCGCGAGTGTTCCCCGAACGCATCGCGCGCGCTGCTACCGAGGCTTTCAACCGAGCCTGCTACGGACGGCGTCCCGCGCCGCGGGAGCGAATTGACGAGATGAGAGAATTTTTGGAAAGAGAGGCTTCTTCCAAATGAGTACCGATCTTGTACTATGGCAACTGCTGGTCCTGACCTTGGTATCATTTGGCGTGGGGATACTCGGCGGATTCGTGGGGCTGGCGCTGGGCACTATACGACTGCCCGCCATGCTGCTGATCGGAATGCCGGCCCCGATAGCGGGCGGCACCAACATCCTCGTATCCGCGCTATCGGCCATCAGCGGCGCGATACGCCACTATCGGGAAGGTCGGGTGGACAACCGCATCCTGCTGGTGATGGGCGTTCCAGCCTGCGTGGGCGCGTTTCTGGGCGGATTCGCGAGTGAGTGGACGCCGGAATGGATTCTGCTCATAGGCGCGGGAATGCTGGTGTTCTGGCAGGGCGTTGAATTTCTGATACTCATCAGGAATCAGCGTCGCTCCGGCGGGCCGCACATGTTCGGCGCAGACCTCGAAGGCGCGGAGGGCGAGTTCACGCCCAAGCGCGTATCGCTGGAAGCGGGAATAGGCTTCGGAGTAGGCGTTCTGGGCGGCGCCGTCGGACTGATACTGGGCAGCATACGTTTGCCGGCGATGATTCGCATTCTGCGAGTGGACCCGCGCATTGCGGCGGGTACGAATCTGTTCATCGGCTTCTTCATGGGGGCGCTCGGATGGGTCGGACACGTTGCGGTCGGCGAAGTGGACTACGTCACGCTGATAGCGATGGGCGCTGCCGCGATGATCGGAAGCAATATCGGCGCGCGGCTGACAGGGCGCGTGCGGCTCGATACGCTGATTCTGAGCATGGGCGTAGTGCTGATGGTGGTCGGAGCCTTGTTGGTATGGCGCGGCGCGGAAGCGCTGGCGGGCTAGACCTCGTTCACAGGGCGCGCCCAACTAGAATGCCTACGAAAGCCGCCGCCAGTCCGACGGCTACGCTGCCGACTATATTCAGCGCGGCTCTGGCCATGTCTCCTCCCTGAGCTAACTGGACCGATGCGACTGTCAACGTGGAGAAGGTGGTGTAAGACCCCAGAAAGCCGACCGCCATCAGAAAGCGGGCGGACGCGGGCCATTCGCTGGCGTCGTAAGCGGCGGCGAACACTCCCAGTATGAACGAACCGGTTATGTTGATTAGGAATATGCCGAGTACGGTGGGGCCTATGTATGCGATGACGGCGCGGTCAAGCGCGTATCTGCACAGCGCGCCGAGCGCGCCGCCAATCGCTACCAGGAACCACGACATGGGAATTACTGACTATCCCCCCCCCCTATTGTCTGAAGGTTATCGCTAACTACTCTAATGATCGCTTCTAGTATCTCATTGCGCTTGGCGGCATTGAGTTGTCCCGCTGCCCCTCGCATGATCACCTGGTTCCCAGTGAATAGCTTGCCCGGCCTTGCAAAGCTAGTTCGACGGAGAGAACCTGACTCAAAATCATCGTTCGTTATCCTGACTGCCTCGCTGTCTCCGTAAGGGTTGCTAGTTACCTGACAGAGTATCCAGTCGTTGAGTCCCACATCCGCAACGACTACCGCCGGACGCAACCTGGATTCCGTCAAGTCGGAAAATGGAAACGGCATTATTACCATGGATCCGGTTGAAGGTGGGCCCACGCTTCGCGCTCCTCCGGTCGGTTCCAGTCGCTGAGAGCAGTTTCGCTAAGCAACGCGGTATCGGGTATGCCGCTCTGTAAATTCGTAAGCCTGCCGGCGAATTTTAGACAGGCGGTCACGTCTTTCTGTTCCAGGTCGGGCAGTTCTTCGATTACCTCAAATACGCTGAGGCCACCCGCCATCAGATCTATCACGTCCGATACCCTAATTCTCATTCCCCTGACGCAGGGCCGCCCGCCACACTTTTCGGGATCAACGGTTATTCTTGGCGCTATTTCTCTTTCCATTTCTATATCAGTCCTATACCGCGAATTTCGTCGAACGCCTTCTCGTAGGCGTTAATGGTGTGCGCTATATCGTCCTCGGTGTGGGCGGCCGTTAGGATGAAGCGGTTTCCCGCCTGCACGCCGTGGTTGAGCAGGGACAGCGTAAGCTGACGAACGCGCTGCGGCTCCATTGATTCCGCCATCTGCTCGGGCGAGAGGATGCAGTATTCCCTGTCGCTTTCGGGGACGTCCACGCCGAGCCTGAGGAACATGAGCGAGGCGATTCCTGTTACTCCGCCCGGTATCTCCATCCGTCCCATCAGGTCGTTCAGTCCGTCCTTTAACTGGGCGGCGCGCAGGTTGGCGGTGTCGTTGATGGGCTCGTTCGCCACGATTTCGAGCGCCGCGATTCCGGCGGCGGCGGATATCGGGTTGGCGTTGAACGTGCCGTTGTGCGCTATGCGGCGGTTCCGGTTGTATTCCGCGTCGCCTGGTCTGTCTTCAATCATGTTGATGATGTCCGCCTTGCCGGTGACAGCGCCGCCGGGCAGTCCGCCTCCCAGTATCTTGGCGAGCGTGGTCAGGTCTGGGCGTATCCCGAAATACTCCTGCGCTCCTCCTCTGGAAACGCGGAAGCCGGTAACCACCTCGTCGAAGATGAGGACTACGCCGTACCTCTCGGTCACCTCACGCAGTTGGTGAAGAAACTCGGGTAGTATCGGCTCGAGGCCCATGTGCGCGCCGGTCGGTTCAAGTATGACGGCGGCGATGTCGTCGTCGTTCTGGAGCATTCTCTCAAACGTCTCTATGTCGTTGGGAGGCAGCACCAGCATCGTGCTGAGCGTCTCCGCGGGTATCCCGCCGATTCCCTCAGAGCCGGCCACCAGATAGTCGCTCCAGCCGTGGAAGTGATCCTCGAATTTGATGACCTTCGTCTTCCCCGTATAGGCGCGCGCCATGCGGATAGCCATCATGTCCGCCTCGGTGCCCGAACTGTGGAAGCGCACCTTCTCCGCGCTCGGAATCAGCTCCTTCACCCAGTTGCCCCACTGCATCTCCAGTTCGGTGGAACCCGAGAAATGCGTGCCTTTCGCCATCTGCTCCTGCACGGCGCTGACGACCTCAGGGCGAGAGTGGCCGAGAATCAGCGCGCCATGTCCCGGGAAGTAGTCCAGAATGCGATTGCCGTCCACGTCGTACTTGGCGGCCCCTTCGGCGTGCGTGTAGTAGAGCTGGAACGGGTTCTGTCGGCGCGCGTCATGGGTTACTCCGTCCGGGAACAGCGAGCGCGCCGTTTGGTGCATTTCAGCGGACTTGGGATGGAGGTCGAAGAAGCGTTGTTCGATAGAGGTGGGCATGGCGAACTTCCTTTTCTGTGTGGATTTGATTATTTGCGTGTATGTATTATAGCGGTCAGACTTTGAGATGCAATTGGAGTTTGATTTTGGATTATGAAGAGCGGTCTCGCTCCTGGGCGATATGGGTAGCCGCGGGAGCGATTCTGGGGTTTTTGGGCGTGGCGATGGGAGCGGCGGGAACGCACGCGCTCGAAGGCAGGCTGGACGCGGACGCGCTGGACACGCTCGAAACCGCTACGCGCTTCCAGATGTATCACGCCATCGCGCTGGTGGCGTTTGGCGCGCTTGGCTATGTGTGGAAGAGCCGCGCTGTATCTATTTCATGCGGCCTGCTGACCTTCGGAACGGTCGTATTCTGCGGCAGCCTGTATCTGATAGCGCTCGCGGACATCGGAGCGTTTGGGGCTGTCGCGCCCGTCGGCGGCGTCAGCCTAATGGCGGGCTGGGCCACCTTGGCGGTAGGGGCGGCGCGTTATTTCATAGTCGGGAAAGCGTGAAACACGCTCTCCCGACTGTTCTTCATTCGCTTACCTATTAACTACATTAGTAGGCATCGGAACAGAGTTTTCCCAAGACGAACTCATATTCATAGCCGGCTGAGATTCGGACATTTGCTGTTCCGAACCGCAGAACGGCAGGGACGGGTCCAACTCTTCGAAGTCGTTGTCCGAGATGTCTTGCAGTTCCGCCGGTATGCAGCCCGTTAGCTGGTTGCCGTTAATGTAAAGCGAATCCAGATTGGACAGGTTGCCCAGTTCGGACGGAATATCGCCGCTTAGCTGGTTATTGCTGAGGGTCATCCCTTCCAGGCTGGCCAGGTTGCCCAGTTCGGGCGGAATCATGCCCGTCAACTGGTTGTTCCTGAGGGACAGCGTTTCCAGGCTGGCTAGGTTGCCCAGTTCGGGCGGAATCATGCCGGTCAACTGGTTGTTCCTGAGGAACATGTATCTCAGGTTGGCCAGATTGCCCAATTCTGGCGGTATCGTACCGGTCAACTGGTTCTGATGAAGCATTAGCCATCCCAGATTGGACAGGTTGCCCAGTTCTGGCGGTATGGAACCAGTCAACTCGTTATTCGAGAGATACAGCGTCTTCAGGTTGGCCAGGTTGCCCAATTCTGGCGGTATGGAGCCGCTCAGGCTGTTATCAAGTAAATACATTCGCTCCAGCGCGTCGAGATTTCCCAACTCGGTCGGTATGGTGCCAGTCAACTTGTTCTCCGAGATATACAGCCATTTCAGGTTGGCCAGGCTGCCCAATTCTGGCGGTATCTCGCCGCTCAGTTCATTGTCGAAGAGCATCATATAACGCGCTTCCGCGAGGTTGCCCAGTTCCGGCGGTATGGCGCCAGTCAAATGGTTTCTGGACAGCCACAGTATCTTCACGTTCACGAGGTTGCCCAGTTCGGGAGGAATCTCTCCCGTAAACTCATTGTCGTCCAGGTCCAGGGTTTTCAGAGTGGACATATCTCCCAGCCAGGTCGGTATCTCGCCACTCAGTTTGTTCGACCATACCTCAAGCCTCTCCAGATTGGTCAGATTCGCAATCTGGTTCGGTATCTCGCCAGTTACTTCAGTCCGATATAGAACCAGCGATTCGAGGTTTTCAAGATTGCCCAGTTCGGCGGGGATATTACCGCCCAACGGGTTATTGCGAAGGTCTAGAAGCGTCAGCTTGGCGAGGTTGCCCAGTTCGGCGGGCAGTTGTCCCGTCATCTTGTTGTCGCGCATTTCCAATTCAGTGACGCGGCCCGAGATGTCGGTGGTTACGCCGTACCATTCCGAAAGCGGCTCATTAGTCAGCCAGTTGTCGTTCTTATCCCAATTGGGGCCGTCCGTGGCGTTGTACAGCGCGGTGAGCGCCGCCCTGTCCGCCAGCGGGCCTTCGACCACGAGCCGATGTTTGATCTCTTCTCTGGTCTCGCCCGTATGCGGGGTTATCATGGTGTCCATGAACAAGTCCGCCAGCAGACCGCTCAATATGTCTGATAGATTGCCGCTTTCGTATGCGTCGTTGAGAACTGCGACCAGGAACCTGAACGGATCATCGTCAATCAGCTCTTCAGGTATTGGCGTTGGCGAAGGTGTGGGGGTACTGGTTGGCGAAGGCGTTGGGGTGGGCGTTGGTTCCCCGGACACGCCGGTGAAGTAGCCCGACGCAAATATGAGACCGTCGTGCAGAACCGCCCACACATTTAGCCGGGTAAACCCCGCTTCCTGGCTGCTGAAGAACGCCATCTCAAACCAGTAGCCGTTCTCAGGAGCCGCCAACAGCGCTTGTCCGACATTGAACCCTTCCGGATCGAGCAAGTCGTTGACGTTCGTGCCCAATAGGTGTGGATACAGCCCGTGAGCCAGCACCATCTCGTCTTCCACTCTCGTCATCACCAGATACCATTGGTTGTCCAAGCTCATGCGGCTGTTATAGTGGGCGACAGTTTCGGTCAGGCCGTCGCTTTCGTACTTGTCTATCGCCTTTTGCACATAGTCTTGGGTATATTCCGCGGGGTCGCCGGGGACAGGGTAGTAGCCCGACGCGAATACGTACCCGTCGTGTCGCTTGGCGTAGGACACTTTTGGCACCTCAGCAAGCGTAACCGGATGCGGCCACAGGTACTCTATCCAGCGGCCTTCCTCAGTCGCCTTGGCAATATCCTTGCCCAGTTCATATCCGGACGAGTCAATCACGTCCTTTATGTCCGTGCCGATAAGCTTAGGGATCAGAGGATGAATTACGTATATATCGTTCTCGTCTATCGCGAACAGATACCATTCGCCCTCAAAGCTATCGTCGCTGTTGTAGTAAGCTTGCGTCGCCTCCAGGCCGCGCTGATTGTAGAGGCTTATCGCGCGCTCCACATAATCTACCGTGTACTCTCTTGGGTCCGATCCCACCACGTTCACAGGGGTCGTGGTCGAGGTGGAGGACTGCTCATTCGGGCCTGCGAGAACGACTCTATCGGCGCCCGACATCGCTATAATGGCTACCAGCAGCAGGCTGAAAGCGGTCGTTAGCAAAACACATTTCTTGAACGTCATGGAACATCCTCTATTGTGGGGAATCATGGATTGTCAAACCAGCTAATTATTGGCTCATAGCATATTTTGGAGCGCGGATATGCCGCAACTCGCCGATCTTAGACGATTATCCCATATACAGTTGGGATAGTGTACTATGAATAATCTCAGAACAGACCTCTTTCTTGGGGTAATTCACTTGTTCAGGACATTCATACATCTATTTACTGACGACATAGTTTACGAAAATATGCAATCCGCTGTCTATGGATCGCGTCTATATCACGGACCGCATTCCAACAACCTGCGCCCAAACTCACAGACGGCTGATAGGTGAATACCGAAAGACCCTCCTAGGATTTTGTAGCGCCCAAGTCCCTATTGCTATAATCAGGCTAAGCCATCGTCACAATCAGACCAACTCCAAAGTTCAGCCGCGCGCGGGAAGTCGAGTCAACATTCGTGAGCAACATAGCCGATATCAAGGCCAGAGAAATTCTCGACTCCAGGGGCAATCCGACTGTCGAGGTGGATATGATTTTGGAAGACGGCGCGCGAGGCGGCGCGCTGGCGCCGTCGGGAGCGTCCACCGGCGCCAACGAGGCTGTCGAACTGCGGGACGGCGACCCACAACGGTACAATGGGCGCGGCGTCCTCAAAGCCGTACAGAATGTGCGCGACCTCATAGCGCCCGAACTCATCGGACGGCCTGCCAACGACCAGAATGCTATAGACCGCGCGCTCATCGAACTGGACGGTACCGATAACAAACGCAATCTTGGCGCGAACGCCATCCTCAGCGTATCTCTCGCGTCCGCGCGAGCCGCCGCCGTAAGCGAAGGCAAGCCGCTCTACACACGATTCGACTGCGGCGAATCCTACACGCTGCCCGTCCCCATGCTCAATGTCATCAATGGCGGGCGACACGCCGAAAACTCCACCGACTTTCAGGAATTCATGATAGTCCCTGCCGGATTCGAATCTTTCGCGCGATCTCTACAAGCCGGCGTCGAAATCTACCACTCCCTGATGGACAGCCTGAGACGCCATTCTCTCAGTACGCACGTCGGCGACGAAGGCGGATTCGCCCCGTCGCTGTACTCCAACCGAATGGCCGTTGACCTGCTGGTGGAAGCTATCGAGAAGGCGGGCTATAAACCGGGAGTAGAGTGTTTCATCGCGCTGGACGTGGCCGCATCCGAACTCAGCGCCGTTCCGGGAATCTATTCGCTGCCGCGTGAAAACGCGTCCCTGGAAGGGGACGGGCTGGTGAATATATATGAGGAGTGGCTGAACGACTACCCCATAGTATCAATCGAAGACGGACTGGCTGAAGACGACTGGGATGCGTGGGACGCCATGAACCAGCGAATAGGACGTCGAACCCAGCTTGTCGGAGACGACATCTACACCACCAATCCTCGCCTAATCGAGAGAGGCGTCCAGCGAAATTCGTCCAACGCAGTCTTGGTGAAACTGAACCAGATTGGGACCGTCAGCGAAACTCTGGACGCAATCCAGATGACCAGAGAGGCGGGATGGGGCGTAGTAATCAGCCATCGCTCAGGCGAGACCGAGGACACGTCCATAGCCGACCTGGCCGTCGGAACTGGAGCGGGACAGATAAAGGCGGGCGCGCCAGCGCGTGGCGAGCGGACGGCCAAGTACAACCGCCTGCTGCGAATCGAAGAGGAATTGGGCGCCAAAGCCAGATACGCGGGCGCGGAAGTCTATGAAAAGTTCATCGCTCAAAGCAGATAACAATACATACATACCGACTATCGCCCAGATACGCGATTCACTCGCCCCCCTGATTCAGAGATCCGGAGCGCGAAAGGCGGTCGTGTTCGGCTCATACGCTAAGGGAAGCGCCGACAGGTACAGTGACCTGGACATCATAATAGTCCACGATACAGACAAGGGATTCTTCGACAGGGCTTCGGACTTTCGAGAAGTCCGCGCGGCCTGGCCCCACTCCCTCGATATGCTTATCTACACTCCCGACGAACTGCGCGCAATGCTCGTCCAGCGTCGCCCATTCATCGAAATCGCGCTGCAAGAGGGTGCCGTAATAAATATATGAAGCCTGACCAGACAGCAGAATCTGCCCGCTGGATATCGCAATCTGAAAACGACCTTGCGTTCGCTCAACTCGCGCTCAGGGAGGGGTTCTACTCTCAGGCCTGTTTCATGTCCCAGCAAGTCGCCCAAAAAGCTCTCAAGTCGGTTGCTTACGGCAGGGGCGACAGGTTCGTCATAGGCCATTCGCTTCAAGGGCTTCTGAACGATCTGGTCGGCGAGCGTGAAGAGCCGGAATCCCTTAGAGAAGCCGCCTGCCGCCTCGACCAGTACTATATCGCCACCCGATACACGGACGCGCTTCCGGGCGGACTGCCCCACGAAACATACACCAAAGGCCAGGCCGAAGAAGCAGTCGAAATGGCGTCTGAAATAGTGACATCATCCCACGCTTATCTGGAATAATATAGTTATGCATGAAATATGATCCCGAATGCGCCCGTCAGGAACGGAGGATGAACTA
The DNA here is from genome assembly GCA_964640295.1 of uncultured Dehalococcoidia bacterium. Lineage (GTDB taxonomy): Bacteria > Chloroflexota > Dehalococcoidia > Lucifugimonadales > UBA1123 > VXRN01. The sequence goes on along the minus strand of CAZXFX010000068.1, from coordinate 3,804 downwards.
AAATGTCCACACGCATAGGAATCAACGGCTTCGGACGCATGGGCAAGCAGACGCTCCGCGCTGCCCTGGAACGCTACCCTGACAAGCTGGAAGTTGTCGCTGTCAACAGCCGCCGAGGACGGCCAGAAGATATAGCCCGACTGTTCAAGTACGACTCCACATACGGCAGATACGCGGGCGATGTAGTCGCCACCGACGACAGCGTCCGCATAGATGGCGCGGATGTGCTGATACTGAACGAAGACGACCCTTCCAACTTGCCCTGGGGCGAAATCGGCGTCGAGATAGTGATCGAATCCACAGGAGCGTTCAACGACGCGGGCAAGGCAAGCGGACATCTGGAAAGCGGCGCCAAGAAGGTGATTATAACCGCGCCCGCTAAAGGCGACGCGCTCACTATCGTTCTCGGAGTCAACGACGATGACTACGACCCGGACCTGCACAACATTATCAGCAATTCCTCATGCACCACCAATTGCATCGCGCCCATAGTGAAGGTTCTGCGCGACAGCTTCGGCGTCCAGCGCGGCCTCATGACCACCATCCACGCATATACCAACGACCAACGCATTCTGGATAAATACCACTCCGACCCGCGCAGGGCCAGAGCCGCTGCCCAGAACATTATCCCCACGACCACAGGAGCCGCCAAGTCCGTCGGAATCGTCATGCCGGATCTGGCCGGAAGAATAAACGGCATGGCGGTAAGAGTTCCCACGCCAACGGTGTCGCTCACCGACTTCGTGGCCACACTCGAAGTGGCTGCTTCCGCCGAAGATGTGAACGAAGCCTACATGGAGGCCGCGTCTAACGGGTTGAACGGGATTCTCGACTATACCGACGAGCCGCTGGTAAGCTCAGATTTCATCAGCGACCCTCACAGCGCTATCGTTGACGGGACATCCACGCTGTCGCTCGGAGACGACATGGTCAAGGTGGTTGGGTGGTACGATAATGAATGGGGCTACTCCTGCCGAACCGCCGACCTCGCCGCGTTTGTTGCCGACAAAGGCATTTAGCGGCCCACCCCAACATACGGGATATTTAGAATGTCAGACGCCGCCTCAGTCAAGCGAAATATCCAGACCGTCCGAGCGCTGTCCAACGACCTGGCCGGGTTTCTTCACACCTTGCCCGACGACGTATGGCGCGACCCCGACATATACGCCAGCGCCTGCTCCCAATGGAAAATCGCCGACGTCGTGACTCACCTGATTATCACAGCCGGCATGAAGACGATGAGCGTTCAGCGCGCCCTCAGGGGTAGCGCCTCTCCGCCAATGGGATACAAACGCAAGTCCGCCGAAGAACGCCTGGAAGAACTGGTAAACCTGAGAGAGGCCTTCTACGAGGACATCTTCTATGAATTCAACGCCTCCTGCCTGCGCCTGAACAGCCTTCTAGTCGAATTAGAACCCGATCAGTATGACCTCCCCGCGTGGCATCCGGCCAGGGTAATGGACGTATCGCGGCTCATAGAGTGGCGGCTGATAGAACTGTCGGTTCACGCTTGGGATATACGCTATGGATTCGACCGCGCCGCCAAAATCAACCCACTGGCGACGCCGTTCCTGAAAGCGTGGCTGCCCAACTGGCTGCGCGCGTCCTTCCGCAAACCCGAAGACTTGGAAGGCGACGCGACTATCCGATTCGTTCTGACAGACTCAAATGGAGAAGCGCGCGATTTGATAGTTAGCTCCGACTCGTTCTCTTTCGATATCGCCGACCTCTCAGTGGACGCCGATGTGTCCATATCGCTCGATTCCAGCGCCTATATCCTGTTTCTGATGGGGCGCGTGAATCTTCGCCGCTCCGTCCGAAGACGCCAGATAGCGCTGAGCGGGGACGCGAGCGTCGCCGATAAGTTCGACGAGTGGTTCGCTGGCGTCTGACCAGGTAGCTATTCCGAGAGCGTCTCCGCAAGTTCCACGAAACTAAACGCCACGAAATCAAACCTTGAAGTATCGCCTGGGTCCTCGCCCCTGCCCGCTCCAAATTCGTCAGGCCTGAACACATACGCAGTTCTGAGACCGGCGGAGCGCGCTCCATCTACGTCGTAGGCGTGAGCGGCGACCATCATCACCTCTTCCGGCTCTGCGTCCAGCATCCTCGTCGCGCCCAGATAAACTTCAGGATTCGGCTTATATGAGTCGAACATCGCCGTGGAAAGCGCGCAATCCCACGGCAGCCCCCCGTGCTTTGCAAGCGACACCAGAAGCGACAGATTCCCATTGGATAGAGTCCCTATAATGAAATCCCGCTTCATCATCCTCAGCCCCTCTACCACATCGGGCCATGGACTGAGTCTGCTCCATCCCATATTCAGGCGAGCGACCCTCTCCTCGGACAGGTTGGACACGCTCAAATCACGCAGAAGTCCGTCCAAAACTTCACGATGAATCTCGTCCATCGTAATCCATCCTCTGTCGCCCCGCGCTATCTCGCCCTGCAATTCCCTGAACCCGGCGCGCCACCTGTCCGCAAACTCACCCCAGTCCGCGCTCAGTCCGGTAGATTCGCCAAACTCTTCCAATTCCGCGATGATTGACGACCGCCAGTCAACGGTCGTCCCAAACACATCGAACAATATCGCTTTCATATACCTCGCGCCTCCTCTCTTCCCTCGCGGTCATACACTCATACAGCGCCGTCGCAGACCATGCAATCCGCTTACCGCGCGCCGCGCTCCTGTGATTTGACCATTTCTACGAGATATGTTGCAATTGATTCGATAAGTCGTTGCGTCCGCCAATTTCAGAATCCTTGAGGAAAAAAGGTCACTATGGATACCTTGAAAAGACCCTTGTCTGTAATACTCGCAATAATAGTGGCTGTGATAGCGTTCCATCTCATATTCTCCGCGTTCTACCCAGAAAACGTAGATATTGGCGGAATATGGGACATCCTGAACTGGTTCATATCGTTTGGCGTTATAGTGTCATTGGCAGTCACATACATCAACAAGAGAAGAGCGGGATATGACTCTGCGGACACCAAAGAATTTATATGCGCGAGCGCGTCCTTCTATGCGGCGGCGCTGCTCGCGCTGTTGTTCTTCTGGAACTGGTTCGACGACCTCGCATTGGAAGAATCGCAGAGTCAACTCCGTCTCATCTTCTGGGGCTTCATAAATCCACTGTTCATAATAGTCGCCGGGAGCGCAAGCGCAAGCCTGTGGAAACGATAGATCGTCCTGCGATGACGGTATTCTCAGTAAGTGCTGGCTTATGAAGATTTGAATACCCATACGTGTCAGGAGCGCCAACGGCGCCAGCCCAGCGACACGGTCTCCGCGTCATTCGCGTGTGGAGAACCTGAGAGGTCGCTTTCTTAAAGCGCGCGCGGGACGGCAAAATGGCAGGAGCGGCAGGATTCGAACCCGCGACCCTCGGTTTTGGAGACCGATGCTCTACCAGCCTGAGCTACGCTCCTGCAAAGCTGGATTCGGACAGACATCCAAGCTGGAGCATCCTGAAAACAAAACGCCCTTCTCACTGCGCGAATATCCACCGTGCCTATATTGTACTACGTCACGGTCCCTCTTGTACAACGCTAAAGCGCAAGGTGAGGCTGTATCAATTTAGTCGGTGACCCACCTCAGGCAAAAGTCCCTTCCCCCTTGATGCTCACAGGGGTAGGTAAACGCGAAAACCAATCAAAAAGTCCCTTCCCCCTCTCAGCCCTCGACGGGGAAGGCTCAACCCCAATCAGCCACCAGATAATTCTAAATTCCCCATTCACTATCCACTATTCCCCATCATGCAAATCCCCAGAATCACAAAAATCACAGTTCACACATCCCCC
>CAZXFX010000067.1:0-16666 GCA_964640295.1 uncultured Dehalococcoidia bacterium | reverse complement strand
GGACCCCGCACTCAATCGAATCCACTCCACCACTTGACTCTTAACACAGTTGCTACTCTTATCTTCGCGCCGGGCGAAGTTAAAAAGACCGCGCCTGTCACCGTGTACGGAGATGATGCGGTTGAGGATGATGAATATGTTGGCCTGAGGATTTTCAACGTTCAGGCGGCGGCTTTCATCTTGAGGAAGATCGTGGCTGACTCTATCAGCCGTCAGCGAGTTCGGGGGTTGACCGGCCAAAGCGCAGATCGCAGAGGCCGAAGAGACGTTGGAAGATAGCATTGCCCCATGTCTCGCGCGGCGTTAAAATGCGAGTCGAACATACCCATTAGGAGGAATTGCATGGTTGACCAGAATACTTTCAGCGCATACTTCAATGGCGAATGGATGCCGCTCGGAGACGTCAGAATCTCTCCAGAAGACAGAGGCTTCGTCGTCGCGGACGTCGTATTCGACATAGCGCGCACCTTTGCGGGCAAGCCGTTCGTTCTCGATCGCCACATAGACCGTCTGTACAGGTCGCTCAAGTATATGCGCATAGACCCGGGACTTACTCCTGAAGAGATGACCGCTCTGTGCGAGGAAGGGGTGGAGCGCAATCTATCTCATCTGGACGAGGCGGGCGACTTCGCCATAAATCCTTTCATAACGCGCGGTGTCGGGCATGGCGTACACGGTCTCACGCCCACCGTTTGCATCATGGTAAAGCCGGTCGCGTTCGAGTCTTTCGCTCAATACTATGTGGACGGCGCGCATGGAGTCATCACCAAGACTCGCAGCTACTCCAGCGACACGATGGACCCCAAGGTCAAGCACCACAGCCGCGCCAACTTCGTCTTGGCGGAGCTCGAGGCCGCCGACGTTGATCCGGGCGCGTCGCCCATTCTGCTAGATCAGTACGGCAACCTTACGGAAGGCACAGGCTACAACGTGTTCCTGGTCAAGGACGGCGTACTGAAGACGCCCACGGACCGCAGCATACTTCAGGGCATCTCGCGCAGCGTCGTATTCGATGTCGCCGAACAGTTGGATATACCCGTCGTCGAGGATGACCTTCAGCCCTACGATATCTATACCGCCGACGAGGTGTTCTTCTCCAGGACAAGCCCGCGAATACTGCCTGTGAGCATGGTGGACAGGCGCCCAGTCGGGGACTCCACTCCCGGGCCCATTACTCAGCAGCTCCTCGCCGCTCACAGCGAACTCGTTGACGTGGACATAGTGGGCCAGGCGCTTCACTACTCCGGCATCGAAAGATAGGTTTCTTCGCCCAAGATTCGAAAGTTCAAAAATAAAGGCGGCGGGCTGGTATATAACCGATCCGCCGCCTCTGCCATAATGGGCATGAAGCCTGTCCGCCGAACCGAAGGAGCGCAAATATGCTCGACACGAAGACAGCATCGCCACCCTATAACGAAAATCGAAGGTTCATCCGTGATCACTATGACGAACTTATGGAGAAATATCCCGAACACTGGATAATGGTGGTTGACAGAAAGGTCGTGGCGGCAGACCCTGACCCATGGCGATTTATAGAGATGCTAAAAGAAATAGGACCGCCGCCAAAAGGACAACCGGACTATATGGCAATCGAACTATTGACTGATATAGACTGGCTCCATCCTTGGTAATGAAATGATAAGAGGATACTTCAGCCCTTCCGGGCGTCCCTATGTGGATGCACTCGTCAGTATGCCCGACCTCAGCATCGTCGAAATGGAAATACCCTTCGCGATTGATACTGGTTCGGATCGCACACAAATTGGACATCGCGCCGCCACCAAAATGATTGGAACGTATGGAGTTGATATGGAAAGCCTGACTGCAGGACGCCAAAGCCTCGGCGTGGGCGGTTTGGCTTCAACTCGGCAAACCCGGGTCGTCATGAGATTAGGAAGCCTCGACATTGACCAGGATATTCCAATCCTCAAACCGACGCCGGGGCGAATAGTCGGCCTTCCTTCTCTGCTCTGGCTCGATATTCTCTCTCGTTTCGCGCTATTCATGGAAAAGCGAACCAACAGAGTCACGCTTCTCGAACCCAGCGAGGCCGACAGCGCCCGATTCGCCTAAGCCGCCCCTAATCAGCGCTGGTCTCAGAACAAGTCCGCCGCGTCCCGCTCCGCATTCGCCATGCGTTCATTCTCGTCTCGCCACCCAAATGAGGCGTAAGACTCCGCCGATCCATAATCGCGCGTCTTCACAACAACAGGCATAGGAAGCGCGTGTCCGAATACTAGCGCCTGCTGCTTCGACTCAAGCCGCGACAGCACAGCCCGAAGCTTGCGGCTTCCCGATACCCCGGACAATACCGCGTCCACATCCCGGTCGCTGTCCAGCAGACAGGTCAACTTCGTTCCTATCTGGCTCATTATCTCATCGTCTATTCCGGACGGCCTCTGGTCAACCAGCAGCAGCGTCACGTTGAACTTGCGCATCTCGCGCGCTATCGTGCCGAATATCGTCTGATCCGCTATGCCGGGATTCAGAAACTTATGCGCCTCCTCGATGGTGATGACCAGCGGACGCGGCTTCTGTCCGTCGTCGCCGGCCGCCTTCTCTGTCAGTTCCTGGTATCGCGCGTAGATGCGACGAGTCAGCAGATTCGCAACCAGTATATACGCCGACAGATTGCTCCCATAGCGCCCAAACTCCAGCACAACGTGCATATCCTGGTTTTGAACATAGTCCAATATGCGATTGACTGAATCGTGCGGCTTCTCTGCGTCTATGAACGGCAGGCGAGTTAGTCGGCCCAGCCTGTTATGGAGCGTTGACAACGCGCGGTCATTGACGTTCAAACTAGAGGCGAGCTCACGCATCTCCTCGCCCCCGGACATTTCCAGAAACGCTTTCAGCCATCTCTTCCGCCCAAATTCGCGCTGGAGCGAGTAAGTCGCGTCCGCAGCCACCTCCGACAAGTTCAGCGACTCACGCAGCATCAGAATGTCTTCCGGCTCTATCTCCTCCAGCCCAATGCGCGCCACATAGTCCGGGTTGACGCCGCGTCTGCGCGAACTCTCCTCGTCCAGCGTAAACACCGCCACCCTCGAACTGAACAACTGCTTCAGCCCCTTGACCGTACTGGTCGCCCCCTCCGATGTCCCCTGCCATCCATATTCGTTGTGCATATCGAACACAAGGTTGGAGGCGACATTCTTCTGGAGTATGCCTGCCAGAAGCAGGCGGGTCAGAAACGTCTTGCCCGTGCCGCTCTTGCCGAATACTCCGTTGGAGCGCGTGACCAACTCTTCGATGTCCAGGCAGAGCTGCGTGTCCATATCCAGCGGGCTGCCTATCCAGAAATGCTTGTCATCCTCGCTGCCAAATACGATGCGTATGTCCTCATCGGTAGCTGTCCCAACAGGCGAGAAATGAGGCGGTATCGTCTTAGCCGGCTGTGGGCCATCGAGTCCAGCGACCGACTCGCCCGCCCCCAGCGTCAGCATAGGTTCTACCTTGATAGCTCCATAAGCCGCAGTCCCCGACACCACGCGCGCCACGAACGGATTCGACACGTCGGGCGGCGACGCGGGCAGACCAGGATCCATCGAGGCGAGTTCAGCGTCCGTAACTACGCCAAAGAAGCGCATACGTTGTCCCTGCACGTTCACGAACGTTCCCACCTTGATATCCTCGATGGATGTATCTGCGTCCAGACGAACCTCCACTCCGTCGGTCAAAGAGCCGGACACCACCATGCCCAGCCTTTGAGACGCTCCCCACTCCAGACCTGCGGTTCCCACACTGCCGTTGGCGCTCATAGTCATGGCGCTATCCTCCGAAGAATTCCATTCAGCCTCTGCATCTGTCCGCCCAGAAGGGGAGTCAGCCGCCTGCCCGCGCTCACCAGAAACGCCTCCCGGTCCTGGTGGGCGTCACCCGCCATCTTCAGAAAGGCGGCCAACACATCATCGGCGGCGGCGATAGGCGCGGAAAGAAGTATGGACGCGAAATCCAACTCCGCGCTAAAAGTCCTGAGAGCGTCGTCGGAGCACGGATACACGAAAGAGTGTATCCGCGGAGGCAGCGGCGCGAGCCAGCGTCTCAGCGCGCCTCCCTCGGTGTGTCCGACGGACAGAGCGCGGAACTCAGTAGAGAGCAGGCGTGAAAGTTGCGGATTCGCATTGTAGATGGCGTTCTCATCGTCCTCGTCTCGTCCCCTCGCAATCGGCCTGCGTCCACTGTCAATGCTCCGTGTGGCGACCTCATGCACTATCCCGTACACCGCCTCAACGTCGCCGCACCTAACCAGACTGCCCAGCGGGGGCGCGGCATAAAGCTCGTAACACTGCGCGACGAACTCGGTCGTCGTGGCCTCTACCACCTCTCCCAGACGCGGACCGCTGCAACATCGAACTTGCCCAGATGACATACTGCACACTCCCAGACAAATCCTAACAGAGCCGCCGCGCAAGTTGCATAGTTGGAAGGGTGCGCCGAACGGGACAGAAGCGATTGCGCATATTCGCCCTGCGCCGTGTAGTATATAGTAGGCGGCGGAATCGCTTTCACGTGTTAGCCGGGCTGCGCGCGTTGGTGTCTTGAAACGGAATAGAGAATTGCCAAGAGTGTGAGGCTATCGGCAGAATTTCAGGGAGCAGAAAAATGAGCGCGAGTCGGTTCATTGCAGGTCTCATAGTGATCGCCGTGGGCATCCTGCTCCTACTGGGCAGTACGGATGTCATTGACATAGACTTGGGCGACATATTCATTTGGATCCCGTCTTTGTTCATCCTCCTCGGCGTGTTCCTGATGGTAAAGAACCGCTTCCGTCAGGTCGGCGGCCCAATCTTCATGATAGTCGTGGCCGCGGTCATCCAGATAATGGTCCTGGACATACTGGACATCCTCAGATTCTGGCCTGTGATCCTGATAGTCGTCGGCCTTGTCATCTTGATAAAGAGCTTCGGAGCCAGACGCAGGCGCGAGAGCGTCGCAGGTGGCGATACCGCCCACCAGGACACGCCCGACTCGGTGACCGTGTTCGGCTCAGCCCAGAAAGTCGCGCCGTCCGACCAGGACTCGGTAAACTTCGTAAGCGTAATGGGGTCCGCCACCGAAAGGATAATCTCCACCGAGTTCAAGGGAGGGCAAGCTACGGCGGTCATGGGCGAGTCGAAACTTGACCTGCGCGACTCCTCTGTCATGGAAAAGCCTGCTGTTCTCGAACTCTCCGTCGTCACGGGCCAGATGGAAATTCGGGTTCCACGCGAATGGAACGTACAGATGGACGGCGTCACCACCGTCATGGGCGAGTCGAAGGACGAGCGTATGCCCTCAGACTCCCAAACCGATCAGACCGATCTGGAAATCAATGGAACAGTAGTCATGGGCAGCCTGAAGATAGAGGACTAGCCCAAAATGCCGGAGGCCGAGACTAAGCCCGGCCCCCGATACTTCACATTCCCTGCGAACCTTACTCCATTCGGCTTCCGCCCCATGAGCGAGACACGCCGGCCGCCGTCGGCTCGACGATGGCGTTTATCACCGCTGGCTTGCCGCTGTCGAAAGCGCGCTGCAGAGCGGGCTTTATTTCGTTAGGGTCTTCCACTCTCTCGCCGTAAGCGCCCAGCTCGCGCGCCATGCCGTCGAAATTGGTGAATCCAAGCTCGCGGCCGGGCTTGCGCTTGTCGGGGGTGCGCGCCGTCCAGCCCGCGTTGTTGGAGATCACTGTCACCACGGGGATGTTGTGCCGCACACAGGTGTCCAGTTCCATCGCGTTCATGCCCATGGAGCCGTCGCCGTGAAGCACCAGCACCTGCTTGTCGGGCTTCGCCAACTGCGCGCCTATACCATACGGCAGTCCCACGCCCATCGTGCCGGTAACGCCGGAGTTGAGCCTGTGTCCGGGAACGTATGTGGGGAGAGACTGTCTGCCGAAGTGCAGAATCTCGTTGCCGTCCACAGACAGAATGGCGTCCCTGTCGAGGAACTCGCGTATTTCCTTGCAGAGTCGCAGCGGGTGCATAGGAGTCTGGTCGGAGTTCTGTATCGCCGCGCCGCGCGCCTGTCGGTCATCCTCGACATCTCTGAGTTTCAATACCCAGTCCGACTCGATCCTGCCGGCCCAGTCCGACTCGCGCGCTTCAGCCTCCTCCAGCATCTGCGTCAGAACCGCCTTGGCGTCTCCCACTATTCCGAGGTCGATGTCGCGGTTGTGGCCAAGTTCACTCGGCTCTATGTCTATTTGCACTATCTTGGCATCGCGGTTGAATCTATGGCCGTATTGCACCATCCAGTTCAATCGCGTTCCGACGACCAGCACAAGGTCTGTCTCGCGCATCGCGGTGCTGCGAGCGGCAGGGAAGGAGACGGCGTGGTCTTCGGGAACGAGGCCTCTGGACATCGGCGCGGTGTAGAACGGCGTGGACGTGAGGTCCACGAATCGTTCCAACTCCGGCGCGGCGCCGGAGAAGAACGCTCCGCCGCCCGCGAATATCATCGGTCGCTCTGAGGCCGCAAGCATATCTATCACTTCGTTTACCACGCTTGGTTCCGCGGCCGGCCTTGTGCGCCGCGCCGCGCGATACGGCGCTACGGCGTCGTCTTCTTCCACCTCTTCATACAGAACGTCCGCGCCGCAGTCTATATATACGGGGCCGGGCCGTCCGGTCGTCGCCTTTCGGAACGCCATGCTAACGACCTCTGGGTAGCGCGCCGCCTGCGTGGTCTGGTGAACCCACTTCATCATCGGTTCCATGATGCCAACCTGGTCCACCTCCTGGAACGCTTCGCGTCCAATCTCGTGAACCGGTCCCGCGCCGCCCAGAATCACCATGGGGGCGCAGTCAATCGCCGCCGTATAGACGCCCGTCAGCAGGTTCAGAGTTCCGGGACCAGACGCCGCCGTGCATACGCCGGGCTTGCCTGTTACTCGCGCGTATGCGTGAGCGGCGAAAGCGGCCGCCTGCTCATGCCTGAAGTCTATGCAGCGAATTCCCAGATCCTCCGCCGCCATGACTATGTCGAAATTGGGACCGCCCATCAGGTAGAAGAGCGTGTCAACCCCTTCCTCCTTGAGCGTCCTCGAAATGAGATAACTCCCGATAACCTTGCTCATGTACATCTCCTTGAAATTGGTTTCCGCCTAATCGGATATAAGTAGTCGCAATTCCATGTCCATCATCGAAAGCAAGGTTATCACAATCTGGCGATAGTTGTGTAACGGGGCGTGTTATAATCGTCCAAATAGCTATATCGCATTTCTGCGACGCGCTCCTCGTCTATCGCCCAATAATAAGGGGAGGCAATTATGACGACACAAACGCTTCCGCGGACCGAAACGGACACCCAAACCGGCGCGCCAAAGAAACGGCTTTTCACCCGCAAGGAATACCACGCCATGGGCGAGGCGGGGATATTGGGGCATGGAGAGCGCGTGGAGCTGCTCGAAGGAGAGATTGTCGCCATGTCGCCAATCGGAAGCAGACACGCCTTCTGCGTTGATCAGCTAAACTACGAATTCGCCGCTTTGAATATCGCCAGGAGAGCAATCGCGCGGGTGCAGGGACCCGCCGCCACATCATCTACATCTGAACCTGAGCCGGACATTATGCTGATTGCCCATCGCGAAGACAGATATCTATCCGGGCACCCAAGACCGGAAGATATTATGCTGCTGATAGAAGTAGCGGATTCGTCTCTATATCACGACGTGAATGTCAAGCTACCGCACTACGCCGCGGTCGGAATACCTGAAACGTGGATAGTGAACCTGCAAGACGATCAAGTAGAGGCGCATACCGAGCCGTCTTCGGCAGGCTATCGCGCGTCGAGAATCTATCGGATCGGCGATACAATATCTCCAACAGCCTTCCCGGACATCGAAATCAGCATAAACGACATCATCCCGCCACGAACCGATACAGACACATCGTAGAAACCTGTATGCGCGGAGACAGTTACCATTATGACGACTATAACGACACAAACGCTTCCGCGGACCGAAACGGACACCCAAACCGACGCGCCTAAGAAGCGGCTCTTCACCCGCGAGGAATACCACGCCATGGGCAAGGCGGGCATTCTGGGGCGTGGAGAGCGCGTCGAATTGCTCGAAGGAGAGATTGTCGCCATGTCGCCAATCGGAAGCAGACACGCGGCGGGAGTTGATATGCTCACCAAAGCGTTCTATGCGACGGCAAATATCGGAGACCGCGCAATAGTGCGTGTCCAGAATCCGGCTGCCACGTCCTCTACGTCCGAGCCGGAACCTGACCTCACGCTCTTGGAGCCAAAGGAGGATAGCTACGCATCCGGACATCCAAGACCGGAAGATATTCTGCTGCTGGTGGAAGTAGCGGATTCGTCTCTATATTACGACGTGAATGTCAAGCTTCCGCACTACGCGGCTGTCGGAATACCTGAAACGTGGATAGTGAACCTGCAAGACGATCAGGTAGAGGCGCATACTGAGCCGTCTTCCGAAGGCTATCGCGCGTCGAGAATCTATCGGATCGGCGATACAATATCGCCAACCGCTTTCCCAGACCTGAAAATCAGCGTAAACGACATCATCCCGCCACGAGCCGATAGCGATACATCGTAGAAACCTGTATGCGCGGAGACAGTTACCATTATGACGACTATGACGACACAAACGCTCCCGCGGGCCGAACCGGACACCCAAACCGACGCGCCTAAGAAGCGGCTCTTCACCCGCGAGGAATACCACGCCATGGGCGAGGCGGGCATTCTGCCGTATGATCAGGGAGGCATCGAACTCCTTGAAGGCGAGGTTGTGACCATGTCCCCAATTGGAAACAGGCACTCTCTGTGCGTCCTCTGGCTGAGTGAAGAATTTTACGAATCAGGCAGACTGATAGGACGCGCGCATATCCAGATTCAGAATCCTGTATCTACGTCGCCTAATTCCGAACCCGAACCCGACCTCGCATTGCTAACTTATCGAGAAGACAGGTATAGAAATTCATCCGGACACCCGCGCCCACATGATATTCTGCTGCTAATAGAAGTCTCAGACTCATCGCTCGACTATGATAGAGACTACAAGCTTCCGCACTACGCGGCTGTCGGAATACCCGAAACGTGGATAGTGAACCTGCAAGACGATCAGGTCGAGTCGCATACTGAGCCGTCTTCCGAAGGCTATCGCGCATCGAGAATCTATCGGCTCGGCGATACAATATCGCCAACAGCCTTCCCGGACATCGAAATCAGCGTAAATGACATCATCCCGCCACGAACCGATAGCGACATATCGTAGAAACCTATATGCGCGGAGACAGTTACCATTATGACGACTATGACGACACAAACGCTCCCGCGGGCCGAACCGGATACTCTAACCGACGCGCCAAAGAAGCGGCTCTTCACCCGAAAGGAATACCACGCCATGGGCAAGGCGGGGATATTGGGGCATGGAGAGCGCGTGGAGCTACTCGAAGGAGAGATTGTCGCCATGTCGCCAGTCGGGAACAGGCATTTCACAAGCGTATTATGGCTCACCGATATTTTCTCTACATCAGGTCGGCTGGCCGGGCGCGCGGGAGTTATAATCCAGAATCCGCTTATCGCCTCGCCCACCTCAGAACCTGATCCTGATCTCATGCTGCTAAAGATCAGGGAAGACCGCTATGCGTTGGGAAAGCCGCGCCCACAGGATATTCTGATGCTAATAGAAGTCTCGGACTCATCGCTCGACTATGATCGCGCCTATAAGCTTCCGCACTACGCGGCTGTCGGAGTATCCGAAACGTGGATAGTAAACCTGCAAGACGATCAGGTCGAGTCGCATACTGAGCCGTCCTCTGAGGGCTATCGCGCATCGAGGATCTATCGGATCGGCGATACAATATCGCCAACAGCTTTCCCGGACATCGAAATCAGCGTAAACGACATCATCCCGCCAAGACCTGATAGCGATACATCGTAGAAAACCGTATGCGCGGAGACTGTTACCACTATGATGACTATGACGACACAAACGCTCGCGCGGGCCGAACCGGACACCCAAACCGACGCGCCTAAGAAACGTCTATTCACCCGCAAGGAATACCATGCCATGGGAAAGGCGGGGATATTGGGACATGAGGAGCGCTTGGAACTGCTCGAAGGAGAGATTGTCGTTATGGTTCCCCCCGGAATCAGGCACTTGACGCGCGTTGACCGTTTGACTCATGTATTCATGCCGTTGGGGATACAAAGACGCGCGATAGTAAGAGTACAGAATCCCTCGGTTATGACACGGATATCCGAGTTCCAGCCCGACATCACGCTGCTGACCTTCCGGGACGACTTCTATGAATCGAGGAATCCGCGCCCAGAGGACATTCTGCTTCTAGTCGAGGTATCCGACTCGTCCCTGAACTACGATAGAAACATCAAACTCCCTCGCTACGCCGAATTTGGAATACCTGAAGTCTGGATAGTGAATTTGCGAGACAATCAGGTCGAGTCGTACACGGAACGGTCTTCCGCAGGCTACGGCGCATCCAGAATATACCGACCCGGCGATACAATATCGCCAACCGCTTTCCCTGACATCGAAATCAGCGTAAACGACATCATCCCGCCGCGACCCGATAGCGATACATCGTAGAAAACCGTATGCGCGGAGACTGTTACCATTATGACGACTATGACGACACAAACGCTCGCGCGGGCCGAGCCGGATACTCTAACCGACGCGCCTAAGAAACGTCTATTCACCCGCAAGGAATATCACGCCATGGGCAAGGCGGGGATATTGGGGCATGGAGAGCGCGTGGAGCTACTAGAAGGAGAGATTGTAGCCATGTCGCCCGCAGGAGACAGACACTCGGCGTGTATAGTACGGCTCAACCGCGCATTCGCAGGTTTGAACATCGCCAATCGGGCGCTGGTATCGGTTCAGTCCCCTATCGTAACGTCCTCCACCTCCGAGCCAGAACCCGATTTCACGCTGCTCGCATTCCGGGACGACCTCTATGATTTCGGCAAACCACGTCCCCGGGATGTCCTGTTGCTGATAGAAGTCGCAGACTCCTCATTGGATTACGACCGCGGCGTCAAACTCCCCTACTACGCATCACTCGGCATCCCAGAAGTCTGGATAGCCAACCTGCGAGACGACCGCATCGAAGTCCACACCGAACCGACACCGCGGGGATACCGCGCAACGCGCATCTACCAACGCGGCGACACTATATCTCCAACCGCGTTCCCGGACATTGAAATCAGCGTAAACGACATCATCCCACTACGATCTAATCAGAAACCCGAGACCAGAGATGGAGACGATAATGACAACTCAGAGCGGTGATTTCTATCAGAGACTGGGCGTCAAGCCCATAATAAACGCGGCTAGCTGGATAACGGTGCACGGCGGCAGCATCATGCCTCCGCCGGTCGTTCAGGCGATGGAAGAGGCCTCGCGCTGGTTCGTGGACATGCACGACCTGAACAAGAAAGCGGGCGACGTGATAGCGGGACTAACCGGAGCAGAAGCGGGACTGGTAACCGCGGGATCGGCGGCGGGCATGGTTCTCGAAGCCGCCGCCTGCATGGCAGGAAACGACCCAGCCAAAGTATGGCGACTGCCGGACACCGCAGGCATGAAGAACGAGATAGTTATCCATCGCGCCCATAGAGTGAACTACGACCACAATTTCAGGACCGCGGGCGCGATTCTAGTCGAAATAGGCAACACGGGCGCGACCCATGAATGGGAGCTTGAATCCGCCATAAACGAAAACACTGCCGCCGTAGCCTACATATTCGGGCCGAGGCCGGGCGGCGCGCTCCCTCTGACCAAGGTCGCGGAAATTGCCCACGCGAGAGGCATTCCGGTAATAGTGGACGCCGCCGCCATGCTCCCGCCTCCCGAAAACCTGAGCAAATACATTCGTCAAGGCGCCGACATGGTCAGCTTTAGCGGCGGCAAGGGCGTACAGGGTCCGCAGTCCACGGGCATTCTCGCCGGTCGCGCCGACCTCATAGAAGCCGCATACGCCAACTCCGCTCCCAATTCCGAATCCATCGGGCGTTCCGCGAAGGTGTGCAAAGAGGAAATAGCGGGGCTGATTACCGCGCTGGAAATCTTCGTGGATACTGATTTCGAGGCCGTTCAGGCCAACTGGAGAGCGAAGTCCACCCATGTCGCGGATAGGCTCAGCGACATACAGGGGCTGCGGGTCGAACTGCATGAAGCGCGTCCAGAACTGGAAGAGCCTGACGCCAACCACGCCAGCGCCGAAATTCACTTCACTCCAGAATGGGCCGGACCTTCCAGAGATGACGTCGCGCGTATGCTGGAAGAGGGCGAACCTGGAATACGTGTACGTGTAAGAAGCTATTCCGACAGCATTCTCTTCATACCGGTAAACGTCCAAGACGGCGAGGAGGAGGTCGTAGCGCGACGACTGAGAGAGATACTGACGGGCGAATAATATCCGAAACAGGCTCGAATCGGATTTTGCCAAAACGCCGAATTCGGACTGAGATCCCCGGATTGAAACCAAGACTGACGAGCCTGTATCAGTTTGGTCGGTGGATTGGATCACCCCCATCCTAGCCTTCGCCCATCAAGGTGGAAGGAACTTTTGCGCGAGATGGAGCGCCGCTAAATCGTTACAGGTTCAAGACCGACCTTGGGGGCTTCTAACTTTAATCATTGTGTGTATAATTGGGCAATAGTACAACTTGATTGAAACAAAAAGGGGAGGGGAACGAATGCGTAGCGCAAAGACGATAGGCTTTCTCGTAATCATAGCGGCGTTCTTGGGACTTGTGGCTTTCGGATGTTCGTCGGATGAACCCGCTCCCGCGCCAGCGCCTACCAGCGCCCCCGCGCCGGCGCCGGCGGCAACTACGGCTCCAGCCGCTCCCGCGCCAGCGCCTACCAGCGCGCCGGCCCCCGCGCCGGCGGCAACCACCGCTCCAGCCGCTCCCGCAGAGATGGCTATGGACAAACATGGAGGCGTGTTGAAGTACGGACAGGAACCGAATGTCGAGCACGTGTTCCACCTCACGTACAGCGGCGGAGCGTGCGCCGCCTGGTGCATGACGGTCGGCGACCCGCTCACCGCCTACGGGCCCGACTCCGAATGGGTCAAGGCGAAGTCGCTGGCCGAATCGTTCTCGATGAGCGACGACCAAAAGACCATAACGTTCAGCCTGAAGCCGGGCCTGCTCTTCCACGACGGGACTGACGTAAACGCCGCTTCGATCAAGACCAGTCTGGAGTTCGTTTTGAACCCCGACAATCCGGTCGTCACTCGCAGCGCCGTGCAGTCCATAAGCGAAGTGGAAGTAATAGACGATCTCACAGTGGCTATAACCACCGAGGATGTCTTCGCGCCCATCATCACGAACCTGGGGATGACCGCTGGCATGCCATTCTCCCCGACCGCCTTCGAGCAGATAGGGCAGGACGGAATGGAAAGCGAAGGCTCTGTTTCGACCGGCCCGTTCAAGGTTGGAGAATGGGTGTCCGGCAGCCACATAGACTACGTTAAGTTCGAGGACTACCACCAAGAAGGAATGCCTTATCTGGACGGGTGGCGCTGGGTTGTCATTCCTGACGATCAAGTGCGCGCCGCCGCCTTGCAAGCCAGCGAGATTGACGCCGCAGTCATAGCGCACTCGGCGCTGGACGCCATCAAGTCCATCAGAAATATCTCGGATGTACAGGAGTTCAAGGGCTTCGCCGGGCCGAGGATGGACCACTTCAACGCCGCGCGCGCGCCGTTTGACGACATACGTGTCCGTCAAGCGGCGCAGATGGCGATGGACAGGCACGCATGGAACCAGGCAATGACCGGCGGCGAGGGACTCGTCTATCTGGGCTCGCTCGTGCCGCCCAACCACGCAGCGAGCTACTCGGTGTCGGAAGAAGACTTCCCCTACCCGTATGACCCCGATCGCGCCCGCGCCCTGCTCGAAGAGTACGCCGCCGACAAAGGCATTGAATTGCCGATAAGCACGATGGCGGCATTCACTTGCACCGCCGAACAGAAAGAGATGGGCTGCAACGACCTGCCGGAACGACCGATTACCATAACGACGACATCCAGCGCAGGCAATATAGCTCGCGCGGAGCTGTCCAAGGCCTATTACGAAGCGGTCGGCTTCAAAGTGGAAATGGACATAGGCGGGGGCGATGAGGCGAAGCGAACGTTCGTCACCAAAGAAGCGAGCTTCTCGCTCAGAGGATTCGGACTGCGGCCTCACCCGTCGGGAACGTTCAACTCATATCTGGGATACGGCGGATACTGGAACAATGGCGGCTGGGGAACGAGCGACGAGCAGATTGAGATAGACGGACTCGTCAAGCAAGCGTCGCGCACATTCGACTCCGCCGAGCAGAACCGTCTCTACCAGGAGGCGCAGCGCATCTATCTGGAAGCCGCTCTGGGAGGAGTGCGGACCGCCGCCAACCCTTCCTACCACTTCATGCACTCTTCGGTTAAGTGGGCGGAATTCCCCGACCCCAAGTGGGTCAAGTACCCGTCGGACGCTTCGCTGAAGGTACACGACGTCTGGCTGGAAAGATAATTCCGGACTGTATATCCAGGGGAGCCGTTTGTGTCAAGCGGCTCCCCACACTCCCGCGTCGCTCGAATGTCTCGCTCATCGCTAAAACTATCCGCCTATCCTAATCGAAGCGACGGACGCTATCCTGAGTAAGTGACCACTCTCTATGACAGGCTATATCGCCACTCGAATCATCCAGATGATACCCGCGCTGCTCATCATCAGCGTGGTCATCTTCGTTCTGGTGCGAGTCCTGCCGAACGACCCCATCTACGCGACTATGGGCGAGGACAGCGAAGGGATAACGCCCGAAATGCGCGATATCATGATGCGCGACCTGGGGCTGGACAGACCGCTCCCCGTCCAATACCTGAACTGGCTGGGAGACTTTCTTACAGGAGACTGGGGGAAGTCGTTCCAGAACAAGCGGCCAGTCGCGCGCGAACTCGCCACCAGACTGCCCCACACCCTCCAGCTTGCCGCCGGCGCGTTCCTGATCTCGCTGGTTCTCGGCGTGGCGGCCGGAGTGATCGCCGCCCTTAAGCGCAACTCGATACTGGATATGCTCGCCACTTCGGGCGCGATGTTCGGAATCGCCATCCCGGATTTCTGGTTCGCGCTCATGCTGATACTTCTTTTCAGCGTCGCCTGGAACCTTCTGCCCGTGTTCGGCTCGACGCTCATCTGGGTTGATCCTGTTGACGGCGTTCGCCACATGATACTGCCCGCGCTCGCGCTCGGACTGAACGGCGCGGCGACGATAATGCGCCAGACTCGCTCGTCCCTGCTGGAAGTGATGGGAGAAGACTACATCAGGACAGCCCGCGCCAAGGGGATGTTCGAGCGCAGGGTGATATGGCTGCACGCGCTCAGAAATTCGATGCTGCCCGTGGTCACGATTCTGGGACTCAGGCTTGGCAACATAATCGGCGGCTCGGTAATCATCGAGACGATGTTTAGCTGGCCGGGCGTCGGCAGGCTCGCGGTATTCGCCCTGCAGCGCGCCGACTACCCGGTGATTCAGGTAATCGTAATGGTATCCGCCATAGCCATAATCGTGGCGAACTTGCTTACAGACATCACCTACGCCTACCTGGATCCACGGATAAGGTATGGATAATGAATCGGAGCGAACATACCGCCGAAGCGGGCGCCGGACTGATTGCCCGCATAGCTGACGCGCTGCCGACCGACACGCTGCGCCAACTCGTTCAGCACAGGCTGTCCGTGATTGGGCTGTGCTACATCGGCCTCGTGGCGTTCGTGGCGGTATTCGCGGGAATCATTTCCCCTTCCGACCCTTACCAGATAGACCCGATAAACGCGCTGGCGTCGCCAACGCTTGAAAACCCGCTCGGGCTGGACCATGTTGGACGCGATCAGCTTACGCGGCTGTTCTACGGCGCTCGCGTATCGCTCATCGTCGGACTGCTGTCAGTCTGCATAGCGATATTGATAGGCGTGCCGATGGGCATAATAGCCGCCTACGCAGGAGGCTGGGCCGACCACGCTATCATGCGGTTCGTGGACTCGATGATAGCCATCCCCGGCCTGTTGTTCGCCATACTGCTGCTGCTCGTCATGGGTGGAGGCGTACTGACGGTCAGCATAGCCATCGGAATCAACCTGTTCACAACCCAGGCGCGTCTGGTCAGAAGCCAGGCGCTTTCGGTGAAGGAACGCGAGTATTTCATGGCGGCCAGGATGATAGGCGCGCCCACCTGGCGACTGCTCCTGCTCCACATGACCCCGAACTCGATACAGCCCGTCATCGTGCAAGCCACTCTGGGCATGGGGTTCGCTATTCTGGGAGAGGCCAGCCTCAGCTTTCTCGGCGTCGGCGTGGAGCCGCCGACCGCCACCTGGGGCAGTATGCTCAATCTCGCATTCCGCAACCTGAACAGCGCGCCCTGGCTCTCTTTCGCGCCGGGCATAGCCATCTTCCTGCTGGTGCTATCGTTCAATTTCGTGGGAGATGGCCTAAGAGATGTTTTGGATCCAAGACTTAGAGGTAGATTCTAAGCCAGTATTCAGTTATATTCATATTCGCTCTCCGCGGCGCTGAACATCACACATAAGCATGTATCAGTTTGGTAGGAGAATCAGCTCCCCCAATCTCGCCCTTCCCTCATTGAGGGCTCACAGGGGTAGGTATTGAGTATTTCGTGTATTTTCATGGTAGATGAGC
>CAZXFX010000066.1:0-17084 GCA_964640295.1 uncultured Dehalococcoidia bacterium | reverse complement strand
GGCGCATGGCGATCTGTGGCAACCTTTCTGTTTGATACCTAAAAGATGCCACATAACCATGCGCTTTCCAAGTTCTCATACCCTTTTTAGACTTTACCTACCCCTCTCAGACCTCAACGGGGGAAGGCTCAACCCCAATCAGTCGTCAGATAATTCCAAATTCACCATTCTCAATCCACCGACCAAACTGATACAGGCTCCCCTATGCCGTTTTTCCTGTAAGAGCGCCATTGCTTTGGGTTAGAATGGGAATAGACAAGGCGAGACTCTAACATCATCAGGCCTCGGAGATATGCAAGGTGTACGAATTAAAAGGCAAATCGCAGGCGTCGTGGTCGGACGCGAGACTTGGCGACATGGCGTCTGACGCCGCGCGAATGGCGGGCGTTGGCGACCCAAACGACGCGGGCTGGACATGGACTCTCCCGTCCGAATACCCGGACCTCATTCCCATGGGCGGCGGCATACCGGACGCTCCGACAGTCCCTGTCGAAGAGATCAGAGAAGCGCTGAACGCCGTTCTGGACGAGGAGTCCGACGAAGCGATGGTGTATGGCGGATGGCTGGGCTTCGACGAACTCAGGGAAGCGATTGCGGAGCGCCAAAATAGGATTGAGGGACTGGACCTGGACGCGAGCAATTTCATCATGCACAACGGCAGTTCCGCCGCGGTGGACAACATAGCCAAGGCGTTCATCCGACCAGGCGATGTCGCGATAGTGGAAGGGCCCAGCTTTTCGGGCATCGTAGAGACGATCCAGTCATATATGGCAGAGATAGTAGAGGTCCCCGTCGAACATGACGGCGTCTCGCTCGAAGCGGTCGCCTCAGCCATAGCCCAGTCTCAGGCCGACGGCAAGACCGTCAAGATGATGTACACCATCCCGGACTATCACAACCCGACCGGCGTCACTATGTCCGAGCCCCGCCGGGCGGCCCTCCTGGAGTTGTGCGCCGACCATCGCGTACTGCTCGTGGAAGACGGCACGTACAGCGAACTCTATTTCAATGGCGCCCCTCCGCCGCCTTCGCTCTACGCCATGTCCGACGGCTACGGAGTCATGCGGCTCGGAACTTTCAGCAAGGTTGCTGCAACCGGCCTGAGGATCGGCTGGGCGCAGGCCAGGCCCGACTTCATAAGCGCCCTGTCCAAAGTCAGATTCGACATGGGAACCAGCCCCATCTTGCTCAGAGCCATGGCTCGCTATCTACAATCCGGGCGTCTCGAAACCCATGTGGACGAGATGCGTGAACTCTACGCTCTCAAGCTCCGGACGTTGTGCGACTCGCTCGATGAACACTGCGAGCCATACGTTCGATTCACCCGCCCGGGCGGCGGCTTCTTCCTCTGGCTGGAGTGCCTCGGCGCGCCCGCCTCAGAGGTTAGGGTGGCCGCCGCGGAGGAGGGACTCGTCTTCCCCAGCGGTTCGATGTTCTTCAATGACCCCGAGAAGTCCGACGACAAGTATCTCAGATTCGCGTTCAGCAGCGCGTCATTAGAACAGCTAGGACAAGTCGGGCCAAGACTGGCCACTGCGTTTCGCAAAGTCGTGGACTGACGCCGGCGCGCGCTAAATTTTTACTCCGAAAGGCGATTGCATGACTGCTACAAACTCGAATTCCACCCCCATAGCCACGGCCACCCCTGAGTCGGTCGGACTCGACTCCGAAAGACTCTCCACCCTCGACAGGCTGATCGAAACGCACATTGCGGAGAATCGCTATCCCGGCGCTCAGTACGCAGTCGCGCGGCGCGGAAAGCTGGTCAAGATCGCCACTTTCGGAAACGCCCGCGTCGAACCTGAAGCGATTTCCGCGAGCGATGACACCATCTGGCTCATGTTCTCGCAAACCAAGGTGATCGTGACCGCCGCGCTGTGGCAGCTTATCGAGGCCGGCGAAATTCGGCTTGCGGACAGAATAGCCGACCACGTGCCGGAATTCGACGCGAACGGCAAGGGCGACATAACGCTCTTCGATGTCATTACGCACCAGGGCGGTTTCCCCAACGCCGAAGTCCCTGGACAGGCGTGGGAAGACCACGACCTGCTGAGGAAGACCGTATCCGACTTTACGCTGGAGTGGACGCCCCGCTCCCGGGTCCACTATCACGGAACGGCGGCTCACTGGGTCGCCGCGGTCGTAATTGAAGCCGCGACAGGAACCGATTTCCGCGACTATGTGAGAGACAACCTGCTGTCTCCCATCGGCCTTCAGAACGAGATATTCGTCGGTGTAAGCGAAGACGCCGATCGCAGATGCGCCGACATTCACCATCTTGAAGAGGACGAGAGCTATATCGGCAGCCGCAGAATCGCGCGGTCGGCTCGCAACACCCGCGCGTGGAGAGCGGCTGGAGTCCCCGGCGCGGGCGGGTACGGAACCGCGCGCGGCATCGCTTCCTTCTACCAGATGCTGCTCGCCGGCGGCTCTCTGAATGGAAGCAGGGTACTCAGCCCCAGAGTCATTCAGTACGCCACGCGCAATCACACCGCCGAACGCGTCGACCACGGCATGGATATGCCCATGCACCGCGGAATCGGCCCCCACGTCAGGGGTTTCACCCCCACCATTCGCGGACTCGGAACCATCGCGTCTCCCTCCACATTCGGACACGGCGGCGCCGGCACGTCCTACTCATGGGGCGACCCGGACTCAGGCGTGTCCTTCACCTACCTGTCCAACTGCATGTCGCCCGAACCGTGGCACAGCGCCAGGCTCGACAAAGTATCCAACATAGTTCACGCCAGCATAGTCGAGGATTAAGAGACCAATCAAAAAATCCCTTCCCACTCGATACGCTCACAGGAGTAGGCAAACGCTCTAACCGACCGAAAAATCCCTTCCTTCTTCGATGGGGGAAGGCTAGGATGGGGGTGTTCACCCTCAATACCTACCCCTCTCAGCCCTTTGATGGGGGAAGGTTAGGATGGGGGTGATTAACCTCAATACCTACCGCTCTATCAGCGCCGGGATAGGGGTGACTTACCCCCCTCCCCGCTCTCTCTCGATGAGAGTTCGGCGGAGTATCTTGCCCGACGGATTCTTGGGTATGGCGTCTGTGAACTCCACCTCGCGCACCCGCTTGAACGTCGCCACCTTCTCCGCCACGAAACTCATCACGTCTTCCGCGCTCAGTTCCGCCCCCGGACCCGCCACCACGAACGCCTTCGGTATCTCGCCCGATTCGATATCCTCCTTGCCTATGACCGCCGCGTCCGATATTCCCGGATGCTCCAGAAGCACCCCCTCCAGTTCGGCGGGCGGCACCTGGAAGCCCTTGTACTTGATAAGTTCCTTCTTGCGGTCCAGCACCCACACGTATCCATCCTCATCCATTCGAACGATGTCGCCCGTGTGCAGCCAGCCGTCTTCAGTCAGCGTCTCTTTCGTAGCCGCCTCGTTGTTATAGTAGCCCTTCATCACCTGCGGGCCGCGCGCGAGAAGTTCGCCAATATCGCCGGCGGGGACCTCTTTTTCGCCTACGTCCAGGTCAACCACTTTTTCATCCGTATCCGGCATCGCAGGCCCAATCGAGCCATGCCTGATAAGATGCGGCTCCATGAAGTCCGCGTTAGTTACAGGGGAAGCTTCGGTCATTCCATAACCCTGAATTATCGGCGCGTCGAGCGCGTCCTGAATGCGAATCTGCATATCCTCAGAAAGCGGCGCCGCGCCGAAGAATCCAACCCTGAGAGCGGACAGGTCGGTTTCCTGAACCGCCGGATACTGAGTAAGCCCCAGTCCGACCGGGGGAACTGTGAACAAGACGGAAACTCGGTGGTCGGATAAGAGCGCCAGAAATTCGTCCATGTCGAATCGTCCCATCATCACCTGGGTCGCGCCCACCCCAATCGCTCCGTTCATCAGCACGTTCATGCCGTATATGTGGAACAGCGGCAGGTGGGTCAGTATGACATCGCTCTCAACCAGGGACGCCTGCTCATCTTTCCGGCTCACGAACTGGCGCACGTTCGACGTCAGGTTGTAGTGCGTCAGCATCACGCCCTTGGACAGGCCGGTCGTGCCAGAAGAGTAGGGAAGCGCCGCTACATCGCTCTTCGGGTCAATCACCACGCTTGGTGGAGTCGCGGGCGCGTTTTCCAGCAGGCCCCAGAAAGACTCGCCGTCCGATGAATCTGGCCTGATAACGATGTCGCGCTTGAGTCCCGCCACGTCGTCCCTCGCCAGATCCGCCATGGGCTGGAGCGCCTCGTGAACTATCAGCGTCTCCGCTCCGCTGTCGTTTAGCTGGTGCGCTATCTCCCGTTCGCGATAGCCCGAGTTGATAGTGCTGACGACCGCTCCCGCCTTCAGAATTCCGAAGAAGGATATTACGAACTCGACGCAGTTCGGCGCGAGTATGGCCACTTGGTCTCCTTTCGCTACTCCTTGGCCGGCGAGAGCGGCTGACAGCCTGTCCGAGTACTCGCTGATCTGGCTGTAAGTAAAACTTCGAGCTCCGTCAATGATCGCCGTCTTGTCGCCATAGCGCCGGGCGGTTCGCGTCAACAGATCCTGAAGCGGAAACGATTCATACGGAGCGAGCGATTTTCTAAGCTCCTGGGGTGTCGTGAGCGCCATTTCTATGCCTCCTACTATTAATGATGAGCGGAATGGGGCGCCCATGCGCCCGCGCTGGAAACTAGCTGAGGAACATTCTAACCGATGCGTGCGGAAACCTTACCTCTATCACGGCCTGTTTCAGCCTCTCCATCGAGCGGGTGTAGGGAACATAGCCCGGGTCGCTCTCAGCCAGTCCGTGAGGACATTTCCCCCCAATTTCTGTCTCTGGACACATGTGGTTGCCGCCCGCCGTCTCGTCCCAGAATCCCACCAGTTTCATGGGGTAGTACAGCGTCTCCGCCACCATGCGAAGGTCTCCCATTATCTCAGTGGGGCGAAATGAAGAGTCCGTTTCGAGCCTGACTGTCACGCTGTCCATTCTAATTCACGAAGTGGTCCCACCCACTCGACGTCGCTTCCACCGTTTCCCCCTCTTCATCCAAGACAGAGACCCCTCCCTCTCCCTCTTCTTCTATCCTGCCAATGACGCTAATCATATCTCCAAGAAGTTCGACGGCGCTGGCCATTACCGCCTCGCTCGCCGCAAAGACTATCTCATAGTCTTCGCCGCCGCCTAACGCGAATTCCAGCCACCTGTCCGGAAACGCCTCTTTCAGAATAGCGTGAACGGGAAGGCTATGAGCGTTCACCGTCGCCGAAACGCCGCTTGCCGCGCACAGCTTTCCGAGGTCGGCGACCAGTCCGTCGCTCACGTCCATCGCGCACCGAACTCCGAGTTCTCTGAGCGCCGTGCCCTCTCTTACGCGCGGCATTGGCCGATTGTGCGCCTCTAGCAGGCGCTCTTCCGATTCGCGCGAAACGCGGCGCGCCCGTTCGGGTTCCAGCAGAAGAGCCAGTCCGCCCGCGGAACTGCCGAGATGTCCCGTAACCCCAATCAGGTCGCAGGCCGTCGCCGCGCCGCGAGACAGAACGCGAGACTCAGGTTCGCACACGCCTTCCAGCGCGACCGTAACGAAGAAGGCGTCCGAGCGAACTACGTCGCCCCCGATGATTGCGCCGCCTGCATATTCGCACGCTTCCATCATTCCGTCATACATTTGTTGAAGCCCGCTCACGGGGATGTCCCCGCGCAGACCTAGAGTCACCAGCGCGAGGGTGGGGGAGCAGCCCATCGAAGCGACGTCGCTCAGGTTCGACGCCATCGCCTTCCAGCCCAATTCGCGCCACGGCGTCGCGCCTCTCTTGAAGTGTACGTTCTCGACCATCGTGTCGGTCGTGGACACCACCTTCGCGCCGCGCTGAAGCCAGACGGCCGCGTCGTCGCCGATGCCCAGTTCGACCCCGATCCCAAGCGCGCCCAGTTTCTCTATCTGAACGCGGTTTCGACCGCGTATCCGCGACTCCAGCAGAGCTATCAACTCGAATTCGCCTATGTCTCCCGTCAACATGAGCGCATTATAGAGCGCGGCGGCGACCGCGCTCAACTCAGAGAACCGAACAGATGGAGCGCCCAGCGCAGCTTGACTCTTTGTAGATGAACGGGACGCGACGCCTTTCTTGACACTTCGCGACGCTGCCAATCTGGATTAACCTGATGATAACTTCGGGGGCTGGTGGTACAATAGAGTGCGAATCTGAAAAATAGACGTAATCTGTTGCGAGGGAGTCCCTTGGCGATAAGAGAGATACTTGCGATCCCCCACCCGATTCTGCGCCAGCGCGCCAAGAAGGTCAGAAGGATTGACAAGAAGTTGCTCAGGTTAGCCTATGATATGGTCGAGACCATGCGCGAAGCGGGCGGCGTCGGACTGGCGGCCAACCAGGTAGGCGAACTGAGGCGACTGATAGTCATTCAGTTGCAGGAAGAAGAAGAGGCCAGGATATATATCAACCCAGAGATATTGAAGCGCGGGGGCGAGCGTGAAGTGGAAGAGGGATGCCTGAGTCACATGGGATACCGCGCGATGGTCAACCGCTCTGAGTGGATCAGATTCGGCGCGCTGGACCACACTGAAAAGATGGTGAAGGTAAAGACGGACGGCATTCTGTCTCAGGCGATGGAGCACGAGGTTGATCATCTAAACGGGATTCTCTACCTCGACCATATCGTGGAACACACAAAGCCATATTTGATTGACCAGGAAGGGAATCCTCTCACCGACGAAGTTTCTTCCTCGCCCGCAAATCCCAGCGCGCCCGAAGACATTCCCGCTTCTTTGAAGATCAGGTAGCGCTCGATTTTCCAAGACGACAGGTCGCGCGCCGCCTGTAAAGGTGGCGCGTTTGCATAGGAGACCGATTCCATACTTGGCATGAATCCTTTTGAAGAACATACTCAGACCATCATAACCCGCGCGAGCGGGGTTCTCAGCGACTTGGGAATGGTGTCTTACCTGGTTGGAGGATCCGTCCGAGACGCTCTTATAGGCAAGACGACCAGAGACGTGGACATAGTCGTGTGCGGTTCGGCGGACCATGCGAGCGCGGTTCTGTCCGACGCGCTGAACGGACATAAGATACGCATTGACTTCGAGCGCGACGCCGCCAGGGTAGTGGCCGGCGGCAGAGACCGCAGGATAGTAATTGACATTCTGAGTTTGCCGGATGGCGACATCTTGAAGGATCTGCGACGCCGCGACTTCACTCTAAACGCCATCGCTACGCCTCTCGAATCCGCCGTATCCGGAAACTGGAAGCTGATTGACCCGCTCGGCGGCGTCCAGGATATAGATTCCGCTTGTATTCGAGCCGTCTCAGACACGGTATTCGCGGAAGATCCGGCGCGCCTTCTCAGGGCGGCGCGCCTGTCGGCTCAAACAGGATTCGCCATCCACCCCGAAACGAAGTCTCTGATACGGAGTTGCGCGGCTAAACTCATGGAGTCGTCCTCTGAAAGAATCAGAGAGGAACTGCTCAGGATACTGGATTCTGAGTCCGCCGCGAAGTGGATACGGCTAATGGACGATCTGGGGCTGGTCTCCGCGCTCATCCCCGAACTCGATGTTTCCAGAGGCGTAGATCAACCTAAAGAGCATTACTACGACGTCTTCGGTCATCTTATCGCCGCGCTCGATCACGCAGACCAGATAATATCCAACCGATACGAATACGATTTCGTGGACGCGATGATGCCACGATTCCGGGGAATGGACGCCTACTTCGCCCGCGATGTTTCAGACGGCCATTCAAGAGGCGCGTTTCTGAAGCTGACCGCGCTCCTGCACGACATAGCCAAACCCCACACCAAGACTGTTGAACCGTCCGGCAGGGTAAGGTTTTTCGGACACTCAGAGAAGGGCGAGGAGATGGTTCAGGATATTCTCGCTCGCCTCAGGTTCGGGCGCAGAGGCGTTAGAATGGTAGGCGCGATGGTCAGGCATCACCTGAGGCCGCGTCAAATGTCCAGCAACGCGAATCTCCCCACCAATCGCGCCATACACAGGTATTATCGAGACTTGGGGGATGTTGCACTAGACACGCTATACCTGAACATGGCAGACTTTCTTGCGGCGCGTGGCCCATTGTTGACTTCTGAAGAGATGCGTAAACAGGCGCGAGTCATAAACCACATCCTGAAAGTAGGACCGCAGAAACAGAATCCAGTCGCCTCTCAGAGGGGGCTGCTGACAGGCCACGATATAATGAACGAATTACAGACTGGTCCGGGGCCGCTCGTCGGGCGGCTTCTTAAATCTGTCGCGCAAGCCGAAGCGAGTGGACGAGTAAGAACAAGAGAAGAGGCGCTGAAATTGGCCAGAGCCAACTTAGAACAGGAGTAGCCGGTGGGTAGGTACGGACGTACTGTAATAATTATCGCTGTCGTGGTCATCGCGGCCGGGCTGATACTCGGATTCCAGACCATCTCCATCGGTAATTTTCAGAGAGGTTCGGATGCCACTCTGTTGGGACTGAGCTTGGGATTGGACCTTCAGGGCGGGAGCCATCTTGTTTACCAGGCGAACCTGCAGGATGCAGCCACCGGCGAGCTTATCGAAGTCTCTCAAGACCAGATGGACGCGCTCAAACTGATTATCGAAAGGCGCGTGAACAGTTCGGGACTCGGCGAGCCTATCATTCAGATACTTGGAGCCGACAGGCTGTTGATTCAGTTGCCCGGCGTAAGCGACCCTGAGCGCGCCAAGCGGCTGATCGGCGAAACCGCTCAATTGGTGTTCAAGAGACGCACATTCAACGTCTCGCGAGACCTGAATGAGATAACGCCTGCGGACATAGCAAGCGTCACTGTCGACGTCCTGCCTGACGATTCCCCCGAACCGGAGTCCCAGTCGGCGACGTCCACGCAAGACGCGGCGGCGAACGCTGAGGAAGAAACCGCTCCGATAGCCCTTATGGTGGAATTCACTGAAGAAGGCGCGACGAAGTTCTTCCCGACTTTCTTCAAGATGAACGAAACCATGTTCATATATCAGGAAGACTTGAGGGAGAGTATGGCGGATAACCCGGAGGCTCTTCCATACTCGAACAAGCCGCCGGACACACTGGATATCACCATCGAAGGGAATATGTCGCAGCGATTCACCGCGAGCGCCGCGAGTACGCAGCGCGTGGATACTACGACCTACGCTTTTCTGGTTCCAGCCGAAGAGGATACGCGCGAACAGCCCAGCCTCGAGGTTGCCAGGGAGAGGGTAGGGGTCAATCCTCAGCTAATCTTCACGCTAATAACAGGATTTGAAGACGAGGACATCGGACTAACCGGCGACAACCTCGCGCGCGCGTTCCCAGGACAGCATACGCAGTCCGGCATACCTATCGTGAATCTGGAGTTCGACCAGGACGGCACTCGCATATTCGGCGAACTTACCCTGGACATCGTCCGCAAACAGGAGACTGAAGGGACAAGAGACCAGATAGCCATATTTCTGGATAATCAGGAACTGATCTCGCCCACCGTACAGACGGCGATTACGGCGGGGACGGCAATAATACAGGGCCAGGACTTTACAGTCGAAAGGGTGCGCGACCTGTCCCTGCAATTAGAAGCGGGACGCCTGCCGTTCGACATCGAACTAATCCAGGAGCGCGACGTCGACGCTATCCTGGGCGCCGATTCGCTCGCCAAGAGCGTGGTGGCCGGCTTGGTCGGACTGGGACTGGTGCTGCTCTTCATGACGCTTTACTATCGCCTACCCGGACTGGTCGCCGCCATAGCTCTCGTCATCTATGCCACGCTCGTCATGGCGATATTCAAGGCGCTGCCGGTTACATTGACTCTCAGCGGCGTCGCCGCCGTCATACTTTCAATTGGCATGGCGGTGGACGCGAATATCCTGATATTCGAGCGTATGAAAGATGAACTTCGCGCGGGACGAACGCTGCTATCCTCGATAAACATAGGATTCGACCGAGCCTGGCCGGCCATCAGGGACGGCAACATTTCGACCCTGATCACATGCGGCATCCTTTTCTGGTTCGCCAACCAGCTAGGCGCCAGCATAGTGCAGGGATTCGCGGTAACGCTTGCGATTGGCGTTGTGGTCAGTATGTTCACCGCAATTACGGTCAGCCGCACGCTTCTACGTTTCGTCGCCACCGCCAGAATAACCAGGTCAATCAGAATTTGGCTGCCGTCAGGCGGAAGTGAAGTTCCGCAGCAGTTTCTGTCAGATACCGCCCACTAGAGGAGCTTGAATTGAATTTCGTAGGCAAGAGGGGATGGTTCTACCTCATTTCTCTGGCTGTAATAATCCCAGGAGTGGTGTTCCTGATAATTACGCCGGGACTCAATCCGGGAATAGACTTCACCGGCGGCTCGACTCTCACTTTGGAGTTCGAAGCGGACGTCAGCCAGACCGACCTCAGAAACAGGCTCGCCGCCGAGGGACACTCAGACGCCACCGTCCAGAAACTGGGCGACAGAACGTTCTTCATACGAACCAAAGAATTGTCGGACGGGGGAGATCAGGAAGAGTCCGAGGATAGCCCCAAGACGAGGCTCGTCAACGCGCTCGAAACCAGCCTGTCGCCGGATGGCGTGACAGAACTCTCATTCGACCTCGTGTCGCCCGTCGTCGCCTCGGAAACCGTGCTCAACGCTTTCTATGCGGTGCTTGCGGCGGCCGTCGGCATCTTCATATACATCTGGTGGGCGTTCCGAAACGTTCCCAGCCCATTCAGGTACGGAGCGGCGGCAATCGTCGCTTTGATACACGATACGATTATCGTCATCGGCATCTTCTCCATACTGGGCGAATTGCTCGACATAGAAGTCGGCACCATGTTCCTCATCGCCATTCTCACTGTCATCGGATATAGCGTGAACGACACCATCGTAGTATTCGACAGAATACGCGAAAACGTTGGCAACCACCCCAACCGGGAACTGTCGGAAGTGGTTAATTTGAGCATATCCGAAACCATCGGAAGATCCCTCAACACCAGCATAACCCTGCTTATCACTCTGCTCGCCCTGTTCCTGTTCGGAGGAACCACCATCCGCGAATTCCTGCTCGTGCTCCTCATAGGCGTGGTCGCGGGAACGTACAGTTCGATAGCCATCGCAAGCCAGGTGCTCATCTCTTGGGAGTACGGCGATATTCCGCGCGTCTTCAGAAGAAACAGGCAGCCCGGAGAGGCCGCCGCCTGATATTTGACCTGCGCTCAGAAGCGAATGAGAAAGCCCTCGCCTTCAACTTGGGGCGAGGGCTTTCGATTTTCCAGGAATACACACGCTCAGGGGCGAAGAATCACCCGCCCCAGCGCCTCCCTTTCGACAACCATGCGAACCGCCTCCCCCATATCCTCTAACGGAAGTGTCTCGTGGATGACCGGTTCGACCTGGCCCGCCTTCACAAACTCCAGTGCCGATTGGATGTCGCCGAAATTCGCCCCGGTCGAGCCGCGGATAGTGGCGTCCCTGAACATTATGTCCGTCAAGCTAATGCGAGATCTTCCACCCTCTACCTCTCCCAACAAGACGATGCGGCCATACTGAGACAGGCTTCTCAAAGAACTTCTGAACGTGGCCGACCCAACGGTATCCACTACCAGGCTCACTCCCTCGTCCTCTGTAAAGGCCAGGACCAGTTCAGAGAAATCCAGTTCTCCTCCCAGAATCGCTCCGCCCGGCGCGAAACGTTCGAGCGCGTCCAGCTTTTCCGGCGAAGACGTCGCCGCGAACACGCGCGCTCCCATCGCCGACGCGACCTGAACGGCGTGGACGCCAAGCCCGCCTCCCGCTCCTGTTACCAGCGCCGATTCTTCCGCCCCGATTCCACCCGCCGAGCGTATCGCGCGAACGCACACCGCTATCGGGCAGGCGAGAAGAGCGGCGGCGCCCATGTCAATGCCACCGTCAACGCGAACGACGCTGTGAGCGGGAAGTCGGACGTATTCAGCGAAACCTCCATTTATGCCATGCCCCACGCCTTGTCCAACTCGGCAGCGATAGTCAAAGCCCGCCTCGCACCTGTCGCACGCGCCGCAAGACGCGGTAAGCGCCGCGACCACAGCGTCTCCCGCCGATAGGCCGTCAACGCTCGCGCCTAAATCCACGATTCTGCCCGCTATCTCATGCCCCGGCGCTATATCGAGGTCAACGCCCCGCCGCAGAAGACCTGTCATTACGGCGATGTCGTGTCCGCAGAGGCCCGCCGCCTCGACTTCAACCACCACTTCGCCTTTTCCGGCGCTCGGATCGGCGATGTCCCTTATCGCAAATTCGGGACGGGGGCCTGGCTCTCTTACTAGAAGCGCTTTCATTCTATCCGCCTAGTCTGCCGACTGCGTCATGCTGGGAAGATGCTCGGAAGTGACGCGAATCGTCTCTTCCAAACTTCTGCCTCTGTCAATCGTCTCAGGGCTTTCATCCGCGAACGGCGTGGAAGCCAGCAATCTGAACATCTCCGCCGCGCCTCGATGAAAATGCGGCGTTACGCCCACAGAGTCGAATGTGGCTGCTATTTCCTCCATCTCGCCTATCCATCGTCCTGCGTTGGCGGGCAGACCCGGAACGCCCGATTCCATGGCGGAGAGCGCGCCACTCTGGCTGAATGAAAGCTCGGATACCAGTTCGTCGTACAGACCGAGCGACTGCGCGGTGGAGAGCATGGCTACGCGAAGCGCGGAGGTGCCCTTTGTCATGGAGGCGTAGCACATCTTGATGCCGGAGGCGCGTCCGACCTCAGGGCCAAGGTTGCGGACCGCGATGCCTTTCCCGTCCAGTTCATCCATCAGACCGGCGGCGGGGCCGGACGTATAGATGCGCGGAGTCGCGCCCCGAGCCGGAGAGCCGCCAATAATGCCGCCGTCAATATATTCGCCGCCCGATCCCTCGATGATGGATTCCATGCGCCTCGCGGTCTGCGGCGAAACCGCGTTGCAATCGGCGAATGGTCGAGATACGCCCATCGCTCGCATCGCGTCGGCGACATCCTCAGCCACGCCAACCGAAGCGGACGGAACCAGTATGGACATGATGAGGTTCGATTGCTCAACCATTTCATCCAAAGCGTCCACGATTCTAAAACCGCCCGCAACCGCCAACTCCTTGGTTCGCTGGCTGCGACCCGCCAGGCACGTGATTACATCATACCCATGCTCCGCCAGAGCCTTTCCCACTCCATGTCCCATATCTCCGGGACTGAGTATAGCTATCGTCCTGAGGGTCATCTCTACCTCCATGTCCATATTGACGTACTGAGTTGCATTATATGGCAGCCTTTCAAAACGGGCAATCCAGCGAACTCCCGCCCGGCGCGGTCTCACACAAGCGGAGAATCGCCGAGCGAGTCATCGCCGCCGAGACTTCTATCCGCTGGAATCCTCATCGCGTGTAGAAGGTGTAGAAGAAGCATCTTCTTCGTCGGCGTCCAGGAAAGCGAGCCTGAAGGCATCCTCCATAGAGTGGTGCAACCGAGACAGCAAGCGCCAGGCGCCGACAACTATCACGATGAAGATGAGGATCGTCGTGGGGACGACGAAACTGCCAATCGAGAGCAGGCCGGACAGGAAGGGAAGGCTGAACACAGCGAGAAGCGCGAGGAGCGTGAACAGTACCGCGTCTCTGATTATGGCGCGCACGGTCAGGTCCCATTCGAGACCGAAGAGGCCTCCTTCGCCAAGCAGTACATCGGACACCGCGTCTATCATCCGACCGAGCGCGCGCCATATGAAGATGGCGGGCGGGAGCGAGAAAGCGCCCACGAGAACGACGACGCCGATTCCCACGAAAGTTTCGCGTACTCCGAACACGTCAGAAAGAGGCCTGGCGTAGTTGAGCGCGAATGTGCCCACGGCAATCAAGACCACTATGACGCCGGCGTTGGCGACCAGCGCTTTGGTGGCGTCTCTGAATTGCTCGCCTACCGCGTTAGTGAGGTTGAAAGCCGTTCTCGCCGACTCCATCCAGTTCGACGCCAAAAATACGCTTCGCTTTATGAAGAGTGGAGAAACGCTGGAAACTATCCTGGTGAATCCGTCCGCCGACCTGAATATGAATGGATACACGAGCGAGGTCAAAGCGACCGAAATTGCCATGACCGGATACATGAAGGAGCCGACCGAGCCGTGGTCGCTGCCTTCTCTCACCATCGCCAGCGAGAACTCGCCCATCTGCGGCATGCCGAATCCCACGCGAGCCGGCGTATTTCCAATGTGTCCGATGAAAAGAGTGGCGACCGTATCAATGAAAGTCTTTCCCACTATGAACATCGCGGTCACGATAATCGCCGGAACTATGAATTCTCCCACCCCCGAAATGTCTATGAGCATCCCGATGGAAACGAAGAACAACGCCGAGAAGACATCGCGGACGGGCGCCATGTTGCGAACCAGGTCTTCAGCATATTCGGCGTCCCCTAACACAGCGCCAATTATGAACGCGCCCGCGGCGGCGGACAGACCCAGACGGTCGGCTGCAAGAGCTAGTCCGAAACAGAGGGCCAGTCCGACAACGATAAGCATTTCAGGTGAGTGAAAACGGCCCACCCGCCCGATGAGGCGCGGCGCCAGAACGCCCCCCAGTATTAGCACCGACAAGAGGAAGAGCAGCAGTTTTCCAATGAGAGGACCCAGATCGGAGAATTGGATCGCTTCCGCGGACGGGACGCCGGATAGTATGCTGAGCAGGATGACGGCGGCGAAATCCTGCACGACCAGAAGCCCGACAATCAGCCGTCCATGCGTGGAGAACAGCGCGCCGGTGTCGCGGAGCATCTTAAGGATTATGGCGGAACTGCTAATGCACACTGCGGCGCCCAGGAAGATGGATTCGATAGCGGTCCAACCAAGCAATTGGCCAAGCTGATATCCGAGCGCGACCATGAACAGGACTTCTACCGTGCCTATCAGCAGGATGGGAAATCCGAGCATTCTGATGCGGCGCCAGCCAAATTCGAGCCCTATCGCAAACAGGAGTATTGAGAGGCCGAGTTCGGCCAGCGATTTTATGGTCTCATGTGAATGAACCGGGGAAGCGATTCCCAATAGAGGCAAGGTGAACGGACCTACTATGACCCCGGCCACAAGGTATCCCAGCGCTGGCGGCTGGTTTATGAATCTGAACAGAACCAGCGCCACGCCGGCTACGGTCATGATGACCGCGAAATCCTGGAGCAGAAAATCCTCTAGCAACAGTTGCCGTCCGGTTAGCGCGCGTATCGCGACTACGCCAAATATGAAATTCAATGATACCTAAACTGAATCGTAGCTTCTAGCTAGACGACGTTCTATGATTTCAATATGCTGTGAATTATGTAATGCGGCGGCGACTTCGGATTCGGCTATTTGCCGCCAAAGGAGAGAAGACACTGTGGATATTAGCGAAGAGGAAATACAGCTAAGAGAATCCAAGACGATAGCGGTGGTCGGCATGTCGCCGCGTCCCGACCGACCGAGCCACTATGTCGCCAAGTACCTGATGGAACAGGGATATAAGATAATCCCGGTCAATCCGGCGGTGGATGAAGTTCTGGGCATGAAGAGCTATCCGAACCTCGTTTCGATACCGGACGAGATAGACATGGTGGATATATTCAGACGTTCGAGCCAAGTTCCACCGGTTGTGGATGACGCAATCGCGGCGGGCGCGAGATTCATCTGGATGCAAGATGGCGTCATACACGAAGAGGCGGCTGAGAAGGCGCGCGCCGCGGGCCTGTCCGTCGTCATGGATAACTGTACGCTGCGCCAGCACACGCGCATCTACGGCGACGCCCCCAGCGATGGATGAATGACTATATTCTCAGGCTTTGATCGAACCTTCGTACAACTCGAATCGCTGCCTTATCATGTCGCAGGCCAGTTGCGCGCCCTCCAGAATTCGCTCGGCGCTCATCGCCGAGGCGAAACTGCCGGATATCGCGGTTTCGTCGTAGCGGGCGGTTACTCCCGCTCGATACAACCAGCGCGTGTATCCCCTCACCCAGTCGGCCAGAACGGGCGACGCCTCGGATGTGAAGGGAATGGCCGAACCGCCCGAATCCAGCGCGGACAGCGAAAATGAGGCGCCCGCTTCCGCGTTGTTCGAGCCGGATATTCTAATGTCGAATTCCACTCCGGCCGCCTCGAACGGCAGCCTCAGATTTAGATCAATGGCGCGCGAGTTCAATTCAAAGCTACTCCAGTAAAGACGCTTGTCTTTCGGTTGGCGTTATCGGCATATTCTTTTCGGGATTGATAGGCCTGCGCTCGATGAACGCGAGGCGACGTTCTTCCGCTTCGTCAGTTTCCGAATAGTTCGCAGCGTAGAGTTCGGTCGGGCTTGGCTTGTCCTCGAGATATTCGGCGGACTCGTTGAACGTTATCTTCTGGAGTTGAAGAATGACCGGGCTGTTATTCTTTATCAGGTTGCAATAGCGGACGACCTCGTCTCTGAGTCGCTCGTGAGGGACCACCGAGTTGGCGAGTCCCATGTCCAGAGCCTGCTGAGCGGAGTATTGCTGGGTCAGCATCCAGATTTCCCTGGCGCGCTTCTGACCGACTACGTGCGCGAGGTAGCCCACGCCCGCCCCAGAGGCGGGACTGCCCACGCGCGGCCCCGTCTGTCCGAAAATGCTGCGAGTGGAGGCGACCGTAAAGTCGCACGTGTAGGCGAGAATGTTCCCAGAACCTATCGCGTATCCATCCACCATGGCGATGACCGGCTTGGGAATGTGCTTCACCAGATCCATGAACAGCGACTCGCTGCTCCCGGAATACTCGGGGCTGTTCCTGTCTTCGCCCTGGTCCCTTCCGGAACAGAAAGCGTTGGGGCCGGAGCCTGAAATCACGACTACCCGGACGGTTGGATCGTTCCCTGCGTCCTTTAGCGCGACCGCCATTTCGTCGGTGGTGCGGCCTCTTATCGCGTTATATACTTCGGGCCTGTTTATGGTGAGCCAGGCGATGCCGTCATCCTTCTTGTAGATAATGTCAATGAATTTCAAGCGGAGCGCCTCCGTTTATTCCAGTTGCCCAATGCCACCCTTCCAAATTTCTACGACGATTAGTTTATATCAGAAACGCCGTTCGATTAGAAGAGCGGATATTGTAGGGAACCTGCAACGATTTAGTCGGCGCTCCATCTCGCGCAAAAGTCCCTTCCACCTTGATGGGGG
>CAZXFX010000065.1:0-17690 GCA_964640295.1 uncultured Dehalococcoidia bacterium | reverse complement strand
GCCAATGTAGCGACGGTCACCATACTGGATAATGGCGCCTCCGCGTCTGAGCCGCTGACTCTGGGCGACGCCTTCGTCGAATCGTTGAATAGCGCCATGGGCGTGACCCAAGTATCTGGCAGCCAGGCGCAGAGCGTGTCTTACTCCGTGAATAGCGCCATGGGCATGACCCAAGCCCAGATTCTGTCCGCGGCGTGGCTAGGAACTCAGAATAATTTTGCCCAGCGTCTCTCCACGCAACAGAACGCTAATACTTTCTCCGCGGGGGCAATCACCGATAACACGATCACCGTGAATGTGCCCAATCTACAGGGAGCTGACGGATACCTGGTGACCTGGGTGGGAACTGTGGACAAAAACAGCTACGGATCAGCCAAGGTGGGGTCAGGTTCATATACGATCACAGGGCTTGACCCCGGCAAGCAGTACGCGATCATGCTGATGCCGTTGCTGGGCGATGATCTAGCGCCTGGGCTCACATCCCAATCTTTGGTGCTTACCACGACTGGGACGCCTATCGTGACCCCCACGCCTGTCGCGACCCCTAAGCCTGTGGCGACCACTACCAGTGTAGTGTACGTAATTGACGATTCCGGCTCTATGGATGGCGACTGGCCTGAGGTGCAAACCGCGCTGAAACAAGTGCGCGATATGACCACGGTAACCAAGGCTACTAAGGTGGCTCTGATAGCCTTTGGGACCTTCAGCAATACATTGTTTGGCCTGACCGACCATGCTTCGGCGCCCTGGAATGACCACATCAGCAAGTTCGGGGCATACTCCGGCGGCACCAATTACAGGCCTGCGCTGACCGAAGCCAAGGACCTGCTGGTTGCCGACGGAGCCGGCTCGCAGAAGATTGTCTTCATGACTGACGGACAGAACTCATACCCAACCGAAACGATGAACGAGATCATCAGCGCGGGCATCGTCATGGACACCATCTACTTCGGCGAACATTACTCTTACAACAAGTTGAGCTTGGAGAAGATGGCCACCGACACAGGCGGTACGTATCGGCAGGTGCCGAAGCCGTCCACCGGCACCGTCAACAACCCTGCGGTAGCGGCGCGCTCCCTGTCGGATATATTGGCGGAGAAGGCCGCGACAACTACCACCACGCTGTACCTGATAGACGTCTCTTTCTCGTTGAGTGGCATTACCCATCAATACTCGATACATGTTTCACCTGATATTGGAGCGCCGACGGCAAAGGTCAAGGCGGCATTGTCCGCAGTGCAGACCAAAGTGCAGGGGATATCTACCGCCAGGGCCGGCGTGTCCGTGTTCTTCGGCAGCGCCGTGACGGGGCACGGAGGAGTTGTCGCCGATCCTGACGCGCCATGCTCGGAGTGGAACAACAAAGAAAACAACGACCCATTCATATATCGCATTATCGTTCCATTCGCCACAGGAGCGAACTTCACTGTGGGAGATGACTATGGGAGGGCGTTGAGCTACACCGATCTCGACTATGCGCTGAACTGCGCTTACGGCAGCGTTTCGGCTGAGTCGGGCGCGACCAAGCGCGTTGTCTTGATCACCGACGGCATTACCACGGTCGAGCCGTCGGCGGCCACGCTCAAGAAATACACTGACGCCGGCGTTCTGATTGACACGGTGGCTATCGGCGACCACGCTGACAGGGTGTACCTGAAGACACTGGCCACCTCTGGCGGCGGCGCCTTCGACGTGGCGAAATAGCCGCGTCCGCCAAGGCGTCCGAACGCAAATGACAGGCCACGCAAGAGGCGCTCCTACCACTGTAAGGAGCGCCTCTTCGTTCTCATAGCGATTGCGAATCAGTAACTGCGGCTGGCGCAATTCGCGCGTCCCCAATACATTGCAATATCGCCGCGCCTAATTGTGCTATACTGTGGCCTGTGAGCAATCTGTCTTGGGGAAGTTCGCATTTCAGGAGAGGCATCATGGTATCAGACGCTCAGAAGGGCGAGTTCTCTTTCGCCACTTTTTCCCAAAACCCCTTCTACGAGGAATTGAACGCTAGGCTGGTCGCCATGGCGGAGCCGGGGTCCGGACAGCGTATAGTTGATCTGGCCTGCGGAACAGGAGGCGTAACGAAACTCATCCTGCAGCAGGTTCGAGGAGCCAGAGATTCGGTCGTAATAGCCATGGACCACTCATCCAGCGCTCTCAAGCAGGCCATGGAAGAGCTCAAGTCTCACAAAGATACCGCCGTCCAGTTCGTGCAAAGTCAGGTCGAGCAGGTGTCGGACGCGCTCAAGGACAGGGCGGATACCATAATCTTCTGCAACGCCATTCACTACATACCCGACAAAGACGCGCTAGTGAGCGAAATATCCAAATCGCTCAACCCGGGCGGCAGGTTCGCTTTCAACACCTCGTTCTACGAAGGCGGCCAGGTGCCCGAGTCCATGGCATTCTACCGGAAATGGATGTTCAAGTCGGC
The DNA here is from genome assembly GCA_964640295.1 of uncultured Dehalococcoidia bacterium. Lineage (GTDB taxonomy): Bacteria > Chloroflexota > Dehalococcoidia > Lucifugimonadales > UBA1123 > VXRN01. The sequence continues at coordinate 15,259 of CAZXFX010000065.1, read as the reverse complement.
GCGGGTACTTCGCAGAGAACACGGCCTCTCTCCTAAGAAATCCGAGAAAGTGGAATCCAGAAAGCACCTGTCCGCCGACCAGTACAGGGAATTGCTGGAGCGCAATGGCTTTCGAGTGATTCGATTGGAAGAAGACAGGGTTATGGTTCCAATCGAAGGCTGGCTGGATATAAGCACCTTCGAGGACTTCATAGCCGGCACACTGCCCGGCGTTCCTCTTAAGGAAGCCAGCGATTCGCTTCAGAAAGGTGTCCACCAGACATTCGAGGAGATGGAGATCGAATACGTGCCCAGAAACTGGCTGGACGTGGTCGCTGTCCGAATCTAGCTCTTGGCGCTGTATCTCACAGAAGCGGACGTCGATAGCGTCTTCGATATGGACGCGGCTTTTTGCGCCGTCGAATCATCCCTTTTGCATCAAGCGAACGGGAACGCCATCAACCAGCCCAGACAGCGTCTTAGCGCAGGCCCCGACACACACGTCAACACGATGATGGCGTCTGACGACGAATGGAGCGTCTTCGGATTCAAGACCTACACTCACGCGGGCGGCGTCTATAATTTCTTTGTATTCCTCTCCGACAGCGACACGGGCGCGCTGCTGGCCATCATCGAGGCTAACCGCATGGGCCAGCTTCGCACCGGAGCGGCGACCGGCGTAGCCGCCAAGTTCATGGCCAGACCAGAATCGTCGCGAGTGGGAGTGATTGGCAGCGGCTTTCAGGCTCGGACTCAGCTAGAAGCGGTCAGCAAGGCGCGAGAACTCGACCGCGTATCAGTGTACAGCCGTAACGCGGAGCGCAGGTCCTTGTATGCGCGGGAAATGTCCGAGAAGCTGGAACTAGACGTCGTTCCCGCCGAGTCCGCGCGAGACGCTGCGTCCGACGCCGACGTTCTGATAACCATAACCAGTTCGCGGACGCCTGTCCTCTATGGGGAGTGGCTGAAACCGGGTATGTTCATATCGGCCGCGGGCGGCGCGGACCCTTATGTGAGCGAACTGGATTTCGCCGCCATAGAAAGAGCCGACTTGATTGTCGTGGACGACAGGAACCAGGCGAAGATAGAGTCGGGCGAACTGATGATGCCTGCGGCTCGCGGATTGCTCATCTGGGAGCGGACGCGCGAGTTGTGGCAAGTGGTGGGCGGCAACGCTTCTGGACGCAACTCTTCAGAGGAAGTTACGCTGTTCAAGTCGCTCGGCATGGCGCTGTGGGATGTGGCGTCCGCCAAAGTAGTGTACGACAGGGCTGTGGAACTGGGCGTCGGGCGCGCCATTCCCTAAACTTCAACCCCACTCCAGTCTAAAACGGTTGCCCCCAGACATCTTCCAGTTCCAGAACGAACTCCGCCAATTCAGGTTCGGCCGACACTGTTTCCGGGTTTTCCAGAATCTGAGTTTCCATGTTTGGACGATAAATATGCACGCGCTTGTTTCGAGGGTCGAGCAGCCAGCCAAGGCGCGCCCCGTTCGCCATATACTCTTCCATCTTGGCTTGAAGAGTCCGTAGGCTGTCGCTCCTCGACCTGAGTTCGATGACGAAATCGGGGCAGATGCGTCCGAAGCCTCTCTTGTCTCTCTCGCTCAGTTCCGCCAGGCGCGATTTCCGAATCCACGATGCGTCAGGGGAACGCACCGCTCCGTTGGGCAGCATGAATCCTGCGCTTGGACCGAATGCCACTCCGCTGCCGTCTTGTCGCGTCCAGTTTCGCAATTGCGAGGCAATCTCAAGTTCCTTGCTGCCAGTATCAATGTGTACCGGAGGCATTAATTCCAGCTCCCCATTGGCTGTTTTCTCTATTCGGATGGCGTCGTTCTGTTCGCAGAAGGCCAGAAACTGGTCTTCGCTCATCGAGATGAGCGGACTCAGCCTGAGAACGATGGGGAGATTGGTTTCGTCCGTCGTCCGCTCTATGCGCGGCGGCGTCAGTGTTTGAGCGACCATGACACTCCTTTAAGCGCTTGCGGTGTGAATCAAAATGCGCTGTTCCAGATGTCGGATAGTTCCAGAACGAACCCCGCCAATTCAGGTTCAGCCGACACTGTTTCTGGGTTTTCCAGAATCTGCATTTCCAAGTTTGGACGATAGACATACACGCGCTTATCTCGCGGTTCGAGCAGCCAGCCAAGGCGCGTCCCGTTCTCCGCATACTCCTCCATCTTGGCTTGAAGAGTCCGTAGGCTGTCGCTCCTCGACCTGAGTTCGATGACGAAATCGGGGCAGATGCGTCCGAAGCCTCTCTTGTCTCTCTCGCTCAGTTCCGCCAGGCGCGATTTCCGAATCCACGATGCGTCAGGGGAACGCACCGCTCCATTGGGCAGCGTGAATCCGGACGACGAATCGAAAGCGATGCCCGTACCATCGCGTCGCGCCCAAATTCCCAATTCAATAGCGATATGAGAGTTTTGAGCTCCCGTGTACATACCCGCCGGCGGCATTATCTCCAACTCCCCGTTAGCCGTTCTCTCGATTCGGACTGCGTCATTCTGTTCGCAGAATGCCAGAAACTGATCCTCGCTCATCTTGATGAGCGGACTCAGTTTGAGAACGATGGGTAGATTGGTTTCGTCCGTCGTCCGCTCTATGCGCGGCGGCGTCAGTGTTTGAGCGACCATGACTTAGGTCTCCGCTTCTTCGGCTTTTGATGCTTTATGACAGTCATCACCAGAGGGGAGGCTTGTACACCATCAGGTAAACTATAACGATTATGACGACCACCTTTGCCAGCATGAATATCCGACCTCGGTTGTGGGAAGCGTCGTATTCAGCCGGGTCGGACGATCCATCTCCCGCCAGGGCTATCTGCCTTTTCATCAGGCGGGTGTGGAATCCCACCAGCCCCATGAGCGCTACGAACAACAGGATGGAAAGTTCGAGCCAAGGCGTTGACCATCCCCACTTCGCGCGGTCTATGAGTCCTAGCCCGGTCAGGAAGAGTATTACGTATGCGGGCGTGACCATTCGCAGGTCCATCAGGCGCAGTGTTTCGAGCGTGAACTTTCTGGACTCGGGGACGAGCGCGGCGCGGCGCAGCCAGAAGAAATAGGACACGGTGGCCCCGACCGCGACAAGCGCGGACAGTATGTGCAGCGTGAGCAGAATTTGTACTGTGTTCATATTAGGCTCCCATCGAGCAGGCGCACCCGCTCGGTCCGCATCCGCCGCATCCGCCCATTCCCGCTACCGAGCCTACGCCGCCCATATCGTCGGACGCGAAAGCGGCGAATACCGACAGCTTGCGCTCCGAGTCGCTGTCGCAGATTGGGCAGGGCGCGTCGTCGTCCATCTTGCTCATGGGCCTTAGTTTATCGAATCTATGGCTGCACACGTTGCATACGTATTCGTAGATGGGCATATCCTTCTCCATATCGCGATAAATTCGTAACGCTAAGATTATTCTAGGTTCGCAGAGTCGAGCGGTCAACTAATCATCGGACGCCTCGATTATGTATAATCAGCCAACGCAAGATTCAGGAAGGGACACATGATTCAGACAGAAGTTCTACCGGATGAAAGAGGGAGATTCGGGCAATTTGGCGGTATGTTCGTGCCAGAGACGCTTATGGGCGCGATTCACGAACTAGAGGTCGAATACTCGGCGGCGAAATCTGACGAAGAGTTTCAGGCAAGGCTTCAGACGCTTTCGCGCGACTACGTAGGCAGGCCCACCAAGCTGTATTACGCGGAGAATTTGACCAGAGAGCTTGGGGGCGCTCGCATCTTCATAAAGCGCGAAGACCTGGCTCATACCGGCGCGCACAAGATCAACAACGCGCTGGGGCAAGGGCTTCTGGCTCAGCGCATGGGCAAGCGCCGAATCATAGCCGAGACAGGCGCGGGTCAGCACGGCGTAGCTACCGCGACCGTGTGCGCCATGCTCGATCAGGAGTGCATCGTCTATATGGGCGAGGAGGACATCAGACGGCAGGCTCTGAATGTGTTCAGGATGCGGCTGCTGGGCGCGGAGGTGCGCTCGGTAACGAGCGGCAGCTGCACACTCAAGGATGCAATCAATGAGGCGATACGCGACTGGGTCACTAACGTGGAGACGACGCACTACCTGATAGGGAGCGTCGTCGGGCCGCATCCTTACCCGAAGATGGTGCGCGATTTCCAAGCGGTCATCGGACGGGAGGCGCGCGAGCAGCTAATGTCAACCATCGGGAAACTGCCCGACTACGCGATAGCGTGCGTCGGCGGCGGCTCCAACGCCATGGGCCTGTTCTACGAGTTCATCAGCGACGAGAGCGTGAAACTGGTGGGCGTCGAGGCGGGCGGCATGGGCATCGAGACTGGCGAGCACGCTTCGACGCTGGTGGCGGGAGATGTGGGAGTGCTACACGGCAGTATGTCGTACCTGCTTCAAGACGACGACGGGCAGGTTCACGAGGCGTATAGCATCTCCGCGGGACTGGACTATCCAGGCGTCGGACCAGAACATAGCTGGTTGAAGGATTCGGGCAGGGCTGAGTACGTCAGCGTCACAGATGAGCAGGCGCTGGAGGGATTCGAGCTATTGTGTCGCTCTGAGGGTATCATCCCTGCGCTCGAGCCTTCCCACGCTGTGTACTACCTGTCCCAACTCGCGCCTAAGCTGGACAGAGAACAGGTGATACTGCTCGGTCTCAGCGGACGTGGCGATAAGGACATGGATACCGTGGCCGGCGCGCTAGGCGTCCAGATATAAATGCTAGTAGTAAAAGATGATAGCCAGAATACCTCTAACGGCAAAAGTGCCAGTATTCATAGATGAGCAACCCGAGGGTGGATACACAGTTACGTCCCCGCTCTTCCCCGAATTTCTGACCGAAGGAGATACAATCGAGAAAGTTCTCAGAAACATACATGAAGTCTTCGGAATGATAATTGAGGAGTATGTGGATGAGGAGCGGCCACTGCCACGCGGTCTGTTCTCCGAAGACCCCGTAGTATCCCTTGAACCCGCGGTCCCAGTTTCTTGAGATACCGCGAAGCTACCCGAAAATTCATTCGCTTTGGCTGCTACGAAGATGTCCAGCGAAGACGTGGATCACACAGAATGTGGATCAATCCTCATACGGGTGGGAGTACCCATCTGACGGATTGGGGGAGACGCGACCTGAAAATCGGAACGCTCCGCTCAGCAATCCGGTAACTCGGACTCGACTGGCGAGAGTTCAACGAAGCACAACCTGAGGAGACGGTAAGATATGGAACTTCTCATCGGAATCGTCATAGCTCTCATATTCGGAGCCGCGTGCGGGACTATCGCCTCCAACAAGGGGCGCAGAGCGGTATTGTGGTTCATACTGGGTTTCATCGGAACGATAATCAGCCTGGTAATTGTTCTGATTCTGCCAACAAAAAGGGAGCGATAATATGGCGAGCGTGAATCCTGAAACACCCAACATCCTCTTTATCTTGAGCGACGACCAGGGCGCGTGGGCAATGAGTTGCGCCGGCAACGAGGAGCTGGACACTCCCAACCTCGACAGGCTGGCTTCCACCGGCATAAGATTCGACAATTTCTTCTGCGCCTCGCCTGTCTGCTCTCCCGCCAGGGCCTCGATATTGACCGGACAGATTCCTTCGCAGCATGGCGTCCAGGACTTTCTGCGTCGCGGCAACTCGACGCTGCTGCCTGAGGACGGCGCCGAAATCGAATATATGCGGGAACGCAGATCCTACATACAAACGCTCGCCGAGAACGGCTATGATTGCGGTCTGAGCGGCAAGTGGCATCTGGGACGCTCCGCGCTCCCTCAGCTAGGATTCGACTACTGGAACGTCCACGCCACAGGCGGCGGCAATTACTATAACGCGCCCATGCTGAAGGATGGCGATATAAGCCGCCCCGATGGATACGTCACCGATGTCATAACCGACAACGCGCTCGATTTCCTAAACGCGCGGATGGATTCACCGAGTCCATTTTCTCTGAACATTCACTACACCGCGCCCCACGCTCCATGGGGCCGCGAACATCATCCCGCCAAGGTCTTCGACGAATTCTACGAAAACTGCGCCTTCGACTCGGTTCCATTCGAAGAGATACACCCCAATCAACTCAGCAAAGAGGCGAGGGCGGCTACTTTGGGCGACACGCCGGAAAATCGCAGACTGGCTCTGAGCGGATATTTCGCGGCAATCGTCGAGATGGACAGAAACATCGGCAGACTCTTGGATTGGCTCGAACAAAACGGACTCAGAGAGAACACGCTTGTCGTATTCAACGCCGACAACGGCATGAATATGGGACATCACGGCATCTGGGGCAAGGGCAACGGGACGTACCCTCCCAATATGTTCGATACGTCGGTCAAGGTGCCGACGCTCATCTCGCGGCCCGGCCACGTTCCGCAAGACCTGGTTTGCGACAAACTTCTCAGCCAGTATGACTTCATGCCGACTTTGCTCGGCTACCTGGGATTAGACGCGCGTTCAGACCAGCCGCTTCCAGGGAGAGATTTCTCGCCCATACTGCGAGGTGAATCGCTCGCTGACGACACGCCCGTTTACGTCCTGGACGAATATGGCCCAACCCGCATGATACGCACTCGGACTTGGAAGTACGTCTGCCGCTACCCGGACGGACCGGACGAGCTTTACGACCTGGTCCGCGATCCAGCGGAAACGCTGAATCTTGCGGATATGCCTGAATATGACGGTCGAATCTCGGAACTGCGCGCCGAACTGGAAGAATGGTACGACCGCTATGTTGATCCGCTCATGGACGGGGCCAAGAACAACGTAACTGGCAGGGGCCAAATAGGGCTGGCCGGGTCGGAGGACTACCAAAAACCATTCGCGGACGATGTCGCTTTCTACCACTGCGGATAAGCGTTCATGCGCGCTTCTGATGTGAAGAGGCGCTCTTGCGAGACAGGATTAGGCGGAAGGGGCTAATATAAACTTTACAAATGATCGCATAACTTCTATTATATGTTCTGCGCGACCCGAATGCGGGCGCTTTCGCGCGTAGAGCAGTGAATGGAGGATTTATCACTCTTGACTACTTGGACACCGGACCCGACGTTTTATACATCTCCCAAGAAGGCGATGGACGCTCCGCAGGAGGAGATAGCATACGTAGCGATAGTCAACCCCAAAGACGATGGACGCCCGGACGCCGTGGGCGTGATGGACGTCAACCCCACATCTTCGAGCTACGGGAAAGTAATCAGCCGACTGGAACTGCCCCATTCGGGCGACGAACTGCACCACTTCGGATGGAACGCGTGCAGCGCTTCCCTATGCCCGAATATGCCGCATCCGCACGTAGAGAGACGCTATCTGCTGTTCGGAGCGTTGCGCTCTTCCAGAATCTACATCATTGATACCCAGCCGGACCCGCTTAATCCTACAATCGCCAAGATAATCGAGGCGGACGAACTGGCGGAGAAGACCGGATACAGTCGTCCGCACACCGTTCACTGCGGTCCGGACGCCATCTACATGAATGCGCTGGGCGCGCCGGATGGCGGCGGCCCGGGCGGAGTGTTCATGCTCGACCACGACACGTTCGATGTCACGGGCGCGTGGGAGGAAGACAGAGGACCTCAATCTCTTTCATACGACTTCTGGTGGCACTTGAATCACGACACTATGATCACCAGCGAGTGGGGCACTCCCAGCATGGTCGAGGACGGCGTTCAGGGCGACCTGTTGCTGAACAGCCAGTACGGACACAAGCTGCACGTTTGGGACTTGCGCTCTCGCAAGCATCTGGAAGAGCTAGACCTCGGTTCCGAGAACCAGATGGTTCTGGAATTGCGGCCGGCTCACGATCCGCGCAAGACCTACGGGTTCGTGGGCGTGGTCACGAATGTAGAGAACCTGTCCGGATCGGTGTGGCTGTGGCATCAGGACAACGGCAAGTGGGCGATCAAGAAGGTGATCGAAATTCCGGCAGAGCCGGCAAGCGCCGACGAGCTTCCCCCGCTGCTTCAAGGCTTTGGCGCAGTGCCTCCTGTCATAACCGACATCAACCTGTCGCTGGACGACAAGTTCCTGTATGTGTCGTGCTGGGGAACGGGCGAGTTCCAGCAGTACGATGTATCCGACCCCTTCAACCCGAAGTTGACAGGCTCGGTGCATCTGGGCGGAATAGTCCGCAAGGCCGGACATCCGAAGAACGGCAGCTTGAACGGCGGACCTCAGATGGTGGAAGTGAGCAGGGATGGACGCAGGATATATGTGACCAACTCGCTCTACGTTGCGTGGGACGAGCAGTTCTATCCGGAAGGCATACGCGGATGGGCGGCCAGAATAAACGCTTCGCCGGAAGGCGGCATGAGCGTGGACGAGGACTTCTTCGTCGAGTTTGGCGACGAGCGTCCGCACCAGATCAGGCTCCAGGGCGGCGATTCTTCGTCAGATTCGTTCTGCTACCCTGACTAGCGCCGTCGCAATAGGACAACCGAAACTGTAGCGCAGAGGGCGATTTCAATATCGCCCTCTATTTCGTTGATTTCCATGTTCTGTGTGGAGTTGAATCTTCGTGTTGGAGATAGCTGAACTGTGGCCATGGGCGGCGCTGGCCGCTCTGGGCGCGTATCACGGCGTCAACCCAGGTATGGGATGGCTGTTCGCCGTCGCTCTGGGACTCCAAGAGGGCAGGCGAGGAGCGGTGTACAAGGCGTTCATCCCGATAGCGCTGGGGCATACGCTGTCGGTTGCGGCGGTCGTGGGAATAGCGTTGCTGGCGCGGGCGGTAATCCCTTTCGATGCGTTGAAGATAGTAGGCGCGGCGATATTGGTAGGGTACGGCGTTTACAAGTTCGTCCGCTCTACTCATCCGCGCTGGGTAGGGATGCGAGTCGGATTTCGAGATTTGACAGCGTGGTCTTTTTTGATGGCGTCAGCGCACGGGGCGGGGCTGATGCTGGTGCCGATACTCTTCAACCTGCCGGGATACCGGCTGTCCATCGCGGAGACGATTGACATACGCGGTCTGCCGCACGCCGACTATATGCTGGTCGGCGCGCCGAGCGGCGTCGAAACCGCCGTGGCACAGGTGACCGCTGTCTCGATTCACACGCTCGCGATGTTTGGCGTCATGGCTATTGTTGCGATTGTCATCTACGAAAAGGTTGGGGTGGCGATTCTGCGCCGCGCGTGGTTCAACTTGGACAAAGCGTGGGCATTGGCGCTGATATGTACCGGACTGCTGACGCTCGTATTGTAGTAGCAGCCTATGTGAATTGAGGCGCGCTTAACCATCTTGACGACTAACCGCATGATTCCTGTACAGATTCTCATTCACCCCGCAGCCTGCGAAGTTCAGCCTCCAACTCGGCAAGACGCGCCTCGGCGGCGATACGCGCCGCCTGCTCCTCTTCAACTTGAGCCTCGGCGATGTATGCGCGGCTCTCGGCCTCAAGCCGACCGTCATGTTCCTCTTCCATGTTCAGCAGCCAGCGACCAATGACCGGATCCCAAAACCTCAGCTCTCCTTCGAGCCACCACAACTCCAGATTCAATACCTCGCTGTGGCTCCAGACTCGACCATCACTCTCATGGCGAATCTCGAAGCGACGATACTCCCCATCCACCAGACGTTCACCCACCAGCGGCTCTCCGTAGAACTCCCCGCCCGTCGGATCGTAGCGCCAGTACTCCCTCACTCCCAACTCGGCGTACAGGTTCCGCTTCCTGCCCATATCGACGCGGGCCGTACTCTTCGAGCCTATCTCCAGAACGAAGTCGGGCGCCTTGCCGACCTCCCACAGCAGATACACGTTGTTGCGCTCTATGGACGCTTCCGCTTCGGGCGTCAGGTTCAAAACCACATAGCAGTCAGGAGATACCGAGAACCTGCTGTCTCCCTTTATATAGTAAATGAACGTGTTGCCGTTCACCCTCGCGCCTGGGATATTCCTGAAGTGAACCTGCACCGTTCCGACAACTTTGACGTACTGCGGCGCTTGCGTTTCTCCGTCTGGCAATGGCATACCGTCCGTTTCTGGATAGAATATGGCAGTGGCGGTTGTGGCGGCCATGGATTCCTCCTTGCTGCATACGATTCTATCACGAATATGATTAACGTCGCGCAAAGCGCGCAATATCAGACGGACTTGGGAAGCGGATGATTGGTAGTGGCGCAGGGCCTGCGTAAACAGTAATGCAGGCCGCAGAGCCGCTTCAGGATGAACCGGGTCCGAAGGACACTCATTAGAGCCACGAACGATGTTACTGCATTACTCTGGATTGGTATTAGCTAGTCTCGAAATGTAATTCAGACAGATTCAACTCTTAAGACCGCGTCGGAAGATATACCAACTCTACTCCGGCTATCTCGTCAGATTCGTTATAATATACTACAATGCCCGGAGCCACTTCCTCTGACTCTACGATAATGGATTCATCAAGACGTAAGTACAGCGCATCCGTTTCCTTGTCCACATGAAGCTTCCTAGTTTAAGATAGACCGCCGTGTAGCTTATGCCATTTCAGCCTGATTGCGCCACGAAATTATCAGCAGATTGGATTGTCGTTATTCCCGCATAAAGTAGGATCCATAGAATCTAGTGCCGTAAATGCGCCTGTATTATGCCATTTCAGAGTAATACGACCATATTTCTGTAGACTAGATTTTAATGATTATGCTTTTTCAGGAGCGATTACAACACAACCCGTTGAGAATTTAGTAGCTCAATCAAACTGAAATGGTATTACTCTGAATTGTTATTACTGGCTTTTAACTGTCAGATTCACAAAACCGTCAAAGTATTCATAGCTTATGAATTTCCCATTGTAGATTTTTCGTGTCTCTCGATATCCGCTTGCGGGGATGTCCATTGAATCTAAAAGCCACAATGATTTAGCTTTAACGTTCCACTCAGAGACGGTTATATCTAGCAATGTTAAGAGATATGAGAACTTAGAGACGAAATCTAGCTCGTTATCGTCGTTGGTAAGGTTTGTTAGTATAGAAACGCTTTCGACATTGTCGCCAAGTCCTATTATTTGAAGAATGGCAAGCTTGTCTTGCGACATTCCCAAGAGTCTCGGTGTTCCATCATTTAATTCACTATATTCAAGATCGAAACCTCCCATATCTGGGTCAGCGAAGACAGACTGAACTTCATGCCAACCTATATCCAGCCCGCGCTTGGTAATCCGTGTAGGTGTATTTGTCTGTGTTGGAATGGGTGTTATAGATAGATCCGAATTGGTTTCGACCAATCCCTTGTCAGGAGACCAAGATGGATTCGAATCATGTCCGAGATGGTTGGTGAGTCTAGTGAGGCCAGAACCATCCACATTTATCACGTATATCTCATAAGCGTAACCTCCAGGTTGTTCAGATATGAATACTGCTTTCTGTCCATCGGGGGACCAAGAAAATGAAACAAGATCTTCCGCGGGATTATTGGTAAGTCTTGTGAGATCTGATCCATCTGGGTTTATCGCGTATATCTCATTATTCGCGTCTCCATGTCGTGTAGATTCAAACACTATGCGTTGACCATTAGGGGACCATGAGGGAAAGTAATCATCCTTAGGATGGTTGGTGAGTCTAGTGATGCCAGAGCCATCTGCATTCATCACGTATATATCCCAATTCCCGTTTCTCATAGATTGAAACACTATACGCCGGCCATCTGGCGACCAGTCTGGGAACCGATCACTGTTGGGATGATTGGTGAGGTTGGTGATGCCAGAGCCATCTGCATTCATCACGTATATATCCCAATTCCCGTCTCTCATAGAATGAAACATTATACGTTGGCCATCTAGCGACCAGTCTGATAACCAATCACTGTCGGGATGGTTGGTGAGGTTGGTGATGCCAGAGCCATCTGCGTTCATTACGTATATTTCAGAAATCGAATACAAATCTCGACCAGAAGTGAATGCTATACGCTGACCGTCTGGCGACCAAGTTGGTTGCCAGTCTATTTCAGGGCGATTGGTGAGTCTTGTAAGACTAGATCCGTCTGCATTCATCACGTATATGTCATCATTCAAGTCTTGACCAGAAGTGAATGCTATACGCTGACCGTCTGGTGACCAAACTGGGGTAGAGTCTATTTCAGGGCGGTTGGTGAGTCTTGTAAGACTAGATCCGTCTGCATTCATCACGTATATCTCAGAATTCCCGTCCTTGTTAGAATTAAAAGCTATGCGTCCGGAGGGTGGAAATGGCGTAGCAGGAACAGTTGCGAGGTTTGCGTTGGTATGTGTATTGGTTGGAACCGGAGTTGGCGCGGTGGAGGGAGTCAGAACGGATTCAGCCAACGCCTTCGCCACGCGCGCTTCGACCGTTGCGTCTATGTCGACTTCTGATGGCGACGGGCTGGCGTCCCCGCAGGACGTGAGTAGCGTCAAGGTTAGCAGGCTGACCGCTATTGCAACGATACGGTTCATCGTGGGTATCCTGCGAGGACAATAGGCTATTTTAATCGTCGTACTGAGTGGTTTCGCTTCCTGTTCCCGTCAGGGAGATGTGTGAGAAGTCTTTGCCGTCAACCGCGCCGTGCCAATGCTTTTCGCCAGCCGGTATGAAGGCGGTGTCTCCATCGGTTATGACTATCTCTTCGTCCTCAGTGGCGACGATGCCCTCGCCGCCGGTTACGAACAGTATCTGGTCGGATGTGTGGGAGTGGAACTTGTTCTTCGCCCCGTCGTAGAAGTTGACTTGCGCGAAGTTGAAATAGCCGCTCTGAGAGCCGACTATGGGCTGTCGGCTGACTGGCCCGCCGTAGAACAGCGGCGCGTTGGTCGCGTCTTCTTCAGGTACCGAGCCGTTCTTGATTACTTCCATGATGTTTCTCCTGGTTATTAGTGATTAGTGGGTAGTTTTTAAGTATTCAGTTCATCTTTGCGGTTACGGCCAAGATGGCCTTTCGAGGGTCTCGGCTCAGCCGTGTCAGCCCCCATGTCCGTCTCTCGCGCGTAAATGCGCCGCGCCGCCCAGGTAGATGTGCTTGAGTTCTTGAGGGCTTTTGTCGGTGTTGATGAGCATCATTACGCGGACGCAGCGCTCCTGGCCGCCCGGCACATCCATTTCGTGGCCGCACATCATGGCCACGTCTATCCAGCCCAGTTGCACGCGCGCCGCTACTGCCGGAAATTCGGAGTTGAGGTCTTTGGTAGTGCTGAAGGTGACGGACGCTATATCGTCCATGTCAACCTCATTGACCTCGACAAGCTCGGTGAGAAGTTCGCGGGTAGCGTCCAAAATGGCTTCTCTGGTGTTGGAGTCGGCGGTGGTCGCGCCTCGCAGTCCTCTGACTTTGCTCAATTTAGATACCTCTAGCGTCAGTTCCTTTGAGTGAGTGTATGAAGCTTCGGGCGGCGTCTATTCTGCCGTCATCCGGCGCCTTGTCAACAGCATTGAGGAGCGCGCTTCCGACGACCGCCCCGTCTGCGAAAGAGGTTATCTCCTCGATGTGCTCTCGCGTAGATACGCCGAAACCGACCAGAACGGGCAGATCGGTATATCGTCTAACCCGCTCGACGAGCGACGGGGTTGATTGAGAACTCGACCTGCGCGTGCCAGTCACCCCCGTCAGGCTAACGCAGTATATAAATCCGCCCGCCGATTGGCAAGCGGCGCGTATTCGCTCGTCGGAACTGGTGGGCGCGAGCAGCGGTATCAAGTGTATGGAGCGTTCAGAGGCCATCTGGAATAGCTGCGCGGCCTCTTCTGTGGGCAGGTCCGGCACTATCATGCCGTCCAGCCCAGCTTTAGCCGCGTCGTCCAGAAATCTTTCCAGTCCGTAATGCAGGTAGGGGTTGTAGTACCCCATGAAGATGATGGGCGACTCCACTCCGCCAGTCCTCAGGTTTCTGACCGTATCCAAACAAGTGGCGACGGTGACGCCATTCTGCAGAGCGCGATAGCTGGTCATCTGTATGGTGGGCCCGTCTGCGAGCGGATCGCTGAACGGAACGCCCAGTTCCATCATGTCCGCTCCCGATTCTAGTATGGCGCGAGCGAGCGATTCGCTTGCCGGGATGTCGGGGAATCCGGCGGTAATGAACGGAACCAGCGCCGGTTGTCCCATCTCGCGCAGCCTGCTCAGGGTAGTGTCAATTCTGTTTGGCATTTGCAACGTTCCTTCACATCACAGCTAGTCCATCTCCCACCCTGGTTCCTAACTCGGGCGTCACGTAGCGAGACGCGAGCAGCGCGATCAGGTTCTGGGCGGAGTGGGCGACTATCGGTATCCATATTGACCTGGTTGCGCGGTACACGAGCGCGAACAATACCCCGGTGACGAATATGGGGATGATGGCGGCGAGGGAGAAGTGTACCAGAGCGAACAGTATGGCGCTCGCAGACACCCCCGCGTACAGCCCGAATCTTGCCGCGATTCCAGCGAACAGGAATCCTCTGAAGAAGATTTCTTCGACGAAGGGCACCCATACGCAGAGCGCGACGATCGACACCAGCATGGCCACTCCGTCCCCGGCCAAATCGGCGGGCAGCGGTTCTGGGATAAGGGCGTCGAGTCCGAGCGCCGATACGACAACCGAGTAGCCGCCTGTAAACGCGAGGCTTCCGAGCAGGGCGGCGGCTGATAGGGCGAACGACGATCCGCGAGTGGGCAGCCTTACGCCGACCGCGCTCCATGGCAGGCGATATTTCTTGACGACAATCAGCCAGACGGAGATAGCCAAGACGCTCTCGGCGATGGCGGCGAGCCAGGCGAACCGAGACAGGTCGGCGTTCGGACGGTCTGCAAGCGATAAGCCGCCGATAGCCAGCAGGAATATGCCGAACGCGCCGAGACAAATCACAGAGGCTATTGCCATATCGCCGACGGTCCATCGGACTTCGGGATGTTCGCGTCCACTCATCAATTCGCGCCGCCTACGCTGTGTTAGCTCGTGAGCCACTCGACGTCGCCGTGCAGGTCGTCGGGATGCTCTTTGGAAACGAACACTTCGAACTTGCCTTTCTCGGTGGCGAGGTCGCCAATGTCGCCGTGCCCGGGAAAGAATTCTCCGATCCCTTCCAGTGAGAAGAGTCTGCTCTCGACGCTTTCGAGCAACTGCTTGAGGCTTTCGGGACTTCCAGTTCTTCCGGGACCGTTTGGAAACAAAGTGTCGCCGGTGAACAGGTGAGGTCCGAAGATGAAGCAGGTGGAGCCGAGGGTGTGGCCCGGAGTGTGTATGGCGGTGAGGGTGACATTGCCGGCGCTTATCTGGTCGCCGTCGCCGATTCTTATCTGGGGAGGATTGTCGAGCGCGTCTGCGTCATCCTGTCCTATGCCTACGGGCGATCCAAGCGCGGACACGACCTCATCCAGTCCCTCGATATGATC
>CAZXFX010000064.1:0-18215 GCA_964640295.1 uncultured Dehalococcoidia bacterium | reverse complement strand
GGTAAATCAAAAATCCGTTCGTCCTGAGCTTGTCGAAGGGCGCGCCGACCTACTACGCGCCTACCCCTCTCAGAGCCTCGACGGGGGAAGGCTCAATTCCAGTCAGACGTCAAATAATTCCAAATTCCCAATTCTAAATTCACCATTCAGTTCAGAGGCCGGTTCTAAGCCACGTTCCTCGCAGGAAGTGAACAGTGTATGCCGCAGTCCTGAGTGTCATGCCTATTACGATTGCCCAGGGGACGCCGTACTCGTTCAGGCCTGTGTGTTGCGACAGGATATACGCCAGCGGCAACTCCACCAGCCACATGGTGGCAAGCATGATGACCATTGGCGCGAATGTGTCGCCGGTGGTGTTGAATGCCTGGGTATATACCTGAACGGCGTTCATGGACAGATACCCGATTGCGAGTATCTGGAGCCAGACGGACGCCTGCGCCACGAATTGCGGATCCGAGTTGAAGAATCTGGCGATTGGCTCGGGGAACGCGAGGAACAGCGCAGACACCACTACGCTCGCGCCGCCCGCGTAGATGAGCGCCCAGACGACGGACTGTCTTGCCCTGTCCGTGTAACCGACCCCGAGGTTCTGTCCGGCGAGCGCCCCCGCCGCGCGCCCGATGCCTCGGCTGGCGTGGTTGACCGTATTCTCGGCGCGGCGCGACAGCGCGAACGCGGCGAGCGCCCCCGCTCCGAACGGCGCGACCATGAAGACGACGATTAGCTGGGACACCGCTCGCTGCGCTCCCGTAACCGAAGCCGGAATCCCTATCTTCAGGATGCTCCATATCAGGGCGTAGTCCACATAGTAGCCTTTGAAATCCAGCCTGAGCCTGGAAGTCCCGCGTATGAGCGCGCTCATATTCATCCCCAAGCCTATGGTCTGCGCTACCAGATTGGCGGCGCCCGCGCCGGCGAGTTCGAGTGACGGAAACCACCACCAGCCGAATATGAGGAACGGGCTGAGAACGAGGTGGAGTATTCTGGAGACGGACGCGGCTTTGAGCGGCGTGATACTGTCGCCGGACGCCTGAAGCCCGCCCGCGGTCAGGCGCTGCAATCCCATCATGGACATCGCTACGAACTGGAAGCGCATATAGCCGGCGGCCTGGCGGACGACCTCGTCTCCGAGTCCCATGACGCGCAGCAGCGGCTCGGTCAGCGCCATTCCGATTATGACCAGGACGACGGAGTAGGCGAGCGATAGCGTGAGAGCCTGGAGCATGACGTGGTTGGCGCGGGAAAGGCGACGCGCCCCAACCGCGCGCGAGATCATGGAGCGCATGCCTGCGTCCAGTCCCATGCGGGCGGTCATCATCAGCATGAGATAGGTCTGCGCTATGCCGAAACCTGCGATAGCCTGAAATCCGACTCGTCCGGCCCACACGAGGTCCGCTAGCTGGTCAACGACGCTGAGAAAGCTCTCGGTTATCTGGGGCCAGGACAGATACCACAGATTGCGCGGCACGCTGCCCTTGGTGAGATCTCTGGTTACGTATCCGGGGCGCCGTCGTCCGCCGCGATTGGCCGCGGCGGACTGGCGCGCCCGACCAGCGTCTTCTGTATGAGAATCGGGCATAGAGCGGCGGGTATTTGCCTCCGTCAATGAACTGTGAATGTTGAATAGTGAATTTGGAACTGTCTAATACAGCGCCCACCTATCTGAGAGGGAGAATGGATTTTTGCCTTGGGGACGGCGGGTTACGAGTTGGGAGCGAGCGCTTTCATTACGCGGACATAGGATTCGGCGTCGGGTTCATTGAGAACCAGGCGAATTTCGTCAACGCCGGCCTGGAAGTACGCTTCCATCCGCTCGCGGCACTGATCAGGATTCCCGATGATGGTCATTTCGTCAACCATCTCGTCGGTTACCAGTCTGGCGGCTCGCTCCCTGTCGCGGGCCAGATACGCCTCGCGTATCATATCCGACTCCTCGCCAAAGCCAATGCGGTGCATATACTGGTGGTAGAATACCCCCATGCCTCCAATATAGAAGGCGATGTGAGGGCGTTCGCGGTCGCGTGCGGTCGGAATATCGTCGGTCACATAGACCGACACCTGCGGCGATATGGCGATGTCGTCCAGCGAGCGGCCTGCCGACTCCGCTCCTTCCCGTATCGCCGAAAGCGACGGCCCCATGCGCGACGGAGCGAGGAATATGGGCAGCCAGCCGTCCGCCAGTTCACCGGTCAGGCGCAGGCTGGGAGGGCTGAGCGAGGCGATGTATATCGGCAGATTGTCGCGGTACGGCTTGAAGCGGATTCTGAACCTTTGCGTGCGGAAGAATTCGCCGTCATGGTCGAGCCGCTCGCCGCGCATCGCCTTTCTGATGATGGCGATGTACTCGCGCATACGAGTGAGCGGCTTGCGGAACTGTTCGCCGTGAAAGTCTTCGATGACGAGCTTGCCGCTCGCGCCGAGTCCGAGGAAGAAGCGGCCCTCGGTCATCACGTCCATGTTCAGCGCGGTCATGGCAAGGTTGGAGGGAGAGCGCGCGAATATGGGGACAATGCTGGTTCCTATCCTGATGCGCGAAGTGACGGCGCCAAGCTGGGCGAGCGACGTGAGGGAGTCTTCGGCCCACGATTCACCCATCGTTATGCAGCTATATCCAAGGTCGTCGGCGAGCGCGGCAAGCTCGCGCGTGTACTTCCAGTCGGCTCCCGGCGGTCTCAGCCCCATTATTCCTACGTCGCCCATAACTGAGTCATCTCCTGTGGTCTGTGATCAACATTTGGCTTGTAGAGTGTACTATAATGCGTCGAAGAATGTTTTAGAGGAGCGGACCGATGACCCTAGCAGCGCCCAAAGAGATAACGTTCGATGTATATGAAGAAGACGATGGACGTGGATATTATGCCAAAGCGCAGGGTTATGGCATATTCACCCTGGGTGATGACTGGGAAGCTCTGAAGTCCATGGCGCAGGATGCGGTACTTTGCCATTTCGATGAAGGCGCGCCTGAGACAATCACGCTGCGTCTGGTCAAACAGGAAGTAATAGCCGTATGAGATTGCCGCGGGATATATTGGGCGATGTTTGGAGATTAACACGGAAATAAAGATACGTCTAAACCAGCAACCGGAGGATATACACGTGACAACAGCCACTCAGACATGGACGGAAGAGATTGTGGAAGCGGCGGGAACGACGGT
This sequence comes from uncultured Dehalococcoidia bacterium, assembly GCA_964640295.1. Taxonomy (GTDB): domain Bacteria; phylum Chloroflexota; class Dehalococcoidia; order Lucifugimonadales; family UBA1123; genus VXRN01. Next base: position 15,060 of record CAZXFX010000064.1, on the reverse strand, counting down.
GCAGGTGGTCAAGGGCGGAGCGGGGCGACCGCTAGTCTTGCTGCACGACGAGATGGGGCCGCCCGGCTGGATGAACTTTCACGAAGCGCTGGCGCGAGACTTCTCGCTCATAGCTCCGTCGCACCCCGGATACGGCGATTCGCCATATCTCGAATGGATCATGAATATGCGGGATATGGCTGGCTGGTATCTGGAAGCGCTGGACGACATGGAGTTGGAGAAGCCGGACCTGATGGGATTCTCTTTTGGAGGGTGGCTTGCGGCTGAGATGGCTACGATGCACCCGGACCGCTTCAACAAGTTGGTTTTGGTGAACCCGATGGGAGTCAAGCCGCCAACCGGTGAAATACTGGACATGTTTTTGATGGTGGCGAAGGAATTTCTGACGGAGGGCTTCCTGGACCCTGAAAACACGGCAGAGTTCGAGAAGGTGTGTCCGGCTGAGCCGACTCCGGAACAGGCGGAGTATTGGGAAATGGCGCGTGAACAGTCGTGTCGGCTGGCGTGGCGTCCCTATATGCACTACCGCGCTTTGCCGCATCTCTTAAGCCGTCTCAAGCGACTGCCGACACAGATAGTCTGGGGGAGAGAGAACCCCATCGTTCCGCTGAGCGCGAGCCAGGTGTATCACGAGTCAATCCCGGGATCGCGCCTGGACGTCATGGACGACTGCGGCCACAGGCCGGAGATAGAACGACCGGAAGAGTTCACGCGGCTGGTGAAGAACTTTTTGATGAAGTAAATATGGAAATCGCGTTCCATGTATTCAACGCTATTGGCATTTTCCAATAGCTGAACGATAATTACCGAATCGCCATTGACAGATCATACCCCTAAATATATCATCTGGCTAAGCATTGGATTGTGGCAGAATCATTGAAGCGCATTCGGCTTGACTGGCGCAGCGGAAGTCCTTTGAGCGCTGCGCCTCGTCGAAACTCACTTCAACGAATTTCAAATGTATATGTATAGTTGGATATGAGCAAGGGAGTACATATGTTTACATTCACGAGAATCAATTTCAGCCTATCGCGGTTTGGAATATCTTTTGTGTATATAGCGGTCGCGTTGGCAATTCTTGCAGGGCTGTCGGCATGCAGTTCCAGCGATGATGAGGAATCCGCGCCTACGCAGCCCGCTCCCGCGGCTCCGCCAACCGTTGCCCCTGCGTCTCCTGCCCCTACCGCCGCTATTGCGCCTGCGGCGACTACCGCTCCTACGTCTCCAGTTTCAGCGCCAGCCGCTACTCCCGCTCCTGCCCAGCCAGCGGCGGAAGTGGCGATGTCGGAAGGCGATACGTTAACAGTCGTGATGAAAGCTACGGGGTCCCCCGTTTTTAGGAACGGCAAACTGCCTTGGCCACCCAGCACTTTCCTGTTCGGGTATGGCTTCGCAGAGAGGCTCGGAACCGTGGATGAAGAATACAAGCCCACCCAGCCCATGCTCTCCACGGGTTGGGAGATGTCCTCCGATCAGACCGAAGTAATAGTAAATCTGCGGGACGATGTTGAGTTTCACAAAGGATGGGGCGGGATGACAGCCGCCGACGTAGTCTATAGTTACAATGACGCCAATGTGATAACGAACCCTGAAAGCCGATGGGATGACGCTGGCGAGATATCAGTCGTTTACAAGAAAGCCGAAGTGATTGACGACTATACGGTCCGTCTGGTCGTCAATGACTTTCAGGCAGTGTGGACAGACTATATCGCGCGCAGCCCTTTGGTGATATTCAGCAAGAAAGTTTACGACGATAAGGGTCCAGACGAAGCTGCCAACACGCTGGTTGCGACAGGTCCCTATGAAGTGACGGAATGGATTGAGGGCGACAAGATAGACGCGGAGGCGGTGCAGGGCCACTGGCGTGTAACTCCCTACTACTCCAGATTGAAGGTGTTGGAAGTCCCTGAAAACGCCACGCGCGTCTCGATGATGCGTACTGGAGAGGCGGATATCGCCCAGATTCCGGTCAAGGACATAGCGGGCCTCATCGAGAACTACGGCGCGGCTACGCTTCCGCATGGCGGCTCTACTGGACATGGCATCTGGTTCGCCGGAAATTATATACATCCGGAATCGCCGGTGAGCGGAGAACCTGTGATCCGAGAAGGGTTCACCCCGGGCGATGAGCATCCGTGGATAGGAGACCCGAACGACCCAGCCAGCTTGGAGCGAGCTAAGAAGTTCCGAAACGCTTTGGCTATGGCAGTAGATCGGGAGGCCATCAACGACATAATGCTCGGCGGTCTCGGAGAACCCAACTACGCAATGTACGCTCCGCGTCCGAGCCTGGATGGTTGGAACGAGCGCTGGCGGATTGACTTTGATCCAGATGGCGCGAAAGCGACGCTGGCGGAAATTGGCATAGAAGAAGGCTTCAGTTTCCCGTTCTACGTTCCTCCTGACAGTGTGGTCGTTCCCGAAATCGGCGAGGCTGTCGCCGAAATGTGGCGCAACATCGGACTGGAACCCGAAGTGTTCAACATGGCTTACACGGCGCATAGGCCACGACTGGTCGAACGAACGCTCAACTACCCGTGGCTGTTCGTGAATCCTGGAGCGGATGACCCAATGGACCTACCGCGAGCGCCGCTGTGGACTCAGGTGGAATCTGGCGCTAATCCTGGACTTGAAGACCCGCAGTTGTACGATATGTACTTCAAGGCGCAGGCGTCTGAAGACCCGTCTGAAGTTGCCGCGATAAATGAACAAATCATAGATTATGCGCATGAGCAGATGTATATGACTGCCATAGTGTCGGTGCCTGGCCTATTTACGTTCAGGTCGGATACGGTCAAGGAATGGCCCCTTAACAGGTACGCCCCGATCAACAATCTGGAATATATAGTAGGAGAATAGTTAGATACGAAATTGACTCTTGCCCTGGCGCGCTGGACAAACGCGCCAGGGCTATTTATTGAATATCTGGAGTATAGGCGCAAGTGCGGACATTTCTGACGCGAAGAATAGCGTTTTCTTTGGTGGCGCTCATAGGGGCGACATTCATTGTGTTCGCACTGTCTCGCGCTCTTGGAGACCCCAGACACCTCTATCTGGCGCAGGGACGCTTCAGCCAGGAGCAGTGGGACGCTCTAGGCGAAGAGATGCATTTGGATAAGCCACTGGTGCTCCAATACGCCATTTGGTTGGGACGGGCAGTCCAAGGGGATTGGGGAACGTCGGTATATAACGGCAAAAAGGTCACGGAACTGATAGGCCAGAGGATATTCAATACGCTTCAACTCGGCTTGGCCGCGTTCATATTCGCAGCCATAGTAGGCGTTCCGCTAGGAGTTATGTCGGCTATCAAGCGAGGTAGCCCATGGGACCTGATCGCGCGCGGATTCGCTCTTCTGGGCCAAGCCGCGCCCCCATTCTGGCTCGGAATAATGCTTATCCTGATATTCGCGGCCACGCTGGAATGGCTACCCAGCGCGACCAAAGGCGAAGGGCTGGCTATATCTAATTTCGTCCTTCCCACCATCACTATAAGTTGGCTGTTCGCCTCCGCCAATCTCAGGCTGGTTCGGACTTCCGTGCTTGAAATACTCGATTCCGAATTTATCAAGCTAGCCAGAGCAAAAGGGGTATCTAACAACACCATTATTTGGAAGCACGCGTTTCGGAACGCGATGATAGCGCCGATTACGTTCGCAGGCATAAACGTCGCCGCGCTGATAACGGGCTCAGTCTTGACTGAAACCGTCTTCGCTTGGCCCGGACTTGGCAGGCTATCGGTAAATGCGGTCTATAACAACGACTTTCCTGTGCTGACAGGCTGTGTGCTCATATTCACCTTCATCTATGTGGCAGTGAATTTCGTGATTGACATTCTCTACGCGATCATTGACCCAAGGATAAGACTTTCATGACCGAAGCCGTTTTGCAGCGCAAGCGACCTTGGGCGCAGTTCTTCTGGTATATCAGGCGATGGCCGATAATACCGGTATTCATCATAGCGACGATATGTGTTTGCGCTGTCTTCGCGGATATAATCGCTCCACATGATCCTATAGAGTCGTCCCTGAGATCGCGCAACATCCCGCCGATATGGTACGAAGACGGCTCTGCCAAGCATATTCTGGGCGCCGACCCTCTCGGGCGTGACCTTCTAAGCAGAATCATCCATGGCTCTCGAATTTCTCTAATAATCGCGCTAGCCTCCGTATCTACAGGTCTGGTCATAGGCACTACCCTCGGACTTATTTCAGGTTACGTCGGCGGATTTGTGGATGAACTGATCATGCGGTTCGTCGATATTTCACTTGCCATCCCAGTAATCATGATCGCGCTGATAGTCGTTGTCGTCTTCGGACAGGGATTCGGAATAATCGTCGGAGTGCTCGTCTTGTTCACCTGGACAGGCTACACAAGACAAGTCAGGGCGCAAGTGCTGACCATCCGAGAGTTGGACTATGTCGCGCTCGCAAAGGTGGCTGGAGCGTCGCACTTCAGAATAATCACGCGGCACATATTCCCTGGTGTCGTTCATATATTGATCGTTATAGCGTCGCTCAATGTGGGCAGCGTCATACTAGCCGAATCGGTGCTCAGCTTTCTGGGCGCCGGCATTCCGCCTCCCACTCCCGCTTGGGGCGCCATGGTCTCCTCAGGTAGAGACTTTCTCACCGATGCATGGTGGGTCGCCTTCTTCCCAGGCCTCGCTATACTTCTAACCGTAATGGCCATGAATTTTCTGGGAGACTGGATTAGAGACAGGCTTGACCCACGACTCAGGCAAATAGACTGACGCCTCAATTTCAAAGATCGTCTCGATGACTTAGCAGGGAGACTGGTAGAAGCAGGACGGGTTTATGTATCTGTCCGTAATCTGGACGACCATATTCCCCACGCAACTCCCTGATCCCAATAGAATCAGAGTGGCCCACATGCACACGATGATCCGAGTCAGGGGCGAGCCTGAAAGCATATTCTTGAATATCGGTCTGATTCTGATATTGTCGAAAACCCAGAGTCGGTCCAACATAAAGAAGTACGTCCCCGCAGGGATAGTTGCCAATACCCACAGTATCTGCGATTGAGAGTTGGTGTCGTCTGGACCCGGCCATAAACTGGGGTCCAACGGTAACCTATCGGTTATCCCAATATAAACCGACAATGAGAAGAACATACAGGCAAGCGCGCCTGTGAACAGGGTGATGGAAATCAGGGCAACCCTATTCACCTTTCACCCAGCCTCCTCATTCGATTTGCGCGGGTACGCGCCGCCCGGGCTATCTCAGGCCGGGCAGTAGATGGACGGTCATGCGGGACGATTCTACGTCAACGTCGAGGATTACGTCTTTGATCGCAGGCAGCAGCAGGTCTCGCGCGTCCGGACGCCGAACTATATAAACGTCGTTGCCGGGCGTCTCGATGATCTCGGCTATCTGCCCCAGTCGCTCGCCTTCGTCGGTGAAGACTTCCATGTCAACTAGCTGGAAGTGGTAGAAGGTGTTCTCAGGCAGGTCGGCCAGTTCTACTTCGGGTATAGTCAGGAGCGCGCCTCTGAGCGCCTCGGCGGCGTTTCTGTCCGGGACGGAATCGAAGAGGATGATATAGCTGCCCTTGTTGGGCCTGACGGACGAGATTGTGGCTCGAATGCCGTCCAGGTATAGAGTCGAACCCTGCCCGAAGCGCTCAGGATAATCTGTCTGGGGCAGCGCTCTGATATGTCCGCGTATGCCCCACGCGCCAGTCACTCTTCCCACTACTACATGGTCGTGAGGGATTTCTAGCTGGTTGGAAGAGCTTGGAGACTGGACCCGGATATTCAGACTATCTCCAGTGTGGCGTGCGCGCCCCGCTTTACGGCGGCCACTCTGAGAAGAACTCTCATGGATTGGGCCACTCTGCCCTGGCGTCCTATGACCTTCCCCTTGTCTTCCGGGGACACCTCAAGCTTCAGAATGAGGCGACCATCCTCATCTTCTTCCTGGGTGACTCTGACCTCGTCGGGCTGAGACGTTATGGATCTGGCAATGTATTCGACGAGTTCTTTCATTCCTCTGGGGACCTCTCCATAGAGCCGAGGGTTCGGAGCAACTGCTTGACGGAATCAGTAGGTTGAGCGCCCTGTCGAATCCACTTGAGGGCTTTTTCCTCGTCAATGGATATAGTGGGCGGCTCAGTGCGCGGATTGTAATGGCCAAGATGGTCAACGAACGCGCCGTCGCGCGCCGCTCTCGAATCGGCTACCACCACTCTGTAACTAGGCTGGTTTCGCGCCCCGGTCCTTCTCAATCGGATTTTGAGCATATAATCAACTCTCGAATTTATTTCATGTATGGTCAAGATTCTATATACGAATCGGCGGCGATGTCAAAACGACATCGCTGTTCAAGGAACCCGCGTCAATCTGGTCGGAACTCTGCCTCTCGCAAAAATCCCTTCTCACTCAAGCGGCGGGCAACACGAATCTAATCTCGATTCAAGAGATTAGGCAACGGCTGTTTGCGTTCCGCAGACTAAAAGCTAAGCGATTCGGTTAGTAACCGCGAGCGTGGCTGAGTTGGCTCATTATGCGCGACTTGCGGCGCGCGGCGTTATTTGGGTGCAGCGCTCCCTTCGCCACAGCCTTGTCCAGCGCGATGACTGCGCTTCGGACAGACTGTTCGGCGGCTTCTATATCGCCTTCGGCGATGTTCTCTCGAGCCGTCTTCACAAAGGTTCTAGCCCGAGTTCGGAGAGGGTTTTTGCGCTGATAGCGGGCCTGGGATACTCTATTTGACTTAGCGGATGGCAATTAAGTCGCTCCCCCAAAATATGATTGTCTGAACAAACGCCTATTATAGCAGGTTCGACCGCAATTATAAATTGCTTCTCGTAACGCTTGTAACTCCGTTGACGGACTCTAGCTTGAAGAAGAGCCTGCTAAGCTGGTCTATTCCGCTGACGTGGACGGTGAGGGTTATGATCGAAGTATCGTCGTATTCCTCAGATACGCAGGAAGCGATGTTCACGTTCTCGCCCGACACCAGCGACGTCACATCCCTGAGCAGCCCGACGCGGTCCATGGACCTGACCTGAATTCTCACAGGATACTTTACCTCTGTCTTGCCCCAACTTACGGGAACAAGACGCTCAGGTTCGTCTTCGTTGACGATGTTCGGACAGTTGCGGCGATGAATGGTTACGCCCTTGATTCTGGTGATGTAGCCTATTATTTCATCCCCGCTAATCGGATTGCAGCATCGCGCCATCGAAGTGAGCAGGTCGCCCACGCCCAGCACCTGTATACCTGCGCTTGGGCTTATGGGTCTGCCGAGTTCCTGCTGGCGTCTGACCTGGGCTTCGGCCTCTTCCTCCCTGGAACTGAGCTTGTTCACGACCTGGCCGACGGATATGGAGCCGTCGCCGAGCGCGGCCAGAAAACTTTCTACGCTGGCTATGCCCATCATGGACGCCACGCGCTCGTCCTGAAGCGTGGTGAGACGGCGTATGTGTCGCTGGTATAGGTCGCGGCCTCTCTGAATATTTACGAAGCGCTCTTGTCGCCTGAACCACTGGCGCACCTTCGCCCTGGCCGAGGACGTCTTGACGTATCCAAGGTCTTCGTTGAGCCAGTCGAGACTGGGCCCCCTGACCGTCTTGGAAGTGAGAATCTGGCACGTGTCGCCGTTCTTCAACTGGTAAGTCAGCGGCACCAGTTTCCCGTTCACCTTGGCTCCGATGCAGCGGAATATAAGCTCTGTATGTATCGAGAACGCGAAATCCAGCGGCGTGGAACCTTCGGGCAGTTCCTTCAACTCCCCAATCGGCGTATATACGAATACCTGGTTCTGGAATATGTCGGTGCGAAGGGAGCCGACGAAATCCTCAGACAGGTCTCGCTGCCACTCGACTACCTGCCTGACCCTGACCATCTTCTGCTCGAAAGTCTCGTCCGCCGGCTTTCCTTCCTTGTAGAGCCAGTGAGCCGCGACGCCGTACTCGGCTATGTGGTGCATCTCGTGGGTGCGTATCTGTATTTCGACCGGGTGTCCCCGCTCCGCGATGACGGTAGTGTGAATGGACTGGTACATATTGTCCTTGGGGTTGGCGATGTAATCGTCGAACCCGCCCGGCACGGGGCGCCACAGCGTGTGAATAATGCCGAGCGCGGTATAGCAGTCCTGAACGCTGTTCACCAGCACGCGCAGAGCGAACAGGTCGTGTATATCGTCAATTGTCTTATTCTGAACTTCGTACTTGGCTATCTTATTGTGAATCGAATAGATGTGTTTCGGTCTGCCCAGCACTTCAGCGTCTATTTTGGCGCGGTCCATGCTCTTCTTCAGAATATCCACCGCGTCCCTGATATATTCCTCGCGCTCGGCTCGCTTGGAATTGAGCCGCCTGGATATAGTCTTGTACTCCTGCGGGTTGGTCTGCTGAAACGACATATCCTCAAGCTGCCACTTCATCTCCCAGATGCCAAGCCTGTGAGCCAGCGGCGCGTATATGAGAAGGGTCTCTTGCGCCTTCTCTATTCGTTTGGCGGGGGAAAGATACTGTATCGTGCTCATGTTATGGAGACGGTCAGCGAGCTTTATCAGCACGACTCGTATATCTCGCGCCATGGCCATCATCATCTTGCGAATAGTTTCGGCCTGTGTGTGGCCGGCGAGCGCGTCCGCGTTTCGGCCCGACGCTACGAGTTCGGCCTCCGTAAGCTTGGTGACGCCGTCAACCAGCCGCGATATTTCCTCCCCAAACCTGTCTTTTATGTCCTCGACCAGAATATCGTCGCTGTCTTCCACGACATCATGCAGCAGGGCGGCCGCGAGCGCGTCGGCGTCCAGTTTCAGGTCCGCGAGCAAAAGCGCGGTTTCGAGCGGATGAGTGATGAACGGGTCGCCCGACTTTCGCATTTGCCCCCTGTGCGCGTCTTCGGCATACTGATATGCCTCTTCGATGACGACAATTTTGTCTGACGGAGTATATTCCCGAGCTTTGGACATCAGGGTTTCAAGCATGTTCGTTCCCTGTCGCATAAGATGGTGACTGAATTATAGTACACTCCAGGGAAATAAATCAGATACGCAAGGAGTTTTCTCGTGCAATTTCAGACCCCGCGAGGAACAGTTGACATTCTTCCGGAAGAGCAGCGGTATTGGGATTTCGCGCGCCGCAAGGCTGCGGCGGCGGCGTCTCTGTTTGGCTTTCACAGAATAGACACGCCCATATTCGAGGACGCGCGCCTGTTCGAGCGCGGAGTGGGCTCGACGACGGACATAGTCGAGAAGGAGACCTACACGTTCGAGGATAGGGGCGGCGATACGCTGACGCTGCGCGCGGAAGGGACGGCGCCCGTGTGCAGAGCGTATCTGCAGCACGGCATGCAGAATTTGCCGCAGCCGATAAAAGTATTCTATATATGCCCGGTGTTCAGATATGAACGACCGCAGTCGGGACGGTATAGGCAGCACACGCAGTTTGGGGTGGAGATCATCGGGGAGGCGGACGCGAGCGCGGACGCCGAGGTGATCGAGATTGGCTGGCGCTACCTGGAATCGGTAGGGCTGTCCGAACTCTCCCTGTCCATAAACTCCATTGGCGACAAGGCGTGCAGGCCATTGTATCTGGAAGAGTTGCGCTCCTACTACACGGCGCGGCGCGGCGATATATGCGGAGACTGTGTTCGTCGTCTGGACAGAAACGCGCTCAGGCTTCTGGACTGCAAGAACGATCAGTGCCAGCCGCTAATCGAAAAGGCGCCGGTCAGTTCTGATCACCTATGTTCTGAGTGTCAAGATCACTGGGACAGGCTGAGAGAGTATCTGACAGAGGTGGGACTGGCGTATCAGGTGGAACGCAGGCTCGTGCGCGGTCTAGACTACTATTCGCGGACGGTATTCGAGATCGCGCCCCCTGAAGAGGGACGCATGGTGACCATTGTTGGCGGTGGCCGCTACGACGGACTCATTGAAGAACTGGGCGGTCGCCCCACTCCCGGCGTCGGATACGGAATGGGACTGGAGCGGGTAATCCAGAATGTCAAGCGTCAGAACGTGGCGATGTCCGACGCGCGCGAGACGACGGCGATGGTGATTCACCTGGGAGACGACGCGAAGAGCGCGGGCATGCAAATCGCGTCCGGGCTGCGGCGTTCAGGTGTTGCGGCGTCTCTGGCGCCGTCGCGCGGAATGAGGTCGCAGTTGCGCTACGCTTCAAACTCGGGAGCGACGCACGCCATCATAATCGGGGACGACGAATTGGCGAAGGGTATAGCGACGTTGCGGGACTTGGACGCCGGCAGCCAATCGGAGGTTCCTTTGGATTACTTGCAGAGGGCTTTGGGAGGCGATGTTGGATGAGACGCGGGATAGTCATTCAGGCCGGCGGTTTGACCGCCACGACGACTGTGCTTCCGCCATGGTGATGAGCCTCGGCGCCCTCGCAATGCCCGCGGGAATGAAATCCCTGGCTCTCTGGATCGTGTTCTTCGCCCTGGTCCGGCATGTGGGTCATGTGCGCGCCACTTTCTCCCACCACTTCCGCCCGTTCGATTTCCAGCTCTTTTAGCTCCTCTACGATTTCGTGAGTCGTTGTCAGGGAATTCAGATCGTTCTCGTTCCAGCCTGAAGGCGGGGCTGATACATCATGGCTCACGAACATAAGCCTGCCGCCCGGCGCAAGCGCGTCGGATGCGTTGGAGAGCATCCGCCTTCTCTGTTCCGGCGGCAACTGTATGTAGAACGACGTAATCAGTTGGAACTGAGCGCTGGGGCGATACGTTGAGGCGTCCGCGGCTATGAACTCTGCGTCCAGCCCTCGGCTGGATGCCAGTTGCCTCGCTTTCTGAACCGCGACTTCGGAGAAATCCACGCCTGTCGCCAGCCACCCGCGCTCGGCCAGCCACATAACGTTTCCGCCCGCGCCGCAACCGATGTCGAGAGCGCGACCGGGCATGAGTCCAGACACGACGGACTCGAGCAAGGCGTCGTGGCCCGATTCAGAGAAATCCACCGTGTCCCAGACTTCGTTCCAAAACTCAACTGTATCTGAACCCGACGATTCATGATTCATCGTTGCCTGCCTCTATGATCCAATCTTGCCTTCACGCTCAGAGTTCGACGATTGCCCGCTCTCCTCTTACAAAGGACACAGTGTATCGCTCTATAATCCCGAGACCGATAAGATATCTGCTTCCAAACGCGCCAATGGATGCGTGGGATACTATCGGAAGTCCTGGTATCTCTATCTCGCCATAGAATCCGGGGGACGTGTGTATTCTATCGGTTTTTGCGCGTTCGCCATGATGCCGTTCCTGTCCGTTCGTGAACCGTCATGCTGAGATTATACCTGACACGGGCTTTAGCCGAGTATGTCTCCGATTGCGGCGCGCTGTATGTCCAAAAGATGGGTCATGCCTGTTTCGGCCAGGGACAGCAGTTCATCGAGTTGGGCGCGAGTGAAAGAGCCATCCTCGGCGGTTCCCTGTACCTCTATGAACTCTCTCGCGTCGGTCATCACGACATTGAAGTCCACCTCTGCGCGATAGTCTTCCTCGTAGCAAAGGTCGAGAGCCGCATATCCGTCCACGACGCCTACGCTGACCGCCGCGACCGCCGGCTTGACCGGAGCGTCGTCGTTCACCAAGCCGGCAAGCGCTTGCCGAAGCGCGACATAGGCGCCGGTGACGGCGGCGGTTCGAGTTCCTCCGTCGGCCTGGAGAACATCGCAGTCAACCCTGAGAGTGCGTTCGCCCAGGCTGGACATATCCACCGCCGCCCTCAGAGAACGCCCGATAAGGCGCTGAATCTCCTGCGTGCGTCCCCTGGGAGTGGTCTCGCGCCTTGTCCGCGTCAGGGTGGCCCTGGGCAGCATCGCGTACTCGGCTGTTACCCAGCCGCGTCCGGAACCTTTCAGGAAGCGTGGAACTCCATCCTCGACGCTCACCGCGCACAGAACGCGGGTATCGCCCATAGTTATCAGCGCCGAACCTTCGGCGTAGCTCTGCGCTCCGATTTCTATTGAGGTGGGACGTATCTGATCTCTTTTTCGCCCGTCAATTCTAATCAATTCCCGTCTCCCATCGTCTTGAACTATCGTCTAGTCGGGAGGATGTTGTCATGCGCCGTAGTACCGGTCGCCGTAATCGCCCAAGCCCGGGGTTATGAATTTTCTGGGCGTGAGTCCGTCCGTGTCAACCGCCAAGGTCGTTATATTCTCTCGCGGAATCACTTCGGCAAGCCTGTCTATGCTTTCGGGCGCGGCCAATACGCCCGCGAAGTAGATGCGTTCGGATTTTACGCCTTCTTCTATGAGGAGTCTGGCAACCAGACAGGAAGTTCCCCCTGTGCCCAGCATCGGGTCGAGGATGATGGCGCGGCGCGGCATTTTTTGCGGTAACTTCTTGTAATAGAGAGAAGGAATCGCCGTGTCCTCATCGCGCCGCGCGCCCACTATTCCGACCGGAGCGTTCGGAAGCGCCTGGATGAACGCGGGCAGTATCGTCATCGCCGCTCTAAGAACGGGAACTATCATCACGTCGCCGGGCATTGCCGTTCCGTTCGACTTTCCCAGCGGGGTTTCAACGACCACTTCCGTCTCGGCGAGTTTTGATATTGCTTCGGAGCAGAGGATATAGGATAAGTTGTCCGAAGCGCGCCTGAATTCGGCGATGGGCGAGCGCTTGTCTCTTAGTATGGTGAGAAGAATGTCTTTCATGGCAATCTCGACTCGAACAAATCGAACGCTCTTGGAGGGGAGCGAGAAGAGAGCGATTTCTCCGCAAAATCTTTCGTTCTCCCCTCCGCGAGGATAATTCGTTAGCGCTGCGGCACCTTATAGCCGCCGGTTCCGGCGGCGAGACTGTTTTCGTCCCACGGGTGAGCGAGCGCGACTTCCTCATTTATGTCGGCTCCCCAACCGAGCGCGGTTGGGACTGTCATATAGCCGTCTATGATTTCTGGAACGGTTGTCGTCAACTCGTCCTTCCAGGGAACGTCGTCAATGTCAATTTCCATTATGCGGACGTTGGGCAGAGTAGCGCACAGGCTGGCGCTTACGAAGCTGGACAGGTGGCTGTAGTAGTTGTGCGGCGCGACGTTGTGCTGATAGACCTCGGCGAGGTCGCCAACCTTCTTGGACTGGCTGAATCCGTTCCACGGCACGTCTATCATGAACATATCGGCGGCATGGTTCTCGAAATACGGAATGTAGTCGCGCATGTAGAACAAATTCTCGCCGGTGCATATCCGAGTCGTGGTCGAGTCTTTTATTTGGCGCAGGCTCTTGGGTTCGTACATATCTATCTCGAGCCAGAGCATATCGAACTGTTCGAGAACCTTGGCGATTCTGAGCGCGCCCTCTGTCTTGAAGTGGAAGTTCAGGTCCAGGTTTATGTCTATGTCGTCGCCCACGGCGTCTCGGAACGTGCCTATCAACTTTTCGATGTGGGGCATGAGCCACTTGGGAGCGAACTGGTCCGTGGAGCCGATTCCGCCGCTGAATCCGCCGCCGAACGTGGCGTCTTCGCCTGGCATGAGTATGTTCGTCTTGAGCGCGGTGAAGCCTCGCTCCTTGACCTCGTGGCCCAGGTCCGTGACGGCCTGCCACGAGTCTATGGGGGGCGTTCCGAGAACGTCGTGGTGGCGAATGCGCGAACTGCCGCAGTGCGACCAATAGACGCGCACCTTTTCGCGCGTCGGGCCGCCGAACAGTTCGACCGCCGAAATGCCGAGCGCCTTCGCTTTGATGTCAATGAACGCGCAATCCAGTCCCGCTATTGCCTTGGCGGCTATGCCGCCCGGGCTCTGGCGCGTTATGCGGTACATATCCTGGAAGCGCATCTCGAACGCCCTCGGATCCTTTCCGACGAGCAGAGGCTTCATGTCCCTGATGGTTCCCTCTATGCCGTGAGGCGACCTGCCGTCGCTGCACTCGCCCCAGCCGGTGATTCCTTCGTCGGTTTCCACTTTGACGAACATCCATGGACGCCAACCGGCGTCAACGATGAACGTTTCTATGTTGGTTATCTTCATCCGTAATTCCTTTCTATTTGTCTCAACTCGCTTTCAGGCAGGGATGATAACACAATGGGTTTGGGTTTGATTGCGACTCAATGCAGAGGATGCAATAATGACGATCATGAGAATCCAATGTTCGACCAAGCAAGTGATTATATACCTGAAGGTGTATCTCTGTCCGAAGCGATTATCTTGGAACGCCGCGAGAGAGCGGCCAGGGACCTGTCTATAGAAGCGCGCTGGAAAGGAGACATCGCGGGAGCGGCTATATTGGAGAGATATGAGAAGTCAGCGAGGTATATGGCTGAATGCGCGAGCAGGGGAATACCTTTCTCGGAGGAAATGATTCAAGAATGTAAAGAGATGGAAGAATACTTGATGGATAGAGCCCTTGCCCAACAATGAAGTAGTCCTCGACGCTTTTGCCGTCCTCTCGGTCGTCAACCAAGAGTTGGGTATGGAAGTTGTATTTCCCTAGACGTGGATGTGCGGCTGATTAGATGATTCATTTCTATTGCATTCATGCAGGAGGGATGACATGCCAAACCCGGTTACATATTTTGAGCTTGGAGGCAGGAACGCGGCCGGACTGAGAGACTTGTATGGCGAGTTGTTCGACTGGAAGATAGAGCCTATGGGGGAGTCGGCGGCAGGATCCGCCTTCTACTTTGTGAAAGAGGAGGAGGGCGGAATATGCGGTGGCATCCTGGAGACGGTGGAAGATATGCCGGATAACTATATGATGTTCTATGTGAGCGTGGATGACCTGCAAGGCTATCTGGACAAGGCAGAAAAGCTGGGATGCTCGACCATAGTCGCCCCTATGGCGATTCCCAACGGCATGGGACATATAGCTATCTTCCAGGATCCGCAGGGTAATTTCATCGGACTACATAAATTCTAGGAGTTTCGCAAATGCCCAATTTAGACGATAACCTGGCGTTCGCGCCCGCGCATGAACTGGCGAGCCTTATGGCAGACAAGCGAATAAGCTCTTCGGAGCTTACCGAGTTGTATCTGTCGCGCATGGAGCGACTGGACGGACAGCTCAACTCGTACCTGACGCCGACGCCGGAGATGGCGCTTGAGCAGGCGCGAAAGGCGG
>CAZXFX010000063.1:0-18954 GCA_964640295.1 uncultured Dehalococcoidia bacterium | reverse complement strand
CACCTGCAGGCCACCTGCAAAGACCTGTATTTACCAGTTCAGAGGTTTTTTCCTGCGCTCGCTCGGACTGGTTGATAAGTTCTGGTATATGAGTTGTTAGTCATTAGTGGCTAGTAGTTAGATTGGATTACACAATTTACGTATATTTGTTCTTAGATTGTGAGTATTGTAGCACAGGGTGGGGGGATGTGGAATTCTAAATTCACTATTCACCATTCTATATCGGGGTCGAACAGATATTTACCCCAATAGGGCGACTTCAGGCGTCGCGCCGCTTCCAGCCACGCCTTCTCCGCAACTGCGTCACTCGGTCGCGAGTCCAATGCGGCAAGGTATTCGGTGAAGTCCAATCTAAACTGCGCGGTCGTCTTAAATTCGCGTCGCGCTACCCTGGAAAGGATTTTCAGAGCCGTCTCTGTCCCTGCGCTATCCGACATCGCATACTCTTTCGAGAGCGTCTCCGCCTTTCGCTCCAGCGAGCCTGATACGCGAATCTCTCGTGTCCGCTCGAAATCCGCCGGGTCGCGTGGCGGCGTATCCGGCGTCGTGTAGAAACGAAATACGTCGAACAGCGCGTCGTTCAAATCGAATGGCGGATGGCGCGACGTCCCCTCGCTCGGTTTTCTCAAAGCCCCCAAATCAATCACTTTGCTGGCTCTTGAATACGGCGAATAGAAAACATTCTGCGGTCCCAGGTCTTCAGCCAAAAATCCCAACTCGTAGAACCGTTCGATGATGTCCAGAACTGCGCGGGCGGGATTCTCCAATTGGCGGAACCCGCAGTTCGCGGGCGGAAAGAGCGCGAAGAGATTCAGCGGAAGAGAGACAGGATGCCCTCTCACCATATCCGAAATCCCGCCCATGAGAGGGACCCCCTCCGCCCTCTCTTCGACCAGCGCGATATAGGGATGTCCAAGATCGTCTCCGAAATACCACGAAAAAGAATCAGCCTCCGCCACCAAACGAAGCCGGACGAGCCCGTTCGCATCGCCCACGCGAGTTCTCATTTCCGCCTGGAGCAGAGTTCTAGCCTCAACGGTTCGGTGCATATACCGCGAGACAAGCGATGGATGCGGCCTCTTTACCACCACCTGGTCGCCCGTATCTGCGTCCGTCGCCTCGAACGCCTGCATATCCGCTCCCTCCCCAAGAAGGTCGCCGAGTATGAATCTCTTCAAATCTTCGGAATCGGATAGCGCGAAATATGTCTCGGTCATTGGAACATCCGCATTTATCTGGCTTAGCGTTGACCGCCCATTTAGAGACTATCGCAAAATTCCCGTACAGAGCGAGCGAAGTGGATATATAAGAACCTGTAACGATTTAGTCGGTGGCCCTCCTCGCGCAAAAGTCCCTTCCACCTTGATGGGAGAAGGCTAGAATGGGGGTGATCCAATCCTCCGACAAACTGATACAGCCTCTTATGCGGCCCTTGGTTGCGATAATTGGCGAATCGTAAGACAATGGTGAGCGTCATGCCTCACTTCGATATGGTAGTCATAGGTTCCGGCCCATCCGGTCAGCGCGCCGCCGTGCAAGCGGCGAAGCTTGACAAGTCTGTGGCCATCTGCGAAAAGCGCGAACTGGTTGGCGGCGTTTGCGTCAACTCGGGGACCATTCCCTCCAAGACCTTTCGAGAAGGCGCGCTCTATCTCAGCGGATTCATCCAGCGCAACATCTACGGCCAGTCATATTCCGTCAAAGAGAACATCACCATGGGCGACTTGGTTTCCCGGTGCAACATGGTGATAGAGCGTGAGGTTGACATCATCAAACACCAGATGCGGCGCAACCAGGTGTCGGTGATTGACGGCTCCGCCAAGTTTGTCTCGGACCGAGAACTGGAAGTGACGAGCGACAACTCGCGGATTACTGTCTCGGCGGACAATATAGTGATCGCGGCGGGAACCGAATCCGCCCACCCAACGGATGTGAACATTGACGGCAAGAGAGTGGTTACCGCGGATGAGGTGCTGGATATGCCGGAGTTGCCGCGCTCGATGACTGTGGTCGGCGGCGGCGTGGTCGGAATGGAGTACGCTTCCATATTCGCCGCGCTGGGAGTCGAAATCACCATTGTGGACGGCAGACGCCGCCTGTTGGAGTTCCTCGACGGCGAGATAGTTGATTCGCTGATATATCGAATGCGCGACATGGACTGCGTGTTCAGGCTCGGCGAGAAAGTGGTCGAGGTTGATTCGTCCGCGCCCGGAAGGGTCGTGGCGACTCTGGACAGCGGCAAAAAGGTCATATCGGAAGCGCTGCTGTATTCGGTCGGTCGCGTGGGGGCGACCAGAGACCTTAACCTGGCCGCGGCGGGGCTCGACGCGGACGACAGGGGCAGGATTAGCGTGGACGAACGTTACAGGACCGCCAGGCCGCACATCTACGCGGTCGGCGACGTAATCGGATTTCCATCCCTGGCTTCTACCTCGATGGAGCAGGGCCGAATCGCCGCTTGCAACGCGTTCGGCGTCTCTTACAGGTCAGAACCCAATCTGTTCCCGTTTGGCATATATTCGGTGCCTGAGATAGCCATGGTCGGACAGACTGAGGAGACGTTGACCAAAGAGCGCGTTCCCTATGAGATTGGCGTGGCGAGATACCGCGAGATAGCGCGAGGATCCATCATGGGCGCTACGGACGGCACGCTGAAGGTTCTGTTCCACAGAGAGACCCGAAAGCTGCTCGGAGTGCACATCATCGGACACAGCGCGGCGGAACTGGTGCATATCGGGCAGTCCGTCCTGGCTTTCGGCGGCGGACTGGACTACTTCGTCAATACGGTCTTCAACTATCCCACATTGGCCGAAGCCTACAAAGTGGCTGCCCTCGACGGCTACAACAAAGTGGGACCCGCTGAAGATGAAGCGCCTCCGCCTGAATAGGCCCGGCGGTCTAAGGCTCCACTCTGAAGGCGTGTCTCGACAGCCTGCCTAGCTCAAGCTCCTCGGACGCCCGAATTATGATGTCCGTGGCGGCGTCCAAATTCATTTCGCTGGTGTTGATTACCAGGTGGTAGTGTTCAGCCGCGTCCGGGCTGTCTATCCCAAAGAATCTCTGAAAGTAGTTGAGCCTCGCTTCGTCTCTCATGCGGATAGCGCTTTCGGCGGCGTTCTTGTTCATCCTCTCGCGCACCATCACGCGCTCCACCCGGTCGTCGAACGTCGCCACAAGCCCCACTCTCAGCACGTTGGGGTTGTCCTTGAGAATGATGTGAGCCCCTCTGCCCACGATGACCACGTTGTCGCTGGACGCCAAATCAGTTATCACGTTCCGTATGGCCGATATATAGGCGTCATCGTCAATCTCGTGGCCGCGGGTGGCTATCAGGTTCGGCAGTTCGTCATACTCGGATACCAGGAATTCCGGGTACACAGCCCCAAAGTAAGGGTCCGATCCTCCCCCCGTGTACGCCGTCCGCTCCATGATCCTCTGAATGATCCGCGAAAATCGCTCCGACCGGGTAGGCGGACGCTGCTCGCGCTGATCCAGCGCCTCCACCGTCGCCTGAAGTTCTCGCGCCACATTGGAGAGTATGAGCCTGTCAACATAGTCCGCGTCTATTCTCCGAGACAGCTCCGGCCCCAGAAATCTCCCGCCTCCGCCGGCCAGTCCGCCGGTAGCTATAACCGCCATTTCAATCCTCGCTTTCAGAGACTGCGCTTACAGCTAGTCTGGTCTTCAAAAGATGATTTCACGAATGTTAGGTTGGCTCGAGTCCGTATCATGCTGGACGGCGCCCGCGCCTCGCGAACATCTCTTCCGCCTTGATCGGGGAAGATGGGATAGGGGGGCGCGATTCAACTCACCTACCAAATTGATACAGATTCCGTTGGCTCTGCCGCTCTTGTCACGCTATGGTTGAAACGTCATAATGCTATGGGGTACGCCCAGTCGCCATCGGCATTCCCAGTGGAATTGAAAAGAGTCTATATCTGGTTTCGCGGATATGTCAATACGGACGATAAGACATGAATTATCGTTCGTTCATAGCCTGCGGCGCCTCTCTGGTCATTGAGGAGAATCGTGACAATCGAAGAGTCGGAGAACACCGCTTTAGAGAGACGGCTGAGGCTCGCCAATGAGCGCATCGCCGAATTGGAGGCGCTTCAGCGCAGAGGCAGGCGAGTCAGCGCCGTTCTGACTCGCCTGGCGACCCTGGCGGACCATAGCCCCAGCGCCATCATCGAGTTCGATGGCGCCGTCACTTATATGAACCACTCGGCGAGAGAGCGATTTCCCGGATTGGACGCGCTCGGTTCCAAGCATCCATTGCTTGCGGGTCTCGACCAGATCGTTTCTGAGATGATCAGCTCAGGGCTCGACATCAAAACGCGCGAGATGAGCGTAGGCGACAAAGTGTTCAGCCAGAAGATCGTGCTTGAAGGAGAACCGGCTAGAGTCAGCGTCTATTCCGACGACATAACCGAACACCGCGTATTGAACGACGCCCTGAAACGCGCTTCCGAAGAAACTGAACTGCTCGCCGCCGAGAACGCGGTCCTGGCGGATATCGGAAAGATAATCAGCTCTTCCTTGAATATAGACGACGTTTATGAAGGATTCGCACAGCAGGTCAGGCAGATAATACCCTTCGACCGAATCGCCGTCAGCTTGGTAGATATGGAGTCGTTCACCTTCAATAATCAGTATGCGCTGGGCGTTCCCGCAAAAGGGCGGGAGGCGGGCGCTGTCATCTCTCTGGATGGCACCATGATACTGCGAGCCATGGAGAACAACGGAGCTCTTGTGCTGCAAGGGGACGTTGATAAGCTTCATCGGGAATTTCCGAAGATGGTGCGCTCCGGCCTGAAGTCGGTACTCCTCGCCCCCATCATATTTAAGAACGAAACGCTGGGAGTGTTGCACATGCGCTCCCTCCAGGAGAACGCGTACCACGAACACCACATAGACCTGGCCGTGAAAGTGGCCGCCCAGATAGCGCCCGCAATCGCCAATTCTCAACTATACGCCCAGCATACCGAAGCGGAAGCGGAAGCCAATCGCCACGCCATTCAAAACGCGGCAATCGCCGAAATAGGCAGAATAATAACGGCTTCATTGGATATTGAAGACGTGTACGCGGGATTCGCCGAGCAAACTCGCCGACTCATCGGCTTTGACCGCATCGTGGTAAGCCTGCTCAGCCGCGATTACGAAGACTTTACGAACGCCTACGTGATCGGAGTGCCCGTTTCCAACAGGGACCGCGGAGATATGATAAGCTTGAAGGGGACATTCACCGACGAGGTCGTGCGACAGCAAAGAGCGATCCTCTTCCTGCCTGATTCGCTTTACGAGACCCGGACCATGTTCCCCGGCCTCATGCCGCAGTATCGCAGCGGTCTCCGCTCGTTCATCAGCGTGCCGCTCGTCTATAAGGACGCCACCATAGGAGTTTTGCACTTCAGTTCGCTCAAGCCGAGCGCATATAGCGACTATGAAGTTACGATGGCGAGCCTCATAGCGGATCAAATAGCCGGCGCGATAGAGAATTCGCATCTGCACGCCGAAACGGTGGAAGCGGATATAGCTCTTCAGCGACAGGCTCAGGAACTGGAACGCTCGAACGCTGAACTGGAACAGTTCGCATACGTCGCGTCCCACGACTTGCAGGAGCCTCTGCGCGTGATTGCGGGGTATGTCAACTTGCTGGAAGAGCGATATGGCGATAAACTGGACCAGGACGCGCGCGAGTTCATCGGCTTCGCCACCGACGCCGCCTACCGTATGCGCGCGCTGATCAACGCGCTGCTCCAGTATTCGCGCGTAGAAACTCACGGCAATCCGTTCGAGAGGATGGACTGCAACCGCGCCCTGTCTGAAGCGATGGCCGACCTGGAGGTGTCCATCGCTGAATCCGAGGCTGAAATCACTTCCGATACGCTTCCTGAAACGCTGGGAGACCCCGTGCAGATTTCCCACGTATTCGAGAACCTGATCTCTAACGCGATCAAGTTCAGGAAAGACGACCTTCGTCCGAGGATACACGTTTCTTGCGAACGCGACGAGAGCGAATGGCGAATCTCCGTTTCGGACAACGGCACGGGCATCAGACCGAGATACCAGGAGCGAATCTTCGGAATGTTCAAGAGAGCGCACAAGAGAAGCAAATATCCGGGCACCGGCATAGGACTGTCGCTTTGTTTGAAGATAGTCGAACGCCACGAAGGTCGAATATGGGTCGAGTCCGAAGTAAACCAGGGATCGACTTTCCACTTTACAATTCCTGTCATCGGGGAGACGAAAAATGACACTTGGAGATAGCAGACCAGTGCAAATACTGCTGGTCGAGGATAATCCCGCTGACGCGCGCCTGACACAGGAAGCGATCAGAGATACCGAGTTTAGATACCAGTTGCACCTTGCGGAAGATGGCGAAGAAGCGATGGAATTCCTATACAGGGAAGGTGAATTCGCAAACGCTCCCAGGCCAGACCTGATTCTGCTCGATCTTAACCTTCCCGGCATGGATGGGCGGGAAGTGCTGGCCGAAATAAAATCCGATGAGAGCATGGGGTCCATCCCTGTGATTGTGCTTACGACATCCACCGCGCAGCAGGACCTTCTCTACTCATACGGTCTGCGCGCGAATAGCTATGTGAATAAGCCGATAGATAGAGACCGGTTCAACGATATGATCAAGAGCGTGATGGAATACTGGATCAACATCTCAACACTACCTGGTCGCCAGTAGCCGTCACATGAAGGCGCGAGAGGTGCGCAAATGCCTGTGAGGAAATTTTGGCTGGTAAAATCGGAACCCGGAGCCTACTCGTTCGACGATCTCCTCAGTGAACGAGACCAGATTGCTGAGTGGGACGGAGTTCGCAATTACGCGGCGCGCAATATAATGCGCGACGATATGCAGGTTGGAGACGGGGTTCTCTTCTACCACTCCAACGCGAAGCCTACCGCCGTGGTGGGGTACGCTACCATCGTCAGATCCGGATACCCGGACGATACGGCCTGGGACCCCGATTCCGAACATCCCGACCCCAGAAGCACCCCCGAAAATCCAATATGGTACATGGTGGACATAAAGGCCGAGAATAAATTCCGCGCCCCCGTGACGCTACAGCAAATCAAGGCGCACCAAGACCTCCAGGGCATGACGCTCGTCAAAAATTCGCGCCTGTCCGTACAGCCTGTAACGAACCGAGAATGGAAGATAATTCTCACTCTCGGAATGGACGGGTAGGGCAGCTTGTACTCCTGGAGGTCTGACCCTAATCTGAGCGAGCTCAGCGACCGCGAATATCTCGGACAACTGGCGCTCCATCTCACCGATGAGATTAGCCGAGACCCAGACTCCCCCAGGCTCTACTTTCTCAGAGGAAACGCCTATCTCGACGCGGGGCGGTTCCACGATGCGATCTCGGATTACAGCAAGGCGATAGATCTGTCATCCAACGACGCCGTATCCTACAACAATCGCGGCATCGCGCTGCGGTACATAGAGGAGTTCGACGCCGCCATCGAAGACTATACCAGCGCGCTGGCCATCGCCCCGGATTATCGCGACGCATACGCCAACCGCGGAGTCGCGCGAGCCGATAAGGGCGATCTGGCCCTGGCAATCGAGGATTTCGGCAAAGCCATAGAACTGGATTCGGAATTCTGGCTCGCGTACAGCCAGAGAGGACTCGCCCTCTGGGCGTCGGGGCGGCGCGAAGAGGCTGAAGCCGACTATGAAACGGCGCGCAAGCTTCAGTCTCGCTAGAAGTTCTCGAAATATGGCGAAAATACGTTCGATTTTAGCTTGACCGCACATCAGTTCTGTTCTATCATCAGAACGACTAATCTGATGCTGAAAAGGATTCCCCATACCCCACGTAAATGGATGTCCCGCTCAGGACGAGGAGACCAAGTCAAACTCCTCACCAGGTCTGTACGGTCTGTTCCCCAGTCAACTCCGACTGAGAAACAGGCCGTTTCATATTAGCGCGAAAGCCTTGTCGGTACCTCTGAATGAGCCTGTACCAATTTAGCGGCTATTCTCCTCGTTCGTGAATCCCCCTTCTGATGAGGGAAAGCCCGGATGGGGATGGATACAATTCCTCCCGCCAAACCGCTCACAGGGATAGGTAAACGCTCTAACCAACCGAAAAATCCCCTTCCACCTTGATGAGGGAAGGCTAGGATGGGGGTGATTCCACAAAGAGTAGATAGACTGTCAATTCAAAAGTGTTGAACCACTAGGATGGGGGTGTTCAGCCTCAATACCTACCCCTCTCAGCGCCAAACCGATACAGACTCTATTGCATCAGGTAATTTCACTGGAAGCGCGTTCCCGGACGCATATAGAGGGAGTGGCAGCATGAAAGCGTCAGCTAACATTTTCATCGCCAGACCAATCGCCGATGTGTGGAACTTCGTAGCGAATGTCCACAACATGGATAGATGGGTGAACGGAGTAACCAAGCCGACGCCCACCTCCGACGGCGTGTGGGGGCTCGGCTCGACTTTCAAGAGCGACTACACTTACGCGGGAAAGACGCACACCGTCGAGTTCGTGATAACCGAGTTCAATCCTCCGAACCGCATGTCAATGCGCTCCGCTTCAGGTCCTTTTCCATTCGAGGGCTGTACCGAACTCCGCAAGGAAAAAGACGGAACGCGCCTCACCAACATGGTGGACGCCAAACCGTCCGGCGCGCTCCTGACCGCGTGTTCCGTCTTGCTCGCCGCGCCGCTAAGGATATTGATGAACGCCCAACTCCGCAAAGAACTTGCGCGCGTGAAAGCCATTCTGGAAGAAGAGTAGTTGCGGTAGAACGGAAATCTACCACCCCGCCGCAAAGCCGTCGGCCCTCGGCTCGCTCCCGCCCGTCAGTACGCCCGTATCCGAGTCTCGCCTGATTATCTGCCCGCTTCCAAACAGAATGCTGTGCGTCGGCGTAACCATGATCGGATGCCCCCTCGACGCCAGGTCTCTCGCCACCTCCGCTCCCGCTATGTCCTCGATGGCTATTCCTTCGCCTATCCTGACGCTGAATCGAGGCGCGTCGAGCGCCTGCTGCGGCTCCAAATCGAAGTCCATCATGTTTACCAGAGTCTGCAGATGTCCTTGCGCCTGCTGCATAGCCCCCATTACTCCATAGCTCGCCCATAGCTCTCCGTCGCGCGTGACCAATCCCGGAATGAGCGTGTGGTAAGGACGCTTGCCCGGCTCCAGGCGATTGGCGTGGTTGGGGTCGAGCGAGAAAGACGCGCCCCTGTTGTGCAGCGCGATTCCGGTTCCAGGCACGACCAGGCCGCTCCCGAACGACATGAATACGCTGTTTATCAACGAGCAGGCGTTCCCGTCCCCGTCAACCGCGCTGACATAGACAGTGTTGTGATGAGCCGGCGGATATCCGTGTGGCGCGAATCTCATGGCCCTGTCCGGCGCAATCATCTCTCGCCTCTGCGCCGCGTAATCCTTGGAGATGAGCGCGCCGGGCTGAGTCGTCATCATATCCGGATCGGTAACGTGGTGTAGGGAGTCGGCGAAGGCAAGCCGCATACTCTCTATCAGGTGATGGAACGTGTCCGGCGACTGGAATCCCATCGCTCTCAGGTCGAACCCTTCGGCTATATTCAGCGCCATCAGCGCGTTGACGCCCTGCGAAGGCGGCGGGCACTGCCAGCAGTCGTATCCCCGATACGACGCCGAAATCGGTTCCACCCACTCTAGCTCATGACTCGCCAAGTCGCTTTCCGACAGCCATCCGCCCATGTCCTGTACGAATCGCGCCATCTTCTCGGCTATCGGCCCTGTGTAGAACGCCTCGCTTCCTCCGTCGGCGATTTCCCTGAGAGTCACCGCCAGTGTGGGAATCTTCATGATCTGACCCGGCGCGGGCGGGAAGCCATCCAGCAAGAGTTCCTCGCCGGCGGGACCGGAACTCAGCCTGGGCGCGCCGAAATTCCAATGCTCGCTGATCACTTCCGAGACCGGATACCCCTCTTCCGCGTACCGTATAGCCGGCGCGAGCGCGTTAGGCAAATCCGTTCTGCCGTAACGAGTCAGCAGTTCTTCCCATCCGCTGACGGCGCCGGGAACTGTAACCGCGTAGGCGCTTGTATCTGGAATGGCGGCAAAGCCTTTGCCAACCAGTTCATCGAGCGAGGCCGACTGCGGAGACCTGCCCGACGCGTTCAGCGCGCGGACTCGCTTTTCGTCAGACATCCATATCAGCGCGAACAAGTCCCCTCCGACGCCGGTGGAATGAGGCTCGACGACGTTCAGCGCGGCCGCCGTCGCCACCGCCGCGTCAACCGCGTTGCCTCCTTCCATCAGGACGCGCAGCCCCGCTGTCGCGGCTAGAGGCTGAGTGGTCGCGACCATTCCGTTTCGGGCGCGTACATTGGATCTTCGAGAGTTGAAATTCATGGATAGCTCCAGACTTACTTTGTATTGGCCAGCGATTCCGCCAAAACGCGCGGCTCGCTAACTGGTGGCTGAATTTGGACCGACGCCGGAGACGATTGAAAGCGCTCTTTCCGGACTTATCACCAGAGGGCCATCCCCGCTCAGATTCACTTCAACCGCTCTTCCTGCGGCGAGGCTGAACGCGCGCTCGCCATCCAGCGCTATGGTAGCTGGGCGCAAGGACACGGGAACGCCGGGCGTGTCGGTTTCTATCGTATGCCAGTCCTCGATTTCTATGTCCTGTATCAGACCCGGCGCGACCGGGGCGGATACGGTCGTCTTTCCCTGTCCGAAACGTATATATAGACCGCTGGGTTCTTGGGGCGTCAACTGCTTCAGTCTGCCTCCAATTGCCGAAAGGCCGACGTTAGTCGCCTCGGACCTGGTGAGAAATAGCTCATGCAAAGTGGACATATCCCAAATAGCGCGCGCGCCGACGAACCGCTCCTTGGAGACGGCGAGGTCAACCAGGGCTATATCCTGCAGAGAGCCGTCGGCGTGAACTTCCAGCCTGGTGTGGCGCGTAGTCGCTTGGGCGCAATCCACGCGCCCGCTCGCAATCGCGCCCGCGGCCAGCCCCGCTATCGTCCCTTCCAGCATGGTGGGAAACACGTTGTTGGTTCCAGTGGAAATAGGCATCAGCGGCACGTCTTCGCACTCCTTGGCGACGGCCCTGTTGGTGCCGTCTCCCCCCAGCGTAATTATGCACCGCGATCCCAATTCGCGCATCGCCTTGGCCGCCCTGGTCGAATCATTCTGTTCGTGAAACACCGGCATCCTGATGAATTCGGTCTCCAGCTTCAAGTCCATTCCCGCAAGCGCGCTCTTCCCAAGAGAACCCGTATCCGGCATGAATATGACGCTCTCCACGCCCGCGGCGTCCAGTCCCGCCAGAACTCGCTTCAGAATGTTCACCTTCTCATGGTTCGGAACGAAACGACCCTGAGCGACGATGCGCCGTATATCTTTGCCGGCGGCAGGGTTGGCGACTATCCCAACAGGTCTCATTGCCGACCCGCTCCCATTTCTGCGATAGCCCGGGCGCGTCTAGTCATCGAAACGGAACCCAAGCGGGTCTTCTTCGAACTCTATTGACGCAAGCGCCTGTTCCGCCGCCTCCTCTATGGCGTGATCCCCCCTCTTCATCGCCTGAACCAGGGCGCGCTTGGCCAGGTCTCCCCCAATGTTGCCCAGAGACCGCGCCGCCGCAAGTTGCACCTGCGTATCTTCATCGTTGAGCAGATTGATCAGATAAGGGACAGTCTCGTCGTCGCCCAGGTATCCGCAGGCGACCGCCGCCTCGTATCTAATCGCCGCTTCCTCATGCGCCGTCTCGCGCAGCGCGGTAGTGAGCCAGCGCGAGTCCGAACTGCGCCCCATAGCATATATCGCGCTCTGTTTCATCAGTATGTCCTCGTCGTCGTAAGCCTGTTGTATAGTCTCATAGACTCGCTCCGATCTGACAGGCGCTATCGCTTCTATCGCGCGCCGTCGGGTCTCGCTCTCCTCATCCGGGTTCTCGATTACCGACATCAGCGCGTCTCTAATCCTCTGCGCGTCCCTCCTGATGAGTTTGCCGTCCTCGCCCATCTCCGCGAACTTGCCCAGCGTCGTGGCGACGGCGGCTCGAACTTCAGTTGACGGGTCTTTGCTCAGCAATTCGACCAGAGGACGAATGACCACGCGGTCGTCGGAGTCCCACAATCCGCGAGCGGCGCTCGCTCTTACGGACGAGTCGCGGTCCCGCAAACTCGCCCTGAAAATAGACGTAAAGTCAAGCTCGATGTTGTCCCCCGCCAGTTCGATCATTCTCTCCAGCAACTCGCGCCTTCTTTCAAAACCGATGCTTGTCCAAGCTGAAATGACATCCATCACTTCCGATCTGGAAAGGCCCGACAACTGAGCCAGATCCGTATGCCTAATCTGAATACTCGGATCCGACAAGTCGGTCATTATCTGTGCGAGCGTCAATGTATGTTTCTCCCAAGCCCCCTCGCGTGAGCCAAGTCGGACCCAGTCTCTTCAGCGTAAGAGCGTCTGTCAGTCATGCGGCGACGCGGATCCGGATAGCCCAATTCGGGGACAATTCAATCTAGTAGAGTCGAAATGAAAGTAATAGAGCGATTTAGCTCGTGTCAAGTGGATTGGGCATCGAACTCTATTGAAGTATAATTCGTAATCATCTGCGTTGCTGAACGCGCGCTCTAGGAGATACCCGATGGCTGCAAGACGCAAGAGGGTGAAAGCCGACGACGTAATGTCAATCCTGGGACCTCTATACGGACCCGCGACCTGGGAACCTAGATACAATCCCGCCGAAGAACTGGTTTACACCATACTCTCTCAGCACACTTCCGACATCAACTCGGAGCGCGCCTTCCTGAACCTGATGAACGCCTTCGAGACGCTGGATAGGATAGCAGACTCCCCAGTAGAAGATATAGAGCTTGCGATAAGGTCGGGAGGGCTGTCCAAACAAAAATCGGCGCGCATTAAACAAGTCCTGAACATAGTGCGGGACGATGTTGGCTCTTTCGACCTCTCTTTTCTGGGCGAAATGCCTCTCGAAGAAGCCAAGTCCTGGCTCAAGAACCTTCCCGGAGTCGGCCCCAAGACTGCCGCCATAATCCTGTGCTTCTCCTTGGGAATGCCCGCCATGCCCGTGGACACCCACATCTACCGCGTTTCGCAGAGACTGGGTTTGATAGGCGCCAAAGTCTCTGCGGACAAGGCGCACGACATCCTCGAGCCAATGGTGAGCGCGGAAGATGTATTCGCGTTTCACGTGTATCTCATCCAGCACGGCAGGCAAATATGCAAAGCGCAAAGACCTCGATGCGACGACTGCGCGCTGGCGTGGGGATGCCCCTCCAAAGGCAAAGTCGGCAACAAGAAAGCGAAGCGTCCGAGAATGAAGAACGCCGGCGGTCGTCGGCGCGTAGAGGCATGACATGACCCATGATAACCCGCTGGTCGGACTCGACGACATTCGCGCCGCCGCGAGCGTCATAGCGCCCCACGTCCACAGGACTCCCATTGCGTCCAGCGCCTATCTCGGCAATCTTATCGGCGCCACTCTTTGCTTCAAGCTGGAGATGTTCCAGAAGACGGGTTCGTTCAAGCCGCGCGGCGTTCTGAACAAGATGGCGAGCCTTGGCGACGACGAAAAGAGACGGGGAGTGGTCTCTCTGTCCGCCGGGAATCACGCTCAGGCCCTCGCCTACGCGGCGAGCATGGCCGGTGCGCCCTCAGTGATAGTCATGCCGTCCGGGTCGGTCCGGGCAAAGGTAGAAGCCACGCGCGGCTATGGCGGAGAGGTCGTCCTCACCGACGCCGACCTGCTTCAGACCGCGCTGGACATTCAGCGCGAACGCGACATGACGCTTGTTCACCCCTTCGACGACCTGTACACAATCGCAGGAACCGGAACGGTGGGACTGGAAATACTGGAAGACGTCCCGAACGTGGACGTTGTGATATGCGGAATAGGCGGCGGCGGGCTTATATCGGGCGTCGCGGCGGCGCTCAAGCTGAACAAGCCCGGTGTCAGGGTGATAGGCGTAGAGCCTGAAGGCGCGCCCGGAATGACGCTGGCGCTCGATAAAGGCGAACCAGTCCACCTGAACGATCTTGATACCGTAGCCGACGGACTCGCCGCGCCCTTCGTGGGTCGCCACAACCTCAATCATACCCGCGCGTTCGTAGATGACGTGATCACAGTCTCAGATAACGAAATCATCGAGGCGATGAGGCTTATCCTGGAGCGCGTCAAGACGCTCGCCGAACCCGCGGGAGCCGCTTCGTTCGCCGCCCTGCTGTCGGGTAGGGTGAAACTTGAGGACGGCGAAACCGCCCTCTGCGTTCTCAGCGGCGGCAACGTTGGCAGCGACCGTCTCGCCGAACTTCTGGCTTAACCCGAATATACTATGTGCCCGCCGGTCTGGTCGCGGTTCAGCCTGCGATTCAGATACAGGCCTTCCAGAATGAATTCCACCGCCGACGCTATCGCGGCCGGATCGTCCGACGACTCGATTCGAGACACCATTTCACTCATGTTGGCCATCTGCGGCAGCTTTTCCGCATAGCTGGTTGACGGCACGTCGGAGCCTGTCTCCACTGCCAGCCCCTCCTCGAACCTTGTCAGAACCGCGCCAAACTCTCTCGCGCTGAAGTAGCGTCCAAATGTATTCTGCACCGCCTTCTTCACCAGACCGTCAACCACCTTGAACTCACGCCCCTCTTCCACGCTCTCCATCTCCACCTTGCCGTTGGTAGAGGCCACGATAGCGGGCAGGTCGCTCACCCTGGGACATGATTTCTCATCCAGTCTCAGGCTGCGCTTGAATGCGCTCCCTATGACGGTCTCATAGTTCGCTATGGAGACGCGCAGACTGACCCCCGAACGCTGGTTTATCTCAGGGCTTCGCCTGGCGAGAGACGTGATTTCCGCCACCACCTCCCTCATGTATTGCGGCACGTTCACCCACTCCGCCGAGTCGTTGAAGGCCGTATGCTCCTGCTCCATGATCTCGATCTCCTGCTCGAGATCGCGCGGATAGTGAGTGCGTATTTGCGCTCCGTACCGATCCTTGAGCGGCGTGATGATGCGCCCTCTATTAGTGTAGTCCTCCGGGTTCGCGCTCGACACCAGCATGACATCCAGCGGCAGCATTATTCTGTAACCCTTTATCTGAACGTCCCGCTCCTGCATCAGGTTGAACAAGCTCACCTGAATCCGCTCCGACAGGTCAGGCAGTTCGTTGATGCAGAAGATACCCCGATTCGTTCTCGGAATCAGGCCGTAGTGAATCGCCAGTTCGTCCGAAAGATACCTGCCCTCCGCAATCTTGATAGGGTCAATCTCCCCAATCAGGTCCGCGACCGATATATCAGGAGTCGCCAACTTTTCGGAGTACCGTTCGTCGCGCCCCATCCACCTGATAGCCACGTCATCGCCATTCTCAGCGATAGGACACTTGCGCCCGGCGCAGACCGGCGCGAGCGGATCGCAGTTCAGTTCGCAACCGTCTATTGCGGGGGTCGTTTCGTCCAGCAGACCCACCATATTCCGGATGAGCCTGGATTTCGCCTGTCCGCGTTCCCCCAGCAGAATTATATCCTGCCCGGCGAGGATGGCGTTCTCCAACTGCGGTATAACCGAATCATCAAATCCGACTATGCCCGGGAACAGCGCTTCATTACCCCTGATTCTTGATATGAGGTTCTTGCGAATTTCCTGCTTGACGGAAAGAGGCTCGTAGCCTGAATCTCGCAATTCTCCGATATTCTGTGGTAGGCCGACTGCTGCCATGTTCAAGCGCGCTCCTGTTTTCATACTGAACCTATATCGTCGGACGGGTAGCCATTCTAGCCGATAGTCTTGCACACAGACACAAAATTGGCAACCGCGAGCCTATATCGCCAGGACTTTCCAAAGTTCACGCAAATCATTTGGCGAAGGACCCGCATAGCAGCGCCCAGTTCGCCCTGAGCTTGGCGAAGGCCGCGCCGACCTACAACGCGCCTACTACCCCCCTCAAAGCCAGTCGGTCGCCAGATAATTCTACATTCGTCATCCACTATTCAGACGCCGATTATTGGTTCTTTCTTGACTATGATATGTTATACTTCCCTTAGCGAGGTAGCGCGATGACTCGAAGCGAATGGATAAACATCATAGGAATCGCGGTTGCGATACTCACTGTCTGTTTTCTTGTCATTCAGCAAACAGGAAGCATTCGCAGTGATCTCTACAGGGTCGAAAGCAGGCTTGACGCCAAGATAGATACCGTTGAGGCCAAGATAGACGCCGTTGAATCTAGGCTTGAAACCAAAATAGACGCCGTTGAGGCCAAGCTTGAAGCCAAAATAGACGCCGTGGAATCTAGGCTTGGAACCAGGATAGACGCCGTTGAGGCCAAGCTTGAAACCAAAATAGACGGCATCGGGACTCGTTTCAGCCATATAGAACAAAACCAAGCGCGACTCGAAGGCGAAATCGGAGTCATTAAAGAGTTCTATCTTGAATCCCCTGAGGACTCTCCTTGACCGCGATCTTCTTCCATCTATCGGTTCGGACGCCTCTGACGTTGAGATAGTGTATTATCGCCGATAGAGGAGCGCTCCAACTCCTCCTACCGAATTGATGCAGGCTCCCCTATTTGTCCTCGCGCCAAACCTATGCCATAATCCGCATAGCCAGCCACTAACGAGAAGCGCCATGCCCAATTTCATCTGCCGCACCTGCGGAGTTCAGTTCGCCGAATCGTCCAGCCCGCCTCCGGAATGCCCGATTTGCCTCGATCCCCGCCAGTACGTCGGCTGGGAGGGACAGCGCTGGACTACGATGGACGAGCTGCTGCGCGAAGGATACAGCAACGATGTCCGCTCAGAGGAAGAAGCGCTGCTCGGCATAGGAATCCAGCCCTCATTCTCGATCGGACAGCGCGCGCTTCTCGTTCAGACGCCCGCCGGCAACGTGCTGTACGACTGCGTAAGCGTTCTGGACGACGAGGCCGTCGCCGAAATCGAGCGCAGAGGCGGAATCCAATACATCTGCTTTTCCCACCCGCACTTCTACGACAGCATGGTGGAGTTCAGCCGCGCGTTCGGCGACGCGCCCATAATCGTGCCGGAGGCCGACCGCGAACACGTCATGCGCCCCGATCCCGCGATAACCTACTGGGACGGAAACCCGCTCGAACTGGCGCCCGGAGTCACCCTGATACAGTGCGGCGGCCACTTCGACGGCAGTGCTGTCCTGCACTGGACGGACGGCGCGGAGGGCAGGGGAGCGTTGCTGGTGGGCGACAGCATAACGGTCGTTCCCGACCGCAGATACGTCAGTTTCATGACCAGCTATCCAAACCTGATACCCATGTCCGCCGACAAAATCGCCAAAATAGTCCAAGCGGTAGACCCCTATGATTTCGACCGCATCTACGGCGGATGGTGGGGACGAAACGTGATGTCCGGCGGCAAAGAGGCCGTGCGCCTATCGGCGGATCGCTACATCCACCACATATCGAACTCTGGCGCTTGCTGAACCGGTCCTGTGCGGCGCGCCGAAAGGCCATATCACTCGTTCGTCCTGAGCGTGTCGAAGGACGACAGCCCTTCCCATATCAACACAATCGCTAGACAGCCCAGCCTCTCGCTCTCTCCACCGCCCTCAGCCACTCACCGTACAATCCCTGGCGCTCCATCTCCCCCATGTCCGGCCCAAATACCCTGTCCGCGCTCCACAGACGCCCCAGCTCTTCCGTCGAATCCCAGAAGCCTATTCCCAATCCTGCCAGCCACCCGACTCCCAGCGCGGTCGCATCCTTTACGGAGGAGCGATGCACAGGTATGCCCAGAATGTCCGACTGGAACTGCATCAGCAACTCATTATTCGTCGCGCCGCCATCAACCCGTATCGAACCCAGCGCGAGTCCCGTGTCCTTGGCGGCCGCTTCCACCATGTCGCGCGTCTGGTACGCGATGGACTCCAGCGCGGCGCGCGCGATATGCGAGCGATTCGACCCCCGCGTAAGCCCCACGATAGCCCCGCGAGCGTACATATCCCAGTAGGGCGTGGCCAGCCCCGCGAACGCCGGCACCAAATAGACCCCTCCGTTATCCTCCACCTGCGCCGCGAGTCCCTCCGACTCAGCCGAACTCGCTATTATCCCCAGTTCGTCCCGCAGCCACTGCACAGTCGCGCCCGCCGAAAAGATGGCCCCCTCCAGCGCGTAAGTCGTCTCGCCGCCGAGCGTCCATCCGACCATCGGCACCAGGCCCGACTCGGAAGTCACCTTGCGCGACCCTGTATTTGTCACGAAGAAACAGCCCGTGCCATACGTATTCTTGGTGTCGCCCGGCTCGAAACACGCCTGCCCAAACGTCGCCGCTTGCTGATCGCCCGCCACCCCTGCGATTGGAATCGGCTGACCCGCCGACAGGTCTCCCGACATATACCCATATACCTCGTTCGCCGACCTCACCTCCGGCAGCAGCGAGCGCGGAATGTCGAACAGTTCCAGCAGTTCCGAGTCCCATTCCAGCGTATTGATATTGAACAGCATCGTCGTGCTGGCGTTGGTCGTATCCGTCGCGTGAACCAGCTTATTCGTCAAGTTCCAGATGAGCCACGAGTCCACCGTTCCGCAGGCGAGTTCGCCGCGCTCCGCCCGCGCCTGACCGTCCGTCGTGTTATCCAGCAGCCACCGCAGCTTGGTCGCCGAGAAATACGGATCCATAGGCAGCCCCGTCTTCTCGCGCACCCACTCCTCCAGCCCACGCTCCTTCAGTTCATCGCACATCGGCGCCGTCCTGCGGCACTGCCACACGATGGCGTTGTGCAGCGGCTCGCCCGTGCGCCTGTCCCACAGGATGATCGTCTCGCGCTGATTGGTGACCCCCAAAGCCAATATCGAGCGCGGATGCGCCTCCGCCATCTCCAGCAGATCCTCAATCGCCCCCAGGCACGATTCAAACAACTCCACAGGATCATGCTCCACCCATCCCGGTCGCGGATATATCTGCCGGATTTC
>CAZXFX010000062.1:11547-19065 GCA_964640295.1 uncultured Dehalococcoidia bacterium | reverse complement strand
GGTGATGACCGATCTTTCGGTCGCCGACGCGGGCGTATGCTGGTATGGCCTTCGAATCCGGGCGCGGGCCTGTGATTTATCATGTAGCTGTAGAGCGTTCCCCTGCCAGACGCCTGAAACCACTCTACTTTGTCGGTGAGGCATTCAGGGTCAGGGCAGTGCAGGCGCGGGTAGAAGAATGGCTTAACACATTCGACGCAGCGCTGTATCCACAGTTCGCGCTCCTTGCACTTCCTCCAGAAGAAGGCCGTTTCGGGTGTCGGCTCCGGTATGATCTTCTTGTATTCCGATTGCGTCATCAGACTCAACCTCCCACTATGCTCTGATTTCGGTTGACCTCTATTCTATGAGAGAGAATGAGAGGGCAACGCTCGAGATCAAGACGGAAGCAACACAGAAATAGCGCATCGGGTTTATCCATTAAGCAAACTAAAGTTCTTGCATTATGGACAGTAGTATAGTGAGTCAGAGGATGAAATTAGGGTCAAGTTGGCTGGAAGCGCCTAGAAGTCGAATATATGCAGTTCTTGGCCGGCCCCATTCCACTATGATAATGATAGTCTGAACTCAGCGGCCTTACAGGGGATTGTCAATGAAGTATTGCGCGGGCTTCCATATATCAATGATTCTCGACGCGAGGACTCCGCTTCTTCTTTCAATCGCATCTTCGTTCCACTCTCCAGAAATACCTGAGAGGAATTCGCTATTGAGCAATAGCGTGCTGTGTTTCTCCAGAGTTGTCTTTTTCTCGCCCCAAGGTCCGTTGGATAGACTGCCGTTGAGTTTCCTAGTTGTCAATGTCAGATTGCCTAGGAATTGCACCCTATCTTCTCGGCGTTCTTCATCTTCAAGACTTGCGGAAGGTGATAAACGCCAGTTCTCTCGCCACCGCTGAGGCATAATATGTTCTATCGTCAGATTTTTTGTTGGCCCAAGTTGTTCTGCCATTTTGTCTTTTCTCATATGCTGTTCAATCTCCACCAATATCATCTTCCGCCTCGGAATAGTTCCTTTTAGCCGATAGTCTCTAAGGCTCATATATAATATTCTATCGTTGGGCCACATGAGTGAGCCATTGGTCTGTGAGTTCAAAAATTTCACCATAGTCTCGTCGTAGTGAGCAGGTCTAGCTTGATGCAGCCTTTCTATCATGCTGATAAAGAAGTCGGTCAGTCCCTGCGTGATACGACCGTACAATATTCGTCGTACCAGATAACTCTCGAGAACTTGAATACATCGCCGATACCGCTCCATTGGTATTGGAGTGTCCTTCAAATATAGTATCAGTGGCATAATGGCTACTATGTTCATATCACCTATGATACGACGCAAAGACCCTCTAACTTGAAGGTCGGAGTCTCTAAACTCTAATGCGTCTCTATATCCTTCTCCCGCAAAGCGAATTCTTCCCGCGATGCGTTCGATGTTGTCACCAGGATCATTATTCAAATATGCGCGAAATTCGGATGAAACTCTATTGTGCGCCACAGCCGTTCGAGTTGTGGCCATCATCCAATGATTCAACATACGATCTAACTCTATTCTGTCCACTCGAGCGTCTGATGATTTCTTTCGCCACCATTCATCTTCGAACATTCCCCAGAGCTTTTGCGCTGCATTCGCCTCGTCCACAACCCCCGCCTCGTACATAACAGTGTTCTTGACCAAGTCAGACTGACTCAAAGTCTCTCCCCGGGCGTTAAGAGTCTCGAATATGATGTGAGGTTCTTCATCGTCATCCAAATCAATGACGGCAATTAGAAGGTGTTCTGTTAGCGCCTCTTCCAGAGCGTCCGCACGAAGCACTTTCTCTTTAGGCGTCTGCGCTTCGGATAACCACCTGTCAACCTTCTTTTTGAAAAATTGGTAGGCTTGTGTAATAGGTCGCAATCCTCCACCGCCATCAAGGAATGTGACTGTGATAGCATCTTGAAAAGCTTTCTGATCAATTAGATTAGATTGACGAATCTTGGTCTGGTTATCTGAGTCTCCACCCCAGTGACTATCGTTGTTCTCAGTCAAAGCCTTCAGTCTATCAAGTCGCGCTTGGTCGTTTAACTGCTCAAACGAGCCTTGAGTGGCTTTTATGAGAAGTTGAAGCGTGGTCAATCTCTGTTGACCATCCACAACCAGCCTCTTGGTTACTTCTCCAGTCTTGCTCTGTCTGTGTTGAAGCACGATTGCGCCCATGAAATGAGGCTTGACGCGTCCTCGCCCATGGGTAGATAAGCGACGTTCAGAAAGATTGCGAACGTCCTCCCAGAGTGGAAACCATTGATTCTCTTCTCCCCAGGCATACGGGCGCTGAAATTGAGGTATTTGGTAGGAAACCTGATTACCAAACAAAGTCTGGAAGTGTACTATCCGCGCTTCCACAGATATATCTCCTCTATTATCTTCGGACTTTCGTTTCGCAGACGTGAGTTAAACACAGCCTTGAGAGGTTGTCAAACATCATAACGCATCGTAGAAATGGTATTGATCCCTCCCCTACCGCTTCCCCGCAGCCATATTGACCGCTTCTGGCATGCGTCTGAGGATTGTCAGGGCGGTTACTCCGATAACGGCAAGCATTCCGTTGAAGCCGAACGCCGCGCCCCATCCGAGGGCGCCGTCGAACACGTCCAGCAGGCCGCCCGCTATGACAGGAGCGATCGCACCCACAGTGAAGCCCACAAAGCTCTGGATGGCCTGAGTCGAGCCTATGAGGTTGCGAGGAGCCAATTCGGTGACTGCGGTGGAGTAGATGGCGGAGTCGGCGGATGTGGCGAATCCGTACACGAACCCCAAGGTTATCAGTATGAGGGGCGGCGCTCCTACGAGCCAGCCCGCGACGAAAGAGATGGCGCCGCTCGCCGCGAAGATGGCTGCCGCTCCGAATGTTCTGCCAAAGCGGTCGGATATGAATCCGCCCGCGAACACGCCCACTATCCCTGTCATGAACATGAAGCCAGACCAGGTGGCGGCCAGAACCGCGGCTTCTCCCGGCTCTTTCCCGTCGTGAACCAGAGACGCCGCCAGCAGCAAGGGAAGCCAGAGACGCGCCAGGTACAGTTCAGCCGTGTGCAGCGCGTATGCAGTATTGATGAGCAGCATTGGGCGATGGCGCAGTACGCTGATATTCAGGCGACCAGAACCGCTCGATGATTGAGCGGCTTCCTCTTCGGAGGGATGCCTGAGCAGGTGTATCAGCGCTATCAGGACGCCTATCAGTCCGACCAGCGCGGTGATCATGTAGGCTGTCCGCCATGAGTCGGCGAGATCCAGGAGTTGGCCCATGAAGACGTAGGAGATGGTGGTGCCGGCGTATCCCGCTCCGACGAAGATGGCGACAGCGGTTCCGCGCATTCCATCCGCGAATCTGAGCGACACTATTCTGATGCCGGGTATGTACGCGCCGACATGTCCGGCGCCGGCGATGAATCTCAGGGCGGACGCCGACCATATATCGTGGGCGAGCAGCGGGAACAGTATGTTGCTGACGGCTATGAGCGCCACGCTGGCGAACATGACTTTGCCGGCCGGCAGCCTGTCGGTCACCGGTATCAGGAACGCCGACGACACCGCGTATCCGACGAGATAGGCGCTGAACACCATCGCGGCCTGAAAGTTGGTCATTCCCCATTCATCTTCGATGAACGGTATGGAAGCGATGTAGCTTGAGAACGGCAGCAGGGCCAGCAGCAGCGTCGAACTCATCGAGATGAGCCATACCACATCCGTCCAGCTTCCCAGACCGAACGCGGGTCGCCTGGAATCGGATTCCAATAGAATGACCTCCGCCGCGTTTATCGCTAATGCGCCTCGTGATACTCTACACTAATGCATAGGACTTGACTAACCGCGACCGTCTGGATGACAGCGCCTTTCGGTTATTCTACAAGATGACTGCGAACTGACTGACAACATCCTTCAGCAGACGTCCTTCGACAAGCTCAGGACAAACGGTTTTCAGATAATCGAATGACCCTGGTTTTGCAGAGGTCGGCGCAGCGTAGAGGAATCCACTTGGCAAGCCATGGAGTGATAGAATCAGGTGAAGGTCGTGGAAAATCTAAATCCTGACTTGAGAGTGATACTGATCGGAGGGTCTTCCCACGTCGGCAAATCTACAGTCTCAGAATATCTGGCGGCGGCGCTGGAATGGGATCATGTCTCGACCGACTCTCTGGCGCGCCACCCCGGCAGGCCATGGAAATCAGCGCAGGAGAAGGTGCCTGACCACGTGGCAGAACACTATCTCTGCCTGTCAATCGGCGAACTGCTCGAAGATGTTCTATATCATTACAGGGCCAATGTCTGGCCGAAGATCGAGACTATCATTGCGTCGCGCTCATCCGATACCTCTGCTCATGGAATAGTCTTGGAAGGATCCGCTCTATGGCCCGAATTCGTCGCAAGCCTGGACTTTGACAAGATCGCCGCGATATGGCTTACGGCTAGCGAGGATGTCTTTCG
The DNA here is from genome assembly GCA_964640295.1 of uncultured Dehalococcoidia bacterium. Lineage (GTDB taxonomy): Bacteria > Chloroflexota > Dehalococcoidia > Lucifugimonadales > UBA1123 > VXRN01. The sequence goes on along the minus strand of CAZXFX010000062.1, from coordinate 14,607 downwards.
GCAGAGAATTCACGCTGGAAGCCTGCATAGCTATAAGTCGATTCGGGAGCGGATGATGATAGACAAGTTCCTCGAACGCACTCTCGCATATAACGCGCGGATGGTTGACCTAGTAAACAAGCGCGAGTTCACCCTTGTAGATGTCATGCAGTCCGACACGACGGAACTTACCGAAAGATGTCTATCTGCGCTCGGCATTGGCAAGCGGTAGGATTCCGCTAATGAGACCAAGATTATGTCCATTCTCAATTCCATAACCTGTGTCGAGCGTTCACGTCTCGGGATTCTGACTATTACCGCGATTCTCCTTGTGGCGACGCTGTCCTGCTCGTCTGAACCCGACGACGCCCCCGTTGCCGAACCGGACTCAAGCATTCCGGCTTTCACCAATGTCGCAAGGGAAGCGTTGGGCGGCGCGTACAGGGTCTCTAATTACCGACCGGGCGTAGCCATATTCGACTATGACAGGGACGGCGATCACGACGTGTATATCACGCAGGAAGCGGGACACCCCAACCGACTTTTTCGCAACGATGGGGATATGACCTTCGTCGAAACCGCCGAAAGCGCGGGCGTAGCCGCGACCGAACAGGGGTCGAGCGGAGTCGTAGCGTGCGATCTGAACAACGACGGCTATCAGGACCTGTACGTCGGCGGACGCGGCGCGCAGGGCGACGGACTGGATTTCAGATCGGCCCAGACTGTTGGGGAAGACGAACATTCTATAGTGGACGCATACGCCGACAGGTTGTTCGTCAATAACGGCGACGGGACTTTCGCGGATGTTAGCGCCACCGCTTTTGGCGAAAGCGTGAATCTGCGAGCGGCGTCCACTATCGCCTGCGCTGACGTTGACGGCGACGGCTGGCTGGATATATTCGTCGCCAACATGATAGACGAAGACTATTTCTTCATGGGGGAAGACAACCACCCCGGCCACTTCAACGCCATGTATCTCAACAATGGCGACCTTACTTTCTCGGACGTGTCCAAAGAAGCGGGACTGCTGGGCGAACAGATATGGATGCGCGACCCTGAAGGCAAACCCCTCACATTCGCGGACAGCGATGGCGCTATATACGAAGGATATGACCCCTCGCTGCTGGACGAGCGATCCAACCGAGTTGGCGATCCGACAGGACCTACTCACGCGGCTACGTTTTTTGACTACAACGACGACTTGCGCCCCGACCTGTGGGTGGCTACCGACGGCGACTTCCTGCGCCTGTACAGAAACGATTCCACCCCCGGCAACCCGCTGTTCACACCGGTCGAAAGGGAAATGGGGTTCGCCCGCGTCGGCAACTGGATGGGGTTCGCCATCGGCGATTACAATGCGGACGCTCTGCTAGACGTGTTCGCCACCAACGCGGGCTACCACTTGCGACTGAGAGATCCTCAGCCCAATCCAGGCCCGGACTGCAAGTATCACGAACGCTTCTGGTGGGGGTCGTGCCTAAACGCGCTTCTGCGAAATGGAGCGGGTATGTCGCCAGGCCGCTTCGAGGATGTCGCGCCATCTACCGACGTCAAGCCCAGCGCGCTCATGCCGCCCGCGTCGCTCGATCCGGCCAACATAAACCCCAACTGGCCTGTTCCGACAGGCTTGTCCGCATACGATTTTGGTTACGGAGCCACCTTCTTCGACATGGATAATGACGGCTACCAGGACCTCTACTGGCTCGGGTCGGAGATAGCCAGCGGCGACGGGCCGGGCGGCGACATCTACCAGTCCGCGGGGCGCATGCTCAGGAACCTTGGGGGAAACGGCTTCGAGGATATTACCGTGGAGACTCGGCTGATTGATGTTCAGGGCGTGCGCTACGACAAGATACCGACGCTGGAGCCGGGCGACGACCCGATCTCGATAAAGTTGAGCCCGAGATACCATGAGAACGGCAAGGGACTGGCGCACGGGGACCTGAACGGCGATGGATATGTTGACCTGATAGGCACGAATAGCGGCGGCATGCTGTTCACAGGGGAAGGTTATGACGCTGATTACGCCCCAGGCCCGACTTTTGTGTGGATAAATGAAACGGGCGCCAACAATTGGATTGCGCTCAGGCTGGAAGGCAGAATGGCGGTGGACGGAACCGGAAGCAACGCGGACGGCATAGGAGCGCGCGTATATCTGAAGGCGGTCCTGACCGACGGCGGAGAACCCGTCGTCCAAGTTCAAGAGGCGCAGGCGGGATCGAGCTACCAGTCCATGAACAGTGTCGAACTGGAATTCGGTCTGGGAAGCGCGGAGGCGGTGGAAGAGGTGACGATAATCTGGCCAAGCGGGCGAACGCAAATCCTGAATAGGATCGCAGTGAATCAAGTTCTGAAGGTCACCGAGCCGCCCTAAACGTTAACGCAGACGCGGCGGGGGCGTAACTCTAAGTTCGAGCGACGCTCCGATCCGAAAAATCCCGGTTCTCTTCTAGCAAAGATCGAACGGTTCCAGGTCTTCCTCGACAATCTGATACCAGAACGCGACGTGTTCGTTATCCGTTCCCATGAACTCTCCGGCATCGCCAAGGATGATATTCTCTCTATTCGGAGCCAGCCTCACTCCCGCGGCCACCGCGTAGGCGTCCATTCCTGTGGCGCGTCGAAGAATCTTGGCGCGGGTCGCCGCTCTCAGCGCGTCTTGATCATCTGCGGTGAAAGACGCTTCCACCACGACGTAGAAGCCGGGTCTTGCGCCTCTTCTATCGGAAACTTCGATAACCATGTCCGCCATGGGGAAAGAATCCAGCGTATCTTCACTGAATCCCAAAGTATCCAGATATTCACCGCTCTCATTCAAAATATCGTTAAGAGCTTCAGAGTTGAGCAACTTATACTGTATTCTCCGCATGAGACGTGGCCGAGCGAACAGTCGAGCAATCTCATATCTGTTCTTTCGCGCCGCGTCCATGGCGTAGTTCCCTCTGAATCTGCCGAAATCGTCATGCTGCTGTCTGTGCATCTCGTGTTGTCTGTCCAGACGGCTTATAACGACAGTGAACTGCTTATCCGTAGATTCCTTATATTCGTCCAGACGGCTTTCCACGGCATCGAATCGCTTAT
>CAZXFX010000062.1:0-11447 GCA_964640295.1 uncultured Dehalococcoidia bacterium | reverse complement strand
CCGTAGATTCCCTTAGCTGCCTGTGCATCTCGTCCTGTCTGTCCAGACGGCTTTCCACGGCATCGAATCGCTTATCCGTAGATTCCCTTAGCTGCCTGTGCATCTCGTCCTGTCTGTCCAGACGGCTTTCTACGGCGTCGAATCGCCTGTCCGCAGATTCCTTATATTCTTTGACGACCTTCATCAAGGCGCTCATTCGCTCTGGCAAGGCGAGCAATTCCTCGCTCAGCAGTTCACGCCGCACCGCTGAACGCACTTCAGCGTCCTCTCGCAGAACGCGGAGAAAGTCCTCTATGCTGTTGATAGTCGTCATACGAATCCTATCCTAGATTTTATATGTCATGCCATTATTATTGCACACAGGCGCGGCCCAAGAGAAGGTGGCGCATGCGGCGGAGCCTGTATCAGTTTGGGCGGAGGATTGGATCACCCCCATCCTAGCCTTCCCCCATCAAACGGGTGATGCATATTACATGAGTCCTTTAACAATTAAAGAGAGTGGTTAGCGCAAGGTCGGGACGGTTACCAGATTCGGGCTCTCAGATTAGAGAGCCCGCCTATCAGCCACATATCGGGAATGTCGGTTATTTTTGCCCGTCTTTAGTTTCCCATCATCGCGAATGATCGTCGGGACCTTCACTCCAAGTCGCCCCATGTGTCGCCGGTCTTGAGTTCGACCGCCAACGGCACATCCAAGCGCAAAGACGCGGGCATGAGCTCCTCTACGATGGCTGACATCCGATCGAGTTCGTCTCTGGGAACCTCGAAGATTAGTTCGTCATGCACTTGAAGGATCATCTTAGAGCGCATTTTCAGTTCTGTCATTCGCTCCATTATGCGGATCATGGCGATTTTGATTATATCCGCGGCGGTGCCCTGAATGGGCATATTGATTGCGGCGCGCTCGGCGGCTTGACGGACATTATATCTGCGGGCGTTTATATCAGGCAGATAGCGTCTGCGACCAAGCAGAGTCTCTACGTATCCCTTCGCCTTGCAGCTAGAGACCGTGCTTCTGGTGTACTCGTGTATGCCGGGGTATCGTTCAAAGTACAGATCAATGAACCGCTGGCCCTGTTTTCGACTGAGGTCAGTCTGGCGTGATATGCCGTGGGCTGTCAGACCGTATAGCACTCCGAAGTTGAGTATCTTGGCGAAGCGACGCATATCCGACGTGACTTCGTTGATGGGAACGTCGTACACGAGCGACGATGTAGCGCTGTGTATGTCATCGCCCCTGTGAAAGGCGGCGAGCAGCGACGGGTCTTGGGAATAGTGCGCCAGGACGCGCAGTTCTATCTGGGAATAGTCGGCGGCGAGCAGGGTTGATTCGGGCGCGCCAGAAGCTATGAACGCCTTCCGCACCTGCCGTCCAATATCTGTCCTGACAGGTATGTTTTGCACGTTCGGATCGTTGGACGAAATCCTTCCGGTCGCGGAGCCTGTCTGATTGTACTTGGTATGTATCCTTCCCGTTTCGGGATTGACCATCCCGGGCAGCGCGTCAACGTATGTTGACTTGAGCTTGGATAGCTGTCGGTGTTCCAGTATCCCGTTCATAACGTCGTATGAGCGCGGATCCGCGTCCGGGATTTCTCCCGCATCCAGTCTGTGTTTTAGATCGTCGAGTATCGGGGCGCTGGTTGAACGGCCCGATTGGGTGGAACTTTTCCTTCCGGTAGGCAGTCTCAATTCGTCGAAAAGCACACCTCCGAGCTGCTGCGACGAGTTCAGGTTAAACTCATGGCCAATGGTTTCGTACATACTGTCGCGGATCGCGTCCAGGTTTACGCTCAGTTCGCCGGACATTCGATTCAGCGCATCCACGTCAATGGCGACGCCGTCGCGCTGCATTCTTATCAGAACGTCAACGAGGGGCATCTCGTATTCGCGCAGCGTATCGCCAAGTTGATACTTCTCTATGGTAGGCTCCAATTCGCGTCTGAGTCGCTCGGTGAAATCGGCGTCCGCGGCGGCGTAGTCGGCGGCCTTGGCTATTTCGACTTCCGCCATAGTGACCTGCTTGCGTCCGCGTCCGATTATGTCAGTGATTGGCGCCATGGACTCGCCAAAGAACTTGAGCGCAAGGTCTTTGAGTCCCACACGCGATTCGCCGACAATATGAGCGGCGAGCATCGTGTCGAAGGCGAGATTAGCCACCTTTATGCCGTGGTTCTCAAGCGCCATCATGTCGTAGTTGGCGTTGTGAGCGATCTTCGGGACGGCGGAGTTGGCGAATATGGGTTCCAGTCTGCTCAAGACATGGTCCAGCGGCAACTGCTGACCGTCGGCGTGACCGACAGGGACGTACCACCCGCTACATGGCTCAGTGGAAAACGACAGCCCGACGAGCCGCGCTCTCATCGGATCTTTGGACGTGGTTTCGGTGTCGAACGAGAAACCGGACGGCGTGTTTATGGCACCGAGCAGGTCGTCCATCTTGTCGTCGGAATCCACGATGATATAGTTGACGGGCGGCTTTTCTTCGTCCATGTCGAATGCGCCCTGCTCGGAGGTGTCGCCGCGACCTAATGCGTGGATTCTGTCAATTGTGCTATAGAATTCGAGGGATTTGGCTACATCTATCACCTCTGAGAGAGAATAGTCGCCAAACTTGCACTGATCCATGTCGAGCGTTACGTCAACATCAACGTCTATTCTGGTCAGAAATTGCGCCTCGAACGCAACGTCCCTGTTCTCCGTAAGGCTCTTCTTTACGCTGGGCGGCCTCACCTTTTCGAGATGTTCGTATATGCCTTCTATGGAGCCGTATTCGAGCAGCAGCTTGATGGCGGTCTTTCTTCCCACCCTGGGAACGCCCGGTATGTTGTCGGACGAATCGCCCTCGAGCGCCTTGATGTCCGCGACCGCCTCTGGGCCGAGGCCGCCGTAGCGTTCCTTGACAGCGGCAACGTCGTAGGTCATCTTATTTCCAACGGCGTGACTGAGATGGACTCTGACCCGGGGTGAAACAAGCTGAAGCGTATCTGTGTCGCCAGTAAGAATGACGGTATCTACCTCACGCTCTTCAGACTGTCTGCACAGCGTTCCCAGCAGATCGTCGGCCTCGTATCCAGCCAGCTCGTATATCGGCACCCGAAAGGCGCGCATGAGGTTCTTGATGTGAGCGAACTGCGGCCTCAGTTCGGGCGGAGTAGGAGGACGATGGGCCTTGTACTCGGCGAACTTTTCGTGCCTGAAGGTGGGCGCCGACACGTCGAAAGTCACGGCTACGTGCGTGGGATTCCAGTCCTTGATAGTCTTCAGAAAGATATTCAGGAATCCATAGGCGGCGCGAGTATCCTCACCCGTGGAGCGCAAATTGAGCGGCTGGCGCGTCATTGCGTGCCACGCGCGGTGAACCAGGGCGTGTCCGTCTATGAGGATGAGGAGCGGTTGACGCTCCAGCATCGAGGGTGTATCTGGGGCGACCATAGCAAGAACCTCGGCGGGAATGGCCTGATTATACACCCCAAAGCAATTTGGCGTTCAAGGGAGATGAAGGCGGCGGTTGCGTTGTCCGTACAGCGCAAGCGCCCCAAAAGCCGTGTCAGCCTTCTTCGAGACGCCTGATATGCTCCCTCAGCCTGACCAGTTCGGCTTCGGCTTCTAGCGCGCGAGTCTCGGCGCGCCTCCGAGCGTCTTCCGTTCTGCGCGCCGCCGCCCGTTTCCCTTCGGCGTTCAAGAGATATATCCCAGTGGCGGGATCCTGAAACATGAGTTGTACCGGGTTGTAGTCTTCCTGAAATACCAGGCTCGGCTGCCGCTCCAAGAGCGTCTCCCATTGACTCCTGTCAGCCGCGCACAGATTCAGTCCCAACTCCTCGCTATACCCGCACTCCAAGCCATCATCGTTGATGAATAGTTCGATTCTCTCATACGAGCCGTTCACGAGTCGGTAGCCAGTCAAACTTTGGTCGTAGTACATCCCGCCCATGTAGTCGAACATCCAATACTCAGGAATGCCCATCCTCTCGTACAACTCCGGCTTTTCCCCAACGTCTTTGATGTATGTGGACGGCGACGCCACTTCCATCACAAAATCGGGCGGCTTGCCCACTTCCCAGATGGTGTACGAATTGCTGGGATATTTCTGTACTGGTTCTGGATCCACTCCCCTTGCGAAGAGTATGTCTGGAACCGCGGCGCGGCGTAAGTCTGCCGGGTCGAACCGAATAGGCATATCATAAGCCAGAATGAAGAGTAACCCCAGATCAGTGAAGTATTCTCTAAGAGTGAAGAGCGCGTATTGGATAGGTTGGCTTTGCTGAATATCAACGGGCAGTAAGTCATGGCCCAGTACATCCATATCCATGACCGCTCTGCATTTCTGTTCGTAGAGTTCATAGACGCGTTGACTAACTGAGTCCAAGTCTGAAGTTATATTCTTAATCGTCATCTAGCGGCTTTCGGCCATTCGCGGCCCTCCGCCGTCATTGTACCACGCCTGTCGTTGCTTGAGGCTTCCCTATCCCAGACCACCAGTCCGCCCATAGGAAAGCCCCGATTCGCGCTGACGCAAGCGCGCTACATATTCATCACCACTTTTACTACGTCGTCCTCGATATTTTCGTACATGTCGTAGGCGGCATTCACGTCGTCGAAGTTCATGCGATGGGTCACCATTTCGCCAGGATCCCACCAGCCACGCTGTTTGAGTTCTATCATCGTCTGTATATGATTGATGGCGTCCGCGCTCGCCGCGCCCTGGGTCGGCACCACGGTAATCCCCTCTTTGAACATTCCGCGAAAGATGAGCGGTATCGTGCCGTCACCGCCCGCTTCCTGGATGCCGAAGATGATTACGCGCCCGTCTTTGGCGCTTACGTGCTTGAACGTGTTGTTGAGTGAGTCCGTGTAGCCGGCGGCTTCGACCGCGATCTCCGCGCCCTCGCCCCCGGTGAGTTCCGCCATGGCTTCGTCCAGGTTGTCTTTGGTCGGGTTGATGGTGTGAGTCGCGCCGAATCGCTTGGCGAACTCCAGCCTGTTGTCCTCAGGATCAACAGCTATCACCTTGCGAGCGCCCGCCCTGGCGGTTATGGCGGTGAAGGACAAGCCGATGCTCCCCTGCCCGAATACGACCACCGACTTGCCGAGTATCGTACCCATCCTCTGACAAGAGTAGAGGACGGTGCCGGACGGCTGGCACATCACCCACTCGCCGAGGTCGCCCTCGTCCGGCAGAAGCGCCATGCGGTCGGGCGAGCCGGGGATATATTCGACGAGTCCGCCCGTGCTGTCCCTGCCGGGAAGCACGATGACGCGCTGTCCTACCTGGAACTCGTCGGAGCGGCTCTCTACGATTGTGCCGGCGCACTCGTGGCAGGGGCCGCCCATTCGCATGGGATATTCTTCTTCCGGATGTACAGGGCCATATCCGTGCCTGATGTCGCTGCCGCACACCGACCAGGTTTCCAGTTTGATGAGACACTGGCCATCCTGGATGGCGGGCGTTTCGATGTCCAGTATCTCCCACGTCTTTGGCGCGCTTATTCGAGCCGCTTTCATTAGATTCCTCCCGTTGTTAGTTTTTGGTTTTTAATCGTCAGTCGTGAACGGTTAGAGGCTCATAACTGCCTTGACGATTTGGTCTTCGCGGTTCTCGTACATATCGTAGGCGGACTTGACGTCATCGAACTTCATGCGATGTGTAACCATCTCGCCGGGGTCCCACCAGCCGCGCTCTTTGAGTTCCACCATACGCTCGATGTGTCCCACCGCGTCGCCGCTTGCCGCTCCCGCGGTCGGGACGATGGTCGGCGTGTTCATAAAGAACTGCCTGAAGTGGAGCGGCGTCATATCCTCCGTGCCGCCAATCAGTCCGAAGATGATGCAGCGTCCAAACTTGGAGACGTGCTTGAAGACGTTGTTGAGGGTATCGGGGTAGCCCGCGGCCTCAACCGATATTTCGGCGCCGCGCCCGCCGGTTATCTCGGCTATGGCGTCGTCGAGATTGTCCCTGGTCGGATTTATCGTGTGTGTCGCGCCGAATCGCCTGGCGTACTCCAGACGATAGTCTTCGAGGTCCACCGCAATGACCTGGCGCGCGCCTGAGCGGGCGGTTATGGCTGTAAAGGACAGGCCAATGCTCCCCTGCCCAAATATGAGAACTCGCTTGCCCAGAATCGTTTCCATCTGCTGGCATGAGTAGAGAACGGTGCCGGACGGCTGGCACATAACCCATTCGTCCAGGCTGCCCTCATCCGGGAGCGCGACCATGCGGTCAGGGGTACTGGCCATGTATTCGACAAGGCCGCCGGGTCCGTCCATTCCGGGCAGCACGATGACGCGCTGACCCTCGCGGAACTTGTCGCTGCGGCTTTCGACTATGACGCCGGCGCACTCATGGCAGGGGCCTCCGACGCGCATCGGGTATTGCTCTTCCGGATACACGTCCCCGTATCCGTGCCTGATGTCGCTGCCGCAGACTGACCACCGCTCCAGCTTGATCAGGCACTGACCATCCTGGATGGCGGGCGCTTCGACGTCCATTATCTCCCATGTCTTGGGAGCGCTAATTCGGGCGGCTTTCATGGTTAAACCTCCTATTCCATTTTGCCGCCGCAATTTATATCCCAAGCAAGAAGACTTTGCAAGGCGATCAAAAGATGGGCGACGAAAACCTATGCTAACCACCTACCACCAGATTGATACAGGCTCTTGGGAATGCGCTCTCATCCAAGACACGCGCTGACAATAATATGCTATATTGTCGGCGCGGTTAGCAAAAGGAGCGCGCAGTGGCGACAGCGGGACATGAACCACTCACGCGACAAGAGTTTCACGATACTCTGCAACACTACGCGACTAAAGCTGATCTGTCGGAGATGGAAGTCAAACTAATCAAGTGGATGGTTGGCTCTCAAATCGGCTTGGTCATAGCCTTGGCGGTTGTAATGCGACTGCTTGGATGAAGCGAGGACAAAAGCCGGAAGAAGATTTTTCCCATCAAAGGCTGTATAATATAGGCGCAATCTATCGGATACTTGCATAAACGCCGCCTAAATTCCACCTGTCTAACAGCGTAGTTGTGAAACTAACCTCACTCTCACCTGATCCGGGCTGGGACGCCGATGATGTCGAGAAATATCCTACTCGTAATAATCGCCGCCGCGTCGCTCTCCGCCATTGTCATTGGGGGGCTTGCATCCGAGAGAGGCGAGGCGAACGACCAGACTTCCTCATTCCATACTCTGCTTGCCGTCTTCCAGGACGCCCACGAAAAAGGCCTTATGCCTGACGACTTGAATGACACTCTCTCCGACCTGATCATAGCCTATCTCATTTCCCCCGAAACAGGCGAGACGGTTGAAGAAGTCAGACAGCGGCTGGGCGCGGATGAACGAACCACGTATGAGTTCCTCGTCGCAGCGCTGCATGACACGAGCGATAAGGGCTTCCTGTCCAACTTATTGAGCGACACCCTCTCAGACTTGTTCATAGACAATCTCATCTCCCCTGAAACAGGCGAAACAACCGAAGAAGTGCAAGAACGTCTGGCGCCGCGTCCGGCTCCCACCCCTACGGCCATACCGACCCCGACTCCAACTCCGACAAACGTACAGCGGGAAACGTCGTCCGATTCCGTCGCTACGCAGTCATCGCAAGACGATGGAGGCCTCTACGTATCAGTCACTTCGTCCGGCGCTCGAACCATATCCATGCCCGGATCGGTTGATATTGACATCCAAATCGGCAACCTGACGCTCGACAGCGACACCAGCACGCGAGACCTGATTGTAATAGGAGACGTGGTCAACGCCCAAGGCAGTGACGCGGATGGATGCGAGGGGGCAGGACTGGGAGTCCTCCACAGTTTCTACACAATCGAAAAGTCCGCGCAAACCATACAAGCGACGGCGGGCGGAAGTTCATACGCCGATTGCCCGGCCGGCGAATACACCGTCAACGTCACCGCAAAGGAAGATTCGTCGAACAAGCTGGTTTCGACATCCACGACTTTCACAGTCACTGAGCCTCCCACCGCCACGCCAACACATACACCAACGCCGACGGTCGCCGCCGTTATACCGACCGCGCCGGAAGTGCGCCGCGAACCCACCGCGACGCATACTCCGACACCAACGTTCACGCCGACTCCTACCCCGACTGCAACACCAACTCACACCGCAACTGCCACTCATACGCCTACACATACAGCCACGCCGACTCCTACTCACACGGTCGCCGCCGTTGTATTGGCCGAACCCGAAGTGAGACGCGAACCCACCGCGACGCATACCCCCACACCTACGTTCACACCAACTCCGACGCCCACACCGACAGCGACGCCTACTCACACCGCCACGTCGACTCCTACCCCGACTGCAACACCAACTCACACCGCAACTGCCACTCATACGCCTACACATACAGCCACGCCGACTCCTACTCACACGGTCGCCGCCGTTGTATTGGCCGAACCCGAAGTGAGACGCGAACCCACCGCGACTCATACCCCGACTCCAACGTTCACAGCGACTCCTACTCACACCGCCACGCCAACACCCACACCGACCGCTACTGCGACTCCAACGCCAACGCACACCCCCTTCCCTGCGCCAACCGCCACAGCCACACCCAAATCTCAGAAAAAAGGGATGGCAATGATCGTCTTCAGTTCCTCTATATGGCCGATTTCTATGCCCGGAGGGGTTTTTCTGGACATCACATTGCAAAATGTAGAACTGGACAGCGATTCGACCACGCTGGATCTGGTTATAAGGGGAGATGTGTTTGACTCTCAAGGCAATGACGCAGACAGATGTGAAAAGACAGGGATGAACATCGACCATGTATTCTATGTAATCAAAGAGTCGGACCTGTCCATGAGTATGTGGGCTGGAGGAAGCTCATACGACGATTGCCCTGTCGGCGAATACACCGCCAGGATTACAGTTAAAGATGGCTCATTGAATACGCTGCTTTCACTGTCAGACTCTTTCACCGTCGAGTAGCGAATACTCCCAACGCATCGTATAAGCGCCGCTCGCCGGCGTAATATGGCCTTTGCGCCGCTTTACGTCCCTCATATATAGAACTGATCGCGCCAATTTCGTGACGATTCACTGACTCAGTGATGCTATAATGCCACTATCCCAATACGCGCGACTAACCAAGAGAGGTCCGCAATGAGAGCCAGGGCTACCACCCTCATACGACAAGAGGAAGTTCCTCAGCAGTTCCCAGACTTCCCGCCGAGAGACGATATGCAAAATTGGCTATACCTCTACAGAACGACCATCGCCGCGGCGCTGGACTTTCACTTCGATGACCGCCCGGACGTATCAGTCGGATGCCGGATTCCCGTGGGGCCGAGTATCTCAGCGCGAAACGACGTGCGTATTCCGGACCTGTCGGTGATGATCGGTGGCGACGACGACCTGATGGAGCGGCAGCGCGGATACGAAATAGCCAGCCAAGGCAAAGCGCCGGATCTGGTACTGGAGGTGGCTTCCCGAACCACGGGCGTCACGGACTACACATCCAAGCGCGGAGACTACGAGCGATACGGCGTTAGCGAGTACTGGCGATACGACCCAAGCGGCGGCAGGTATCACGACGCCGCGCTTGCCGGGGACAAGATGGTGGAAGGACGCTATGAGCCGATAGAGGTTCAGTGGCTGGACGATGAGCGATGTCGCGGATACAGCGAAGTTCTGGAGCTGTATGTGTGCTGGGAATATGGCGAACTGCGATTCTTCGATCCGGTAGCGGGAGACTACATACGCACGCATAGGGACGATAACCGGCGGGCTCGAATGGCGATAGCGCGCGAGGAAGAGGCTGTAGCGCGCGCGAATGAGATGGAAAAACGCAACGCCGCGCTCGAAGCGGAGATTCGCAGACTGCGCGGCGAATGACTCACCCGAACATTGGGTATTCTCAGTACGCGATGGTTTATGAAGATTTGAATACCCATACGTGTCAAGAACACCGAACATTGAATCCGCATATCACTTGGACTGAGAGCGCTCTGCCATGAAAATCGCCAACCTGCAAGCAGTATATCCCAATTACAAGAATGTGCCGCCGTCCTGGAGGACCAACCTCTGGCAGATAGTCGCGCGGGTGGAATCGGACGACGGCGTTGTCGGGTACGGATATGGCGGCGGCGGCAGGGCCGCTGTGGAGGTGATTAACGGCCACATGAGCGATCTGCTGATTGGGCGCGAAATCGAGCGAGTCAAGGACATCTTCGACGCTTGGGACGCGCTCTACTACGAATCCATTCCCTACGGACGCAAGGGGATCGGCGTCATGGCGCTCAGCGGCATAGACCTCGCGCTCTGGGACCTGCTCGCCAAAAGTCAGGACGCGCCCGTTTACGCAATCATAGGTCCGAGGGCAAAAGACAGGATATTCTCATACGCCACGGGAACGGACGCGGAGTGGTACGCCGAACTCGGATTCAGGGCGCACAAGTTTCCGCATCGCTTCACGGGCAAGCAGGATGATGGCGACACAGCCGAGCGCGCCGCACAGAACGCCCGCCGCATAATGGGGGCGGACGCCCGCATTATGATAGACACATATATGACGTGGGACTCGGAGTTCACGGTCGAAATGGGCAGACGCCTCGCTCCCTACGACATCTACTGGTTCGAGGACGTTCTGACGCCTGACGATCTGGACGAGCAGGCGGCGCTCAGGCCGCTGGTGAAGCCGACGCTGATAGCGGGCGGAGAGCATGAGTTCACGCACGTCGGCTTCGCGGACGCGGCCAGGGCGGGCGCGATGGACCTGTGGCAGCCCGACATCACATGGTGTGGCGGCATAACGACGGGCCTGAGAATCCTGGACATAGCGCGGGAACATGGCATCCCGGTCGCGCCTCACCGCGGCGGCGAGGTCTGGGGCCTGCACCTGATAGCGTCGTCGGACTGCATGGACCTGGCGGAGGTTCTGCCCGGACAGCGCGGCGCGGCGAGGGATGAACTGTGGCTGGGCGAGCCGTTCCCTGAGGATGGCTATATAGCGCCGACTGACGCGCCGGGGTTCGGGGTGACGCTGAATGAGGCGATGCTGTGAGCTATGTCCGACACGGAAATATGGACTCGCCAACCGCTTTCCGATTACCATTCCGGTATAGCCAGAGCAGAAGGCAGACGGTAGAAAAATGACCAACGCTCCCCAGTCCCAAGTTAAGCGCAAGCCGACTACTGAACTCGAAAGAGAGTTTCAGGAATTGGCGCGGAAGTGGAGACATGACACAGGACATTTCTCCATAGTGTCCCAGATGATTACCCACCCCGCATACCAAAGCATCATCAAGATGGGAGAACCCGCCATTCCCCTAATCCTGAAAGACCACCAAGCGGAACCCGATCACTGGTTCCCTGCCCTTGCCGCCATATCTGGCGAATCTCCACAAATCCCCCCCCCCCCTCACAGGGGTAGGTAAAGTCTAAAAAGGGTATGAGAACTTGGAAAGCGCATGGCTATGT
>CAZXFX010000061.1:0-19413 GCA_964640295.1 uncultured Dehalococcoidia bacterium | reverse complement strand
ATGATGGGAAATTTTTCAGGCGGGCAATCCGGCCGGGGTGTAGCGGTCAGGCTGACAATTGAGGCTGAACACCTCCATCCGGGGAATTGGGAATAGTGAATAGTGAATGGTGAGTGGCGGGGTTTTCTGCGGGTGTCTGCGCTCGCTCAGTAGGGCGCGGAGATAGTGGTTTGGATGGTGGGTAAGCGTCAAGAAAGTGAGGCTTCCGGTCTATTCATGAAGTACGCTAAGAGGCGCAAAGGTCGTACTGCATTAAGCGCGCGTCATATATTTGACGCATCCGGATGGTGGATTTTTGTTGACAGACTCCAACTGGTGGATTAGCATATCGGTGCCGGCGGGGTAGTCTTAATGCAAATGGAATGAATCATGTGAAGGGTATATTGTTTCTGGGGGCGACGTGCGCTGTGCTTGCGCTGTTCGTCGTCTTTACGCTTGCGCGCGATGCCCACAGGGTTTAAGGGAAGCGGGGGCGCTGGAAAGATATCCCTGAGTTGGAACAGCGCGGCGAGGGCTACCAGTTACGAGGTTCAGCAGTGGAGTGGCTATCCCTGCTCTCAGGGGTGGTACAAGTTGCCGTTCGACGAGCGGGCTTCGGGATCCAAGTTTACAATAAAGTTCAAGGGAACGAGCGCGGTTGTGAAGGGGCTTACCGGGGGAGTGAGTTATTCGCATCGCGTTAGGAGCGTGAACTCGGTGGGCAGGTCGTCATGGTCTAATGTCGTATCTACTCGCGCGCAAAGGTCCAGGCCAACCAGCACTCCCACGTATACGCCTAGTCCGACGAACACCCCAACACCGACGGCTACGCATACGGCCACGCCCACTTATACGCCTACACCTACGGACACTCCCACTCCTACTCCCACCCATACGCCCACACATACACCGACGCCCACACGCACGCCGACGCCCACATATACTCCAGTCAGCGCTCTTGTTCCATGGGCGTATCTGTCGCCTAATCCAGGGGGCGTGGATTTTCTGCCTTATGGAAAATGGCGCAAGTTCATGGTGAAGTCCAATGTTCTGGTGATGGTGATTGCCAACCCGAAAGGCAGTTCGGCGAACGCAGAGATTGCTGAGAGCAATCCAGGAAACACCGACTATTGTCGCAATGGCGCTGAGGAAAACGACAACTATTACAGAAGGAACAATCAGAGCATATATTTGTCGGCGTGCGGAGCGGGGGAATGGGTGGTGGAATTGCGCAGTCAGGGCGACAACAGCCGTCTGAGGCGATACACGCTCATGATACCTTCGGTATCTATAACTATACCTATGCCCAATACGCCTACGCGGACTCCTATACCGCCAATGCCAAATACGCCTACGCGGACTCCTATACCGCCAATGCCAAATACGCCTACGCGGACTCCCGTTCCAGACAATACGCTGTCCCCTACACATACCCCCACATACACGCCTACTCCGACGGATACGAATACGCCCACGCCTAGTCCGACGAACACCCCAACACCGACGGCTACGCATACGGCCACGCCAACTCCAACTCCAACGGCCACGCCGACTCCGTCGTCGCTCTCCGCTCCCAAGATAAACAGGATCGAGGTTAGTCACGCCGCCGCGAACGTAGTGGTCCCCGCCCAAACTTATGTGACTGTGGATTGGAGCATGGTGAGAGGGGCGACCGGATATGAGGTTCAGCAGAATGATGGTTCGGGGTGGGTATCGCTGTCGAACTTGGGATCGCCTTTCAAGTCAACTATCAATGCGGCGGGCGCGTGGGCGCAAGTGTGGTGGGTGACTGACAGCAAGCTCAATGGGAGGGATTACGCATACCGCTGTAAGGCAGGGAGTGGCTTCTGCCTGGAGCGCGGAGAAGTCTGAGTTCGTTGGGATGCCGACTCCTACGGCCACTTCTTTGCCGCATCAGGCTGACCAT
Organism: uncultured Dehalococcoidia bacterium; assembly: GCA_964640295.1. Taxonomy (GTDB): domain Bacteria; phylum Chloroflexota; class Dehalococcoidia; order Lucifugimonadales; family UBA1123; genus VXRN01. The sequence continues at coordinate 17,507 of CAZXFX010000061.1, read as the reverse complement.
ACCGTCAAATATGTGATAGGGGTCATGCCGCCTACCCCTACTCGGACTCCGATTGGTTTCATGTCCATTCCCACACCTGTACCCAATCCAGCCTCGGTCATTCCAGCCTCTGTCCCAACGGCGGTAGTAGCGTGGAATAGAGCGGTGGCTACTCCGTGGCCTTACGTGCTTTTCTGCGAGCATGGCGCGAAGAACGATTGTCTATTCAAGAATCCTGTCACGCAAAAGGACGAAGACAGAAACTCTGATGGGAAGACTACTACAGTGAGTGCAGTAAGATATAACACTGGCAGTCCAGATGATCCTACGAACAATCCTAGAGTAGGATGCGGGTTGAGTATTGCTTGTGTGAAGTTCATGGGTAGCGCCTCTCCTCATCGTGGAGAAATGGCGCTTGCTATAGAGGAACCTGCATGGCAATACATAAAAGATATGAATAAACATATTAGAGTCTATTGGACGAATGTGAAATCGGATGGAGCGACCGCTTATCCTCTTAGAGACGGAGTGGTCACTTATTACTTGCCTTCTATTGTCATGCATGAATTTGGGCATACCGCGGGATTGCCCGATATAGCAGGCGCTACTCCTCACAGCGGTTTAATGAAAAACCCATATGGCAACAAGACTTTACAGCAAGATGACATAAGCGATTTGGATAGACACTATCGAGGGCATAAGCGACACTGATAAATGCTGAAGGAAGTACGATGGAATCCATGAACGTATTTCTAAATGGACGAAACATCATAGTATCTGTCATGTTTATCGTATTACTGTCAGCGTTCTATATAGGATGCGGGCAGACTCAATTTGATGAATCTTTCTCCGAAGATATTCCGCAACCTATGGCGATTGCGCCTCCCTATTATGGCGAAATTACGCTTGAGGAGACTATTCTGCTAGCTGACGTCATCGCTCGCGTGAAGTTGAACACAAGTACTTCGACTGTAGAGCGAGGATTTCAGTCTCTCTCATATCCAATCGGATCCTACTATACGGCAGAAGAGATCAAATTTAAGGTTATGGAATACCTGAAAGGGAATGGCAATTCTGAAATTGACGCCATTATACGTTATTCGCATACTTATGAAACTCAGATAGATGCAGAAGATAACTTAAAAGACATGAAAGATATGAGAGATAGACGCTGGGATGATAGAGAGGCTATCGTATTCTTATGGGATACCGACCCAGTGTTATCTACAACAGAACAAGAGGGACGTTACAGCTTGGGAACAATTGAAGGTCCATCGCCAGGTGATGATGGATATTCCATAACTAGCATTAGAGCGGATAGATGGTTGCCAGCCGCTTTAGACGAGGGTGTTTCAGGGGCGTCCGGCGGAGCCGACCAGCGATTCCTCACCGAAGACCCTGATATAGCGAGAGTTTCAGGAGCATCCGGCGTGTCCGCGAACGCTCAAACTATTACTCTATCCAAGATAAAAGAACGTATCGCAGACATAGAAAATGAACTTGACAAGGGCAATGGCTCCGAAATGTATAGGAGCTGTCTAATTGATAAATACTACGCCGCGAGGCTTGTTAGATGGCACATAGATAATTACGGTCCAGAATACTACCAGTTTAATCGTGAATTGAATTCAGGCAGTCAGGCAGGAAGTGTATTGTACTCGGATAGACTAGGCTTCGGCGATCTTCCTGACAAACTCGGAAAGTATTGGCTGGAAGGTGAAGATGCGGATTTATTCATTAGCGTCACCTCTGATGTTCAGCCTCATGATATGTCAGTGGATGGAAATGTTGACAGCGTCAAGTACTCACGTATGCTATCAACGGCGCGTCCACTTCCTGCAGGAGAATATGATTTCTATCTCACAGGGATACCCTCCAACCGTCTTTTGTGTGAAGGTGTATCAGATGTGGAGAAGAATTTACGACATTGGATCGTAACAGTAACTTCCCCAGATGGGACCCTTCATGAGGCGTTCTTCGACCCGGTTGATCTTGATGGGGGCGCGGTGGGAGTGGGAAGCGGGCAGGGGATTCTGGAGTCGGACAGGTTCTTGTTCAAGACGGATACGCTCATAGAGCGGATCGAATGGAAGGATGGCGAGGCGCTCATGGAGTTCAAGTCGCACAGGCAGCCGCCGGATCATCATATTGATTTCATTGGGCTGGACGGCTCGGTGGCGCTGCGGCTGGATTTCGACGAGGCGAGGAAGGAGGGGGCGGGAGCGGAGCGGACGCTGGTGTGGGGTGTGTGCGAGCAGCCGTGGAAGGAGGGGGATCTGCTGATGATTCGGATGAGCGAGAGCGAGCCGGGTCTGAGCGGGGCGACGAACGACGGGGAGTGCGGGGACGCGCCTTCGCCTGAGCCGGGGACAGAGCCGACGGTCGCGCCTCCCGGTGTTTCGACTACGACGCGGGATACTGTTGAATAGTGAATGGTGAATTATCTGACGACTGATTGGGGTTGAGACTTCCCCCGTTGAGGGCTGAGAGGGGTAGGTTATTGAGGTTAATCACCCACATCCTGTCACGCACGAGAGAAGATATTATGAGCCACGCAAATCGCCTAGGACAATTGTTAACCTCATACGACCAAGCAGCGATGAGAGAAGTTCTCAAGATCTCACACCCACATCCACACTCCTCTAGGTAAAATGATATGGATTTCGCTGACGGCAAGAAGAATAGGACTCATATAATCCATGAACCAGGGAGTGATGTTAAGCTAGCGTTGGCGATGGTGGCCCTATCGCTCTGGTTGATTCTCCAAGCGGGATGCGGGAGTGGCGGATTGGAACAGTCGCAAACGCCTTATACGGCAGAAGCGTCAACCCCTTATGCGTCGTCTGTCTCGACACCGATGGCAGTTCAATTCGCGGCTCGTCCATCTACTTCTGTTACACCAACTGGCGTAGTTCTCTCCCCTACCCCTGAGCCTACTCTGACACTGGTTCAACCATCGTCTCATCTACCTGCTTTGGACGAACCAACTGGTATAGTTTCCTTACCCGTCTCTGAATCGACTCCTACAGTATCTCAAGACATACCAGCGCCTTCACATGGGGCGCCGCTCGATGACCATTATGGACCAACCTTGCTGAAAGAGAGGATCAATTACGCCGATGTAGTAGCGCGGGTCAAGCTACTCTCCGTAGAACCTGCTGTGGCGCACATCACAGAGTTCAACTCCCCCATATACTACCATCCAGCGATAAAGTACACATTTGAGTCGTTGGAGTATTTAAGAGGAGACGCAGGCGATGAGATTGTCGCTGTCGCGCCATATGGCAGTTTATGGTCCAAACGTGAGCGGGAAATGATCGAGTTCGCGGACATTCTCGTTGCGGATAGAGACGATCAATGGGAAGACCGGCAGGCCATAATATTTATAGGGGATTTTGAGGGAGAGTTGGGGCAACACGCGTTGCTGAATTATAAGTATGAGTTCGTGACATTGATTGGGGGTAGGGACTATACGATAGACAGTCTGGACAAGTCATGGCTTCCCGCGGCGGATCCTCCGGGAGTGACCGGAGCTTCCGGCGAAGCGACGGATGAGATGAGGTTTCTACTGGACGCGCCAGTCCTCGGCGCGGTGGGCGCTTCCGGTCGGAATACCCTAATTCCAAAGATAACCTTGAGGGAATTACGAGCCCAAGTGAAGGCTGAGAACGAGATTTTGGAAGCTGGCGCGGCTTTGCATGGAAGAACCAAATACAAATATTGCCTACGAGAAAAGTACAGAGATGAGCGTATAGCCCAATCCGGCAAATTGGAATATATAAGCTGGCATATTGACCCTATAGATTCGGGACTTCCCTCGGAAACCCGCATAGGCGCTCCATACTTCCATAACGACTCGCCTAGCGACATTCCGGGTGAACTCATCGAGGGCAATGACGCCTATCTGTTTTCTCATAAGCCCGCTCGTTTCTATACGAAACGTCCAATCCCCAATGGAGAATATCGGTTCTATTGGGATTTCTGGAGCTCACACTGGGTTGATTATACTATCTGCGGCGCGGACACTCGACCGGATGAACTGGTGAAGAATACAGAAGTGTTCGTCACCGTAACCGCGCCGGATAGGACCCTTCACGAGGCGTTCTTCGACCCGGTTGACCTCGATGGGGGCGCGGTGGGAGCGGGAAGCGGGCAGGGGATTCTGGAGTCGGACAGGTTCTTGTTCAAGACGGATACGCTCATAGAGCGGATCGAATGGAAGGATGGCGAGGCGCTCATGGAGTTCAAGTCGCACAGGCAGCCGCCGGATCATCATATTGATTTCATTGGGCTGGACGGCTCGGTGGCGCTGCGGCTGGATTTCGACGAGGCGAGGAAGGAGGGGGCGGGAGCGGAGCGGACGCTGGTGTGGGGTGTGTGCGAGCAGCCGTGGAAGGAGGGGGATCTGCTGATGATTCGGATGAGTGAGAGCGAGCCGGGTCTGAGCGGGGCGACGAACGACGGGGACTGCGGGGACGCGCCTTTGCCTGAGCCGGTGACAGAGCCGACGGTCGCGCCTCCCGGTGTTTCGACTACGACGCGGGACGCTGTTGAATAGTGAATTTAGAATTTGGAATTATCTGACGACTGATTGGGGTTGAGCCTTCGCCCGTTGAAGGCTGAGAGGGGTAGGCGCGTAGTAGGTCGGCGCGCCCTTCGACAAGCTCAGGACGAACGGATTTTTGATTTGCCTACCCCTGTGAGCCAGTCGAGGGTGGCAGGGGTTTTTGCGCGGGGTGGGGCGCAGGCTTGCTTGATATAGGTTCGCCCGAACTCGTCGGAATGGTAGCGTCGGCAAACCTGTGGTAAATTGTTCAGACGCAATGGGCGAAAATAGTAATAGGAAGGAATCAGCCACTTTGAGAGTTCAAGGCTCTTACACATTCGACACCGATGTTCAAACCGTCTGGGAGGCTATGCAGTCGCCCGAAGTTCTTTCTGGCTGCATCCCGGGCTGCGAGAGTTTCGAGCCAGCGGGCGAAAACAGATATGTAGTTCAGATGCGGGTGAGGGTATCGGCTATTACCGGATCCTATAAAGGCGAAATCAGGATAGAAAACAGCGCATATCTGGAGTCATATACGATGATCGTGGAAGGCGGCGGACGCGGCGGCACGGTCAAAGGCGCCGGCGATCTGAAATTCTCTGAGTCTGATGGACGCGCGACCATACACATAGAGGGAGAGGTACAGGTTACGGGCGTCATCGCAAGAGTGGGGCAGCGACTTCTGGGCGGCGCGTCCCGCATGATGATGAACCAGTTCTTCGACTGCCTGAAGACGAAAATCGAGTTGCGCTGAACGAATCCGAAGAGGTCCCAAGATGGCTTATCAGTTCATAGATACCCAAGAATCCGACAACGTTCTCATAATAACGATGGACGACCCCCCTACGCGCAACGCGATTGGCGACGAGATGGCGGGTGAGATAAACGAGGAGTTCGACAGGCTAGAAGCGTCGCCAGATCTTCGCGCGGTGGTTCTGACGGGACGCGATCCGTCTTTCTGCTCCGGCGCTAACGTGAAGCGGATGGACGACGCCAACCGCGCCGGGGTCGAGCGGCAGCCCTTGCCGGAGGGTGAGTCGGCATGGAGCGTTCTGGATGAGGAATGGGAGAGACTTGGCGCCGCCGACGCCGTCGGAGCGGAAGAAATTGACGGTGTCAGGTTCGTGCCGCTGCGACTGCACAGGCTGCAGAAGCCGTCCATAGCCGCCGTCAACGGGTACGCCATGGGTCTGGGCATGGGGATCGCGCTGTCGTGCGATATACGCATAGCTTCCGAGAACGCGAGGATGTCGGAGACCTTCATTCGGCGCGGACTCATACCCGCGGACGGGTCCTGCTGGCAACTTCCCAGAATGATTGGACTCGGAAATACTATGCTGCTCCAGTACACAGGCAAGGTTATGGACGCCGAGGAGTGTCTGCGCCTGGGCATAGTCAATGAGATGGTTGAGCATGGCGAACTGATGGAGAGAACCCTCGATCTGGCCAAGCGAATAGCGGGCGGTCCCACGTATTCGATGGCGCTCATAAAGAGGCTGGTGCAGAAGTCGCTTCATGTTGATTTCGCGGAGAGCCTGCGCCTGGCGGGCCCGGCGCAGAGCGTGGCGCGGCGCACTCACGACCATAGGGAAGGCGTTCGCGCCTTTGTCGAAAAGCGCCAACCAAAGTACCTGGGGAGGTGAACGGCCACGAGTTGGTCCTCGCGGGCGGACACCCAATGCGGAAACGGTTTCATAACGGAAATTGGGCGACCTTTTCCGAAGACCGGCGATACCGTTATTCGCTCGGACGCAGGGTGGGAGATTCATCCTGTCGAATTCTCTTCATCATGCTCAACCCGTCCAGGGCTGATGAGCGGCGTGACGACGCTACGATACGCAGGTGCGTCGGATTCGCGCGGGACTGGGGCTTTGGAATTCTGGATGTCGTGAATCTCTTCGCTCTCATGTCCACGGATCCCCGGGTCCTGCTGGAAGCGGAAGACCCAGTAGGCCCTGCCAACGACGCCGTTATCGGCGATTCGCTCTTGGAGTCGGACACCATCGTGTTGGCGTGGGGCAATCACGCGCTCTTTCACCGGGCGAGAGTGGCTCGAGTCACCTCGATGGCGCGTCAGCGCGCCAGTCTGTACTGCATGGGGCATACGGCGAAGGGCGCGCCGAGGCATCCGCTTCGCCTTGCGAAGAGTACCGCCCTTAGGGAATTTTGAATCGCGCTAATCGGCGTGAGGTAGGGTCTTGAAGCCTCAGCGGCGTTTAGCCGCATGCGCTTGGCTGGTCCAACGCATACGGAGCCTGTATCAGTTTGGTCGGAGGATTGGATCACCCTCATCCTGACCTTTCCCAATCAAGGTGGAAGGGACTTTTGGCCGAGGTGGATCACCGACTAAATCGCTACAGGTTCACGCATAAGCGTCGTTTTTGACCGACTTTTGACCCCGTGATAAAATTTGAGGAATCCGACATGGGATAGCCACCTAAACCTTGGTGGGTCAAAGCGTTTAGAGGCGAGACCAGGTCACGCTTTCCGGGAGATTGGACTATGGCCGGACATTCAAAATGGTCGCAGATTAAGCACGCCAAAGCGATTACAGATCATAGACGAGGCAAACTGTTTACGAAGCTGGCGCGAGAAGTCATCGTGGCGGCGCGTCAGGGCGGGGGAGATCCGGACGCCAACTTTAGATTGAGAATGGCGGTCCAGCGCGCCAAAGACGCCAATATGCCCAACGATAACATCGAAAGGGCTATCAAGAGAGGCACGGGCGAAAGCGATGACGGCGTTCAAATGATAGAAGCGGTGTACGAGGGGTATGGGCCGGGCGGCGTAGCGATTATGCTGGAGACGCTCACCGACAACCGAAACCGAACAGTGTCCGACGTCCGCACGACGCTGACCAGGGCGGGCGGCAATCTGGCTGAATCCGGCGCGGTGTCATGGCAGTTCGACAAGCGTGGCGTGATTACAGTAGAAGCGTCCGAGGAAGAAGCGGAGGACTTTGCGCTTGTAGCCATAGACGCTGGAGCGGAAGACTTCGACGCGGATTCAGACACGCTTCAGGTCTTCTCCGAGCCCGGTTCTCTGGAAAGCGTTCGCAGCGCGCTCGAGTCCAGCGACGCGATCATAAGCTCGTTCGAAGTGTCTCTTATACCCAGCAATACTGTTCCGCTCGACAGCAAGTCCGCCGGGCAAATACTCAGGCTGCTTGACCAGCTCGAAGACCTGGACGACGTTCAGAATGTATATTCTAACGCCGACTTCCCTGATGAAGCGCTGGAAAGCTATCAGGGCATTTAGGGAGTCACTTTAGCGGAAAGAAATTGTCAGTATTCGCGCCCTTCGCCCTGTCAGGCGACTCTGAGCGGTCTATGAGGGCGCGAGTCCGGTCCTCAAGCGTCTCCTCGGGCAAAGCTCCGACCCACCTGCCTTCCACCAGCCCGGTCGCTCCTATGAAGAAGGTGACCGGCAGTCCGATAACCCCATATTCAATGGTAATTTTGCCATCCGTATCCATGCCGTTTGGGAAAGTGAGAGTGAACTCTTCCACGTATCGAGCGGCTTCTTCTTTCGTATCCTGTATGTTGACGCCCACGAATTGGACGCCTTCATCCTGATACTCGCTCCACACCCTCTCGAATCCGGGCGATTCATCGCGGCATGGCGGACACCACGACGCCCAGAAGTTGATCACGAGCGGCTTCCCCGCATAGTCATCCAAGTGAAACACGCTTCCATCCAGAAGAGCCATAGAGAACACTGGCGCGGGCTTCCCGACCCTGGTCACGCCGCTGCGTTCCGTGGCGGTCGTTCTGTTGGACAGTCCGTAAGCGAGCAGCGCGAAGAAGGCGACAATCAAGAGGGCAAGCAGGACTATTGAGGCAATCTTCCACCGTTTTCTTCCCGTTTTGCCTTCCCGCGCCATCCAGCTTGTCATCGTGAACCTGTCTCAGGCTCGGACTGTCGGGGTTCAACCGCCGCGATGCCATTGCCGCGAAGGAAAAATGAAACCAGCAGCGACAACCCTATTACCGCCGCGCTGAGTACGAACACGTCGCTAATCGCTCCGGCGAGAGCGGATTTAAGCGATTCCAAAAGCGTTTCCGCCATCCGAGCGCCGTCCGGCCCTGCCTGATCCAAACTCGCCCTCAGACCATCCACCGCCGACGGGTCAACAAGCGCTTGCGGGTTATTCTTGATGGCGTCCAGTTGGCCTGCGGGAAGCGTCGCGGCGACATTATCGGGTGTCGTTTCCCCCAGTTTCAGGGCGAACCTGCTTGTCATTACGGATCCCAGAATCGCGAGTCCCAGCATACCGCCGATGGAGCGATAGAATTGCAGCGCAGAGGTCGCTACGCCCATCAGCCTGAACGGAATCGAGTTTTGGACGGCGAGCGTAAATGTAGGGAAGGTTGTTCCCAGTCCAATGCCCATGACGACGATGTATCCGACGGCGCGGGTGAAGCTGGTATCTTTGTCCATGGTAGAGATTAGCGCCGCGCCTGTCACCATAAGTCCTGTGCCGATGATAGCCTGTACGCGATAGCGCCCGCCCGTTCTCGAAAGCAACTGGCCCGATACTGTGGCGCCGAACACGATTCCGAGCATCATGGGGGTAAGGAAGCTGCCGCTGCTGGTAGCGGACGCGCCCAGAACGCCCTGGAAGAAGAGCGGCACGAAGATTATGGCGCCGAACATACCGAATCCTGTCAGGAATGTGGCTAGAAGCGCGACCGCCACCATCTGGTTCCTGTATATCTCCAGGGGCATGATGGGAGAGTCGCTCCTCGACTCTATGACCACGAAGGCGACGCCCATCGCCAGTCCGAACGCGATGAATCCGATCACTTGTGGAGACGCCCAGGCGTATTGTACGCCGCCCCATGACAGAGCAAGCAGTATGGGGGTTACCGACAGCGCCAGAGTCGTCATACCCGCGTAGTCCAGCCTGCGATTCTCCACCTCTGGTCTTATCTTGGGGAAGAGCCAGGCTATCAGAAGAAGCACGGGTAGTCCGACAGGCACGTTGATGAGGAATATCCAGTTCCAGGAGAAGTTGTCGGTAATGAATCCGCCCAGTGTGGGGCCTATGACCGAAGACAGTCCGAACACCACGCCCAGGAATCCTTGAAACTTGCCCCTCTCTTCGGGTGGAAACAGGTCGGCGATGGCAACGAAACTGTTGGCCATGATTATTCCGCCTCCGAGACCCTGCACCGCCCGGAAGATGATGAGTTGAGTCATCGAGCCGCTTATTCCGGCAAGGGCGGACCCTACCAAGAAGACGGAAATGCCCAGAATGAAGAAAATCTTGCGTCCGTAGATGTCGGTGAGCCTTCCCACGATGGGTACGGATACCGTCGAGGCGACAAGGTAAGAGGTAGTAACCCACGTATATCGGTCGAACCCTCCCAAGTCCGCGATGATGCGCGGCATGGCCGTGGAAACAACCGTCTGGTCCAGAGCGGCCAGGAACATCGCCATCAACAGCCCGATCATGGTAAGGACGACTTGTCTTCTGGGAAGCTGAACGAAGTCTCTCGCAACGGGCTGGTCGGGCGCTGACTGGGCCGGACGACCAGAATTGGCTTTCATGCGGATGTGTCTCCTTGGACGCGGGGATGAGGACGCCGTTATCTGAACCTGGGCATCACTTCATCCGCGAACATTCGCAGGCTGCGCTCGTTTTCATCCCAAGTCATTGGGCCAACGCGGAAATGTAGAATCAGTCCGCCCACGCCAATGCGTCCGAGGCGCTCTATTCGCTGGGCGACGGTGTCCGGCGATCCGAATATCATGCTGTTTTCGACATTGAACCTGGGGTCGGAGAGACCGACTTTGACTGACGCCATTTCCGCCGCCGTATTCAAGCGAAGTCGAGTTTCGGTTATGTGCCTGCGATTGGCTTCATGCGCCCTGGACGCAATCTTTTCCGCTTCCGCGTCGGTGTCGGCGACGTAGATGTTTCTCCATATCCAGCATTCATCCATCGTCCGCTTCACCGCGTCGCTGTCCAGACCCGCCTCGACAAGGGTTTGCCGATAGACTCCAAAACGTCTCTCGGTCTCGTCGTCGGGCTGGACCACCAACATGAGAGGGCGTCGTCGCTTCGCCATTTCGATCATCGAGCCCTCAGTCGCCACTGCGCGTATGATGGGCGGATGAGGCGTTTGGTACACCTTTGGCCTGAGTACGGGGAGGTCAATGTCGAAGAATTCGCCCTTATGTCGGTAGTTTTCGGTTGTCCACGCATTTGGGAGTATCGCTTCTGATTCGACCAGCCGGCCCTGGGCTTCTGAAAACGGTATGCCATAGCTGCGGTATTCATAGAAATTGTACGCCGTCCCGCGTCCGATTCCCAGTATGATGCGTCCCTTGCTGATGTTGTCCAGAAGCGCGATTTGCTCGGCGAGCCGAATTGGGTGGTGCAGCGCCATCTGGACGGCTGCGAATCCGATAGTGACGCGCTCGGTGCGCGCGGCTACCGCCGCCGCGAACGTGACGGGGTCAACATAGGCGCACGCGCCGTCTATGTGGTGCTCGCCCAGCCAGACCCCGTCGAAACCAAGGTTCTCGGACAGTTCGGCCTCGCGCAAAGCGTCGTTGACTACATCGTGATCCATTTCGGGCGTTTCGGATTGCGGAAATAGGAAGTTGCTGAATTTCATAGTATTTCGGAGCGCTCTCCCAAGTGTGGCGTTCGTTTGTATGCATACGGCTATGACTGAATATCAGTTTAGCAGGTTGGAGGCAATAGAAGCAGATATTTCGGATGCCTGTCCCCAAGGGGCGATGGCGTGGCTCAGAAGCTACGAAACCCGATGAGAATACTTGGCTCGACTACCGCGCTATTCCAATAAAGTGCATTGAGATAGTGTCTTACTGCACCCGCGCTTTTCGCAGGATGTGCGCCCTGGCCAGGCGAAGTTTCCAATAAGAGAACTCGCCGCCCAGCGCGTCATGCACGGGTTTCAGCCTGTCAGAGCTTTCGGCTTCGAATGCGCGAGTTATACGGTCTAATTCAGCCACGTCAGGCAAGTACGTCTGATAGTCTTCTAACTCCCCGGACTCTATCAGCCACTCTATGTGAGAAGAGATCGTTGAGCTTGTCAACCCCCTGCGCTTCACCACGTCCTCGAAGGGAAGCCCCTCCTTGAGCAGAGCCAGAGTCTTTTTCAGAGAAGAACTAATGCTGGGGCTTCCGGAAGAATTTCGCTTGGAAGAGCGATTCGATCTGCGCGGATTCCTGGATGTCGCCGCGCCAGCGCTATCCGCCAAATCCCGCGTCTCGGCGTAATTGCGTATAACAGCCAGGAAGTCGTCTCCAAAATCATCGAGCTTTACGCGGCCGACGCCTGTTATCTTCAGAAAGCTGTCTCGGCTCTGCGGATACAGGCGCGCCATTTCGCGCAGGGATACGTCTCCGAACACCACGTATGGCGGAACGCCGCGCTTGGACGCCAATCCCGTCCTGAGTTCTCGCAGTTTCTGGAACAGATCGCGGTCGTAATCCAACTCTGTTTTGGAGCGATTGGAGACTCGCTTTGTACTTTCCAGAACCGGCAACTCTATGCTATCCCGGTTCTTGAGGAAGAGACGCCCCTGTCGAGTCACATACAGTGTTGGGTACTGCGAGTCGCCGCGCGCGAGCAGTCCTCGACCAACGAGCGTGGCCATTATCTCCCGCAGGGACTTGGCGGTATAGTCATCAACGATTCCGAACACCGTGAGGCTATCGTGGCCGCGCTCCGTGACGCTCTTGCCTCGCCTTCCGGTCAACACCCGGGATACGTGAGTTGCCCCGAATCGTTCGCCGGTGCGTATCACCGCCGAGAGTATCTTCTGAGATATGATAGTAGCGTCGAACGTATCGGCTTGGCACACATCGCAGGAATCGCAATTTTCCGAGTCGGGTTCTTCTCCAAAATACCGAAGCAGCGCGTTTCGCCTGCACGCGCCGCCTTGGCAGTAGCCCAACATAGCGTCCAGCTTCGCCTCGGCGGATTTGCGTTCAAGGTCGTCCTCCATGCTGTCTATGAAGAACATCTCGCGCTCGCGATCCTGCGCGCCGTAGAATACGATGCAGTCGGATGGCAGTCCGTCCCGTCCGGCGCGTCCTGACTCCTGGTAGTACCTCTCTACGGAGCCGGGCATATCGTAATGGGCGACTAAGCGAATGTCGGGCTTGTCTATACCCATGCCGAACGCGACGGTCGCTACGATCACCTCCGTCTCGTCGCGCGTGAAACGCTCCTGGTTGCGCTGTCTTACATCGCTTCCGAGTCCTGCGTGGTACGGCAGAGCGGCGACGCCATCTCCGACCAGGTCGGCGGCAAGCTCCTCGCAGCCCTTTTGGGAGCCGCGGTAGACTATCGCGCTCTCGCCCGCGTGTTTCCGCAGATATTCAATTAGGGTGTCATACTTGCCAGCATTGGGAAACGCGGCATACCTGAGATTGGGGCGGTTGACGCTTGCGGCGAAGATGGAGGGGGATTTCATGCCGAGCTGAACGACGATGTCGTCTTGAACGCGATGAGTGGCGGTGGCGGTGAGAGCGATGGCCGGAGTGTTGTGCGCGAGGCGCCTGAGCGACCTGAGATTTCGGTAGTCGGGCCTGAATTCGTGTCCCCACTGCGATATGCAGTGCGCCTCGTCAACCGCTATCAGGCTGAGTTCGAGCGACTTCAGGAATCTCTGAAATCCTGACTGCGCTATGCGCTCAGGAGCTACGTACAGGAGTTTTATTTCGCCATCGCGCGCCTTCATCTGAACGCGGGACTGTTCTTCGCCGCTCATGCCGCTATTAAGACATTCGGCGGCTATGCCGTTGGCCTTGAGCGCGTCAACCTGGTCTTTCATCAGCGCAATCAGAGGCGATACAACCAGCGTAAGGCCGGGGAGCGCCAGCGCCGGCAACTGATAGCACAAGGACTTGCCGCCGCCGGTGGGCATCACGACGAGGGTATCGCCGCCGTCCATGACAGCATCCATGACCTCGGCCTGCAAGGGTCGGAACTCGCCGTATCCGAAATATCGTTTTAGGAGTTCAAGCATAGGAAACGCAGTCTATCAACCATCCCATGTGAAGGACGTTTCGGAAGTCGTATATAGCTTGCGTGACCATGCGTAGCGTGGCTTTCTCGATTTGTTCGAGAATGTCCAAGTCTTCAATAAGCGAGCGCGGATCAAGGGTCATGTCATTGACATCCGAATTTGCATCAGACGCTCGCGCGACATCTTCACATAACGAATGTCTGAGTCCATACCCAAGTATCTTCGTCCTTCAGAGGCAGCCGCTTCCGCCGTTGTCCCGCTCCCGATGAAACAGTCCAGCGTCAAGTCGCCCGGCGCAGACAGAAGGCGAATTACCCGACGCGGCAATTCAATCGGAAACTGCGCCTCATGTTCTACGTTCGCTCGGACTGACGGGATATTCCAGACCGCTCTGGAACCCCATTCACTCCACTGTTCCTTATCCAATCGAGAACGATCTATAGTAGTAATCCCCGGTTTCCAGAAGATGTAAATATATTCGAACTCATCCTGTATCCTGGGCATATCCGGGTCAGGGAATGCCAGGATATCCGCGATGTTGACCGCTAGAAATCCTCCGGGCTTCACAATCGCAAAGTGTAGTCGTATTACGTCTCTCAACAGCGTTTGCCATTCTTCGAAGGACAAGTCTTTCTCGTATGATTTGCCTACAAAATAAGGAGGCGACCAGAAACTGAGCGCCACTGATTCGGCGCGTATGCGTTTGAGTAGCGATCGAGCGTCACCGCAGTATATGTTGTTGTCCTGAAGGTACTCGGCTTCAGCTATCATCTGAACCTCTCGGAATTATCCACCTGGCAACATTATAATCATCACAGTCATCTTGCATATAGGTCAATCACGTCTTCACACTTTCGATGAGCGCGTTGGCGTGAGCCATTTGCCACTCACATTCTCGCGTTATACAATCGCGCTGTCTTACGACCACAAATACTCACTGAGGAGACCGGAAATGCCTCGAATGACAGGGAAACGCGCGCTGATGGAGATGCTGAGAGCCGAGGGCGTAAGATATATATTTGGGAATCCCGGAACTAGCGAGAGCGCCATACTGGACGCGCTGGAAGACTATTCGGACATCGAATACGTACTCACGACCCAGGAAGGGGTCGCCATGGGGATGGCGGACGCATACGCCCGCTCGACACAGCGGCCATCGTTCGTGAACCTGCATATAGAGACGGGACTGGCCAACGGCATCAGTCTGCTGAACAACGCCAAAGAGGGCGGCACTCCGATGGTGGTGACCAGCGCGAATAAAGATGTACGCAAACTGGCGGAGGGGCGCACCCGGCTGGATGAGATGGTGAGGCTGTTCACCAAGTGGAGCGCGGAGGCGACCCACCCGGAACAGATACCCTCTGTGATGCGGCGAGCGTTCAATGAAGCGAAGACGCCGCCCACTGGCCCGGTTTATGTCGGGTTTTCGGCGAACGCGCTGGACGACGAGGCGGAAGTGGAGATAGTTCCGTCTTCGCCGGGATATTTCAGGATGGCGCCGGACTCGCAAGCCATTTCCGAAACGGCGGACCTGCTGGCGTCCGCAAGCAATCCGGTTATGATAGTCGGCGACCGACTGGCGCAGTCGGGCGGGATCGCGGAAGCCGCGCGCGTGGCTGAACTTACCGGGGCGAAAGTATATTCGTCGGCGTATTCGGAGATGAACTTCCCGACCGCGCATCCGCAGTTCATGGGACGGTCCGCGCCGTCGAGTCCAGACGCGCGCGAACTGTTCGCGGACGCGGATGTGGTACTGGCGGTCGGAACGAACGTCTTCAGCGGCTTCTTCTACTATTCGGGCCGAGCGCTTGGACCTGAGACCAAGCTAATCCACATGGATCAAGCTTCCGGCGAGGTCGGAAAGAGCGAGCCGACGGACATCGGTATAATCGCAGACCCCAAGACAGGACTCGCGCATCTGGCGGAGGCGCTGGAATCCACCATGAGCGGCTCGGACAGCGAAGCGGCGAAGGGTCGCGCGGCAAACCTGGCGGAGGGGAAAGCGGCGCTGAACGCGGCGACGCGACGGCGTATGCAGGAGCGTTGGGATATGAGTCCGATGTCCCAAGAGCGGATGATGAGCGAGGTGGCGAGCGCGCTGCCGCAGGGAACGCTCATAGCCGACGATTCGGTAACCACGCGAGACGCCATACACGCCGCCATATCCTTCGATGAGCCGGGTTCTGTATTTGGCGAGCGCGGCGGAGCGCTCGGCTGGGGCATGGGAGGCGCGCTGGGGCTGAAGTTGGCGAACCCGGACAGGCCCGTGGTCGGCATTATTGGGGACGGCAGCTCGATGATGACAGTGCAGGCGCTGTGGACGGCGGCGACGTACAACATCCCGGTCGTCTATGTCATCTGCAATAACCGCGCCTACCGCATCCTCAAGCTGAACATGAACGTCTATAAGCGGGACATAGTGGGAGAGGAAGAGCCGCAAAGCAAGTATATGGCGATGGACTTCCCGATTCCGATGAATATAGCGGGAATGGCGGAAGCGATGGGAGTCGCCGGCCAGAGAGTCACGGACCCGGCTGACCTCGCTCCTGCATTGAAGGCGGCGCTGGAGTCGGGGAAGCCCGCGGTTTTGGATGTGTCCATAGACGGCTCAGTGTGAGATATACCTGACCATATAAAATCGGGAGGACGCTATGCTAAACCCGGATACCAGATGGCCTAACTTTACCGACAAAGACCTGGACTTCGTCGTCGAGAACGCGGCGCCGGGGGCTCAGAACGCGGACGCTCTGAAGCAGTTGGTGAGAAGCGACCCTGAATTCAGGGCGGCGATGGTCGGAGACAAGAATCTGCTCGACCGCGTTATGAGCGATGAGGAGATATTTCTGCATATATCGCCGTCGCTGTACTTTGAGATATTGCTGCGCCAAGCCTACCGCGAGCTCGAAACGATAACCTATACGGAAGAGCGCGAGGGGCGCGCCTCGATTCCGGTATTTGACACGCCGGAAGTGATCGAATTCATGGAGCGGCCCGGCGTTGTGGAGTACATGGCCTCGATGATGGCTTCGTTCACGCGCATACACAGCTATACAGTGCCGGTGCGCGTTAGAAAGGGTATCAGGCGGCGGGTGCGGTACAGCGATATGGACATTGACAGCCTGGTGAAGTTCGCGTCCAACGCCGACCCGGAGCAGAGATTCGGATACTATAAGCGCATCGCGGACGTGTGTCTGTTCGTGTCGGGGGTGTTCCCTGACAGCGCGCAACGCGGGTATGGCCGCATGGTGGGAGGCGCGACTGTACCGATGACGGGGAGCAGGCGTATGCGGCGCACCATTGAAGACTATGAACGCGAGGGGCGCAGATTCTACGCGCTGGCGGAGGAGCATCCCGCCGCCCGCGCGCTGGAGCTGACCGCCGTGTTTGGGATACTCAGGGAGAACTTTACGTCGGCTCGCAAGCCGCTGACGTTCGTGGCGACCAGGTTCTTGCACGCGAGCCGACGCAAGTTGTTCGGGGCGGCTCTAACATGAACGGACACCTCGCTGAGCGTGAAATAGAGCCTAATCGCTTGTATTGATCTCGCACCATTCGCGCACGGACTGCGGTATGGCCATCAGATTTTCGAGCTTGGTGGCGAGCGGAATGGCGCACTCGGGGGCTATCATCTGGACGCCGGCGTCCATGCAGGCGAATACCTCGTCGCGCACTTCGGATGGGCCGCGCGCGTAGAGAGTGGTTGGGTTGTTGATGTTGCCTACCAGTCCAATCTTGCCTTCGACGGCGTCCATTGCCGCCTGCGGTTCGTTCTTGGAGTCGAAGTGGAAATACGCCATGCCTGTGTCGGCGATGTAGGGCATCCTGTCGAGGGTGTTGCCGCATATATGGAGAATGAGCGGGATGTTCAGTCGTTCGGCCATCTCGATGTGTATTTCCTGGAGGAAACGCCTGTAATACTCGCCGCTCACAAGGTCGCCGGTCGCGTGGTCGGGGAAGGTGAGCGCGTCGG
>CAZXFX010000060.1:0-20318 GCA_964640295.1 uncultured Dehalococcoidia bacterium | reverse complement strand
AATGCAGGTGACAAAAGACACCAGAACCACTTGCAGCGCATCAGCAGGCCACCTGTAAAACGCCTGCAGCCCAACCAGCAGATTATAAACCAAACTATATGCACACCGGCGGGCTCACAAGGGCAGGCAAACGCGAAAACCAATCATAAAGTCCCTTTCCCCTCGATGGGGGAAGGCTCAACCCCAACCAGTCGCCAGATAATTCACTATTCACCATTCACAATTCAACGGACGGGAGTGATCCAATCCTCCGACCAAACTGATACAGGCTCCAGATTCAAGTAAAGCTCGACGCTTGTGAGAGGCGGCTTCTTGCGAGATAATGACCGAAGTTGGAATAACGGATTTCAGCGAAACCAAACCATTGAATCTTGCGAGGGCGGCTAAGACTCGCTCAAAAAGGGAGAGCACTATGAGATTTGGGATGTTCGACGTTATCAGGTGGCACGAGAGTATGTCCGGAGAAGAGACCCTGGCCAATACGCTGGAGCAGGTGGAGTGCGCCGACAGGCTGGGGATTCAGGATATATGGCTGGGAGAACACCACTTCTCGAGGCACGGCATATTGTCGGGAATCTTCTCCTACATGGGCGCGGTGGCGGCAAGAACCAAACAAGCGCGGATCGGCACTTCCATAGTCATCCTGCCGTTCCACAATCCGGTGCAGGTTGCTGAGGAAGCCGCCACGATAGACATCGTGTCGGGCGGCAGATTCAATCTGGGCGTAGGAGCCGGCTACCAGGCGCAGGAATTCCACGGCATGGGCGTTGATATAACGCAGTCCAGGGTGATGTTCAGGGAGTATCTGGACGTAGTCCGAAAATGCTGGGAGGAAGGTTCGCTCACCTACAGGGGCGAGTATGTGAACGTAGAAGATATATGGGTGATTCCCAAGCCAGTCCAGAAACCAGGACCGCCCATCTACATCGCGGTCAGCACCAGCCCGGAGAGCGTGGATTACGCGGCAAGCCAGGCCATTCCAATCATTGTCGGCGGTCCAACCACAACGCTCGGCCAAACTCCACGTGTCGTGCGCATGTGGCACGAGCGGATGGAGCATTATGGGCATCCGCATGAGCATATAGATCTGCCCGTGAGCGCCAACATATACGTAGCGCCGACGATGGAGGAGGCGGAAAACGACATAAAGGGCCTTGAAGCGAAGATAAACGAGGAGTTCTATCGCATCGGCAACCCAGCGGATAAGGACGGCAACATCCCCGAGAACTACAAGCACTGGGTTCACCGCGACCGAGACCGCCTGGAGGCCGCTGAACGAGCGCGCGCCGAAGGAATACGCCCGCTTGTGGGAACTCCCGAAGCCATCTGCGAACGCATCGAGGTCTTGAGGTCGAAAGGGATAACCCGCATATTCGGAAAGTTCGGCGCCGCCGGCCTGGAACAGGAAAAATGGCTGCGCTCCATAGAGATGTTCGCCACCGACGTAATGCCCGAGTTCGCGGGAGAACTCGCCGGCGCGGCGGCCGATTCATAGACTGGACACTTGGCGGTCCGCGCTGTCGCGTTGTCAGCCGCGCATAGCTTGCGTATAATCCCCGCTATCAGTCGCATCCGCGCGTAACGGCGGCGGACGAAATCGAGACGGAAATGCGTCAAGGAGTCTATGGCAAAAGCGTCGAGAAAGAGGAAGACTGGTCGAGGGCGCAAGACGTTCAGACGCAGTGGCAGCGTCAAGCGTGTCCGCGCGCGCCAGAATGACTGGACTGAGAGGGCTGCCGAGCGCGATTGGGACGAAATGGAATATGAGTCCCTGGAACGAATCATGCCCAGGGACGAGCGCGACCGGCGCAGGGCAATAGACAACGTTCTCACGGCGTCGCCCCAGGATGCGGATGCCGCTCCCGCGAATGTCCCAAGTACGCATGTAGAGGGAGAGACCGCGCTGGTTACGGCGGTCGCCGGCATGGCCGCTCGAATTGAAATCGAGGGAATCGAGAAGCAGGCGACGATTCGAGGACTGCTGACCGAGCTCGATACCGGCTACATAAACGCCGTTGCTATTGGCGACCGCGTAGTCGTTACGGAGGACGGAGCGGGCGCATGGGCGATAGAGAGCGTCCTGCCCAGAAAGTCCATTCTCGCTCGTCCAGACCCGTTCTTGGCGCCCAGACAGCAGATCGTTGCCGCCAACGCGGACCAGATTCTGATAGTAGCTTCTTGGCGAGACCCCGACCTCTGGCCCGAGCTGATAGACCGCTACATCATAGCCGCCACGCTTTCCGAAATATCTCCCATCGTCTGCGTAAACAAGATCGACTTGATAGAAGATATAGAAGAGTGCGAGACCGCAGTCCGAATATACCGCGAAATGGGTTACAGGACACTGGCTACGTCCGCTCTCACGGGCGCGGGAATCTCAAGCCTCAGAAACGAGTTGATCGGCAAACTGACTATCGTGGTTGGACTGTCCGGCGCGGGAAAGAGCTCGCTCATGTCCGCCGTTCAGCCAGGGCTTGATCTTCGCGTCGGGGATATTAGCAGGGCGCATCGCCAGGGACGCCATACGACCACGCAGGCGGCGATGTATAAACTGCGCGACGGAGGATATGTGGCCGACACGCCGGGCATCAGAGAGTTTGGATTGGCCGGACTGACGCTCGGGGAACTTCCAATGTTCTTCCCCGAGATTGACCAACTCGCGTCCGAATGTCGTTTCAGCAATTGCGCCCATCTGGAAGAGCCCGACTGCGCGATAAGGTCTGCGGAAAGAGACGGGCGGGTCTCTCCCTCCCGCGCCGCTTCATATAAGTCCATCTTCGACGAACTGGAAGTGTGACCGGACGCAATCAGATTCCGGGCAGACGGGGCTGGACTGTTCGCGCTGATTCGCCCTTCGTTCCAAAGCCCGAAACTCCCACCCCGACAAGTCTGAACGTCCTGCCGCCGCCTATCTCCCGATCCATCAGTTCGCTTGCGGCGACCGCTATCTGGTCGGGGGTTTGCGCCGCCTCCGAAAGCGTAGCCTGTCGCGTAAATGTCGTGAAGTCGGAGAGCCTCAGCTTCAGTTTGACCGTTCGACCCATGAGTTTCTTGCGTTCGAGAGAGCGCGATACGTCACGGCTGAGTCGCCTTACCAATTCGTGAAGAGCGTCCGGATCGCCTGTGTCGGATAGAAGAGTCGTCTCGGAACTAATGGACTTGGTATCGCGTTGAGTTTGCACCATGCGGTCGTCTCGCCCCAGGGCAAGTCGCTTGATATACGCGCCGTTGCGTCCAAATTTGTCCAAAAGCCAGCCCTCGTCGCAAGACGCCAAATCTCGAATGGTGAGAATTCCCTGCGCTTTAAGTTGCTCTTGAGTCTTGGGTCCGACGCCCGGAAGCGTTCCAACTTGGAGAGGGGCGAGAAACGCCGCCTCTTCGCCCGGCGGAACCACGGTTAGTCCGTCCGGCTTTTCCAAGTCTGAAGCTATTTTAGCGACCGACTTGCTCGTTCCCGCTCCGACCGAAATAGTAAGCCCAAGTTCGTCCTCGACGCGCCTCTTGAGTTCTCTGGCTATATGCGCCGGCTCCTGTCCGCGGGCGACCGAGTCCGTTACATCCAGATATGCCTCGTCCAGCGAAAGCGGTTCGACCAGCGCGGTTATTTCCGCGAATATCTCCATCACCGCGCGCGAGACAGCCCTGTACCTGTCGAACCTCGCGCTCACTCGCAGGAGCGAAGGGCACAGATTGAAAGCGGTCCTCATCGGCATCGCCGACCTGACTCCATACTCTCTGGCTTCATACGAGGCGGAAGCGACGACGCCCCGCGAATCAGGTCTGCCGCCCACCGCTAACGGTTTGCCGCGCAGTTCTGGATTGTCCAGTTGCTCTACCGATGCGTAAAAGGCGTCGAAATCGGCGTGGAGAATATGTCGCATTGCTTGCTGCCCATCGAACTTCAAAGAACCTGTAACGATTTAGTCTGCGCTCCATCTCGCGCAAAAGTCCCTTCCACCTTGATGGGGTAAGGCTGGGATGGGGGTGATCCAATCCTCCGACCAAACTGATTCAGGCTCATCTTCAAAATACACAATTGCAGAATATACGTACTGAATGATATGCTCTACATATCTTGAATGCAACCATCCGCAAGGTCTTGAAACCTGTAACGATTTAGTCGGCGCGCTCCATCTCGCGCAAAAGTTCCTTCCACCTTGATGGTGGAAGGCTAAGGATGGGGGTGATCCAACCCTCCGACCAAACTGATACAGGCTCAAGGTCTTGAAAAGGAAAGAAGTATCGCAATGTCCCATCGGCATCACCATCATGCCCCGCCTCCCGCAGTCGAGGGTGGAGGATTCAGGCGAAGGGCGGCGTTCATCATTGGCGGACTCACCAGTGGACACGGCGTCTTTCACTGGATAGCCCAGAGCTTCATAGTAGTTCTTCCCGAAGTGCGGGATCTGCTTCTGGGAGGCAGTGTCATCGCTGTGACAAGCATACAAACCACCAGAGAGATAATGTCTGGGGTGGTTTCGCTGCCAGGAGGCGTTCTAACCGACGCGCTGAGACGCTACTGGGGCTGGGTAATGGCGGTGTGCATGGCGCTGTTCGGCGTTGGATGGCTGCTCATGGCCGCCGCCGGCTGGCAAGTTCCCGGCAGCGCCTGGCTAACCAGCCAGGAAAGCGTTGGCGCCGCGGGCGAACCGTCCTCTCTAAACCCGACTGGCTACGCTCTGCTAATAGTGGGAATGGCGGTCGTGGCGGTTGCCGCTTCAGTATGGCATCTGCCCGCCATGGCCGCGCTTTCGTCCCACTTCAGCCACCGGCGCGGCTCGGCGCTTTCGCTTCACGGCGTCGGAGGAAATGTAGGCGATGTGCTGGGACCTGTTCTCACCGGACTGCTTCTGTCCGCGCTGACGTGGCAGGCCATTATCAGCATCTACGCCGCCGTTCCCATATTCCTGGCGTTTCTGGTGTTCTGGGCTTTCAGGGATATTGGAGAGCGTGCGCAGTCCGCAGCCGAGGAAGAGTCGGAAGCCCAGCCCGCCGGAACCATGAGGTCGCAAATCGAAGAGACGAAGATACTGATACGCAATCCGAGAATGTGGGGCATAACCCTGGTCGCCGGACTCAGAGGCATGGCCTACATCGGCTTCATCACTGTGCTTCCACTCTATCTGGCCGACGTATTGGGGCTTGCGTCCGAAGATGGCCAGAGCAATTTCGAGAATCTGTTCATACGCGGCTCCCTCATAGGATTGCTGGTTCTGGTGGGCATATTCGCAAGCCCTCTGACCGGGTATCTTTCCGACCGCATAGGCCGCAAACTGGTACTGATACCGGCGATGCTGGCGCTGACCGCCATAACCCTTCTCATGGCGCCGTATGGCGAGAGCCTAGCTGTGATGTCCGCGCTGCTGGCCGCTCTTGGCCTTTTCTTGTACAGCGATCAGCCAATTCTGACCGCGGCCGCGATGGACATAGTGCGCGAAAGCGCCGCAGCGACTACGCTGGGGCTCATGTCCACTTCCAGGTTCATATTCAGCGCCGCGTCCCCTCTAATAGCCGGGTGGCTCTACGAATTGAACCACGACAATCTCTTCTACTATACAGCCGCGCTCTATGCTATGGCGGTCGTCATACTACTCTTCATACCGCTGCCTCGCGCCCAGTCTCCTGAAGAAGACGATCACAGTCATCGGCGCGCCCATTAGCCTGAAGGCGATTGCCGCGCCCAGCGCCAATATGACGCTGCCCGCCGACCCGTATGACGATTACGGCTGAGCCTCTCTACGCTTGCCCGCGTTAGCTATAAGGGCTATAAGACTGCGGCTTGATTGGATATGGGCAGTTCTACGATCATCTCAGTGGACTCGCCCGACTTGGTTTCAACGCTAATAGAGCCTCCGTGCTCCCGCACTATATCGTTGGACATGGCGAGTCCCAGGCCTGTCCCCTTGCCGCTCGGCTTCGTAGTGAAGAATGGATTGAAGATTCGGTCAACTATATCTTCGGGTATGCCGTTGCCGTTATCCCTCACTCGCACCTGTATCGCATTTCCCATGCGCCGCGTTACAAGGTTCAGCGTCGGCATATATGACCCGCCGTCTCCCGCCTCCACGCGCATCCTCCGCTTCTCTTCTGTCGCGTCGCAGGCGTTGCTCACCATATTGAGGAAGACCCGCCCCAATTCCTGGGGCCGAACATCTAGTTCGCCCACGCTTTCGTCGAAGTCTCGCTCGATGTGTAGCTGGAAGTCAGGATCTGCCGCCCTCGCGCTGTGGTACGCCAAGCCTGAGTATTGATCAAGCAGACCGTTTATGTCGGTCTTCTGATTATCGCTGGATTCTCTACCCATCATGAGCATATCGTTCACTATGCGGTTGGCGCGCTCTCCATGAGATCTAATTCTATTCATGTTAGCGACCAGATCTCCGGAAACCTCTTCAATGTAATCGCGCTGCTCTTCATCCAGGTCGTCCCTCACTTCTTCCAGAATCTCTCCCATCTCGTCCAAGAGCTCTTCGGACGCTTCCGAGAAGTTATTGATGAAGTTCAAAGGGTTCCTGATTTCGTGCGCCACCCCTGCCGTCAATTCACCCAGCGCCGCCAACTTCTCTCTCATTACTATCTGATCCTGAGCCTGTTCCAGCTCCTTGAGCACCCTTTCGAGTTCCAAGTTCTTATCTTGCAGTTCCGCAGCCATCTTCTCTACCAGATTCAAACGCTGCGCTTCGAGCGAATTTTGTCGGAACACTTCGAGGGCGGCGCCCATATTAGCCACTTCGTCGCGTCCGCCTATCTCCACCGTCGCTTCCAGGTCGCCGTCTGCCATGCGACGCATCCATTCGAGCATCATCTGCAAACGCCGCAGTAGCACTCTGCCAACCAGAAGCCAGACGATGAGCGCGGCGCCGCAAACGCTCGCGCCACTAATGATCAACAGAAGCAGTCTGCCCGCGTTGACCGCCTGACCAACCTCCAGCACAGACCCTTCCACGCTGTCGTTGGCGGCGTTTACGAACGTTTCCACATCTTTGATGAGGTTGGCGGCGACACCCCGGTTCTCTGATATGAGCGTCTGCTGAAACACCAGGAACCCCGCTTCCGCTTCCAACAATGCAAGGCTTCCCTGCTCGCCAATCCCAAAGTCGAACAACTCCACCACCAAAGGCTCTGCCTCTTCTACCAAATCAGCGTCTCCAATTTCATTCAAGTTATTCAGGATTCGCCACTTGGTCTCGAATAGAGGATCTTTCAAAGGCTCGATTGCGCTAGCGTCCGTGATCCCGAAAGAACTCGCCAGAATCTGGTTTGTGGACGCTAAGTCGCTTCTTATCTCGGATATAAGTAGGTACTGGGCAAATTCAGCTTCGGAGAATCCCGTCCGTCCCTTAGAGCTTAGATCGTCCTCTATCGGCGTCAGAAGTTCGTCCAGTTCTTCGTTCACATCCGTGATTCGCACATCGAAAGATTCCAACTGGGCCTGACGCTGAAACGATTCCACCATTCCAGTCTGGATCGTATAGACATTTTCAGTCAGAACATCAACATACCCGCGCATTCTGTCGAAAGCTTCTTCGTCGGAGTGACGCCCCTGGAGAACCGCCAACTCTTGAACCAACTCTTGGTTGGCCGAGCTTATCTCTTTGGATACCGAGTTATAGTTGGTAGTGTCTTTAGTCGACGCCAGTTCTGGCCCGGCGGACATCAGTGTGTTGGCCTTCTGAGCTATGCGGAAGGACGCTGTCATCTCAGGCACGCTGACTTCATTTACCTTGCTCTGGGATTCACTCACCCTGTCGAAAGAGAGCCAGCCCACGAAACTAGCCGCCAGCGTAAGCGCGACCGCGACCGCGAACGCGAGGTATATTTGGGTCGAGATTAGATATCGCTTCTCGTATAAGAGCTTGAGCCAGCCGATTGCTATGACTCTCTTCTCGTATAGTATCGCCAGACGGCTGGTTACGATGGTTCTTCTCGCGTACAGGAACTTGAGCCAGCCTATGAGGACAGCCAGCCAGCGTTCGTAGCGACGCCGATCCGCAATTTTTGCGTAGATACCCTTCAACCAACTGATTATGACCGTTCGGACTGTCTTGAAATCAGCGTTCTCATTCATGCTTGCGCCTTAACTGTCTCTTTTGAGTGAATCTGAAACCATCATCTCATATATGTCGGATGAGGAAAATGGCTGGGAATCCCGCAAGTTTGATAGCAAAGCCCGTGTTGTAGAATTTCCCATGCTCAGGTTACGATTCAGGCTACATAAGGTCAAGACAACCTTGCCGGATAGAACCAGCCCAACTTGACCATGACCGCTCTCTGGGATAGACTCCAATCGCCTGCAAAATGGCGCAATCCAATAGTGTTTCTTGATCACGGGAGGTAATGATGAACCTATTGGTTATTTCAGGCGGAGGGCATCCGTACCATGAAAGCACGCCCGTACTGCTCGATTTTCTGGGCGAGGATGGACATGAGGTTCAAGTGACAGAGGACGCAAGTGTCCTGACAACCGAAGCTATGAACGAATTCGACGCCCTGGTGTTCAACACGAGGCGCGAACTGGAATTGACGCTGAATGAAGATGAGCGAGTCGCGCTTTCTCAGTATGTCGGCGGCGGACACGGATTCGTCTGCATACACATCTCCGGATGCAGACCCGCCGAATGGCCTGAATATCACGACATCACTGGCGGGGGCTGGATAACCGGCGAGAGCTACCATCCCCCCTATGGGCAGTTCACCGTCAACGTCAGCGACTCAGACCATCCCTGCGCCGAGGGCATCAGCGATTTCGTCACCAACGACGAACTGTACATGAACATTGCCGCTCGGCCCGGAAACGACGTGTTTCTGACAGGCAGTTCAGAAGACGGCACCCACGCCTGGGGGCCAAATCGCGAACCCACTTTCATGCCGGGCGGCGCCTACGATCTGGCCTGGACTCGCAGCTACGGAAACGGGAAAGTGTTCAAGACCACGCTGGGACACAACGGTTTGAGTTTCCAGACTCCGCAGTTCCAGCGACTGATATTGAATGGAATAAACTGGGTGACCGATAAGGGCTAAATCGCCCGAAATGGCGTACATAATCGAACCGCTTGGTGAATGACGCCAAGCCAAGGAGGAAAGTCATGCCCAAAGTCAGCGGACTCGGACATGTGGGGATATATGTAAACGACCTTATGAAACAGCGCGATTTCTACTCTCGCGTGATGGGACTCCAGATAGCGGACGAAGACTTGGAAGAGCGCGGCATGGTCTTTCTCAGCGCTCACCCGGAGGAAGAACACCACGAATTCGTCATCATGAAAGGACGCTCAGGCCCTGAGGACGCGCGGGTGATTCAGCAGATTTCGTTCAAGGTTGATACCCTGTCCGAACTCAAAGATTTCTATACCGTCTTCAAAGACGAGGGTGTTAATATACAGCGTACCGTCAGCCACGGCAACGCGTTCGGAATGTACGCTTCCGACCCCGAAGGAAACACGATAGAAGTGTATTATACGACCGGATTCCCCGTTCCACAGCCACACGGCGACTCTGTGGACCTCGATATGTCCGAAGAAGAATTGCTGGACATCGCCAGAGCGGCGATACCGCCAGGCTGATACGCGAACCTGAGTCAACTTAGCCAGCTCTCTATCGCGCGCCAAAGTCCCTTCCTACCTGATAGGGAAGGTTAGGATGGGATGATCCAACCCGCCGGTCAAACTGATACAGGCTCGTGATACACCTGAACGCGCCGCGCGGAACCAAGTCGTTGATAGACTCTAAACTCTAATGACTGAGAACTAACTACTAGCTACTAATATAATGACCAACATGGAAAGGTGTGAGTAGATGAAGCTCATATTGAAGTCCGACCGTTTGATTGATGGCTCTGGAACCGACCCTGTCCCGAACGCGGCAGTTGTGGTGGAGGACGGGCGCATTTCGGAAATAACGTCTCAAGACAATCTGGAGATTGGTGAGAGAGAAGAGGTTGACGTCATTGACGTATCGGGCGGAACTCTGATGCCCGGCTTCATCGAGATGCACACCCACATCCATTGCAGCGCGCAAACGGACGCATATACTCACATCATGACCGAGAGCGATGAAACGTTCATCATGCGCGGAGTGGGAGCCGTCAGAGCGACGCTGAGTTCGGGCGTCACCACCATGCGTGATCTCGGCAGCCGCAACCAGGTCATCTTGCCGATCAAGTCCGCCGTCGAAAACGGGATAATCCCCGGCCCGCGCATGGTCGTGGCCGGCACGCCAATCACTACGACAGGCGGACACTGCAATATGTTCGGCACGGAGGCAGACACCACCGACCAAGTCGTCTCCGCGATACGCAACCAGTTCAAACTGGGAGCGGACTGCATCAAGGTGATGTCAACTGGCGGCGGATTCACCCCCGGCTCTAACGTTCGCGCTCCGCAGTACCCCGCGGAAACCCTCAGAGCGGCGGTCAAGGACGCCGAAAGGCTCGGTCTTCGGGTAGCCGCGCACTGCCACGCCACGGCGGGAGTCAAAAACTGCGTCAACGCCGGAATTCATAACCTCATCCACTGCTCCTGGCTCGCCGAGAACGAAGAGGATATGTACGACTACGATCCCGACTACGCAGACATGATAGCCGAGAAGGGACTGTACGTTGACCCTACGCTCGCGCTCGGACGGCTCAAC
The DNA here is from genome assembly GCA_964640295.1 of uncultured Dehalococcoidia bacterium. Lineage (GTDB taxonomy): Bacteria > Chloroflexota > Dehalococcoidia > Lucifugimonadales > UBA1123 > VXRN01. The sequence goes on along the minus strand of CAZXFX010000060.1, from coordinate 9,689 downwards.
GCTATCAGAGGACGAAATCGCCCGCCCGGAAGCGGCGCGATGGGCGACCCTGACCGACGCTTCGAGATACTGCGCGATATGTGGGACAGGGGCGTAAAGTTCGTGACCGGTATGGACTCGGGAATGACGAACGCGAATTTCGACGACTTTGCCTATATCCCCCAGGTCATGGTGGAGGAGATGCGCATCACGCCAATGGAGGCCATCGTGTGTTCCACCAAGACATCCGCAGAGTGCCTTGGGCTTGAGGACGAAATCGGCACGCTCGAAGTTGGCAAGGCTGCCGACATCCTCATTATCAACGGCAACCCCAATGAGGATATAACCGCGCTGCACGACGTCAATACCATCGTGTCCCAAGGCAAATTGGCCAAGAGGGAAAATGAACTTCTCATCTAGGGGGCGTATAATAAGATGGCAGAGTATTTGGGCGCATGAATCGCGATGCAAACTATGACGACCAAAAAGGCGGTTCCCACGCCGTCATACAAGCGAGATAGGCGGTATGAACATATCGAGCCGCTGACCGATCAAATACGAAACTTGCGTTATGACCGCGATAGCGCCTGACCGATTAGCGCCAATAGGCTCCGTTCTCCTCTCGCTATTGGCGCTAGTTCTGTTTGCCTGCGGGACGGATCAGGCCGCTCCCTCTAATACTGTCGCTTCTCCCAGTCCGGTTGCGACAGTGTCACCCATTCCGTCGCCCATAGTTGCGCCTTCTCCCTCGCCATTGCCGCTTTCCACACCGTCGCCCATGCCCATAGCCGCGTCCATCTCCTCCACGCCCATGCCCATAGCCGCGTCCATCTCCTCCACGCCCATGCCCATAGCCGCGTCCATCTCCTCCACGCCTATGCCCACTCCGCCGCCCCTTCCCACCAGCGCTCCCATGCCCGCGCCGACGGTAACGCCCGTTCCCGATAGCTCGCCCACACCGCTTCCCTCCACGCCCATCCCTTCGGAAGCCAGCCCCACTCCAACTGCGCCTGCCATCTCGCCAACCATACCGGCCCCGCCCGACGTTTTCGGATATGTGGGCGCGGGGCAGATCCCAGCGCCCGCCCCCGCGGGATTGGATGGATGGATAAACTCCGCCCCGCTCGATGTAGAAGATCTGAAGGGCAGGGTAGTCCTCCTGGACTTCTGGACATACACCTGCGTCAATTGCATCCGAACTTTGCCCTATCTTAAGGAGTGGCATGACAAGTACGCAGACCAAGGCTTGCTCATTGTTGGCGTGCATACGCCGGAGTTCGAGTTCGAGAAGCTAAACGAAAATGTCAGGACATCCGTCGCGGAACTGGGCATAAAGTATCCGGTAGCGCAGGACAATGACTACCTTACATGGAGCGCGTACCGACTCCAGGCTTGGCCGTCCAAGTACATCATGGACGGGACCGGGTTTGTGCGATACTACCATCGTGGAGAAGGCGCTTATGCGGACACGGAGAAGGTGATCCGATTTTTGCTTGAAGAAATGGGACGCGACCTGTCGCATATAGAAGCCAACTCGGACCCGGACCCTCAGCGTATAACAGGCTTTCGCGCCACCGACCCTGAAGAGTTCATTACCAGAGAACTCTACGGCGGAACGCGCAGAAACATAGACTTCGGCGGGGCGTATATCGTCAATGAAGAATACTATGAAGAGGCTGGCGTAGCGCGAGAGTACGCCGATCCGGGCCAGCGAAAGAATCACTTCATATTTCTTCAAGGAACGTGGCTCAACGAGTCTGAAAATTTGCGTCACGCTCGCGCCACCGACGGTTATGAAGACTACCTCGGGATAAAGTTCTACGCCAATGAGGTGAATGCAGTGCTAGACGTAGAACCCGGCGACGAGTATCAATTCAGGATTGTGATGGATGGCGGGCCCGTTCCTCAAGAGTCTGCCGGCGAGGACGTCAGGTTCGACGAAAATGGACACAGCGTCGTCACAGTGAGCGCTCCGCGTATGTACCGACTGGTTCGACAGCGAGAAGTCTCGGCGCACGAACTCTTGCTTATGCCCAAGGGCGAAGACTTCTCGCTCTACTCATTCACCTTTGGCGCGTATCCCATAGAAGACGAGTGATCGCGCCGCGGGGTCGCCTCTCTCCATTTTGAGATCGAAATGTGTTCTTAACGCGTATATGTATTCAAATCTTCATAAACCAGCGCGTACTGAGAATACCGATCGAAAATCGGGTGTTTGTTCGCAAGCTGGTTTTGATACAATGAAGATTGTGTGCGTCCGCAACGCCGAAGTTTCCCCGATTGTTTGGATGTCGGAGGCGCTTGGCGCGCTCACTACACGTTGGATGAGACAGTTAAGTGATATAAAGGATAGGGGTAAGGGGATGCCTGCTTACGCGGTCTTGGGCGCCCAATGGGGCGACGAAGGCAAGGGGAAGATAGTTGACTATCTTGCGCGGGACGCGCAGGTGGTCGCGCGATTCGCCGGAGGAAACAACGCCGGACATACTGTCGTCAACGACGACGGCAAGTTCAGTTTTCATCTGATACCGTGCGGCGTATTCTGGCCGAAGGCGCTGAACGTTATCGGCAATGGAGTGGTAGTTGATCCGGATGTGCTTCTTCAGGAGATTGACGACCTCAAAGAGCGCGGGATAGACGTCTCCGACCGGATCGTAGTAAGTGAACGCGCTCACCTGATAATGCCTTACCACGTGATGATTGATGAGCTTGCGGAGCTAGCGCGCGGCGCGTCCAGAATCGGCACGACCGGCAAGGGAATCGGCCCCGCATACGCGGACAAGGCGGCCAGGACCGGAATTCGCGCCGCAGACTTGCTCGACATAGAAGCGCTCATCCCCAGGCTGGAAGGCATCTTGGAGTACACCAACGCCGTAATCACCAAGATATATGGCGGCGATGCGCTTGAGTTCGACGATGTCTTCGATAAGTGCCGACACTGGAGCGAGCGCATGGCGCAGTACATCGGCCCGGCAGAGAAGATAGTCAATCAGGCCCTCGCGGCGGGCGAGAATGTACTATTGGAAGGAGCCCAGGGGGTGCTACTCGACCTGGATCATGGCACTTATCCGTTCGTGACGTCGTCCAACCCGACAATTGGCGGCGCCTCTGTAGGAGCGGGGGTTAGCCCGACGCACATAGAAGGAATCACTGGCGTCTTCAAGGCTTACACGACGCGAGTTGGATCGGGTCCACTCCCCTCAGAGTTGACCGACGAAACAGGAGACACTATCCGAGAACTGGCGCAGGAATTCGGCACTACCACCGGCAGGCCGCGCAGGGTGGGCTGGTTCGACGCGGTTGCGGCCAAGTACAGCGCGCTCATAAACGGCTATACTTCGGCGGTTCTAACTCGCCTGGACGTTCTGGATGGGTTCGAAAGGGTGAAGATTTGCACCCATTACGTTACTGAAGATGGGGATGTAACAGACGATTTCCCCGGAGGCGTGGCCGCGCTCGGAAAGGTTCGCCCCGTCTTCGAAGAGATGCCCGGCTGGGACAGTCCCACCGCGAGCGTGAAGCGATACGAAGATTTGCCGCAGGCGGCTAGAAACTACGTCCAACGACTGGAGGAGTTGATCGGCTGTCGGGTGGACGTCATCTCCACAGGCCCGCACAGAAACGAGACCGTCATGGTGCGCTCAATGATGCGGGTAGTCGCCTAAGCGCATATTTCGATTCCGAACAAAAAGCGGGCGGCTGTGACAGCCGCCCGCTTCGCTGTTACGGCCCATTCACAGGAAGGTCTATCTGATACTCGTCCATTAGCGGGTCGAACTTGCTTCTGAAGTCCTTGTCCGCTTCCCAGAGCGGCAGCCTAGGCGTTCCGATGTCGAATCCGGCGCGATTCACGGCGTACTTGATCGGAATGGGATTGGTTACCCAGAAGATGGCTTTGAACAACGGCAAAAGTCGGCGATGCTCGGCTGCCGCCGCTTCGATGTCGCCTTCCAAGATGCGTCCCATCATCTCCTTGATCTGAAGCCCGACTATGTGAGCGGCGACGCTGACTATGCCGTAACCGCCCGTGCACATGATCGAGAAAGTCTCGTCGTCGTTGCCTGACCATACCCTGAATCCGTCGGGCGCGCCGTCTATGATTCGGGTTATCTGCGTCGGGTCGCTGGATGCCTCTTTGACGCCGACGATGTTCTCTATCTGGGCAAGCCGCAGGGTCGTGTCGTCAGTCATGTTGAGCGATGTTCGGGACGGCACGTTGTACAGAATGCCGGGCAGCGGAGTTGCTTCGGCAATCGCCTTGAAGTGCTGGTACAGACCTTCCTGAGTGGGCTTATTGTATGCTGGCACCGTGAGAAGCAGGCCATCCGCGCCGACCTTCTCGGCCTCTATCGAGAGTTCTACCGACTTCCTGTGGTTGTTGTCGGTGGTTCCCGCAACAACGGCGCCTTCGTCGCCTACCTCTTCCTTTACCTCCGCAAAAAGGCGTATCTTTTCGTCATCGCTCATGGACGGCGATTCGCCGGTCGTGCCTCCTATGACGAGTCCGTCGGAGCCGGAATCCAGAAGCGCGCGCGCAAGTTTGCGAGCCTTGGCGTAATCAATCTCGCCCTCTTCGTCGAAGGGCGTAACCATAGCGGTCAGCAGGCGTCCAATATCAGCCATATCAACCTCCTCGGTTGGCGTTCTACTTCAGCAGCAGGTCTCGTTCAAGAATCTCTTCGGCGATCTGTATGGAGTTCAGCGCGGCTCCTTTTCTGAGGTTGTCGCACGAAAGCCACATCGCGATTCCGTTATCGAGAGCGATGTCCTCGCGAATGCGTCCTACCAGCACATCATCCCGATATTCGGCTTTGATTGGGGTAGGATACACGTTTGCGCCCGGATCGTCCACTACGCGAACGCCGGGCGACGAGGCGAGAATCTCGCGCGCCTCTCCCGGGCTGATGGCGTCTGTGAACTCGACGTTCACCGCTTCGCTGTGGCTTATGAAGACCGGCACTCGGACGCATGTGGAGGACACTTTGATGTCCGGCGCATGCATTATCTTGCGCGTTTCGTTCTGCATCTTCATCTCTTCGTTGGTGTAGCCATTGTCCCAGAATGGCTCGACATGGGGAAGTACGTTGAAGGCTATGCGGTGAGGGTATATCTCGACGTTTGGTTCGCCGCCGGCGAGGATGTCGCCCGCCTGGTCGCGGAGTTCCTGAGCCGCCGCCGCGCCGGTTCCTGTGACCGACTGGTAGGTGGCCGCGATGACGCGCTTGACCGCGTTCTGCTCGTGCAGCGGCTTGAGCGCCATGACAAGTGGCGTCGTTGTGCAGTTGGGAATGGAGACGATACCGTTGTGATAGTCGAGATCGTCGCCGTTAACCTCGGGCACGACGAGTGGTACATCGTCCTGCATTCGGAAGGCCGAACTGTCGTCAATCGCAATCGCCCCGTTCTCTGCGGCCATCGGAGCCAGTTCGCGGCTGACGGCGGTGGAGGCCGCTATGAAGGCGAAGTCAACTTCGCTGAGCAGTTCAGGCGTGGCAAGTTCGACTTCTATTTCCTCGCCTCTCAGCTTGAGTTTCTTGCCCACGGAACGCTCGGAAGCGCACAGGCGAACGGACTTCAGAGGAAAATCGCGCTCTTCGAGGATGTCCAGAAAGACTTGACCGACGGCGCCAGTCGCGCCGACTATGGCAATGCTGCACTCGTTCAATGTGACCATTCTCCTATTGGCAAGATTAGGGAAATGATAGCGGTTCGATTAAGCGCGTATCAAGGAAGGTACGCTTCCGGCATTCATAACACGCAATGATTTATGAAGGCTCGAATACTCCAAGCTTATCCCGGAGGGATAGGGAACGAATCTGACCTGGGTTTCAGATAGTCGAATGGGGCTGGCATAGCCCCAGCGCGCCTACGCTAACCCCATGATGTTTTCGAGGCCGACGGTTAGGCCGGTTCTGTTGACGACTTCGCGGATGGCCATGGTGACGCCGGGCATGAAGCTTTCGCGGTTCATGGAGTCGTGTCGGATGGTAAGCGTCTGGCCGAGCGCGCCGAATACGAGTTGGTGGTGGGCGACGAGACCGGCCATCCTTGCGCTGTGTACGCTGACGCCCTGAAAGTCGCCGCCGCGCGGGCCCGCTATCAGCTCTTTTTCGGCTTTGACGTTGGTGAAGGGGGACCCCTTGCCTTCGGCTGCGGCTCTGGCTATTGCGAGAGCGGTGCCGGACGGGGCGTCTATTTTCGCTTCGTGGTGCATTTCGGTGAGGTCTGCGTAGTCGAAGAAGCGCGACGCCACTTTTGCGAGGTGTATCATTATGACGGCCCCCATCGCGAAGTTGGGAGCGATTATCACGCCAACTGAATGTTCGCTGGCGAGTTGGGCCGCCTCTGCGTAATTCTCGTCTGAGAGGCCGGTGGAGCCTATGACCGCGTTTACTTTGTGGGCGGCGGCGGTTCTGATGACGGACATGGCGCCGTCCGCGCTGGAGAAGTCCACTACCACATCCACGCTGGACAATACGTCGGCCAGGTTGTTGGAAATAGGCGCGCTGCTTGAGCCGTCGGGCAGCGAAATCTGTCCCGGTTCGGCCATCCCGTCGGCCGCGCCTACTGGGTTCATGTCCGAAGCGTTGGTTACGGCGCGGAGAACTTCCTGCCCCATCTTTCCGAGCGCTCCGTGTACGGCGACGTTTATGGATGACATCGAGATTCCTCCTAATATATTAGCGCGTTTGTCAAAGAGGACGGCCCACGCGGGTCGTCCTCTTTGAGTTTAGTGTCTCGGATCCGTCAGCGATTCCTCTGGCTTCGCCCCCTGCCGCCGCGATAGCCGCCGCGGTCTCGGTCTCCGCCGTCCCTGTCGCGGTCTCTACCTCTGCCGCCGCGATAGCCGCCGCGGTCTCGGTCTCCGCCATCCCTGTCGCGGTCTCTGCCTCTGCCGCCGCGATAGCCGCCGCGGTCTCGGTCTCCACCGTCCCGGTTGCGCGGACCTCCTCTGTCGGGGCCGTTCCTTCTCTGACCACCTCCGCCGCGACCGGCGCGCTGGCGCCGTCGAGCGGCTTCGAGCGCGTCTCCCTCTTCGCCATCGCTCAGAAGAGCTCTGCGAGACAGGCGAACTCGTCCGGTCGAGTCAACTTCTATCACCATGACGGTGATTTCGTCTCCGACTTGCACCTCGTCCTCTACGGACGGCACGCGATAGTTGGCGAGTTCGCTGATGTGAACCATGCCGTCTTTGCCGGGAAGCAGTTCCACAAACGCGCCAAAGTCTGTCGTGCGAACCACTTTGCCTGTATAGATTTCGCCAATTTCGACTTCGCGAGTAAGGTCTTTGATCATCTGAATCGCTTTGTCGGACGCGCTTCCTTCACTCGCTCCAATTATTATAGTGCCGTCGTCCTGTATATCAACGGTCGCGCCCGTCTCCTCGACGATGCCGCGTATAGTCTTCCCGCCGGGGCCGATCACCGTTCCTATCTTATCCACCGCTATCTGGATAGTCTCCATGCGGGGGGCGTATTGGCTTAGCTGTTCTCTGTACGCAGGAATGGTTTCGTGGATGTTCTCGATGATAGTGGTTCGCGCTTCCTTAGCCTGCCGTAGCGCGTCGGATATCACATCGTAGCTGATGCTTTTGACCTTTATGTCCAACTGTATGGCGGTAATGCCATTTGAAGTTCCGGCCACCTTGAAGTCCATATCGCCGAGATGGTCTTCTTTGCCCTGGATGTCGGTAAGAGTTACATATCGTCCGCCGTCTCCGGTTACGAGCCCGATTGATATGCCCGCCACCGGCGCCTTTATGGGGACTCCCGCGTCCATGAGCGCGAGCGTGCTGGCGCATACCGTGCCCATAGAGGTCGAGCCGTTGGAACTGAGGCATTCGCCCACTACTCGGATGGTGTACGGGAACGTCTCCTCGCCGGGTATGACTGCCGTCAGCGCCTTCTCGGCCAGCGCTCCGTGTCCAATCTCCCTGCGTCCGGGTCCGCGAACCGGCCGAGCCTCTCCTGTGGAGAATGGCGGGAAATTGTAGTGAAGCATGAAGCGCTTGGTCTCTTCGGGGGTGAGGTTGTCGAGCTTTTGCGCGTCGCCTACGGAGCCGAGCGTGCATATTCCGAGCACTTGCGTTTCGCCCCTGGTGAACAGACCCGCCCCGTGCGTTCTGGGGAGAAGGCCCACCTCGCTGGAGAGGGGGCGTATTTCGTTGAGGGCGCGTCCATCGGGACGCTCGCCGTCGTCCAGCACCCTCTGTTTGAAGGCGACTTCCATGGCCTCGTCCAGCGCCGCGGCGATTTCCTGTGGCTGGTGGTCTTCGCCATACTTTTCGGATATGTCGTTCTCTATCTGGGCGACCTTCTCATCGCTCTCATCGGAGTCCAGCGCGAGCGCTTCGTTCAGAAGGGAAGCCGTCTCTTCGACTACGTTCTTCGTCAACTCGGCGTCGTATCCCCTGGGGACATACGTCATAGACGGCTTTCCATGCTCTTCGGCGAGCTCTTCCTGCAACTCTATGCACTGTAGGTTCGTCTGTTGAGCGTATTCGATGGCTTGCAGCACAATGGATTCAGACACTTCGCTGGCGCCCGCTTCCATCATGATGACGCCGGATCGGGACCCCGCTACCACTAGATCGAGCAGACTGCGGTCTATCTCCGCGTAAGTTGGGTTGACTACGAACTCGCCGTCCACGTATCCGACGCGCGTGGCTGAGATGGGGCCTTCGAATGGTATGTCCGAAACGCTCAGGGCGGCGGACGCGCCTATGACCGTTGCCACGTCGTAGGGATTGACGGTATCTACGGAGAGCGGGGTGATGATGAGTTGAACTTCGTTCTTGAAATCTTTGGGGAAGAGTGGCCTTATCGGTCGGTCTGTGAGTCTGGCTATTAGTATGGAGTGGGTGGAAGGGCGACCTTCGCGTTTTGGGAAGCTTCCCGGTATTTTGCCTCTGGCGTAGAGCCTCTCTTCGACATCCACAGTCAGGGGGAAGAAATCTATGCCTTCTCTGGGCGACGAAGATGTGGCGGTTACTAGAAGGACGTTGTCGTGGTGTCTGACGAGTACAGACCCATTGGCTTTCTGCGCCAGTTTGCCGCATTCGAACGAGAGCGTTCCGCTCCCAATGTCAGTTTGAAAGGGGGTTGTCATTAACTTAATGTCTCCTATGCGGAAGGAACCCATAGGAAGAAGAAAAGCGCCCTTTCGCGGGCGCTGTGAAATGGGATTATCCTCTCAGGCCAAGCCTGGAGATAAGCGTTCTGTATCGGTTCACGTCTTCGCTGTTGAGGTATCGCAGGAGCCTTCTGCGACGGCCTACCATCTTGAGGAGTCCACGTCGCGTGGATTCGTCATGCTTGTTTTCTCTCAGATGCTGGGTCAGACGACTTATCCGGGCCGAAAGGAGCGCCACCTGAACTTCGGTGGACCCTGTGTCGTTTTCGCTCGTCTTATACTCAGAAATTATTGCCTGCTTTTCAGCCGCGTCCAATCCCGTCTCCTAAGGTTCCTAAATGTTATATATTTTCTTCTTCGGAAGTAATTCTAGCACGCTGGAGTGGGATTATTCAAATGGTGAATAGTGAATGAGCCTGTATCAGCTTGGTCGGAGGATTGGATCACCCCCATCCTAACCTTCCCCCATCAAACGGGTGATGCACATTAAAATCTGAAGAAAGCGTCAAGGAATGGTGTACGCTGTAACCGTCCCATAAACGGTGTGTAAGAAAAAGACAGGGAAACCTGTTAGGGTT
>CAZXFX010000059.1:0-20367 GCA_964640295.1 uncultured Dehalococcoidia bacterium | reverse complement strand
CGATTTACGCATATTTGTTCTTAGATTGTGAGTATTGTAGCACAGGGTGGGGGGAATTGGGAATGGTGAATTTAGAATTGGGAATTATCTGGCGACTGGTTGAGGTTGAGCCTTCCGCCGTTGAGGGGGAAGGGACTTTTTGCCAGAGGTGGGGGCACCGACTAAATCGTTACAGGTTCGCTATCTCGGCAAAACTTGTTTACTAGGACGCTCAATGCTATACTTTGCGCGCTTTGAAAATTGGGGAGAGGAGGATTTCGTGGAAGGTAGAGATTTCCCTAACTGTCTGAGTTGCCCCAAGGGCGTTTTACTGCCTTTGTCCGACTTTGGAAGCCAAGGCGCTCCCATACACTACAAGGCTTGGGTATGCAACAACCCTGATTGCGGATTCAACATCAAGATCCGCAACGGCGATGTGTATCTGAATGAACCTATAGCGAACGGAGCCTCGTACACGCCGCGTTTCCGATAGACTCTCGGACAAACATACTGAACGGAAAACAGCCCCACTGCCGTGTGCCGAGGGGCTGTTTTTGCGCATGGGAATTAAAATCCGCGGCGATTCGACTGGCGCGATATAGCGATAGAGGATCGCTGTAACCGCGACCCCGCAAATCGCGCTTTGCGTGTTTGGCATAATGGACGCGACTGCCCGCTCTTGTTGACGCTCTTCATTCTCGTTGTTACACTCGCGCCAACCTAAATTCGAGCGCCAATGATGAAGTTCGGTATATTCTATGAACACCAGATTCCGCGTCCATGGAACAATGGCGATGAGCGCAAGCTGTTCAAGGACGCGCTCGAACAGGTCGAACTCGCGGACAGGCTGGGCATGGACTACGCTTGGGAAGTGGAGCATCACTTCCTGGAGGAGTATTCCCACTCTTCAGCGCCGGAAGTGTTTCTGGCGGCGTGCAGCCAGAGGACCAACTCGATACGACTCGGACACGGCATTACGCTGATGCCGCCCGGCTTCAACCATCCGGCGCGCGTCGCCGAGAGGATCGCCACCCTGGATATAGTGAGCGACGGCAGGGTTGACTGGGGAACGGGTGAGGCGAGTTCCCGCCTCGAGCTAGAAGGTTTCGGAGTTGATCCGCGTCAGAAACGCGATATGTGGATGGAAACTGTCAGGGAAACCGCCCGGATGATGACGTCCGAGCCATACCCCGGATACGAGGGGCGATTCTTCTCGATGCCGCACCGGAATGTAGTCCCCAAACCTCTGCAGAAGCCGCATCCGCCCATCTGGGTCGCCTGCTCCAATCGAGAAACTATACGGCTGGCGGCGCGACTTGGCGTAGGCGCGCTAACTTTCGCCTTCGTCGGGGCCGAGGACGCCAAGCGCTGGGTCGCTGAATACTACGAAACTTTCGAGAACGAGTGCGACCCTATCGGCCAAGCCGTCAACCCGAATATAGCGATGGTGACCGGGTTCATGTGCCATTCCGACAGCGATACGGCGGTCGAACGCGGACTGCCCGGAATCGAGTTCTTCGGGTACGCGCTGAATCACTACTACTCCACAGGAACTCACATTCCCGGAAGGTTCGATATCTGGGCCGATTTCGAGGCGAATCGCAACAGCGACAATAAACCCACCGGCTGCATCGGCAACCCGTCGCAAGTGCGCGAAACGCTCCGCCAGTATGAATACGCGGGCGTGGACCAAGTGATATTCATACAGCAGGGCGGCAGGAACAAGCATGAGCACATCTGCGAGTCGCTCGAACTGTTCGCAAGAGAGATTCTGCCCGAATTCAGAGAGAGAGACGCCGCCGAAGTTCAAGCCAAGCGAGAAAAGCTTGCGCCGTTCATTGAAAGGGCGGAAAGCAGGATTGAGAAAATCAAGCCCATGGAAAATGCGCCGGAGGTCGAATCCTATCCAGTTCTGATGGAGAGGCTTGGCCTGCCGCAAGATGAACGACCGAGAGGCGACTCAGATATACTTTCGTCCCTGCTCGGCTCCGCTAATGACGAATGAGGACTTGCCGCGCGCCTGAGCTACATTCATACCTGGACTAGGAGAAACCTTAGATGTCAACAGCCCAACTCGAAAAAGTGATAGAACTCTTGACCGCCCGCGAAAGGCCGGACAACCCAACTATGGAAGACTCGCGCAAAGGCTTCGATAAACTCATGCGGGTCGTAGGCGGCAATACCCCGGCGAGTGTCCGCGAGGTGGACGCCGGCGGCGTTCCCGCCGAACTCGTAACCGCGGATGTGGCGGAGGACGGCGCCGCCGTTCTCTATCTGCACGGCGGCGGTTACGCGATAGGTTCACCGAGGACACACCGCGAGTTCGCGCGCAGACTGTCCGCGGCCAGCCGAGCCGCGATTCTGGTAATTGACTATCGCCTAGCGCCGGAGAATCCGTTTCCGGCGGCGGTGGAAGACGCTGTGACCGCCTATCGCTGGCTGCTGGACAACGGATACAGCCCCGAGAATCTGTCAATCGCGGGCGATTCTGCCGGCGGCGGGCTTACAGTGGCGACCCTAGTCAGCGCCAGAGATCAGGGGCTTCCCCTTCCCGCCTGCGGAGTGTGCCTGTCCCCCTGGGTCGACATGGAAGGTTTGGGCGACTCCATGACCAGCCGCGCCGATATGGACCCGATGGTGCAGCGCGACGGACTGGTAGGCATGGCCGGACTCTATCTTGGCGACGCGAGCCCCACGACCCCACTCGCCGCCCCCATGTACGCTGACCTGAAAGGACTCCCGTCGCTGCTCATACAGGTGGGGGCAAGCGAGACGCTGTTCGACGACGCGGTTCGCCTCGACCAGAAAGCGAGCGCAAGCGGAGTGGAGACCGTGTTCGAGGAATGGGACGAGATGATACACGTATGGCACATCTTCGCGCCAATGCTGGACGAAGGACAGCAGGCCATCGAGCGCGTGGGGGAGTTCATGCGCGAGAAGCGGGGCGCGGGCGAACCTTCATTGGCATTGACGCGCGGGCATTGACGCGCGGCGCATCCTAATACTCTATACTCTGTGATTTCAAAAGGCTTGCAAATGGCGAATACAAGACCTGAACCCAAATTCGACTGGTTCATACCGATAGACGGCGACGGCGCGCATATCGGCACGGTGCGCGCCGAGAGGCCGCCTACCTTCGAATATCTGCGCGAGGTGGTGGAAACCGCAGAGCGAAACGGCTACTACTCGCTTCTCATACCTACCCGATTCGCCAACGGCCTGTTCGAGGAAACAGCCCCGCTTACCGAAACATGGACGACGGTCACCGCGCTCGCCGCCGTGACCAGCAAAATTCGGTTTCTCATCGCTGTAAGACCCGGCTTCGTTTCACCCGGACTCTTCGCGCAAATGGCGGGGACGCTGGACCGGATTAGCGAAGGCCGCATAGACCTGAATGTCGTGCCGGGGGGAATACAGGGCGATTTCGAAAGATTCGGCGAAACCAGCGATCACGCGAACAGATACGAACGCGCAGAGGAGTTCATAGCCGCGCTCCGCGCTCTGTGGCGCAAGCCCGACCCGGTGGACTTCGAGGGGCGATTCATCAAACTCAAGGGCGCGCTGGTATCGCCCGGGGTTGTGAACGGCGGCCCCAAGTTCTATCTTGGGGGCGCGTCCGACCGCGCTCTCGACCTGGCAGGCAAACAGTCCGACACATACCTCGCCTGGATACTGCCCCAAGACCAGATAGCGGCGCACATCGAAAGGGCGAACGCCAGGTTCGAGCGAGCGGGGCGAGAGCCGCGCTACGGACTCAGGACGCACGTCATCGTCAGGAAGACGGAGAGCGAGGCGTGGGACGCCGCCGAAGAACTGCTCTCACAAGCCGCGTCCGTGGTGAAAGCGCAGCGCAGTTCGGCTTTCGCTGGCACAGCCATGGTCGGGCAGCGCGCCCAGGCCCGCGTAGTCGAAGACCATAAGCTGGGCGACCACCTCTGGAACGGCATTTCCACAGTGCGCGTCAACTGCGGTTCCGCGCTGGTCGGAACGCCCGAGCAGGTTGCGAATGAACTAGTGAATTACTGGAAACTGGGCATAGACGAATTTATACTCTCAGGCTTTCCGCACGTAGAAGAATGCGATAGAGTGGCACATGACCTGATTCCAATCCTCGAAGACATAATCGCCGACCAACGCTAAACAGCGCTGCGTAAAAATCGTGGCGACGCCCATGGAAATGGACTCCCCCTAGGGGTTAGCCAGAAAGGAACCGCAATGTCTTCTCAGCCTGCCCAGAACGGCGCGAGCGCGTCTCTCTGGATGAAGTGGAGACTGACCGGCCTGGTCACAGTCGGAATACTCTTAATACTCTTCATCCTATATACCGCTCGCGGTTCCCTTCTTCCCATCATCCTGAGCGTCATAGTGGCCGAACTCCTATTCCCGCTCGTCGCCATGATCGAGCGGCGACTGCCAGGCCACAAAAGCCGCCCTCGAATGACCCGGCTTGTCTCTATCGGGATCATCTACCTGGCGTTCTTCGCAATCGTAGCGGTAGTTCTCTATCTCACCATACAGCCCCTCGTCAGAGAAGCGCAGCAATTCATAGAAACCGCTCCCGAACTGTACGAAGACGCGAAAGTGACGATAGAAGGGTGGATGGAGGAATTCGACCGCCAGGTGCCGGAAGAGATAAGAGACCAGGTAGATGAATGGCTGCAATCCGCGAGCGGCATACTCGGCAGCGCGGCGCTGAGTGTCCTGACCAGAACGCTGAGTGGCGTCACCAGCACGATATCTATCGTGATAGGGCTGGTGATAGTTCCGTTCCTGATGTTCTATATGCTCAAAGACAGGGAGGAACTGGTCGGCGGATTCTACGCTATCATGCCCGAAACCGTGGCGCGCCATACGAGCAACGTCTCAACGCTGGTTCACGGCGTCGTAGGCTCGTATGTCCGCGCCCAGTGCATTAGCGCCAGCGTAGTCGGAATCTTCGTATTCATTGGCCTGCTCATACTCGACGTTCCATTCGCGCTCACACTGGGCTTGCTGGCGGGAGCGCTCGGACTCATTCCCATCATCGGAGCGTTCATCGGAGCGGTGCCGGGGGTGCTGGTCGCGCTGGCGACGGATCCAAGCAAGGTAATATGGGTCGCGCTGGTTTACATCATCGTTCAGTTCGTGGAGAGCAACATCATCTCGCCCAGAGTGCAGGGCAGCGCGCTCAGGCTTCACCCAATCTTCATAATGGGAACGCTGATAGTGGCCGGCGACATAGCCGGGCTTATAGGCGTCATAATCGGCGTGCCTCTGGTAGCGGTGGCGAGAGATATATTCGTGTATTTCTACAATGATTGGAACGGCGGCGGCGCAGACGAACCCGAAAGCGAAGACGCGGACGGCGACGCGCAGGAAACAGAATCCGTAGAGCCGGCGAACGCCTAAACTCAATTCCAGACATCTTCCCAGAGGCGAAATTATGAAATGGATTAGATACGAATACGGAGGCCGAGTCAGCTACGGCATTCTGGAAGACGAACAGGTCGAGGAGGTATCGGGGTCACCGTTCGGGGAGTATAGACGCGCGGGACATCGCTTCCCGCTTTCCGCCGTAAAGATAAGGATTCCGTTCGAACCCCTTACTTTCTACGCGGCGGGCGTGAACTACGAAGAACATGTGCGGGAAGCGGCGGCGCTGCTCGGACGCGAACCGGACCTTCCGCAGAAAGCGGACATCGGATACCGCGCCAACAACGCGCTCATAGCGCACGGCGAACCGATTGTCATACCAAGAGACGCCACCGAGCGCGTGCAATATGAAGGCGAACTGGTCGTCGTCATCGGCAAACAGGTCAAGAACGTCTCTGAAGAAGAAGCGCTGGACTGCATATTCGGATACACCATCGGCAACGACGTGAGCGAACGAACGTGGCAGGCGGGCGACCGAACTTTGTGGCGAGCCAAGAATACGGATACGTTCAAGCCGATGGGGCCTTGGATAGAGACAGACGTCGAGCTAGACAGCCTGCAAACGACAGTCAGAGTCAACGACGAAGTCGTTTCCCGATTCCCGACCAACAACATGATATTCGGAGTGGCGCATTACATAAGCGAAATGACCAGATACATGACGCTGTATCCTCGCGACATGATATGGATGGGAACCGACGGCGCGACCGAGAACATAAAGGCGGGAGACACCGTGGATGTTGATATATCCGGCATAGGGACTCTCAGCAATCCGGTTATATCCGAGGAGTAGGAACATGACTGCGATCAACTCGGTTTTGGGGCCGCTGGATACTTCCGACTTGGGTTTCACGCTATCCCATGAACACGTGATAGTGACGTCCGCGGGGATTCAGTACGTCTATCCCGAATTCATAGACCGCGCAGGCACGATAGAGCGCGGAATTGCGGAACTGCGTACAGCCTACACCGAAGGCCTTCGCACCATCATTGACGTCTCCACCATCGACCTGGGCCGCGATATCCGTCTGCTGGAGCAGGTATCCCGCGAATCGGGAATCAACATCATCTGCGCGACCGGGACGTGGCGGGATATCCCTCGGGTTTTCTGGACATCCACTCCCGACATGATAGCTCCCCTATATATACGCGAAATAGAAGAGGGCATCGAAGGCACGGGCATCAAGGCGGGGATAATCAAGGTGGCGAACGACATGGGCGGCGTGACCGACGAGGGAGAGATAATTCTCAGGGCCGCGGCGCGCGCGCAAAAAGAGACTGACGTACCCATTTCGACGCACACGTGGGCGCCCGAGCGCGTGGGCGAACAGCAGGTGGCTATCTTCGAGGAAGAAGGCGTGGACCTGAATCGCGTTTACGTTGGACACAGTAACGACACTACCGACACAGAATACCTGACAGGCTTGCTGGAAAGGGGTGTCTGGATAGGGCTGGACAGGTACCCGGGAAGGAAAACGGAGCTTACACCCGACTGGGAGGGTAGAACCGAGACGGCGTGGAGGCTGATACAGGCTGGCTGGAGCAGGCGAATCATGCTGGGACACGACTGGTCTGTCACGCTCAGCATCGCCAGCGAAGAGATGCAGGAACAGCGTCGCAGGTATAACCCGGACGGCTACCTGTTCATAACGCGCCGCGTGATACCGCGCCTCAAGGAGCTTGGCGCGACCGACGAGGACATCAACAACATCTTCGTGGACAATCCGCGCCGCTTCTTCGAGGGGAAACGGTAGCGCGGCATTTCTGCGAAAATCCGTTAAGACTCGATTGCGCCGTGATCGCAAATAAAAACGGGGCCTTGCCAGGCAAGACCCCGTCCGAATTAGAGATGTTCCAGGGAACACCTACCCGGAACACCTCCGACTACTACTATCCAATTCAGCAACCTCCTTTCCAGGGACACTTCCAAGGGCTTTCAACAACTTCCACCCGGATCCCTGACAGATATTATATGATGAAACGGGCGCATTGAAAATAGTTCCGGCGGCGAATCCGCCAAAGTCGGATAAAGTGAAGCAAAGCGCGAACTGACATGATCGGATACATGAGCGGCGTGATAATCTGGACGGGCGACCTGCCGCGCCTGAAAGAGTTCTATTGCGAGACGCTGGGGATGGAACCCCACTCCGTTCGCCCACACTTCGTTTCGTTCAAGTGGGGCGGGCTGCGCTTCGCCATCGGCAGCCACGACCGCGTAAGCGGACAGGCGCGAGATCCCCACCGCGTCATGGTCAACTTCGACGTGGACGACATCCAACGGCTATACGACGAACTTGCAGGCAAGGGCGTCGAGTTCATACGCGAGCCTGAGAAAGAGCATTGGGGAGG
This sequence comes from uncultured Dehalococcoidia bacterium, assembly GCA_964640295.1. Taxonomy (GTDB): domain Bacteria; phylum Chloroflexota; class Dehalococcoidia; order Lucifugimonadales; family UBA1123; genus VXRN01. The sequence continues at coordinate 12,627 of CAZXFX010000059.1, read as the reverse complement.
GTGGGTAGCGTCATTCCTGGACCCGGACGGCAATATAGTCCAGGTCCTCGAGCAGCCCCCCGAGAGAAGAGGCGAGCGGATTCCGTAGCGCTAGGGAATCCGCTCTATTCGAAATCAAAGAATTGCCGGCGTCAAACTGTCGGTGGGAAGAATCTCCAAGTATATAACGGGGATTCAGTCATCGCGGTGTCCATTGGATTGATGCCGCAAGTCGGCAATCATATTATCCACAACTTTAATCCCAACGTTATCCCGCTCCTCTTCCAATCTGTCCCGTACATCTGTCAGAGTCTTAAGCTCTCTCCGCCTCGCCCTTCTTTTACGTTCCTCCAATGCCCAAAAGACCATGTTCGCGCTCCATTCAGCCAAAACCACAGCCATACCGTAAGTAATCGTCCCTAAACCAGCCATTGAATTTACTGGATCGAGGTCGCGCCAAAATAACCACTGCCCCTCACCTACCAGGGACGACAGGAGCCAAGTGGCGAAAGCCGCCCCAAAGGGAGTAGCCATGATATGACGACGCAACCATCGTATATCGTCTGAACGCATTATATCATGTCCCTAAATCGGATGTTTTGAAGTTCCATGCTGATGATGGATCCACTATGGTCCCTCTTCGTAATACTGAAGCGGCGAGCGTGGGGCGAACGGCCTGTACGGATATTGGGCGAGTCGCTCTTCGTCCAGGTCTATCCCGATGCCGGGCGTGTCCGGAACCTTGATGTAGCCGTTCTCCACCTCGAACGCATTCACCGCTATGTCCCTGCCGAAATCCTCCAGGTTGACGAAGTATTCGGTTATCAGGAAGTTCGGAATGGCGGCGGAAACCTGTATAGTAGCGGCCAATCCGAGCGTGGTGCTGTTGAAGTTGTGAGGCGAGACCACGACGTAGTACGGCTCCGCCATCGCCGCTATCTCCTTCAGTTCCAGTATTCCGCCGACATTGCACACGTCCGGGTTGAGTATGTCGGCGGCCTGCTTCTCGAACACCTCGCGGAACTCGAACTTGGTGTATAGCTCCTCGCCGGTCACTATCGGTATATTCACGTCGCGCTTCACCGCCGCCAGCGCGTCAATGTTCTCCGCCAGAACCGGCTCTTCATACCAGAACGGCTTGTAGCGTTCGATCTCGCGTCCTATCCGGCGCGCGTGCATCGGCGCGAGCCGACGGTGCATCTCGACCAGAATATCTATGTCCCATCCTACCGCTTCGCGCACGACTCGCACGTTCTCGATGGCGGCGTCCTCCACGTCTTTGCTCACGAAAGTGCGCCACGGACCCGGAATCGGGTCGAACTTCATAGCCGTGAAGCCGCTCTCAACCACCGCGCGAGCGCGGTCGGCGAGTTCATCGGGCGGGCCTCCGCTCCATCCGTTGGCGTAAACCCGAATCTTGTCGCGGCACGCTCCGCCTATGAGCATGTGCACGGGCATACCCGCCTTCTTGCCGGTGATGTCCCACATCGCGTGTTCGATTCCGCTCACCGCGCACCAGAAGTCCATAGCGCCGCGCCGACCTGCGAAGTCGTCGTATGACCACTGTAAAAAGTGCTTGATATTGCGCGGGTCTCGCCCAATCAGATAGCGGCGCATCTGATCAATGTGCGCCGTTATCTGCGTGTCCCGGTCAGACTGGGTATAAGCCTCTCCCCAGCCGTATATTCCCTCGTCGGTCTCGACCTTCACGAAGCAGAGGTTCTTGCCCCGTCCCGGGTTCGCCAGAAAGTGTTTGACATCGGTAATCTGCATGTGAGTCTCCAGTCGTCGGTCTTTACATCTGACGTATGCGATATTGGTTTCGTGTACAGTGTGCATCGGGCGCGTCAAAGTCGCTCGCCCGCCTCTTCGCAACTGGCGATATAGTCGTCTATCGAGGACTTGAACTCCTTTTTCAGTTCCTCTACCGACGCGACCAGGAATGTGAAAGCCTCATCAGGTCGCTCGCCTCTCTCTTCACAACTGGCGATATAGCCGTCTATCAAGAACTTGAACTCCTTTTTCAGTTCCTCTGCCGACGCGGCCAAGAACGTACAAGACTCATCCGGTTGCTCGCCCGCCTCTTCGCAGCTAGCGATATAGTCGTCTATCGAGAACTTGAACTCCTTTTTCAGTTCCTCTACCGACGCGGCTTCAAACATGATAATGTCGCGAGAGCCGACGACCATGCCATGTAATACTTCCGAGTCAGCGTCGTACTTGATTGCCGCGTAGTAGCCTTTGTATTCCATCATGGTTCTATTCCCATCCTGGTAAAGAATCTTCGCAACCCATCTACAACAGGCTTCGGCGCGTCGCGTTGTGGATGCGGCCTGTGAACATGGAATATAGCGCCTTTCAAATTAACTCTTATTCTAGACCCTGATCGTTCGTCAATGGTGGCTCCACATGCCAGAAGAAGCGATTCTATATCTGTCCAGCGAATTCCTGCCTGAGTAGGTCGTCTGAAAATCGCATCCAGCGTTCTATGGTGTCTCCTACGCATCAATCAAACCGTTGCCTGTTGTTGGTATCCATCTGTCTACCTCGCCGTCCAGCCGCCGTCCAGGACCAACTCACTCCCGGTCACCCATCGAGACTCATCCGACGCCAAGTACAGAACGCCGTTTGCAATCTCCTCTGGACGCCCGAATCGCCCCATCGGAATCCTGCTCACCATCTCGGCGTATGCTTCTGCATCCGCCCTGCGAACCTCCGTCATCGGCGTCACTATCGGACCCGGATGCACAGAGTTGCAGCGTATATTATTCGGCGCGTACTGAATCGCCGTGTGCTTGGAGAGAAGGCGCACAGCCCCTTTCGACGCCTGGTACTGCGGACTGGACTGCTCTGTACCGACAATCCCTAGCTGCGACGATATATTGATGATCGAGCCGCCGCCCGCTTCCATCATGGCCGGAATAGCGTGCTTCGTCCCCAGGAAGACCCCCTTCGTGTTGACGTCCATCACGCGGTCCCAATCCTCTTCGCTCGTTTCGTGCAGAACGCTCCACACGCTAATTCCCGCGTTGTTCACCAGAATGTCCAAGCGGTCGAACGCCGAGACCGTATCCGCTATCGCGGCACGCCAGTCCGACTCGCTGGTCACGTCCAGCTTGGTAAACAGACATCGGCCTCCCGACTCGTTTATCTCGGCCTCGACAGCCCTGCCCTCTTCGATCAGGGTATCGCCAATCGCCACAGCCGCCCCCTCGGCGGCGAAAAGCCGCGCTTCCACCGCTCCCATGCCTCTAGCTCCGCCGCTTATGAACGCCACTTTTCCATCCAGTCTCATAATTTCCAGTCCTTAATCGTTAGCTATTAGCCGACATTACGCATAGGATACAGCAAGTTGGTATTGTTAAGGTATGAACAAAGAACCGCCCAAGGCCGCGTGACGTCAGTGTCACGATGATGAAGAATCTGATATGAGACGCGGCAAAACTCGACAGGAGCGAAACATGGCGTCGCAGAAAGAAGGCTCGATAGCATTCGTTGGCACATACACCCATACGGACTCTCGGGGCATATACACATGCCGCTTCGACGAGGACAACGGCGAGCTGGAGCCGGTTTCGGTCGCCTCAGAAGCCGCGAATCCGTCTTTCCTCGCGCTTCACCCCAACAAGCGATTCATGTACGCGGCATCGGAGATCGAAGAGTTTGACGGCAAGAGACAGGGGGCCGTGTACGCCTACTCGGTGGACGCCGAATCCGGCAAGTTGACCTTCCTGAACAGCCGCGGATCTGGAGGGACCGGCCCCTGCCACGTCAAGGTGGACGCGACGGGACGCTTCGTTCTCGCCGCCAATTACCATGGCGGCAGCGTCTGCATGATCCCAATCAACGACGACGGCAGTCTCGCGTCTGCCTCGAGCTTCGTTCAGCACGAAGGGTCGAGCGTAAACCCGCGACGACAGGATCGGGCTCACGCGCATTCGATAAACCCGGATCCGCAGAACCGCTTCGCCTACGTACCAGACCTGGGACAAGACCGCGTAATCATATATCGCATGGATACAAACAGAGGACGACTCGTCCCTAACGATCCCGCCTACGTAGAAGTGAATCCCGGGTTCGGGCCGCGCCACTTCGACTTTCATCCCAACGGACTGTGGGCTTACCTAATAAACGAGCTTGGCAGCGCGATAACCGCCTTCGAATATGACTCGGACACGGGCGCGCTTTCAGAATTTCAGGTGGTAAGAACGCTGCCCACAGGGTTTTCAGGTTCTAACACCACCGCCGACATACACGTTCACCCGTCCGGCAGGTTCGTTTACGGCTCCAATCGCGGCCACGACAGCGTCGCCATATTCAAGATTGATCAACGCAGCGGACGCCTCGCCGCAATGGGACATCGCTCGACCGGAGGCCGCATACCGCGAAACTTCGGCATAGACCCGTCAGGCGGCTTCCTGCTCGCCGCGAATCAGGACAGCGACGACGTAGTGTCGTTCCATGTTGACCAGGAATCGGGAGCGCTCACGCCCACAGGCCAGAAAGCGAATATCCCCATGCCGGTATGCGTCCGTTTCCTGGGCGAGTAGCTCTCGAAACGCGGTTCCATAGCATATCAGCCGGGATCCGCAATCTACGGGAATGCGTGGAGGAACCCGACGGCGTTCGAGGGCCAGTAGCTAATCCACGCCCTTCCTATGACGTGCTCGTTGGACAGAAAGCCCCAGTCCCGAGAATCGCTCGAGGAGCGGCGATTGTCTCCAAGCACATAGTAGGAATTTTCAGGCACCACGATGGGGCCGACAGATCGCCTGTCCCGATTGACCACATACGGCTCGTCCAAAACCTCCCCGTTTCGGATTACCTGGCCAGACTCGATTTCGATAGTGTCGCCAGGCAGCCCTATCACGCGCTTTACGAGGTCGCGCGAATTATCGGACGGAAAATTGAAGATGATTATCTCGCCATATCGGGGCGGATGGAACGTGTACAGCGAGTCGTCTTCTCCAGAAGGCTGAACGAACGGCAGGAATCGAGCGAAAGTGTCCGTGGAAACGCGCGAGTATATTATCTTGTTGGCGACTATGTACTGCCCCTCGGTCAAGGTCGGAACCATACTCGACCCTTCCACTCTGAAGTTCTGGACGCTAAAGTGAAGAGCCAGAAATACCGCGAGAGACAACAAAACCGTCTCAACCAGTTCCCGTATGAATTGCCGCAACCGATTACCGCCTTCCAGACAAGTCAATCCGCGTATCTATTATATGCGGGGGATTCGTATTATCGGTAGGCGGATTTGTCGCCAGAGTGTCGGCATTGAGCGTACAGACAACCGAATGTTACAAATGTGACTCGCTATTTTCAGCGAATGAGTCACCCATGGCGTTCCCCGCGCTCGTTGCTCCGCGCTAGGATAACTCCATACCTTCGGCGAAACGCTGGTATCATAACGAGCGTAATGGAATTGGAACGGCGGCATTGAAAACTCGATTCATTCATATAAGGAGAGAAAAGATGAAACTGAGAAGATGGAACATGGTGGCAGCGGTCGCGGCGCTGGCTGTGGCGCTGGCGCTGACGGCGGCGTGTCAGTTGGATGGCGAATCGGCGAGCGAATCCACCAATATCAACACGGCGGGCATATCTGCCGGAAACGCGGCGCTCTTCGGAGTCGCGCGGGGATCCCAGCAGAGGGCGTCTCTGGCGGTTGCGGCGGACGGACAGGGCGAAATTCACGTCAGCGGACAGGGCAAAGCATCCATCGAGCCAGACCTCGCCATACTGAACCTTGGCGTCGAGGTGGCGGGCGAAACAGTCTCGGACGCCAGAGAAGAGGCGGCGAAGGCGATGGACGCGGTAATGGCGGCGCTGAAGAGCGCGGGCGTCGCGGAAAGCGACATCCAAACGAATCACTTCAACATACGCGCCGAACACCAATGGCAGGAAGTGACTCAGAACGGCGTCCGAACCAGCAAGTCCGTACTGGTCGGATACGTCGTGACCAATCGCCTTACAGTCAAGGCGCGCGATCTGGACAACGTCGGCAAGGTGATTGACGATACAGCCGAAGCAGGCGGAGATTCCATTCGGTTCAACGGGCTGAACTTTACCGCCGAAGACCTGTCGCCCGTAATGGCTCAGCTGCGCGAAGACGCGGTGAATGACGCCAAAAGCAAGGCGGAGCATTTCGCGGAACTGGCGGAAGTATCCCTGGGCGACCTGATATTTATTTCGGACGGAACGGTCGCGACTCCGCTGAATTACGGCTACCCCGAATCTCGCGCTCTCGCTTCCCAGGCCGAGTTTGCCTACGACACCTCGGTCAGCGTCGGCGAACTGGACGTATCGCTGACAGTGCAGACGGCGTTCGTCATTCAATAGAACCTCAAGAGCCTGAGGTTCTTGCAAGAGGAGATGGACTTAACCGTCCTTCTCCTCTCTATATTCACCATATTTTTGAAAATGTATTGAACTTTTTTATTCTTTCAGACAAGTTTCCGCTTCGCTACAATTATTCAGTCAATATACCTGAGGTGGAATCACCATGATTCTGAGCGACCGGTCTATCAAAGAGCGCATGGCGAATGGGGAAATAGTCATTGACCCGCTTGGTCCAAACGCCATTCAGCCAGCCAGCGTAGATATACGCCTCGACAGAGAAGTGCTTATATTTCGCAATAGCTGGCGCACGCACATAGACGTGGCTCAGCCCGCGGATGACGTCGTGGAGCGCGTCAGGATCGAAGACGACCGCCCATTCATACTGCATCCCGGACAGTTCGCGCTGGGCAGCACATTCGAGACGGTCACCATCCCGGACGACATCGTAGCGAGAATGGAGGGCAAGAGCTCGCTGGCAAGATACGGCCTGCTGATACACTCGACAGCCGGATTCGTGGATCCCGGATGGACGGGCAAGCTGACGATGGAGTTCTCCAACGTGGGCATCCTGGGCATTACACTTCGCTTTGGCATGAAGATAGGGCACATATCGTTCACGCAGCTATCCACGCCCGCCGACCGCCCTTACGGGTCCAGCAATCTGAAGAGCAAGTACCAGGGACAGGACGGGCCCGCCGCCTCGCGCTACTACATGGAATATCAACTGCCGATGAACGGCTCAGATACCGCCTCGCACCCATCGTAAAGGGTCGCTGGGACGAGTCACTCTCGAGCGCGTCGGTCGTCGTCTAATATAGTCGCTCGCTCCCACAGCGCGTCCGCTATCAGCTTGGCCCCAGAATACGGGTCGAGGACGCCCTTCTTCACTTTGAGCGCTATCTCACGCAGCGCGTCGTCCTCCGACATAGCACGCGTCGCCGCGTCGGATAAGTAGGATGTGACTCGCCGCGTCAACTCATCAGCAGCCTGCCGCTCCCGACGCTCCCTCAGTCCGCCCGCCGCTCTCATTTCACCAAGACGCAAGCCAATCTGCGCGTAGAGTTCCGGAATACCCTCCCCTATGTGAGCCTTCGTCATAAGCAGGCGCGGCTTCAACTCTTCCGGGCGCGGATCCAGAGATAGCGTCGCCCTTATAGCGGACGCCATCTGTCCCGCCCCGTCCCTGTCCGCCTTGTTCACCACGAATATGTCGGCTATCTCCAGCAGGCCGGCCTTCATCGCCTGAACAGTGTCGCCCGCTTCAGGCACAAGCGCGACCACCACGATGTCCGCCACGCCCATGATGTCGAGTTCGGTCTGCCCCACTCCCACCGTTTCCACCAAGATCACGTCTTTTCCGAGCGCGTCCAGCAAGCTTGCGCCCGCCCTGCATACGGAGGCAAGTCCGCCGTGCGATCCCCTGGTGGCGACGCTGCGTATGAACACATCCGCGTCCAGGTAGTGGTCGCGCATCCGGATTCGGTCGCCGAGAACAGAGCCGCCGCTGAAAGGGCTCGTAGGATCAACCGCCAATACCCCGACACTTATGCCCTCCGCCCGCGCCGCGTGAACGAGGCGGTCAACTATAGTGCTCTTGCCCGCGCCGGGCGGTCCGGTTATTCCCACGACCTCGGCGTTTCCCGCGCGACAGTGGGCCAGTCGCATGACCTCTCTGAGAGAATCCGCGTCATTTTCGATGCGAGTGAACAGCCGCGCGAGCGAACGTCTATCGCCATTCAGCGCGCTATCGAAGAGGACGGGCAGAGACTGGGGCGTCACAGGAATAGCTCAGTTGCGCGGACGGGTTGATCGAGGCGCGTGAGAGCGTCTCACGAACCGTCCTCAGAATCGTCAGACTCCGAGCGATTCACCCTGAGTGTATTGGGTCTGCGCCCCACCGTATCCTCTACCACGATGCTGATTCCGTCGTGATGGACAGTATCGCCAGGCACAGGAACTTTGCCCAGTTGATCGAATACCAGGCCGCCAATCGTGTCGAATCCGTTCGCCGCAATGTCAATGCCGAGTGATTCGTTCAGGTCGTCTATCGGCAGGCGCGCGTCCATCCTAAACTCCGAGTTGCCTATACTTCGTATGATAGGCTCCTCCGAATCGAACTCGTCCTGAATTTCCCCGACTATCTCCTCCAGCAAATCCTCGATTGTCACTATGCCCGACACTCCCCCATACTCATCCACCACCACCGCAAGATGCAATCGTTGTTCCTGGAAGTCTTCCAGCAACTCTTCCAGCGTCTTGGATTCAGGAACGAATAGCGGCGGACGCGCTACCTCGCCAGCGGTAACCAAAGCTGAATCGCAGCCGTTCGATATCTGTCGCAAGACATCTTTGGCGTGCGCCACGCCAACTATATGGTCGAGGTCGCCGTCATACACTGGCACTCGGCTATGCCCCGCGCTGTTCATCCTCTCCGCAAGAAAGTTGAGGGACACCCCGGCCTCCACTGCCGCAATATCCACGCGCGGCGCCATGACTTCACGAGCCACTGTCTTGTCCAATTGAACGACCGCCTTTATCATCCTCATTTCGTATTCGTCCAGAGGTCCTTTGTCAGGCTCCACCGAAAGAGCGAAGTCCAGAGACGGGTCCGAATTAGCGCTCTCCACTTTGAGAAACACGTCGTGAATCAGCAGCGCGGGCCTGAGAGGATACGACAGAATGAATGACACCCTGGACATCCCGGAATATAGAGGGTCGGAGTAACGAGTTCCGACATAACGCGCGACCAGAATTATCAGAGCGAGCGCCGCCAGCGAAAGTATCGCGCTTGGAACGAGAACGCTCCAGGCGACGTCTCCTTCAGATATGGCGATCAGCGACGCGGAAATCAATGCCGAGCCGAACGCCGCCATTCCAACCAACTTCAGGGGCGCGTTAGGTCCGCCCGGAAGGCGTTCGACGAGGCCGAGCGAGCCGCGACCAGACGAATCGCCATTCGATGGCGAATAGTATGCCGCAGACTGAAGCCTGACGACGATAGCGGTCGCGCCCGCCTCGCAAACCGCAAGTATCACGGCGGATACCGCAAGAACCAGCGCCAGTAACGTACTATCACTCTCCAATTCAGGGCTCCATTATCGAGCGGGTGTCCCGCCTCTGAGAATCGGAGCTGTTGGCCCGCTTTCCGGACATGATCCGCGCCGGCGCGCCTATAGCTCCCGAATCGGGCGGAACATCCTTGTTTATAATTGACCCCGTTCCCGTATAAGACCGGTCGCCTATCGTCACGGGCGCGACCATCATCGTGTCGCAGCCTATGAATGCGTCGTCGCCAATCACCGTGCGATGCTTTTCCCGTCCGTCATAGTTGCATGTGATCGAGCCCGCGCCTATGTTGACGTTGGAACCCACCTCCGCGTCGCCAATATAGCTGAAATGCCCGGACTTGGTCGCCCTGCCAATTCGGCTGTTCTTTATCTCGCCAAAGTTCCCCACCCGCACTTCCGATTCCAGATACGCGCCGGAACGCAAATGACTGAACGGCCCCACCTGAACAGCCGATTCTATGATCGCCTCTTCCACTACGGAGGATACTATTCGGCAGTCGTCGCCGATCTGGGAATTTACGATTATGGAATTGGGGCCAATCACGCAGTCTTCTCCAATGACCACGTTGCCCGCGATGTGCGTATTGGGCAATATCGCGCTGTCCATTCCAATGCGCGCGTTACAGTCAATATACACAGACTGGGGGTCCGGCATCGTAACGCCGTCCATCATCCAGCGCCGACGAATTCTGTCTCGCATAATGGATTCGGCGCGGGACAACTCTGCGCGGTTGTTGACGCCCAAAGCCTCGTCGGTGTCTTCCAGCGCGAGGGAGCCGATTTCCAGCCCCTGCCGCGCGGCGACGTCTATCAGATCGGTAAGGAATATCTCGCCGGTGGAAGAGCGCTTCAGGCATGGCAGGTTGTCCCACAGCCAGGACGCTTCGAAACAGTACGCCCCCACATTTATCTCCCGCACGCTCAGCGTTTCTAGGTCCGCTTCCTTCTGTTCTACCACCGCCGCGATTGCGCCGTCGGAGTCCCTTACGACACGCCCCAACCCGTCCGGGTCGGGAAGCGTGGCAGTCAGCATGGTTATTGGAGCATCTGAGTGGAGATGCGCCTCGCTCAACTGGGCCAGGGTTCGGCTCCTCAGCAGTGGCGTATCGCCCGCCATCACCAAAACATTGTCGCACTTTGGAACGGCGCGTCTGGCTTGCATGAGAGCGTGTCCCGTGCCGAGACGCTCCCGCTGTGTCGCATACAGGCATTTGTCGCCCAGCGACTGCCGAATGGCGGTCGAGTCGTCCGGCGCGACGACTATTACAGGGAACAAGCCCGCCGCCTCGACCGATTCAACGATGATTTCGAGCATCGGTTTTCCGCAAACATCATGCAGCGCTTTGGGCTTTCGGGACTTCATCCGCGTACTTTTGCCGGCGGCAAGAATTACCGATGCAAAGGGGAGAGCGGCACAAGAAGGTTGACCCGGCGAGTCAAAACCGGGCGCAGAATCGAGGTTGCGTCTATCAGATAAGTCATCCACCATAAGTCATGCTAACAAAGGCTCTTTTTCGTGTCAAACGCGGAAATTTTCCGAACTTGCGTCATCGGGATCGACACGCCAATAACGTCACTCATGTAGTAACGACTATCAGCGTGTCGCTCCCATTGGAGACGCCACTACGCGGGCCCGCAACTACTGCGCCACGTTGAAATCTCCGCACAGGTTCGTCGTGTCGGCAAGCGTCTTCAGATATACCCGGTCGGCGTGCGCGCCCATGGACACCACGTCCAGGCAGATGCCGGCGTCTATGTACTTCTGCAGCGTCGCGGACGTCGGCTTGCTGGGGCTAATGCCGTCGGTAATCAGCACTACTCGCTTGTGCGCTCCGGCAGTCTCGGCGTTGATGTCGTCGTAAGCCTCGTTCAGAGCGTTGTCCAGATCGGTGCTTCCTGTGTCGCCTTTGAACAGGGTAGTAACGTCAAAGTCGCTGCCCGTGTTGAACGGCGCCCTTATTTCATAGGACGAATACCAATCGGCCCAGTCGATAATTACATCTTCCACTCCGTTTTGAGTTTGCATCTGCACGGTGGTAGTGCCAATTATCTCATGCTTTCCCATGAATCGAGCTACGCCGGCGCGCGCGTCGGCAATGCCGTGAACCTTCTTTCGCACATCTCGCAAGGCCCAGTGGAGGGCGAGACTATGGGTATTGGTGTCTTGGTGGAGTGAGAATGAGTTGTCCACCAAGTACAGCGTCGTCGTCGTGGCGGCGACTTTTTCCTTCAGTATCTCCGCCAGCGCGCGAGCGGTCACCGCCGGATCATTGGTGGTGCCGGTGGACGGCTTGGCCACTTTGCTATGCGTACCGCTTGTGTCAGTGGCGATTTTCTCCAGGTCGTCCAGGTTATCGGTGTAATGATTCCCAAAGTAGATGGTATCAACGATTATGTCGGTGGCGGTAATCATACTCATCGTGGAAGTGGGATATTCCAACTGCCCATCGGTCATGAATACGATTTTCTGCGTGGTGGCAACGTCGGCGACGAGCAGGTTATGCGCGAGAGTGAGCGCAGGGCCGTAGTTAGTGCCGCCCTTGTAGCCGCCAAAAGCGTTGATGGCGGTCAGTCCGTTCAGATAGGTATGGGGAGCGGTGTTGAATCCGCTGAGCGCATCGTCCCAGGGCGCCGAGGCGTGGTCAGTCAGCAAGAACAGGGTGGTGGCCCTCGTGCCGAAAGTGATCAGCGCCACCTTGGTGCTGGTTACGTTGGTCATGTCGCGCACCTGCTTCAGCGCGGTCCGCACTTCGGGCCAGTCGCCGTCCATGGAGCCTGAATCGTCAACTACATAGACCACGCTGGTTCGGGGCGCGGCTGTGGTGGTGACCACCAAAGATTTGGAAGCGACCCCGTCAAGCAGATTCCCTCCGCTTAGCGCCATCAGCATGATCGTGTATTTCTTGCCGGAATCGAGCCCTGTAATCGTATGGCTGCCGGTAGTGGTGATGTCGAGAGAGCCATAGCTGTGCTCGTCATCGGTGCCCACCCAGGTCAATCGGTATCCGTCGGCTCCCGGTATCTGCGGCACATTCACAGTAATGGAGTTCTTGGTAATCATCCCCGCGGCGAATGTATTGGAGCTTAGCTGCGCCGCATAAGACAGACCCGGTGGGGCGTCACTGGCTTGGGTCATGGATACGGCGCTATTCAACGATTCAACGAAAGCCTCGCCCAATGTCTGCGGCTCAGACGCGGAGGCGCCATTATCCAGTATGGTGACCGTCGCTACATTGGC
>CAZXFX010000058.1:11127-20564 GCA_964640295.1 uncultured Dehalococcoidia bacterium | reverse complement strand
CGATAGACAGGATCATAGCGGGTCCTGCTCGTCGTAGTCGGGTGATAAGCGACCGCGAGAAGGAGATAACCGCCTACCACGAGGCGGGACACGCTCTGGTGGCCCATATACTTCCGAATGCCGATCCTGTGGCGAAGGTGACGATAGTAGCGCGCGGACAAGCGGGCGGATTCACCAAGACAGTCCCAGAAGAAGACCGCAGTCTGATTACGAGAAACCAGCTTGAAGCGCGTCTTGCGATGGCGATGGGCGGAAGAGCGGCGGAGGAACTCGTGTTCAACCAGTTCACCACCGGGGCCAGCAATGATCTGGAGCAGGCGACCAACATTGCCCGCCAGATGATAACTCGCTTTGGGATGAGCAAGAAACTGGGGCCGCGCACATTCGGAAAGCGCGAGGAGATGGTGTTCCTGGGGCGCGAAATATCAGAGCAGCGCGACTATTCGGACAACGTCGCAGAGCAGATTGACGATGAGGTGCGCTCGCTCATAGAGAACGCTTACGAAACGGCGATGCGCATTCTCAAAGAGAACAAGGAAAAACTGGACCATATATCCAAGTACCTGATCGAGAACGAGACCATCGAGGAAGAGGACGTGCCAGGCGTCTTCGACGACGATATGCCGCCACCCCAAAATATGCCCGTCGCCCCCGCCTCCGCTGACTAGGACCCTTATGATGGACGTTAAGCAAGCAGCGAGCATTGCCAAAGGTTATCTCACTGACCTCTTCTCTGACGAAGGAATAACTAACCTTGGGCTTGAAGAGGTTGAACTCGATACATTCACCAACACATGGAAGATAACTCTGGGATTTTCCCGTCCATGGGACCACAAGAATACACTGGTTGCAACCCTAGGAAGTGACGGACGCCCGAATCGCTCCTATAAGGTAATTCGCATCAGCGACGACGATGGTTCAGTAATGTCTCTCACTGATAGGGTCTTGGATCCCTCCAAGTAATCGGATGCCGCGATCAGGTTATTTTATTGATGCGAACTTACTAGTTTTGCTGGTGGCGGGAAGTACAAACCGCCACTTGATTACGAAGCATCGCCGACTTCGCGAATACTCAGAAGAAGATTACGATATTCTTCTGAATGTGATCGGGCAAGTAGAGCGTGTTTACGTAACTCCAAACACGCTTACCGAAGCGTCAAATCTGCTTTCCCAGCATGCGGACCCAGAGCGTTCTCAAATGCTCGATATGCTTCGGTATGTTATTCATAGTAGCGAAGAGGTCGTGGTTCAGAGCTCAGTTGCTTCATCAAGAAGCGAGTTCGACCAGTTTGGACTTACTGACTCCGCACTACTGGAAGTTGCTTCGGAAGAAACGCCTTTGTTGACCGTGGACTTCGACTTGTATCTCGCCGCTTTGCGGCAAGGCCGAGTTAGCGCAGTAAACTTCACCCATCTCCGAAATCTATGACCATACTGCACGTCAGCGAAGCGGACCGAAATACGGCGGGATGCTAAAGAAGAATCTCGCATCCCACCGCTTGCTTATACTTTGCTCCTACCCCATCACTTCCCTAAACCGCCCTATTGCCTCAATGTGCGCTTGCGGAGAACCGAGGCCAGCGTTCATCGTGTTCACGGATAGATGAGTCGCGCCCAGTTCGCGCCACGCCTCGGCGGTACGCTTCCAGTCGTCTTCAGACGAATCGCGTATAGACACCCAGCTCTCGACGCCTATGTCGTCCGGACCTCGACCCGCTTCGGCGGCTTGCGCTCTCATGCTCTCGATGAGTTCTCGGCCACGCTCGTCGGGCCTGAACAGAGGAAACCAGCCGTCACCCATCGTCGCCACCCGTCGTATCGTCTGCGGAGCGCCGCCGCCGAACCATACAGGTATAGGCCGCTGAACCGGGAGCGGATTCAAGCCGGCGTCGGTCACCTTGTGCCAGCGTCCCTCGTATGTAACCAGTTCGTTCGTCCATAGTTTGCGAAGCAGTTCGATTTGCTCTTCCGACCGCCTGCCGCGATTGTGGAAGTTCTCGCCCAGCGCCTCGTACTCCACCGCGTTCCAGCCGACGCCAATGCCGAGCCGCAGCCTTCCTTCGCTCAGCACGTCAACGGCGGCGGTCTGCTTGGCCACCAGCGCGGTCTGCCTTTGCGGCAGTATGATGACCCCTGTGACCAATTCTACGCTGTTCGTTACGGCGGCAAGGTATCCGAAGAGCACGAACGGTTCATGGAAAGCGTCGGTGTGCCTGTACGCGCCGCTCCATCCGGGCCTGGACTCCGCGTTCGCTCCAAGCACGTGATCGAAAGCCAAAATATGATTGTATCCCATATCCTCGGCGGCCTGCGCATACTCTCGCGCCGCGCCCGGGTCGCTGCCTATTTCAGTCTGTGGAAACACCACTCCCAGTTTCATTTAACGCCTCCTCGTTCAATCACGCGGCGCGGGCCGTTCTTGCGCCGCGCCTCCATAGTGTACTATATATTCGCGCGCGTCATGTTCGCCACACTGCAAAGTCTCCGCAACCTGTAACGATTTAGTCGGCGCTCCATCTCGCGCAAAAGTCCCTTCCACCTTGATGGCGGAAGGCTATATGGAGGTAATCCAATCCTCCAACCAAACTGATACAGACTCAAGTCTCCGCGAAAGGAAAACGATGAAGACCGTCATCATATCGCTGGCAGTCGTCCAACTGCTCATCGCCGGCTTCGGCGCGCTTGTCGGTTCGTTCGCGGACGGAGGCGAATGGTGGGAGCGCGCGGTTCTGTCAGTTCATCCTATCGTAGCGGTCGCGCTTCTGATCATAGTTGCGCTACCCCGTCCCACCGATATTGTGATTCGGCTGGGACTTGCGCTGCTGCTCATCAATGTCGTCGCCGACGCGAGTCTATCTCTAATGATACGCATAGGAATCTCTAAGGGAGACTGGTGGCTTCCGCTCATATTCGCGGTCATTCCCGCGATAGCGATAATCCATCTTCAGAGTTCTCTACGTCGAAGCGATGTCCGGATGCCATGAACGCTCTATCAAGCAAGAGTCAGACAAGAAACGCGAGAATTCAATGCCTCGATATGACCTGATACTAAGCGGAGGGGTCGCGCTGGACCCCAAGAATGGGTTTGAAGAAACGAGCGATGTAGGCATCAAGAATGGCAGAATCGAGCGAGTCGCGTCCGAACTGGACCTGACCATGGCTGAAGACGTCATAGACGTCTCCGGCCTGTGGGTCATGCCCGGCCAGATAGATACCCACGCGCACGTCGCTGGACTGGCGCGCGACTGGGACCCCGCGCTCGGCTACGGTATGCTGGCGCGTGTCGGAACTACGACCGTCATGGATATGGGCGGCACCGGTCCAACGCTCATAGACGGAATAAAGAGGCGCGGCGCCGGCCTTAACGTCGCGGGCAACTTCGCGCTCATCCCCGGCCTGACCATCCCAGTGGGCAGACTTTCAGATTCAGAGTTGCGGGATATAGTCGCCTCCGCGCTGAGACAAGGGTGCTACGGCGTGAAGATACTCGGCGGCTATCACCCCTTCACGCCCGAAGATTCGGCGCGAGTCATAGCCGAGTGCAACTCCCAAAGAGGCTATATCGCGTTTCACCTCGGCACTACCGAATCAGGGAGCCAGTTGGAGGGACTTAGGGAAGTGCCGGAACTTGTCGGGGACGGCAGGCTGCACGTGTGCCATGTAAACAGCTACTGCCGCGGCGTAATAGAAGACGCGCCAGACGAATGCGACGAAGCCCTGGATATACTGAACCGCATGGCGAATCAACTCAACTCAGAGTCGTATCACGCCATTCAGAACGGCACATCAGGCCTCTGCGACAATGACGGCAACGTGATGGCGGATGTGCCGCGCAACTGTCTAAGGCTGCGCGGTTATGAAACCACATACCAAGGTATGCGACAGGCCATAATGGACGGATACGCATCCGTGCTGGCGCAAAAAGGCGGACAGATATACTACGCTCGCAGACAGGAAGCGCTGAACCTGTTCGAGCGGGCGCGCAGCAACGTGGGCATGAGCTTTCCCGTCAACCTGCCATCGTCCGCTTTCACGCTCAGTTCGGCCAGAAACGCGGATGGCGAGTTCATCGTAAACGCTGTCAGCACGGACGGTGGCTCCCATCCAAGGAACGTGGCCATCCAGACGACTATGGCGCTCGTCGAGTTCGGCGCGCTGACTCCGTTGGAGATGGCTGAGAAATTGTCGTGGGGGCCGGCTCGCATGATGGGGCTGTGGAACAAGGGACATTTCACGCCGGGAGCGGACGCGGACATCACTGTGTTGGACCCGCAAAGGAACAAGGCGGTGATGAGCTTTGTGGCAGGCTCTATGATAATGCACTATGGACGGCCTGTCGGGGCGGGCGGAACGCTGCTGGTGACGCGGGAGGGCAAGTCCGCCGCCGAAGAAAGCGGACTGCCCTACCAGGTGGTTGATCTGTCGGAAAGCAAGCTGTACGCGGGCTATGCGGGCTGATCCAGCCCCCTACATCATCACGACCGAGCGTAGCACCTCGCCGCGCTCCATCTTGTGGAATGCCTCTTCCACGTCGTCCAGCGCGATCGTCTCCGACACGAACTTGTCCAGGTCCAGCCTGCCCTGCAAGTGCAGGTCCGTAAACATCGGGAAGTCCCTGCTGGGCAGACAGTCTCCGTACCAGGACGACTTCAGCGCGCCGCCCCTGCCGAATACCTCCAGCAAGGGCAATTCGATCTTCATATCCGGACTCGGCACGCCCACAAGCACGACTGTTCCCGCCAGGTCGCGGGCAAAGAACGCCTGCTCATAAGTAACCGGGTTTCCCACCGCCTCTATCGCCACGTTGACGCCATCTCCCCCAGTCAACTCGCGTATCTTCTCCACCGGGTCGGTTTGGGTAGAGTTAACGGTGTGTGTCGCGCCAAAATCTTTCGCCCACTCCAGCTTGCGGTCGTCAATGTCCACCGCGATAATGGTATGCGCTCCGGCGAGCCGAGAGCCGGCGATGGCCGCGTCCCCGACGCCGCCGCATCCAAACACCGCCACCGAATCGCCTCGCGTTACGTTTCCTGTATTCACCGCCGCGCCGAGTCCAGCCATTACGCCGCACCCGATGAGCCCGGCCGCCGCCGTCGAGATTCGCGGGTCCACTTTCACGGCCTGGCCTGCGTGTACCAGCGTCAATTCGGCGAACGCGCCGATTCCGAGCGCGGGCGAGAGCGGAGAGCCGTCTTCCAGGGTCATGGGCTGGGTGGCGTTCATGCTGTCGAAGCAATACCAGGCGCGTCCGCGCAGACAAGAGCGGCAGTTGCCGCATGGAGCGCGCCAGGCGATGATCACGAAGTCGCCCGGCTCCACATTGGATACGCCGTCCCCCACCCTTTCTACAATTCCGGACGCCTCGTGTCCCAGCAAGAACGGAAACTCGTCGTTGATAGCCCCCTCCCTATAATGCAAGTCCGTATGGCAAACGCCGCACGCCTGTATTCTAATCAGCGCCTCACCCTGCCCAGGCTCCGGAACCATTATGGTCTCAATGGTCACCGGTTCGCCCTCGGCCCCGGCAATGACTCCTTTAACTCGATTCGTCATGTACTCATACCTCCCAAATACATGAACTGCGCGCCTCTCCCGCTAGCGGGTAATCAGGCGCGTGCGTTAGATCCTACTCAGAACCCCGCTGAGAATAAGGGAAGCCGAAACGAGAGTCAATCGCCGCTATTTTCATCCCATGAACGTGGCGGGATGATACGCTCGACGGGTATGGAGATGTCCGGGAATGCCTGGGGCGCGATAGAGTCGCCGAGCGCATATCTTCGCGTGGCGCGATAGCCGTCTTCCGCAGGCTTAGTAAAGGATCCTACCCAGTCCTCCCGCAGGTTCACCAGCCAAACTTCTGGGACGCCAGCCGCCGCGTAGAGCGACAGTTTCACGTCGCGGTCATACCTGAGCGTCGAGTCGGACACCTCAACCAGCAGTAGAACATCTTCGGGCCGGGGATGGCCCGATATATAGCCACCTTCTCTGAGTTTCAGCAACATCAGATCGGGCTCCGGCTCAGAATGGTCCGGCATGACCATTGGCCCTTGCACTCGGACACGCGCGCGCGCCGGAGCGAGTCTCACCGGAGTGAAAACGTCGTCTATAAGGTCAACACACTCAGCGTGGCGATTCCCTACCGGCGACATGACTATAATGTCTCCTGCGATGAGCTGAACCCGTTCGTCGGGCTCCAATATCTCGGCCCAGGCCAGGGCGTGGTATTCCGCGTTGGTAAAGCCCCTGCGTTCCGGCCCGCCTATTTCGGGATGCCGAAATAATATCTCTCCGCCAATCAGTTCCAGGCATTCACTCTCAGCGAATATGTCCGCGTCGCGCATCGCCAGGTATTCGTCCGCGTCGAATAGCCTCAGTCGCGGTTCGTCAAAGCCAGGGATAGGCCGCGACAGTCCTCCTCGGCGCGGCTGCGTTGACGTCGTCATTCACAGTCTCCTTCTCAGGATGTAACTCCAAGACGATTGTATCACGCTCACTCCGACGAGCTTTTGCGCCATAAGCCTCGCCGGCAGGCGAGTCATCAGTCTTGCGAACGTGGCGGGATGATACGCTTGACGGGTATGGAGATGTCCGGGAATGCCTGGGGCGCGATAGAGTCGCCGAGCGCATATCTTCGCGTGGCGCGATAGCCGTCTTCCGCAGGCTGAGTAAAGGATTCTACCCAGTCCTCCCGCAGGTTCATCAGCCAAACTTCGGGAATGTCAGCCGCCGCGTAGAGCGACAGTTTCACGTCGCGATCATACATGAACGTCGAGTCCGACACCTCGACCAGCAGTAGAACATCTTCGGGACGCGGCGCCCGGAAAGCGTAACCATCTTCGCGCCACGCCAGCAGCATCGCATCCGGCTCAGGTTCGGAGTTGTCGGGCATGACCAGCGGACTTTGAGTTCTGACGCGCGCTCTCTCCGTATGTCTGAGTATGTATAGTTCGTCGTTTATGAATGTAACGCAGGTTGCGTGGCGATTCCCTACCGGCGACATGACGATAACGTCTCCTGCGATAAGCTGAACCCGTTCGTCGGGCTCCAATATCTCGCCCCAGGCCAGGGCGTGGTATTCCGCGTTGGTAAAGCCCCTGCGTTCCGGCCCGCCTATTTCGGGATGCCGAAATAATATCTCTCCGCCAATCAGTTCCAGGCATTCACTCTCAGCGAATATGTCCGCGTCGCGCATCGCCAGGTATTCGTCCGCGTCGAATAGCCTCAGTCGCGGTTCGTCAAAGCCAGGGATAGGCCGCGACAGTCCTCCTCGGCGCGGCTGCGTTGACGTCGTCATTCACGGTCTCCTTCTCGGGATATAGCCGTAGGCAATCATATCATGCGGCCCCGAATGAGTGGCGGATAGGTATATCCGCCATTCGCGAGCGTCTTGTTACACTATTCACAATCGTTGATAAAGATTATATACTCTATCAAATATATAAATGAGGAATTTGATGCAGTCAAACGAAGCGCCGGAAGTTGTAGTGTTGCGATTGCCTCTCTATATAAGGGCGCTTACGCAACTTCAGTGTGAGGGAATCCATGTAGTCAGTTCACAGCAGATAGGCGAACGGCTTCACATGACGCCCGCTCAAATCAGGAAAGACCTGAGCTACTTCGGCAAATTCGGAAAACAGGGACGCGGCTATTGTCTCGAAGCGCTTCTGGAGGAGCTTAGAGAGATTCTTGGACTGACTCAGGATTGGCGCGCCTGCTTGGTGGGAGTGGGCAGGCTGGGGCGCGCGATCATCAACTACACAGGCTTCGCGCCCGAGGGCTTCACCATAGTCGCGGCCTTTGACAGCGACGACGGTCAAGTGGGATCCACAGCCGGACAGTTCACAGTTCAACCTATGTCCGAACTGCCCAACGCGGTGAACGACATGGACATATCCATTGGCATAGTGGCAGTGCCGTCCGCCCAGGCGCAGACAGTCATCAACCAACTGGTGAATAACGGCGTAAGAGGCATCCTGAACTACGCGCCTGTAGCCCCATACGTCCCAAAAGGGATCGTGGTGCGCAATATAGACCCGGTGTTATCGCTTCAGTCAATGACCTTTTATCTAAAAGACAGGTAGAAGGTTTCGGCTCTATGCGGACAGGCGAGCGCAGCCGCGATTTCTGATATGAATCACTGCTGAGTCCGATCTCCGCGTCTGGCCCTGCGTCGCCGTCGCGCGACGCCCAACCTTGCGGCAGACCTTCGCATCGAAGTCAGCGCCCGCTCTAGGTCCATGTCCGCCGGGGCGGAAGCGATGCGCTCTTCCGCGCGTCGCAACGCTATTTCAGCGCGATCGACGTCAATATCGTCTGCCTGTTCAGCGGCGTTGGCGAGAATCGTCACCGTGTTGCCCAGTATCTCCATGAAACCGCCGCTCACGAACATATAGACTTCCTCGCCATCCTTGGTGACCCTGATCTCGCCCGGGTCCAATGTGGTCAGAAGCGGGGCGTGCCTTGGAAGCACGCCCAACTCGCCGTCCGAGCCGGGCGCCACCAGAAAATCTATCTCCTCTGAATAGACCACCCGCTCGGCTGTTACTATTTGCAACGTCATGTCAGGCATCGTAGAAAGCCCCTAGTTCTCCGCTCTCATGCGTTCAGCCTTCTCGACCGCTTCTTCAATCGGTCCCACCATATAGAACGCCTGCTCAGGCAAGTCGTCGTGCTGCCCATCAAGGATTTCCTTGAAGCCGCGCACCGTATCGCGGATGGAGACGTAACGACCCTCCTGCCCAGTAAACTGCTCGGCGACGAACATCGGCTGAGACAGGAATCGCTGCACCTTTCTGGCGCGAGACACCGTTAGCCTGTCCTCTTCTGACAGCTCCTCAATGCCCAGAATAGCGATGATGTCCTGCAGGTCGCTGTATCGCTGCAGCACCTGCTGAACCCCGCGCGCCACATCATAATGCTCCTGCCCGACGACGGCCGGCTCCAGAATTCTGGAGAAGCTGGAGAGCGGGTCAACGGCGGGATACAAGCCCTGCTCGGATATGGCCCGGTCGAGAGAGACCACCGCGTCCAAGTGTCCGAACGTGGTCACAATACCGGGGTCGGTGTAGTCGTCAGCGGGAACGTATATGGCTTGGAACGATGTGATGGAGCCGCTCCGCGAAGAAGTTATCCTCTCCTCCAGCGCGCCCATTTCCGTCGCCAGCGTGGGCTGATACCCGACCGCCGATGGCATGCGTCCAAGCAGCGCCGACACCTCCATGCCCGCCAGAATGTAGCGATAGACGTTGTCAATGAACATCAACACGTCCTGTCCGCGCTCTTCCTTGAAGTACTCGGCCATGGTGAGGCCGGTGAGCGCGACTCGGGCGCGGATTCCGGGTGGCTCGTTCATCTGTCCAAAGACGAGCACGGTGTTGCTCAGAACTCCCGATTCCTGCATTTCGTGCCACAGGTCGTTGCCCTCGCGCGAGCGCTCT
>CAZXFX010000058.1:0-11117 GCA_964640295.1 uncultured Dehalococcoidia bacterium | reverse complement strand
CAACGCCGGCGAATACGGACACACCTTGGTGGACCGTGCCAATGTTGCGAATCAGTTCCTGAATGACGACCGTCTTTCCTACTCCCGCGCCGCCATATGCGCCCACCTTTCCGCCCCTGGTGAACGGAGTTATCAGGTCCATCACCTTCAGGCCCGTCTCGAGCATCTCGATCTCGGTCGCCTGCTCTTCGAAACTCGGCGCCTCCCTGTGAATGGGCCAGGCGTCTCCGCCGTCTATCTCTTCCAGATTGTCCAGAGTCTGGCCGAGACAGTTGAACAGCCGTCCAAGCGTTGGGTCGCCCACTGGCACTGCCACAGGAGCGCCCGTGTCCATCACGTCCACACCCCTTATCAGTCCTTCGGTAGGGCCAAGAGCCAGGCAGCGCGCCCAGTTGTTTCCAACGTGCTGTTCGACTTCCAGCACCAGTTTGTCGCCGTTCACCTCGGTTTCGAGGGCGTTGAAAATCGAAGGCATATCTTCCGGCGGGAACTCCACGTCCACCACTGTTCCGATAACCTGCGTGATCTTTCCGTTTGCCATATTATTCAACTCTCCCGTTTCAGGGCGATTACTACTCATCGACTCCTATGCGGAGACCGCATCGAATAGTTCAATCATCATTTCCGCAAAAGCGGAAATACTTCCTTCAGCAATCTCTACGCTTCCACCGCCGCCGCTCCGCCAACTATGTCCAGCAGTTCAGTAGTGATGGATTCCTGGCGCGCCTTGTTCATAACCAGCGTCAGGTCTTCTATCATCGCGTTCGCGTTGTCCGTCGCGTTTCGCATAGCGACCATTCTGGCCGACTGCTCGCTCGCTATTCCTTCCAGCAGGGCGTGGAATATCTGCATCTCCATGTATCTGGGAAGCAGAGCCTGCAGCGCCTCTACCGGATTCGGTTCGTATATGTATCCCACCTGTTCCTGCGGGCGCAGGTCGGAAGGCGTCACCGGCAGAAGCTGCTCCACAACTGCGTTCTGAACAGTCGTGTTGACGAATCTCGCGTATGCGACATACACGGCGTCAACCTCTTCCGATTCGTACGATTCGACAGCCAGGTGCGCAATAGGGGATATATCCAGTATGGACGGCCTGTCGTTGATGTCGGTAAACACGGCGCGAACGTTCACGCCGTACCTGACCATGAAGTCACGCCCCTTCTTGCCGACCGCTATGACGCGCGCGTTTTCGCCATAGTCGCTGACGAACTGTCCAGCCGCGCGGTTGATGTTGGAATTGAGACCGCCGGTCAACCCTCGGTCTGGCGTGATGACGATCACTTCCACTCGGTTGACTTTCCGAGTCCTGAGCAGTGGGTGAACGTTATCTTCATCCTCTATCGGCTGGGCGGCGAGATGCGCCAACAGCGAATTCAGGCTGTCCGAGTACGGTCTGCCGTTGAGCGCCGACTCCTGCGCGCGCCGCATCTTAGACGCCGCTATCATAGACATAGCCTTGGTTATCTTCGCAGTGTTCTCCACGCTGCGAATTCGTCGTCTTAGCTGCCTTACGCTGGCCATCTGAAAATCCTGTTCTTATTGCATCAATTCAATTAGAGTGAGTTCCACTCTTCTCTTGATATTCCAACTTCTCTGATAATACCCACTTTAATGTCTCTGCTGCCGTGCATAGGAATCGGGATATATCGTTATCGTCCAGTTCGTGGGTTGATCCATGCGACTGTGCCTTCCCCCTGGCGCAGGGCCAGTTAATCCAAACGCTCTGAGACGACGAATGACCTCGCGAGAACTAAGCGGGGTTAATCTCGGCAATTTCGATTTTCACCTCTGCCCCCGGAATAGGCGGAATTTCCCATCCCATTTGCAGCGCAATGAGAACATTGCCTTCTATGGCGTCTGCCAGCATCTCCTTCGCGTCCTCGTAGTCTTCTCCCTGAGTGAATGCCCCCCGCAGCCCGGGCGCTCTAGCAACTATCATCCCGTCGTCCGGTTCATACTCAGCCTTCTCCAGAGCCGCTTCCAGGTAATCGGTCAAGCAGAGCGCCTGCAACCTGATAGGGAAACTTGGAAGGTCTTTCCAGTCTTTGACGCGGTTCCTATTGGCGTGTTTTAGATAGAAGTCGTACTCTTCTCTGTACGCTTCCTTCAACTTGGCAAGCGCGATAGACTCACTCGTCGTCATATCCGCTTCTCCTGTTTATGCGCTATTGGAAAATTTTCTATGGCTGGCAGCCCGTCGCTCTAATACGGAACCGTATCCTTGAAGTCTTGTATTGCCGCGTTGAGAGCCTCGCCCGACTCGTCGCTTATGATTCGCTCTTGCCGTATCGTGTCCAGAAGCCCTGAGTGATTCGCGTCCATGTAGCTGTGGAAAGCGTTCTCGAATGGAATCACCTTAGTTATCTCCACATCGTCCAGGTATCCGTTCACCAGCGCGTACATGATGGAGACCTGCTTCTCCACGGCGAGCGGAACGCTCTGCCCCTGCTTCAGCACCTCGGTGGCGCGCTGGCCTCTCTCCAACTGCCTGCGAGTCGCCGGATCCAGGTCCGCCGTGCCGAACTGCGCGAACGTGACCAACTCGCGATACTGCGCCAGATCCAGCCGCAGCGTGCCGGCAACCGACCGCATGGCGCGCGTCTGCGCCGAACTGCCTACCCGCGACACCGACAAGCCCGCGTTCACGGCGGGCCGAATGCCCGAGTTGAACAACTCAGTCTCCAGATATATCTGCCCGTCCGTGATAGAGATGACATTGGTCGGAACATAGGCCGAAACGTCGCCAGCCAGAGTTTCGATGATCGGCAGCGCCGTTATCGAGCCTCCGCCGTGCTCGGCGTCCATCTTGGCGGCGCGCTCCAGCAGTCTGCTGTGCAGGTAGAAGACGTCACCAGGATAAGCCTCGCGTCCAGGAGGGCGCCTCAGCAGCAGCGACATCTCTCGATACGCCCACGCGTGCTTGGATAGGTCGTCATATACGATGAGCGCGTCGCGCCCGTCGTGCATGAAGTATTCCGCCATGGCGCATCCCGTATAGGGCGCGAGGTACTGCATTGGAGCCGGATCCGAAGCGTTGGCCGCCACCACAATCGTGTGTTCCATGGCGCCGTTTTGCTCCAGCATGGAAACCGTCTGCGCCACTTTGCTTGCCTTCTGTCCGATGGCGACGTATATGCACGTCAGATCGCCGCCGCGCTGATTGATGATAGCGTCCAAGGCGATGGCGGATTTCCCCGTAGAACGGTCGCCAATGATGAGTTCGCGCTGCCCGCGCCCGATAGGAATCATCGCGTCAACCGACTTGATGCCAGTTTGAACCGGGGTGTCAACCGACATGCGAGTGGAGACGTCCGGCGCGACCACCTCGACAGGCCTGACGCCGGCGGACGCTATTGGCCCCTTGCCGTCCAGCGGCTCCCCCAGAGCGTTTACCACGCGAGAAAGCAGATTGTCGCCAACCGGAACCTCTACGATACGCCCGGTGCTGCGAACCCGCGAACCCTCTTTGACCGCGAGCGGGTCGCCCATGATGACCGTGCCAACCGAGTCCTCCTCCAGGTTCAGCGCCATGCCCATGACGCCTCCCTCGAACTCCAGCAACTCAGTATAGGCGGCGCCCGAAAGCCCATGAACCTGGGCGACCCCGTCGCCCACCTCTATCACAGTGCCCTCATTCACCGATTCGAGTTGCTGTTCCCAGTTCTCGATCTGACTTCGGATGACCGAAGCTATGTCCTGACCTCTGACCGCCATTTCGGCCTCCCGTGGAACGTTGTCTATCTATATGATTATGCGGCGCGCGCGGTTTAGCGGCGCGCCATCCTGTCTAAGCGTGAAACGGTATCAGCGTCTCTGCGCCATATCGCGCCGCATGGACTGGAGTCGAGTCCGCGCGCTGCCGTCCATCACCCTGTCGCCCACTCGAATCACCATTCCGCCCAGTATCTCAGGGTCAACGCGCGTGGTGAGCCGTATCCGCTTGCCGGACGTTCGAGCCAGCATATCCGCCACGCTGTCTCTCTGAGCCTCGTCGAGCGGAACCGCTGATACAATCTCCGCCCGCTCTATATCCCTGTGCGCGTCCAACATCTCCTGGTACCGGTCCGCTATGTCAGGAAGCGAGTGGAGCGCCCCCCTGCTGGTGAGCAAGAACATCAGATTCAGCGCGAGAGGGCCAACCGACGATTCCAGTGCCTCGCGTATCATCCCCTCCTTTTGGGAAGCGGGAACTCGCGGAGCCGACAGAACGCGGCTGAACTCTTCGTTCGTCACAGAATCGGCAAGTTGCGTGAGGTCCTCCAGCCAGTTCTCCAGTTCATCGCGCTCGATAGCCAACTGAAACACAGCCTTAGCGTACCTTATTGCAGATGCAGCGGGCATTTAACCTACCTAACTCTCAAGTATATCCTGGAAATCGAATCCTAATTGCGGCTATTAGCGCGAGATCCCTCTTCCAGCACCTGTTGTATCAATTCATTGTGGTCGGACTCATCCAGCGAGCGCCGTATCACTCGCTCCGCCGCGACGATGGCAAGCCCCGCGAACTCGCGCCGCAACTCTTCTATCGCCGCGTCGCGCTCTCTCTGTATATTCGACTCAGCCCTGGACCGCTCCGCCGCGATCTCCTCGCGCGCCTTCGCAATTTCTTCCTCGCGGAACCTGTCCGCGACATCACGCGCCTGCGCAATCATGCGCTGGCCTTCCGCTCGCGCCTCCTCCAACTGCTTCTGCGTCTCCTCGCGCGAACTCGCCGCCTCCGCCTGCGCCCTTTCAGACGCCTCCAGGCTCTCCCTTATCTTCTCCGAACGCTCGTCCAGCATTCGGACGATGGGCTTATACAGAAGAACCGAGAGCAAAAAGAGGAGAATGCCGAAGCTGACTAGCTGAGTAATCAGGCCCGTTATATTGATTCCTATGGCTTCCATGCCTTCACCTAACCTTCTTCCGATGAACCGCCCCTGAAAACGGCGACATCCGCGTCGCGATCCCGCGCGCGAAACAAGCGCAGTCGCCCACTCTGAACGAAATGAGCGACTTCGATTTCGCGGGCCGGCTAGACGAACTTGATGATAATCGCAACCACCAGAGCGTAGATCGCGATGGCCTCAGTGAACGCGATGGCCAAAATCATATTCTGCTGGATAGGACCGGCGGCATCGGGATTGCGCCCAATAGCCTCCATCGCCTTGGAAGCCAGCAGTCCGATCCCGATAGCGGGACCAATCGCGCCAACGCCAATGGCAAGACCCGCCCCTATGTTTAGAATATCGCCTTCCATTGTCCTCTACTCCTTTATCTATCTGTGCTGAAAGAGCCGCTAAACTCTCACTTCCGCATCCCGATACGAACGCGGATTTCACTACAAACCCTATTTTAATGGTGATCTCCGCCGTGCGCCGTCGTCGCCGCGGTGGCGAACACCAGCGTAAGCATGGAGAAGATGAATGCTTGAATCAGACCAACGAAAAGCTCCAGCCCCAGGAACGGAATGATTCCTATGAGCGGTATCAAGAAAATCATAGCCGCCAGCAAAACCTCGCCCGCGAATATGTTCCCGAACAGGCGGAACGTGAAACTTACCAGCTTTGCGATTTCGGAAATGCCTTCCAAAAGCCCTACGAAGAATCCAATTGGCCCTTCTTTGAAATTGATGAACTTGCCCAGATGCCCGAATCCGAGCGCGCTGAAGCCCCATATATGTATCGCCACCATTGCCACTATGGCAATGGCGAGCGTCATGTTGATGTCGGTGTTCGCCCCCCTGAAGTACGGGATGAGTATCCCCGCCACCTTGCCTTCCTGCGGCTCTTTTTCCCAATCCTCTATGCTAACCCGGTCGTGGTCATTCTTGGGAAGAGAACCCGGCATCATAAGGGCGACAGGGCCTTCGCCCTCGAACACATTGATGTAAACGTGGGATTTGTCCACGTTCCCTTCATCATCCGCGTGATGCTTGGCGACGTGCTTTGTGTCTTCAATCCATCCAATAGTGCCGGCCCCTGGCAGTATGCCTATCCAGTTGGCGACGACTATGAACAGGAATATCGTCATGACCAGCGGGAAGAAACGCCGGGCGCGTTCCCGACCGGCGATGCCCTCCGCAAGATTCAAAAAAAACTCCAGAACCAATTCAATGAGGCCCTGGAGTCTGCCGGGAACTTCAGAAAGTCTGCTTCTCACCAGCAGCGTTATAATCAGAAGAACGACGATGGCGATCCACGTCGCCACCATTGTATTGGTAATGGGGAAGTCGGGGTGCATCGGCTCCGCAGGAATAGCGATGGCGGCAAGCGGCGAAGCGAGGAATCCCAGCCCTATGGCGTTGCCCAGCGCGCCGCCAAGGACCGCAATTACAAAGACTACCAACCCTATCGCCAATATCAGCAACGTTCTTGGGTTACGCAGCAACTGTAGAATCCCCTAACTTTCTCTTGCGCCGAAGACACTCGCGCACTTGCGCCTAGTCTTCGGCTGAACCTTTCAAAACAGCCATCAGCATACGGTACATGCCTATGACTGCAACGCCTATTCCAACGAACAACCCCAGCAGGGTGAGCGCGGGACTCAACCCGAACTGCCTATCGAGCAAAAACCCCCCGACAGTTCCGCCGCCAATGCACATAGCTACATACCAACCCACGCCTAAAAGCTGAAAGGCCAAGGCCAGTTTTCGCCCGCCCATCAAGGGCCTCCTCAATAGCTTGTGTAGTATATCACAATCGAAAAAACACGGTCAACGAAAAGAGGCCCCGCTGCGAAAAAGGGGGCCTCTCTCAATTTTCACAATTCGCATACGCCCTGCTTAAGGCGCGGCCCCCGCCGGGCTGTCTCCGCCCTCCCCCAAGTCCTCAAGGTCAAGCGAGTCTATGAAGTCGCTGAAAGCGGACAGGCTCTTCAACTCTTCTTCAGTGGGAGCGCGATTCTCGTCTTCTTCCGATATGACGGCTTTGCCCGTGCTCTGGTCCATCTTCACCCCGGCCCTGTCCACCACCGAATCCGCCGCGAATATCGGCGCTTGAGTCCGAACCGCGAGCGCGATGGCGTCCGACGGGCGCGAGTCTATTTCGGTCTGGGAGTCGTTATGCTGCAACACTATCTTCGCGTAGAAAGTGTCGTCGGTAAGGTCTGAAACCAGTATGTGGTTTACTCGCGCGCCCAATGACTGTATTACAGACTCCAGCAAATCGTGCGTCAGCGGGCGAGGGACGCTCACCTCCTGGAGTTTCACCGCAATCGCGTCCGCCTCATTCGCCCCTATCCATATAGGCAGGTAGCGATCCGAATCCTTGTCTTTCAGAATCACTACTCTCTGATAGTTCTGAAGGCTGACACGGATGCTGTCAATAGACATCTCCCGCATAGCTACGATCCCCCCCTCAAATAAGTGAGCTCGACATTAAGCGAATCCAATTCTATGTCGCCCCCCAATCAGTGTCAACGCATTTACAAACCTCAAAAATCGGTCATTCACATTCCTGTCTGGCTCTGTCGCAGTTAGCTCAGGGCTTCGCCTCCTCCTGTTCCATCAAAAAGTCGGATACACGCTCCCCTATCATAATGGATGTCGCGTTGGTGTTAGCGCGAATGCAGTCCGGCATTATGGATGCGTCCGCGACCGTCAGACCGTCCAGCCCATGCGCTCGCCCGCGCTGATCAACCACCGCCATAGAATCGGACCGCGGCCCCATCTTGCAAGTCCCTGATATATGATGGCTGGTGGTAACCGCCCGCAATATCCAGTCGTCCAGCGCGTCGTCCGACGCCAAATCCGCTTCCGTCGGGTCAGTCAGTTCCCCAATATACTCACCCATCTCTTTTCGCTGCGCTATCTCGACGCAGATCCGCGCCGACTCCCTCATCCTCCGCAGGTCGAACTCTGTCCCCAGCAGGTTGTAATCCAGGTAAGGCTGGACGCGCGGGTCGGCGGTCCTGAGTTTCATTTCGCCTGCCGATTCTGCCAAATATATCGCGGCGGTCATTCCAAAGCCACGCTCCCCCTCGCCGTCGTCCGTGTAATAGAGCCTGCGCCCGACGCCGGAGATGGGATGAATGAGCATATCGTTCCGCAGATGCGAGCCGGCGGCAGTGTATTTCAGAACGAACTGCAAGCCTGGATCGGATAGGTCATGTTTGTATCCCGACTTCGTCTTCCACCGCAAAGAGACCTGCGGGTGGTCTCGCAGATTCTGACCCACCCCTGGCGACTCGTGGACAACCGGAATATCCATCTCCGACAGGTGAGAGGCAGCCCCCACGCCGGACAGCAAAAGAAGATGCGGCGACCCGATCGCGCCCGCCGACAGGATTATCTCCCCGCCGCGAATGGTCTCTACTCGACCGTCCCTTTCGACTTCCACTCCCACCGCCCTCTTGCCATCGAATACCACTCGATTGGCCAGGGTCTGGGACATTATCTCCAGGTTGGGTCTGTCTCTGGCCGGATTGATATAGCCCAGATTAGTGCTCCACCGAATGCGGTTGGGATTATTGAACGGGCAAGGCCCGACGCCCGTGGAATCGGGATCGTTATGATCAGAGACGTCGCTGAACCCGTACTGCCTGCACGCTTCGTACCACGCCCGCTGATCCTCAAGCCATTCGTCGGAAGTATATCTGCGAACGATTATCGGCCCCTCCGCGCCATGGAAGTCATCAAAAAAATCAGTATCGGCTTCCAGTCTCCGAAAGTAGGGCAGCAACTTCTCAAAGCTCCACTCGTCGTTGCCCCAGGACGCCCAATCGTCGTAGTCTTCCGGCATTCCCCTCAGGAATATCTGCGCGTTTACCGCGGAAGAGCCGCCCGTCGTCTTGCCCCGCGGAACTACAATGGGCGCCGCTCTGTCAGTAGCCTTGGCCACGAAGTGCCAGCGATTGCCCGACTCCACCGCTCTCTTCAGCATGGCTCTGCCGCTCAGCCTTTGCCCGTAGCCGTATTTCACATCGTCGGGCGTGCTGTCCAGGTCAGGATAGTCCGGACCCGCCTCGACCAGGAGCGCGGACCTGCTCGGATCTTCAGTAAGCCGATTAGCAAGAACGGCCCCAGCCGATCCCGCGCCTACTATGATATAGTCATAGGCCATCTTGCGCTCACTCCTTAAAAGTCGCTGAACCTGTAACGATCTAGTCGCCGCTCCATCTCGCGCAAAATCTCTTCCACCTCGACGGACTCACAAGGGCAGGCAAACGCCTGAACCAATCAAAAAACCCCCTCCTCCTCGACGGGCTCACAAGGGTGGGTAAATCAAAAATCCGTTCGTCCTGAGCTTGTCGAAAGGCGCGCCTGAAGAGGCCAAATTTGTTAAATAATTTACAATTGCTACATCTTGCTATATTTATGCTATAATGAATAAAGGTAGATATACTCAGTCTATATTTCCGTGCAAAATCAAGCAATAGACACAATTCAGACCGTCAAAAGGCGCTTCATGGCCAAGTGTGGCTATAATGTGCTATAACTATATAAGTGTATATCTATTTGCGTGAAATATCACACAAAGGGGTTGACATTCAATGGATAGGCTTGACGTACAGATAGTTTCCCGCTTGCAAGAAGATGGAAACACCACCAATAAAACCATAGCCAAGATGATAGAGCCAAATAGTGTGAGTGAGGAGACAGTGCGCCGCCGCCTCAAGAAGCTGCTCCGGGAAGAGTACATAAAAATCGTCGCGGTTCCCAACGCCCGCAAGATGGGATATGAATCCCAGGTCGTCATAGGCCTTCAGGCGGACGCCGACAAAATTGACTCAGTCGCCGACGCGCTGGCGGAAATGGACGAGATTAGCTGGGTATCGGTCACCACCGGTTCGTTCGACATATTCGGATGGGCTACTCTAAAGTCCTTCGACCAACTGAGCGAATTTCTCAGAACCCGCGTGGCAAAGATAGACGGAGTCAGGAAGATGGAAACGTTCCTGACTTTGGAATCCAGAAAGCAGGGATATGGCATCAACATGAAATCAGTCACTTTCTAGCCGGTCCCCCAATCGCCGCGCTCATTCGATAACGCCCAGACGAATCACGGGTTTGACACCGCCTTTCGATTTTACGTAGCATTGAAACATCGAACTTTCGTAAGGGGGCCGTCCCGTTGAGATCCGAAAGCGCTAAAACACTCCTTGAGACCGTGGGCAACTATTTGGAATACGCGGAGCGGCGTAAGGGATATAAACCAGAAGAGACTCCAAAGGAGTTGCAGCGATTCGTAATCTGGTGCGGCGCCAATAAACCGATAAAGGAACTCCAACCTTCCGCCATCGGCGAATACGCAGACAAAGTAGCGGGGACAGGAACCACTCCACAAGCATCCGAAAGGTTGCAGGAGATAAGAAAGTTCCTGTCCTTTGTGCGTAACAAACAACTCGGCCCAGAGGACAAGAGCGGCAAACAGATCAATCTCGCCCACCACGTCCGGGTCAGAAGAACGATGACCAGGCAGTCGCGCTCCGCGAGTCAGGAAGAAAAGCTCATAGAATTGACCGAGGACGGACATGAGCGGCTTGTAAATGAACTTGAATCCCTCAAGTCCCAGCGCGGGCGCCTTTCTGACGAAATTCAGAGAGCCGCCGCGGATAAAGACGTGCGAGAGAACGCCCCCCTCGAAGCCGCCAGGGAAGAAGCGGGAAGAGTGGAATCTCGCATCCGACAGATAGAGTCCACACTCAGTTTAGCCGTCGTCATTGACGCCAACGACCCCTCTCGCTCCCAAATAGTCAAACTCGGCGCCCTCGTCGAGGTGCAAGATGTCTCATCCGCAAGAGAATTCAAATACACTGTGGTCAGTTCGTCCGAAGCCAATCCCCTCGAATTCAAGATTTCGGACACCTCCCCCCTCGGCAAGGCGCTTCTGGGCAGAGCCGCCGGACACGAAGTCGTCGCAAATACCCCCAGAGGCAATGTGACTTACAAAATCGTCAGCATTTCCTGAACGGCGTCGCGGTGGCTGAATAATGGCCGCTCGCCTCCTCTCTTATTCGCCCAGGAACCTGTAACGATTTAGCCACGCCCCCCACCTCGCGCAAAATCCCTTCCCCCTTCGATGGGATCACCAGGGTAGGCAAACGCGCAAACCAACCCCAAAAATCCCTTCCCCCTCGGCGGCTCACAAGGGTAGGTAAATCAAAAATCCGTTCGTCCTGAGCCTGTCGAAGGGCGC
>CAZXFX010000057.1:0-20911 GCA_964640295.1 uncultured Dehalococcoidia bacterium | reverse complement strand
CACCTGAAACCCACCAGAAGACACCTGCAAGCCGCCTGCAGGCTCACCAGAACGCCATAAACCAGAAGATATATCGCATAAGCTTGGCCGGCGCCATGCCATGCCCAAAAGCCCCTATATGGCTGAGGGCTCACAGGGTTAGGCAAATCAGAAATCCGTTCGTCCTGAGCTTGTCGAAGGGCGCGCCAACCCCTCTCAGCCCCTCGATGGTGGAAGGCTAGGATGGGGGTGATCCAATCCACCGACCAAACCGATACAGGCTCTAACTTCTGTGATGATTTGCAAGTATAGACGATTTGTCGTACTTTCAGTCTTGACGCTTCCGCGCCTGGCGACATAGAAGCGCCGAACCAGACCATATTCCGAGGCAACCTCATGCTCGATCTTCTAATCCAGAACGGACTCATAATAGACGGAACAGGAAATCCGGGATACTACGGCTCGGTAGGCGTAGAAGACGGAAGAATTCGCGTCTTCAGAGGCGCAGTCGGAGACGCCGAGGCAGCCCGCTCGATTGACGCAGACGGCATGGTAGTCTGCCCCGGCTTCATAGATATGCATGCCCACTCCGGACTCGTATTGCTCTCTCAGCCCGAACACGAACCAAAAGTGAGGCAGGGCGTCACCACGGAATTGATTGGCGTGGACGGCAACTCATACGCGCCCTTCAAGTCGCAAGAAGACTTCCGCAAGTTCGTGGAGATCAACTCCGGCCTCGACGGCAATCCGCCGCTTCCCGGTTCGTGGTCAACAGTCGAGCAGTACCTGAATATGTTCGACCGCAAGTCCGCCGTCAACATCGCCTACATACTTGGCAACTCACCGGTTCGCATAGATGCAATCGGCTGGGAGTCCACGCCCGCCGCCGAGCGCGACATCGCCAACATGAGGGCGATGATACGGGAGGCGATGCAGGAGGGGGCGCTCGGCCTCTCCACCGGTCTGGACTATCCGCCCGGCGGATACGCCAGCACGGACGAGCTCGTCGCGCTCTCCGAGCAGGTCGCGGAGCTTGGCGGCATCTACCATACCCACGTCCGATACAAGTCGGGCGATATGTTCATGGATCCGTTCAGGGAAGCAATCGAGATAGGCGCGCGCAGCGGCGTTCCCGTTCACATCACCCACTTCTACCAGAAGGCGCCCGCGCCCGGCGGCGCGCCGCGTCTGCTGGGACTCGTCGAGGACGCCGCCGAGTCCGGCCAGGACGTGACCTTCGACAGCTATCCGTACAGCCTGGGCAGCACGCGCATCCTGATAGTGTTCCCCGACTGGGTACACGAGGGCGGCCCCGCGCGCCTGAAAGAGGCGCTTGCCGACGAGGACGCCCGCGCGCGCCTGAGAGACGAAGTCGTTCCTCGCGCTCCCACCTGGCACGATATGTGGCTCACCTACTTCAAGCGACCCGAAAACCACGCCTACGAGGGACGCTCCATAGCTGAGATAGCCGAGACGCGCAAGCAGCATCCGGTTGACGCGCTCTGCGACCTGCTGATAGAGGAAGACCTTCAGACTTGCTACGTGGCGGAGGGATTGAATCCCAGGACGCTTCCCGCGTTCGTCACTCACCCCCTCTCGATGGTGGGCAGCGACGCGGTGCTGCTGGGCGACTTTCCAAGCCCGCGCACGTATGGCTGCTTCCCCATCATACTGGCTGAGTACGTTAGGGAGGAGCGCCAGATGTCGCTGCCCAACGCGATCCGGAAGATGACGTCGTTTCCAGCCCAGCGCCTTGGACTTCAGGACAGGGGCGTTCTGCGCGACGGCATGAACGCGGACATAACGGTCTTCGACCCCAATTCGGTTCGCGCGCCCGCCACTCGCACCGACCCCAAGCAGTTTCCAATCGGCATAGAGTACGTGATAGTGAACGGCGTCCCTGTCATAGACGGCGGACGGCACACCGGCGCGCTGCCGGGCCGGGCAGTCAGGAGAAACTAATGGCCCAACTACATTGAAACGCGCCTACTTCTGTGCTATAAATATGCTATAATAAATTTCACCTGTTATAGTGAGGCTGTTAGCCGTCAATATCGTTATGGAGTGGTTACATGAATCCTGAAATTCCATCGGTGGGCTCGATTCTGGCGGGCATCTTCGTTGCTACAGCCATATTCATCTGGCAGGTGAGATCCCAGAGCAGCCGCGTGGAATCCAAGACGGAAACGCAGGGCGAAGATCTCAGGTCCGCAATAGAGACGCAGGGCAAAGAACTCAGAGCGGAAATGCGAGAACTCAGAAGAGAACTCAGAGCGGATATAGAAACTCATGGGAAGAGGGTCAGCGAAGTCGAGTTGGAGCAAGCCAGGCTCGATGGAGTCAACAGCGTTATGATGAACCAGACTTACATTCACCAGTCTGCGGCGGATTAGCGTCCGCGCAAACATGTTGAACCGCTAGGCGTGTATGTTCCTGTAAATCCTGCTTTGTAGGGTTGTGGCAATCAGCATAGTGGCAGCGGCGGGAAGAAAGAACAGACCGAAGCTCATAGATCCGATTAGAGACACGAGTAACAGAATCCCGGCGACTGCCCACGCCGCCCACTTCGTTATGTTGGAGCCGCGGGTAGCCCACATATAGAGCGCGATCGTTCCTCCAAGTATCAGCGCGGATGGCGCGAAAAGTATGGGCAAGACTCCCAGCCCGTCTATATCCACAATGCTCTGTTCCGAGTAGTAGATAGGGCCGACTCGGAGAGGCCATATTAGCCACAGCGCGGCCAGAACCGCCAGCAGTTGCGCGACCACTGACAGAATCATTGGGATCTCGGGGGACATTCTCTTAAGCATGGCGGTTTGCGATAGCCTTTCTGAGGAACGCCGCCATCTGCGCTTCGTGAATGGGCGCGAAGCGCGCGAATTCGCGCAGGTTGCGGCGCGATTCGATATACGGGTCGAACTCGTCGCCCATCAATTCGTAGTCGCCCGCCAATTCACGGTTCCAGACTTTTAGCTCGTCCAGCGTTAGCTGAGGCTCGAACTGAACCGCGTATGCGTTCTCGTATCTGAACGCCATATTGATGCGGCGGTATCTCCGGTCCCTCCGCAGCATGAATCCCTCGGCCAGCTTTGTCGCGCCCGCGGGAACCGAGAAACATTCGCCGTGCAGCGTCGGGACGAGCGGAACGACGATCTTCGAGAACGCCGCGTCGTCATGCCCCTCCTCCATCATCCACAGCTTTCGCAGTCCGAATTGGTATCCGCCCGTCGGTTCCACGACGCCTCCAAGCGCGCGCGACAAAAGCTGCGCCCCAAGGCATATTCCGAGAACAACCTTTCCCGACTCAGCCGCTTGCCCCAGATACTTCATCTCCGCTCTCAGAGCGGGACAATCGTCGTTCGCCGACATGGGCCCGCCCAGCGCGATGATGAGTTCGACGCCATCGAGACTGGGCGCGTCAAACTCACGCTCCCCATCGAACGCCTCGATGGTCTCAATTGCGTATCCCGACTCGGCCAGGACCGAACCGAAATTCGCCCCCAGCGTCTCGTGCCGGTGATGCTGTATCACTACCGCCCTCTTCAATACGAAGTTGCCTCCAACCGCCGCAGAATCCAATTATGAGCTAAAACGATTATATAGCGCTCCCCGCATAGAAGGCATTCTTCAGACTGGAAAATCGGGCATTCTTGACACGTATGGGTATTCAAATTTTCATAATCCAGCGCATACTGAGAATACCCGAAAACCAGGTGTTCTTGGTATATATGGGCGTTCAAATTCTCATAAACCAGCGCATACTATGAATACCCGAAAATCAAACATTTCGTATTAAGCGGATATAGGCGCTACAATCTGAGAATGAAGCCCCTTAGTTCCATCATATTCGCGCTCGCGACCACTCTCATGCTGGTTGGCTGCGGCCAATCGGCTCCGGCGACTTCCCCGTCGCCCGTAGCCGCGACTCCGTCCGTCACGCCCAGTCCTGAACCCACGATGCCGCCTACGCCGACCGTTACGGCCACGCCTGTTCCGACTGTTGCGCCGGAGCCTACTATCGCCAGCGTCCCGACTCCGCGCTCCACGCCCGTCAGAATCCAGCCTCGAGCCACCAAAGAGGAGGGCAAGGCGTATGATTTCGAGATGGAGACGTTCGATGGCGAAACCCTGCGACTGTCCGATCTGGAAGGCAATGTAGTCGTTCTGAACTTCTGGGCGTCCTGGTGTCCCCCGTGCCGCTGGGAGATGCCGTTCTTCGAAGAGATGCAGCAGGAGTATGAGGATCAAGGGGTGGTCTTTGTGGGAGTGGCGATTTCTGACACTATGGAGAACGTTCGCGCGTTTGCCGAGAGTGTCGGAGTTACATACCCCAACGGACTGGACGCCACCGGCGAGATCGCCAGGAACTATGGCGTCGTTTCGCTTCCCACCACATTCTTCATCGGCAGGGATGGAAACGTAGAGCGCAGACTTTCCAGCGCCGCCAATGAGGGCGTGCTGAAGATATTCCTCAGAGGCCAGCTCAGGCAGCGAAATTAGATATTTATCTCGGCGATAGGCGCATAGCCAAATTGACACTGATTTTAGACAATCACTATAATCCTTGTGTTTGAGAGGTTGTAGCTAGAATGCCCAAAAGAACATATCAGCCAAAGAAGAGGCGACGCGCTAGAGTGCATGGCTTCCGAACGAGAATGCGTACCAAGTCAGGCCGGAATGTCCTCAAGAGGAGGATGTTCAAGGGCAGGCACAAGCTTACCGTCTGATCCCCGAATGATTTTCGCGCAACGTCCCATAGTCTGAATAGACCGATCCTCGCAGCGAACGAATCCGAGTTATATGCAACGGGCGCGCCGTCTGAGAAAGTCTCGCGACTTCGCGCAGGCCAGACGCCTGGGCAAGAGTCGCGTGGACAGAAGGCTTGTGGCGATAGCCCGCGTGAATGGCTCGGACACGACCAGATTCGGGTTTTCTGTCAGCAGGCGTCTGGGGAACGCTGTCGTTCGTAACAAGATCAAGAGAAGATTGAAGTCGGCGGCGAGCAAAATCTCAGCGCGGGAAGGATGGGATCTGTTGATAATCGCTCGGCGGGACGCCCGGTCGGCGAGCTACTGGGATCTCGAGCGCTCGCTGAAGAGACTGCTGGACCGGTTGGGAGTCGTGAATCCGGATGTCGAATGATCTTCAGGGAGATATGCGCTAGTGCGGAATTCTGCTTTGGCGGCGATCAGGCTATACCGAATGGCGGTTTCGCCATACCTGCCCGGGCTGTGCAGATATTCTCCCAGTTGTTCCAGCTACTCTTATGACGCTATTTCCAAATACGGACTCGTCCGTGGACTATGGCTTACTGTGAAACGGCTCGGACGCTGCAACCCGCTCGGCGGCAGTGGATATGACCCCGTTCCATAGTTTAGGCTCAATGCAAAAGAATCTACGTGGATGCGCTAGGGCGTCATCCCGCTGGCGGAAACATCGCAAATGGCAAATTCTATAACAGGGCGAGGCGTAAATGTCGTCTTGCTCATTCTGGCGCTGATCTCTCTGCTGGTCCTAATCGGCTGCAATGCCGTAAGAAGACCCGAGGGATGGTCGGCCGGCTCGGTAAGCGGCGACACGCTTTTCATCGGCACTATGCGAGGAGAGGTGCTCGCCGTTTCCAAAGATACGGGCAATACTGAATGGCGAAGAGAGTTGCCCACCGAAGAAGACGCCGACAAGGGTCTCTATGGGTCGCCCGCAGTCACCGACGAAATCGTTCTGGTGGGCGGCTACGATGGCGTTCTCTACGCATACGACAAAGTAGATGGCAGTCCGCTGTGGCAAGAGCGTCTCGCCGGCAGAATCGTAGGCGGGCCTCGCATTGTTGGAGACCTTGCGATTGTGGGAACCGGCGCGGCAGGCTCCTCGGAGAGGTCCGAGAACGTTTTGTACGCCGTAGATATTACTCAAGGCGACCCCGTATGGGAGTACCACGAACCGGGTCCTGTATGGTCTTCTCCCTCGGTGGTGGATGGCGTAGCCTACTTTGGTTCGCTCGATCACAAAGTCTATGCCGTAAATGTGGAAGACGGCAGCGAGAAGTGGAATGAACCCGTCGAGGTAGGAGGCGCCGTCGTTTCCAGTTTGACGGCGTATGACGGGATGGTGATATTCGGCGGATTCGACAGCGTTCTATACGCTCTCGACTCCAATACCGGCAATGTGCGGTGGAAGTTCCCCGACGCCACTCGATGGTATTGGGCGCCGCCGCTGGTGGAAGACGGCGTCGTTTACGCGCCGTCCCTGGACGGGATTCTATACGCCCTCGACGCCGCTACTGGGGAGTTGAAGTGGACATACGCCAGTGAAGGGCAGTTGGTGGGCGCTCCCGCGATTGTAAACGACTTGATAGCGGTGCCGGTCGCGGACGGAGGCGATTCCAAGATCGTCCTGCTGGAAAAGAATGGAACAGAGCAGTCGGCGTGCCGAATAGGAGCCGATATTCGCACATCTCTTGAAGTGGCGGGCGACCTGATATACTTTGCTACTACCGACCACACTATAATGGCATTGAGAATAAAGCCGAATGGGAACCCGGACGAGGAATGGGTGTACGAGACCGATGAGGACGACCCGCACCCCCGAGACAGGGCCAAGGCATGTTGAATTAGAGGCGCGGCTTGGAAATTCTAAACGTTATAATTGACGCGTGGGATCTTATTATCATCCAGCCCATGATAAATGGACTGGTGCTGCTGTATTCCTGGTCGTTCCTGAATTTCGGGATAGCCATAATCGCCTTCACGCTTCTGGTGCGTCTGGCTCTGGTTCCTCTGACTGTGAAGCAGAGCAGGCAGATCAAGGCTATGAGCCAGCTTCAGCCGCTAATGAAGGAGATTCAGGAGCGCAACAAAGGCGATAGACAGAAGGCTTCGCAGGAAACTATGAGGCTCTATCGCGAGCATGGGGTGAACCCGCTTGGCTGTCTCGGCCCCATGTTCATACAGTTCCCTATCTGGATAGGGCTTTATCAAGCTATTATCCAAACGGTCCCATCCAATCCTGAGAGTCTGGTGGGACTTTCGAGACACTTGTACGTCTGGCTGCCCAGCGTGCATGGCGTCATACCCATAAACAGCAATTTTCTCTGGATGGATCTGGCGCTGCCGGATCCCACCCCTTTCGTGATGCCTATTCTGGTTGGCGTTTCCATGTGGGTCATGCAGAAGATGACCACTATGCCCACCGCAGATGAACGCCAGGCTTCCACCAACAGGATGATGTTGTGGATGATGCCGGTGATGTTCGGGTTCTTTACGCTGAATTTCCCGAGCGGCTTAGCCGTGTACTGGGTCGTGTCGAACGTGGTTGGGGTGGTGATACAGGGATTTGTCACAGGCTGGGGCCCATTGATGAATATATTCAACTTCAGGCGAGGCGGCGAGAATGAGGACGAGGCTGTCGCGCCCGCGTCTCTAACGCCCGCGCCTGTTCCTTCCGTCGAGGAGACGAATGATGCAAGAGATAGAAATGTCGGCGAAAACGGTAGAAGAAGCAATAGAAATCGCTCTAAAGGAGCTAGACGCCGAACGCAGCGACGTAGAAATCGCCGTCGTTAGCCGCGGAAAAGCCGGCATTCTGGGAATAGGCTCCGAACCTGCGGTTGTCCGCGTCAAACTTCTCGACGACGCCCCTCCCGACAGCGTCACATTCACATCCGAAGTCCTGGAGTCTTTGATGTCCATGATGGGGGTGGACGCCACTCTCACTCTCAAGCAGCTATATAATGAGTCGCTGGACGGTCCCGTATTCGAGATAGAAGGAGACGACGCCGGGCTTTTGATCGGGCGTAAGGGAGAGACGCTGAACACGATCCAGTTTATGGTCAAGTACATCGTCAGCCATAAGGTAGGCGATCGCGTCAATCTCATGATTGATGTGGAAGGGTACCAGGAGCGTCGCCGACAGGCTCTGGCCAACATGGCTCGCCGCGTCGCTGGGAGAGTGGCCGATACGGGCCGGTCCATCGCGCTCGAGCCGATGCCTCCCAGCGAGCGCAGAATAGTGCATCTTTCGCTTTCCGACCATCCCGACGTCACTACCGAAAGCATGGGAGTCGGGGAAACCCGCCAGGTTGTCATACAGCTAAAATAACGGTGTTCTTGACACGTATGGGTATTCAAATCTTCATAAACCATCGCGTACTGAGAATACCAAAATAACCTAAATAACCGAGCGCTTCAGCGATTTTCTGCTTGCGCGGAGCTAAGTCACTGTTATGAATGTCCGACTCAAAATAACCGAGCGCGTCGCGGACGTGACGATTGTGTTTCCTGAAGGTGGAAACCTGATTGATCTGGAGACGGCGTATTCCATCAGGGACGCGGCGACTGAAATCCGCCAGAGGGATGATGTTTGGGTAGCGGTTCTGAAATCCGCAGGGCAGGATTTCTGCGTTGGATCGTCGCCCGATGTCGTCGAAGCCGCGCTGGCGCCGGACTCGCTGGTCGGCGAGGTCAGGGCGGCTCAGTCTATCGCCGAGATAGAAAAGCCGGTTATCTGCGCGGTTCAGGGCAAGACATGGAACCAGGGACTGGAGATAGCGCTCGCTTGCGATTTGCGAATAGCCGACGCCGAATCCACGTTTTCGATGACGCAAATTTTGGCGGGAACGATGCCGTGGGACGGCGGCACTCAGCGTCTCCCCAGGCTGATAGGTCGTTCTCGCGCGATGGAAATGCTGCTGACGGGCAGGCGCGTCTCCGCGTCTGAGGCGTTGGGATTCGGCTTGGTAAACGAAGTGGTTACGCCCGGAAATGCGTCCGAACGCGCCTTGGAACTGGCTTCGATTATTTCGGCCCATGGCCCAATAGCGCTGCGTTACCTCAAGGAAGCGACGCTCAGTGGCATAGACGGAACCTTGGAACAAGGTCTGCGGCTCGAAGCGGACCTCAGCTTCCTCCTGCAATCCACTCAGGACAGAGCGGAAGGGATTTCGTCGTTCCTCGAAAGACGCCGACCCGCGTACCGAGGGCGATGATGCCCGACGAACCAACAGCGCTGCTTCGCAAAGACGGCTCGGTGGCCCGGATCGTTCTCAACAGGCCCGAGGTCATCAACGCATTCAACGTTCAGATGCGGGACGACCTCTATATCGCTCTGGAGGCGGTTCGGGACGACCCGGATGTCCGTTCCGCGCTCATTTCCGGGGCCGGAGACAGAGGCTTTTGCGCCGGAGCGGATCTGACCGAGTTCGGGGAAGCTCCGTCCCAGGCGATAGCGCGGCAGGTTCGCTGGGAGCGCGACCTGTGGGGCTTGTTCGGGTCTATCAAGAAGCCGATTGTAGCCGCGCTTCACGGATACGTGATTGGCTCAGGCGTGGAAATAGCCTGCCTGTGCGACCTGCGCGTAGCCGCGAGCGACGCGATATTCAGAATGCCGGAGACCGCGCTGGGAATGGTTCCCGCCGCGGGCGGTAGCCAGACCCTTCCCAGAATAATTGGACAGGCTCATGCGATGAAGACTCTCTTGGCCAACGAAGCTCTGGACGCGGGCGCGGCTCTGGAAGTGGGTCTGGCGCACAGAGTGGTCGAGCCGGAGCGCATGGAAGAAGTTTCTTTCGCTCTTGCGGAAAGACTGTCGAAGATTCCGCCTGAACTGGCCGCCGGCGTCAAGTCGGCGGTAGCCGATGGCCTCGACATGAGTTTGGCGCGTGGCCTGAATTTGGAATATAGGCTGGCGAAGTACGTCGCTCTGCGCGCGCGAGAGGCGCCTGGATGATTCTTCGACGGGCAATCGAGCGAGTTGCGGGTCTCGAAAGAGGAAGTTGTCGCGGACCTGGACAGGTCCGAATACGACTATTGGTTCAACTACCAGACAGTCTGCGGGTAATATGCGCGGATGGTTTTGTCCGATGTAATTAGCGGGCAATCGCGCAGAGCCGCTGTCGCTACAATCACGCGGTCTGCCGGATCTCTATGTTCCCACTGGAGTTCAACGCTCTTTAGCCATGTTTCGATACCCACGGGAATAACTTCCACAGCGTCAATCCGCAGTAGCCTGTGGGCAAATTCATGGACAGAGACTGGGATGTATAATCTTCCCTTGTTGACTTTAACGCCAATTTCCCAGATTGAAATCGAACTGACTATAATTCGCTCAGCCCCTTCGATTGCGGCGGAGGCAGTTCTGGACAGCCGATTTTGGTTGTCAATAGTCCAGAACAGCAATGCGGAAGTGTCAATGACGACCACTATACTTCCGGCCACTCATCAGTGGTTGGGGCGTTTACGTCTTCGTAGAAGATGACTTCGCCCCTGACAGAGCCAAACATATCCTCTACACTCTTCTTGGGAGCGATGGATTGTATGCGAAGAACTGGGCGGTTTCTGTCAGTGACTATCAATTCCTCGCCGCTTTCTTCTATCATTCGGAACACGCGAAGCATATTCGCCTTCAATTTACTCTTGGACATACTAAGCATCTATGTAAC
Organism: uncultured Dehalococcoidia bacterium; assembly: GCA_964640295.1. Classification (GTDB taxonomy): domain Bacteria; phylum Chloroflexota; class Dehalococcoidia; order Lucifugimonadales; family UBA1123; genus VXRN01. The sequence goes on along the minus strand of CAZXFX010000057.1, from coordinate 10,497 downwards.
CATGTTAACGACTGTAGTCATATATGGCCATATTATATAATTCAGCGCTGAAGCGGTCAAATTCTACCCTTCTCCTGACATAACATGTCTTTATGATTATCACAATCGCGGAATCCATAGTTTAGAAAGGCGGAATCTCGATGCCAAATATCCCAGACCACGTTGATGAGTTTCTAAGCCAGACCCTGGTTGCGGTCATAAGCACGGTTGACGCCGATGGATGTCCGCGCGCGGCGCCCATCTGGTACCACTGGGAAGATGGTTCCGCGTATATGTTTACGGGACGCCGCACGCTTAAGTGGCGCAACATATTGAGAAATCCGGCCGCCTCACTCTGCGTTGACTGGCGCGAGCCGCCGTACAAGTCGGTGATACTCGATGGGGTGGCGGAAGAGGTTCAGCGTCCGCTCTATGATCTCGTACTCTCGATGGCGATTAGATACTACGGTGACGAGGAGGGCCGCGCTTTCGCCGAAGGCTATCGCGAGCAGTCCGACAACACAGTCATATTTCGCCTGACTCCGACTCACGTCGCGGATTATACAGGGGATGAGTAGCGGATACGCAATCCAAAACTCGCTCGACGCCGACGCCCCCATGGTCAAAATGCGCGGCCTGTCCAAGCGCTACGCTGAAGGCGATGAGGCGCGTGCCGTCCTGAGCGAGGTGAACGCCGACGTTTACAGAGGCGAATTCGTCGCTCTCGCCGGGCCGAGTGGGTCGGGCAAGACCACGCTCCTCAACTTGGTGAGCGGCATTGATACGCCGACTGGCGGAGACGTGATCATTGACTCGGTTCCCATAACGGCCCTTTCGGAGAAAGACCGCACCCTGTTTCGCCGCAAGAATATCGGCTTCGTGTTCCAGTTCTTCAATCTCATCCCCACATTAAGCGTTGGCGAGAACCTGCTTCTTCCACTCCAGCTAAATCGCTTCGACAAGAACCGCTCGCGCTTGCGCGTCGCCGACCTTCTCGCGCAAGTGGGGCTGGGCGACCGCGCAGACAGCTATCCCGACAGACTGTCGGGCGGGGAGAAGCAGCGCGTCGCCATCGCGCGGGCTCTCGCGCACGATCCCGCTCTTATTCTTGCCGACGAGCCGACCGGCAATCTGGATGCCGATACGGGCATGGCGATAATGCGACTGCTGAACGAATTGGCGAGGTCCGGTGGCAAGACCATGATAGCGGTGTCGCACAGCGATACGGTGATTGGCATGGCGGACCGCGCCCTTGCGATACAAGACGGGCAGCTCGTGGAAATGGCTGGAACGGATGCCTAGCTTCCCGCCTTCGTCGCGCCAGGAGACGGGGGCGAGCCTGGACGCTCTATGACCGCGCTGCTCTGGCTTTCCGGCTTGCGCCATCTGCTGAAACATCCTTGGCAGATGATCCTTTCTGTCGTTGGAATAACGCTGGGCGTCGCCATAGTGGTGGCGATAGACCTCGGAAATCAGAGCGCGAAACGGGCGTTCAACCTGTCTGGCGAGGCGGTGACGGGTGCGGCCACGCATCAGATAATCGGCGGACCGGCAGGCTTGTCCGAGGACATATACGTCACGCTGCGCGTAGATTTGGGCGTCAGGAACTCGGCGCCCGTGGTCGAGGGTTACGGATACTTGGAGAGCGGGCGTCTTATGCGGATTCTCGGCGTGGAGCCGTTCGCCGACTTTCAGTTCAGACCCTATCTTGGCGGGGCGAGCGCGACATCCATTGCCAATATCGTCGAACTTCTCTCTACGCCCGCCACCGGGCTTGTGACCGTGGATACCGCGAGTTCTTTGGGAGTAGGCGCGGGGGATGTTATCGAGCTGGATGTCGCGGGCGTGAAACGCGAGGTCACGATAGTTGGCCTGATGACGCCTCAGAATAGTTTGAGCGTCGAAACCCTCGAAAACCTGCTGATAACCGACATTTCCACGGCGCAGGAACTTACGGGGCGAGAAGGACTGCTAAGCCATATTGACCTGATCGCGCCCGCCGGCGAGCGGGGCCGCGTTTTCTTGGAGCGCGCGCGAGCCGCGCTTCCCCCCGACGTGTCTGTGGAAACACCCTCCACGCGCTCGGAAGCCATCGAACATCTAACCGTGTCCTTTGATCAAAACTTGTTCATGATAAGCCTGCTCGGACTCGTTGTGGGCGCGTTTTTGATATACAACGCGATGACGTTCTCTGTGGTGCAGCGCCGCTCCGTCATAGGGTCGCTGCGCGCGATAGGGGTTACGAGACAGCAGATATTCGCGCTGGTACTCGGCGAAGCGGCGCTAATCGGGATTATCGCCACCGTCATGGGGACGCTGCTCGGCATAGTAGTCGGGCGAGGCCTGGTGGACCTAATAACGCAGACAATCACCGACCTCTTCTTCGTCGTGTCGGCGCAGGATATTTCCATCCCGATCTGGTCTCTGGTCAAAGGATTTGTCCTTGGCGTTGCCGCCACTCTGGTCGCGGCGTTTATTCCAGCGTTGGAGGCTACGGGCGTATCGGCGAGGGAGGCGCTGTCTCGCTCTCACTTGGAGTCTCGGTTCAGGGGAAGCGCGCCCCTTGTCACGACGCTGGGAATTGGAACAATGGCGATCGGGTGCGGCCTGATTCTCCTGCCTTTCGATACGCTATTGCTGTCTTTTGGCGGGCTGGCCGTGCTCATGCTTGGCGGCGCGATGCTCACGCCTGTGAGCGTCATCCTGTTTGGCCGCGCGCTCGCGCCGGTTCTGGGCGGGATATTTGGCTCGCTGGGCGCGTTGACGGCGCGCGGCGTCTCCGCCTCCATCAGCAGAACCGCCGTGGCGATAGCCGCGCTGGCAGTGGCGATTTCGGTCACTATCTCGATAGACACTATGGTGCGGAGCTTTCGCGATACGGTAGAGCGGTGGCTGGACAGTTCGCTGGGATCCGACATTTACATATCCCCCGCGTCGCTCGGCTCTTACGGCACAGAGTTCAAACTCGCGCCGGACATCCTGGAACGAATCCGAAACGCGCATGGCGTAGCGAGCGTGAGGACTGTTCGGAACGCTCGCGTAAACTCCCCTGACAGCGAAGCGCGCCTGCTCGTTACTGACGCGGACCTCGACGATTTCGTGGAGCGGCAAACGTTCAAGGAGGGCGATCCGGCGCGGGTGTGGCGCGATTTGCAGAGCGGCGACGTGGTAGCGGTGTCCGAGCCGTTCGCGTACCGCAACGACAAGCGTGTGGGTTCTTATGTTCGCCTTTCCACTGTGAAGGGCGACCGCGATTTCAGAATCGCGGGAATTTACTATGACTACGGCAGCGCGGGTATGGGCAGAGTGATGATGAGCCGGAGCCTCTATGTTGGGTTGTGGGGAGATGAGAGCTATTCAGGCGTTGCGATAGACGCCGATGAGGACGTTGACGTAGATGGTCTGATAGCGTCGCTGGAAAGTCTATTGGGAAGCGATTTGGGCGTGGCGATTCGTTCCAACGCGGACCTGAAAGCGGCTGCGCTGGAAGTGTTCGAGCGCAGTTTCGCGATAACGAACGCGGTGCGCATTCTGGCCGTTTTGGTCGCTTTCATCGGAGTTCTTGGCGCGCTCATGGCGATTCAGCTCGAACGCGCGGTAGAGTTCGGCGCTCTGCGGGTAATCGGATTCACTCCGCCCCAGGTTTGGTTGATGTTCACTTCGCAAAGCGGACTGATGGGACTGGCGGCGGGCCTGCTGTCCGTGCCATTGGGCTTGATAGAAGCGGCGGTACTCATATACGCAATCAATCGGAAGGCGTTTGGGTGGACCATGGATATGCAGGTGTATCCGATGACCTTGGCGCAAGCTGGAATGATAGCCGTAACCGCCGCGCTGCTCGCGGGCGTATATCCAGCCTATCGGATGGCGCGGTCTTCCCCTGCCGAAACGCTTCAAGAAGGATAGCGCCGGTCTGAGTTCGATGGCTGCGGCTTGGCTTTGTTGGAACATTGATGGCTTATAGGCTCACAAGGGCAGGCAAACACTCTAACCGACCGAAAAAATCCCTTCCCCCCTCGATACGGGTGATGCACATTAAAATCTAAAGAAAGAAGAAAGCGTCAAGGAATGGTGTACGCTAGCCGTATCCGAGCGAAGGAGGCCGGCGTTGACCTTAGACCTTGACACTTTCCTGACCGCATTATACACCATAGTTGACGATCTCTATAAACAGCATTGCGCCCATCACAAACCGATTCGTCCAGGCAGACAACCCAAACTGTCCGACAGCGAAGTCCTGACCCTGATGATTTACAATCAGTGGTTCGGAAACTCTCAAGAGAGCGTTCATTCGTTATGCGAATGAACACTTGAAAAGCTACTTTCCCAATATGGCTGCAAGTTGCTCTTATCGGTGTCTGCCGATGGCGTGATAACAGGTTTCATGCTGGCTCCCGCCAGTACCGAAGACCGCTGGGTAGCCGAGATCTTTCTGTGTTGGCGCAACGATCCGCTTGGAAGACCGCGCAAGTTGGAGGATTTGCCCAGTCCCTTGCGCGGCAACGGCAAGAGGTATGTGGGTCCTACCGGGCCGATATGGCCGAGCGCGTCGGCAGGCATGGCAGTCCGTGAACCCTATCTTTGGAGACAACGGCTTTTTCGGATCCGAATGGAGGAAGTACTGGAGGGAGTTTTATGGAGCGGTCGTTATCACCCCTAAGAACTACATCGGGGGAGACATAGAGGCGGTCAAACGGCAGCATTCCAGGCTCAAGCAGGTGATAGAGACTGTTAATGGACAGCTGGAAGAAGTGTTTGGGCTTCACTTCCCACAGGCGAAAGGCAAGTGGGGACTATTGAGTCGAATCGCGTCGAAGGTAGCCGCTCTCAACGTGGGGATCCGGTTGAATCGCCACTTCGGTCGCCCCTACCTTGCGCTAGCCACTCTCTTCAATTGTTAAAGGACTCATGTAATGTGCATCACCCGTAGTTCAGAGGCTTTTTCCGCGCTCGTTGGGACTGGTTGATAAATTACAGTACACGTGTTTCGTGTATTTGTTCTTAAGCTGTGAGTATCCTAACACAGGGAGATGGATGTATAGTCGAATCTGAAAATCGTAACTGTTCAGAATTGATGAGACGTGTTGTATATAGTCAGCCAGCGCTAATCTTCTCTGCGGCGCAGACGCTCCTCCAGTTCCTGTACACGCTTCTCGGCGTTCAGCCGCAGTCGCCGTTCTTGTCGCCTGAGCCTTCGCTCGGATTCGGCGCTGCCCTCCGCTTGTCGCCTGAGTCTTCGCTCTTGCCGTCTGAGCTGACGCTCGGACTCGAGGCTCGGGATATAGTCCTCGGCTACTGAATCGTAGAAATCCAGTTCCCCCTCTCTCCAGCAGAGATAGAGGTTTAGCGCATCGCTGTATCCCCTGATCTCACCATCAGGAAGTTCATCCACTGCGATTGGCTGATACTGGCCGTTCACCAGAAGGTCCCCGGCCAGACGAGTTCCGTGAAACCGGCCAGTCTCGTCGAAGCGCCAGTATTCCCGAACTCCAAGTCCCTCGTAGAAATAGACCTTTTCACCGGTGTCTATGTGGCCGGTTCGTCGGGACGCTATTTCCAATACGAAGTCTGGAGGCTTGCCTTGTCTGGATATGACGTAGCCGTTGTTGGCCTCGTACAGGTTCGGGTCTGCGTCAAGTGCCACCATCAGGTCCGGGTAGCGCATCTCTGTGCCCGGAGTGGACTGGATGTAACGCTCTCCCGATACGATGGTGGTTTCGTAGTGGCCCAGATGTACTTCCAGGCGTCCTTGGTTGCCGCCTTTGGCAAGATGCTTAGAACTGGTCATGTCGTCTGGATGCTTATCCGGAATGTCGGGCAGGCGGTATGTCCGAGGATCGAGCGTCGCCGTTTGGATGGAGTGAATACTGGCCATGAGAGATGCTCCTTCATCGGTCGTTTCTCGCTCTCAACCGATTCTGCGTCTCCGCGCGCGATATGCCGCGAGTCCCTATTATAACCGATATTCGCTCCAATATGCCCAAGGCTTGGAGGCCATGAGGTTGTATTGGCTTAGCAGGTGGATAGCGGTTAGCGAGTAGGGTTTTCTGCGAGTATCTGTGTTAGCTCAGCGTGGCGCTTGCATCAATTTTGTTTGGTAGCTGGAAGGGATTTTGGGGAATTTGCCATATTGATGCGGGTTAAAGGTGTTCTAATGGTTTATTTTCTGCTCACCGCCGGGAAAGTCGTTGAAATCGCCCCAGCGCCATCAGTGGCCAGTAGTTTCTGTATAGATGATACTTGATCATGAAGCCTGCGGGCAGTTCCTCGCCCTGGTTAGGAGTCTTTTCGACTCGACCGCCGACGCCGTAGCCGGGAAAGCCCGCGCCCGTGAACCACGGCTCATCCCATGTTCCATCATCCCGCTGCGTGGACACGAGGTACTTGATTCCGCGCTGGACGGTGGGGCTGTCCAGTTCTCCCGCAGCCATGAGGGCCAGAAGCGCCCACGCAGTTTGCGAAGCGGCGCTGGGGCCTCGCCCCGCCAACTCCGGGTTTGCGTAGCTGGCGCAACTCTCTCCCCAGCCGCCGTCTTCGTTCTGTCGGTCCGCAAGCCATGCGACCGCGCGCCGCGCGGCTGGGGCGGTCATGTCTTCGCCTATGGCTTCCAGCGCGGGCAGCGCCGCGCCCGTTCCGTAGATGTAGTTCACTCCCCAGCGTCCGAACCACGCGCCGCTTTCTTCCTGTTCGTTCCACAGATAGCGGGCGGCTCTTTGCAGGGCGGGCGTATTGGCGGGATAGCCGACGCGAATAAGCGCCTCCACTACGTGGGCGGTTACGTCCGCGCTGGGCGGGTCTATCATTTCGCCGAAGTCTGCGAACGGTATCGAGGCTACGACGCGGCGCGTGTTGTCCTTGTCGAACGCCGCCCATCCGCCGTTCTTGCTCTGCATTCCCAGGATCCACTCCGCGCCGCGCCGTATAGCCTCGCGCCGCTTTGACTGATCTCTCAGGCGCGCGCCTTTCAGGGCGATAAGCGCCTCTGCGGTATCGTCTATATCAGGATAGGCGCTGTTGGCGAACTCGAATGGCCACCCGCCCGGCATCGTATCCTTAGCCTTTACCTGCCAGTCTCCTCCATTCGTGACCTGCGCCTGAATGAGCCAGTCGCCCGCCTCGCGCAGAATCGGGTTGTCTGGCGGCAGGCCTGATTCCTCCAGCGCTATCATAGCCAGACAGGTGTCCCATACTGGAGATACGCAGGCTTGGATCCGCAAGGTATCGCCTTCTTCTATCATGAAACCTTTGAAACCTTCGATTCCTTTTCGCATGACAGGATGGTCTAAATCGTATCCCAGCGTTTTGAGAGCGATGAGAGAGTACACCCAGGGCGGCTGTATGCCTCCCCATGAACCGTCCTCTTCCTGGTGGTCCACTATCCACTCGACCGCTCTGCGAATAGCGGCGCTTCGCATTGGTCGCCAAGGCAGATAGTTGTACCATCGAAATATCCTGTCCGCCAGGTGGAACGCGCCGGACACGGGGGCTATGGATTTGGGTTTTAATGGAATGTCGGTCTTAGCTGTTTGTCCGGGTATGAGTTCGGGAATGGTTGCGCTGTGAGGGATTTGGCATAGCGGTCTATGAGTCAGCACGATGCTGAGGGGAAGCATGGTCGCCCTGGCCCAGCTAGAGAAGTCGTACAGGTTCATGGGCGCCCACGGAGGAAGCAGCGCCATCTCCGGCGGGAGCGTCGGCACGTCTTTCCAGTCCCATTGGCCGAAGAGCGCGAGCCATATCTTCGTGAATACTCGCGTTCGGGGGACACCGCCCTTTGAGATTATGAACTCACGCGCCTTGATCATGGCGGGGGAGTCCGCGGACACGCCCGCAAGTTTCAGGGCGAAATAGCACTCTACGGAAGCGCTGAGGTCTCCGGGAGAGCCGTAGTATTGCCCCCAGGTGCCGTCTTCTCGCTGAGATTCGAGCAGGCGGTTGACCAGTTTTCTCCATGTATCCGCGTCGCCAATCCCCAAGAAGTGGGTGAGCATCAGGTACTCGGCTTCCATCGTGGAATTGGATTCCAACTCGCCCCACCAGTAGCCTTCGCGGGCTTGTGTACGCGCGAAGTAGCGGTGAGACCGAGACACGGCTGTCGAGACCGCGTCCTGCAACCCGTACAGTTTCGATACCTCGTTGGCGATCATTGCGCTTTTGCGGATATGGACATTCTGGTTGTTTTGGCGGAAGACGGCAGTTCAGTCATCGGCCATTCCTCCATGAAAGCCTCTGCGAAGTCGGACAGAGAATTTCGGGCTCTGGAGGCCGCGGCGGCCAGTCGAACCAGTTCGGGCAGCGAGCGCGGATGGAGCGTCGCCGACAGGATGGCTTTCCAGCGAGTGGCGTTCGACGCGAATTGGGCTGCGAAGTCGGGCATTGGGCGCTCTGCGGTGTCCACTATGGCGCGCGCCGCCAGAAACGCGGTTTTCCGCTCTCGGCAGGCTAGTCCTATCCAGAAACTTTCCATATCGACCGCCAGCGCTTTGGATGCCAAACCGAGTCGTCTCTTGGCGTCCGGGCTGTATATGATTTGGGGGGCGGTCACGCAGGTTCCCGCTCGATGGCGGAGCGCGGACGCCCCCAGCAGGCGCAGCGCTTTGCATGTCAGAGCGCGGTCGGCGCGGATGGTTTCGCCGTCGCCTGGCGGCGTTTCGGCTGTCATGAGGGTTTGGGCGACGATCAGGTCGCCCGCTTGCTGGCCGGGCGCCAGCCCTCCCGCAAACCCGATTGAGATAACCGCGTCCGGACTCTGTTCCCGCAGGACCGCGCGAGCGACGGCTTGGGCGCGGATTTTACCCACGCCGCTTATGGCGAGAACGACATCCTTGTTTTCAACGGTACGCTGATACATAGCTTGGGCTTTGGGCGACGCAATCTTCCTCCAGCAGCCTTTCTTGAGGATGCCTCGCGCCTCTTCGGGCAGCGCCGCGAGCAAGGCCAGACCCCCTCCCATTAGCTAGCCGGCTCCGAGTCCAGCGCCTTTGCCCATCATTCCCTTCGCCAGGGATGTCGCCCCTTTGGGTCCGTTGAAGGCGTCGTAGATGGTAGCCGACTCGAATCCGCAGTGCATCATGCAGTTGGCGCACTTGCTGTTCACGCCCACGCCGTAGCCTTCCCAGAGAGAGTCTTCGAAAAGGTCGTTTACGTCGTCTGTGTGCCTGTCGGCCAATGGGTAGCACGGCTCTCTCCATCCCTGCACCGTGTAGGTGGGGTTCGACCATGCCGCGCATTGATAGTTCCTCTCTCCTCGCAAAAAGCTGAGATAGAGCGGGTTGTTGTAGAAGCGTATGCGCTCAATCGCCTCGTCTGTGAGCACGCGTTTGAATACCTCTATGGATTCTTCGCGCGACAGGAACATATCCTGTACGGGTCCATCCACGAAATCGTACCCTGCGGAAACCATTACTCCCTCGAATCCCATGTCGGTCACCAGCGCGAAGAGTTGGTGAAGGTCTTCGGCGTTGGAGCCTTTGAAGAGAGTGGTGTTGGAGCAGACCCTGTATCCGGCTTCGAGCGCGAGCTTGGACGCTTTCATCGCCCTTTTCCACACGCCCTTGCGGTTGACGGCGATGTCGTGCTGGGTTTCCATCCCGTCCAGATGGATGACCCACGCCAAGTACTTGGAGGGCGGGACGCGCTTCATGACGCGCTCCAAAAGCAGCCCGTTGGTGCAGCAATAGACGAATATCTTGCGTCTGACCAACTCCTCGATGAGTTCGGGAAGCTGCTTGTACATGGTGGGTTCGCCGCCCGCTATCGAGACGATGGGCGCGCCTGAGTCCTCCACCGCCTTGAGGCACTGCTCGAGGGTGAGCCGCTTATCGAGGACGGGCAGGTATTCGCGTATGCGTCCGCATCCGTAGCAGTCCAGGTTGCACGCTTCCAGGGGTTCCAGCATCGTCACCAGGGGGAAGCGCTTGCGGCGGTGGATGAATTTCTGTCTGAATATGTGCGAGAACGTCTTCCAAGCCAGTTCCTGCGGTCGTCTGGCGCGGACTTTGCTGTCCGGTCTGTAAACGGGAAGCGCTTCGCCCGCCGTTTCCATTGTCTGGCGGTTGGGGACTAGTTCTGTGGCTACCATTGGGTTTCTCCCATTACGATGAATGCTTCGGAGTCGCCAGCCGAAATAGCTCACGTTGGCGGATAAATCATATCCTAGAAGGCGCGTTTGGTCAAAATCGGCGCGCTCTTTGATCCTGTATCAGTTTGGTCGGGGGATTGGATCACCCCCGTCCGTTGAATTGTGAATAGTGAATGGTGAATTATCTGGCGCCTGATTGGGGTTGAGCCTTCCCCCATCGAGGGCTGAGAGGGGGAAGGGATTTTGCAAAGCTGTTGGGGCGTTTGCCTGCCCTTGTGATCCCGCCGATGTGCATATATTTTGGTTTATAACCTTCTGGTTGGGCTGCAGGCGTTTTGCAGGTGGCCTGCTGATGCGCTGCACGTGGTTCTGGTGTCTTTTTTCACCTGCATTTCACCTGCAAAGGCCTGTATTTACCAGTTCAGAGGTTTTTTTCT